>JALHPU010000024.1 GCA_022842325.1 Sulfuritalea sp. | reverse complement strand
GACGGGGGCGACGGGGGCGACGGGGGCGGGTTGCGCCACGGGTGGCGCGGTCGCGACAACCGGCGCCCGGGGCGGCGCCGCAATGAGCGGCCGTTGCTCCGCCCTGCCGACTACCCTTGTGGCCGCTGGTTCGGCGGATTTCCGGCGACGGAACCACCAGAGCGCGACCAGGCACGCTGCCGCAATGTTGGCGACCAACAGCCGTGTGCCATGGTCATCGGATGGCGCGGGTTGCGCCGCAACCGGCGCTGCCGGCTTTGGTACCGGCATGTCGCGTACAAGCTGGCTGAGCGCAACCATGGTCTGTTCGACGCGCCGCAGGTTGTCGAGCATGTCCTGTACGCTGCGCGCTTCCTCTGCTCCGCTCAGGCCTACCCGCCATTCGATGCGCAGCACGGAGCGCTCGTCCTCGGAAACTTTGCCCAGGCGGCGCAAATCCAGTTGCTCGCTGCGCCGCAATCCCGGCTCATTCGCTGCGGCAACGGCAACCGCGACGGGAAGCAGGGTCAGCACCGACAAGGCGGCACAAACCCGGCGGATGTGCTTTCGGCAACTGGAATCGGAGGTGGCGGCAGGCTTTGGCATCGAATCGGAGGGCGCTGGAGTCCTGCTATTCTAGACGTTGCGAGGCAGGCAGGCTTCGTTCGAGCAGGGCTTGGCAAGCCCTCCAAATTGTGATTTCCCGGGAGGACCATGCAGCTCTACAGCTACTTTCGCAGTTCCGCCAGCTTTCGCGTGCGCATTGCGCTGGCGCTGAAGGGTCTCGACTACGAGTACGTTCCGGTGCATTTGCTGAAAGATGGCGGCCAGCAGTTTGCCGGCGGATTCCGGGCGATGAATCCCGCTGCGCTGGTGCCCGTGCTGGACGACGACGGCAGCGTATTGACGCAGTCGCTGGCCATCATCGAGTACCTCGACGAGACGCGGCCGCAGCCTCCGTTGCTTCCGCAAGATGCGGCCGGCCGGGCGCGGGTCAGGGCGATTGCACTGGCGATTGCCTGCGAGATCCATCCGCTCAACAACCTGCGCGTGCTCGGCTACCTGAGCAAGACGCTGGGCATTACCGAAGCGCAGAGGCACGCCTGGTACTGCCATTGGGTGGAAACCGGGCTGGCCGCGGTCGAAGCCATGCTGGCCAATGATCCGCATACCGGCGCCTGTTGCCATGGTGATGCACCGACCCTGGCGGACATCTGCCTGGTGCCGCAGATTTTCAACGCGCAACGCTTCAAGGCCCGGCTCGATCATGTGCCGACGGTGATGCGCATCCACGAACACTGCCTGACGCTGCCGGCGTTTGCCAAGTCCGTGCCGGCCTTGCAGCCGGATGCGGAATAGCCCGAATGTAAGTCAGGGCTTGAGGCGCCCGGCGAACACCTTGCGCAGTTTGGCAGCCTTCGGCGCGACGACGGCCTGGCAATAGCCCTGCAGCGGATTGTTGGCGTAGTAGTTCTGGTGGTAGTCCTCGGCGCGCCAGAAAGTCGGCGCCGGCGACACGGCGGTCACGATCGGCGCGGGCCAGATTTTCGCCGCATCGAGTTCCGCGATCAGATCCCGCGCGATTTTTTCCTGGGCGGTGTCGTGGGTGAAGATCACCGAGCGGTACTGGCTGCCGATATCGTTGCCTTGCCGGTTCACCGTGGTCGGATCATGGATGGCGAAGAAGGCCGTGAGCAGCGTGCGGTAGTCGATGGTCGCCGGATCGAAGCGCACCTGCACGACCTCCGCGTGGCCGGTGGTGCCGTTGCAGACGCTGCCATAGTCCGGATTTTCCCCTGGTCCGCCGGCATAACCCGAGACCACCGATTCGACGCCGGCCAGTTGTACGAAAGCGGCTTCGAGGCACCAGAAGCAGCCGCCACCCAATGTCGCAACCGAGGTGGCAATCGAGCTTGCGATTTCAGTATTCATTCGAGTCTCCCGCAGCGTAGGGCAATGGGCCAGATTATGGACTTCCGGGCTTCGGCGTCCGGCCAGATTTTCCGCAGTCGGTCACCAAGTTCAATGCAGGGATCGCTGCCCTTATCCTTGATGTAGCGCTGGGTCGCCGACCAGGTGCGCAGGTAGGCGAGCAGATCGTCCAGGGTCCATTCCAGCCGTATTTCGAAGTCGGGGGCGGCGATGTCGGCAAAGGGGAAAGGCATCTCGCGGTAAGCCAGGTCGACCCAGCGCCGCTCAGGCGGCCACCAGGGGCCGACCGTGTTGCGGTAGAAATCCTCGATGACGGCATTGAGTTCCGGGTCGCCCCGCAGCAAGGTGTAGGTCCATGCCGCCAGCACGCCGCCCGGCTTGAGCACGCGCCTGACCTCGGCATAGAAGGACTCGTTGCAGAACCAGTGCAGGGCCTGGGCGACCGTGACCAGATCGCAGCTGCCATCCGCCAGTCCGCTGGCTTCGGCCGGCGCCGCGCGATAGGCAATGCGCGGGTGCGGCTGCGCCTGTGCCAACTGCTCGGCGGAAAGGTCGGTGGCGTGGACGCACCGGAAATGTCCGGCCAGTGCCCGCGCCGCCTGCCCGTTGCCGGTGCCGCAGTCCCAGGCCAGAGCCTGCGCCGGACATTGCTGCGCCAGCCAGGCGAACAGTTCCGGGGGATAGTTGGGCCGGGCCCTGGCGTAATCGGCGGCGTGGCCCGAGAAATGGTCGGCGGCCATCGACCCGGCGTGTCAGACCCGTTCGATGATCAGCGCGATGCCCTGGCCGACGCCGATGCACATGGTGCACAGCGCGTAGCGGCCACCGGTGCGCTGCAGTTGGTACATGGCCGTGGTGACCAGGCGCGCGCCGCTCATGCCCAGCGGATGGCCGATGGCGATGGCGCCGCCGTTGGGGTTCACGCGCGCATCGTCGTCCGCCAGACCGAGGTCGCGCGTCACGGCGAGACCCTGGGCGGCGAAGGCTTCGTTGAGTTCGATGACATCCATCTGGTCGAGGCGCAGCCCGGCCTGCGCCAGCAGTTTCTTCACTGCCGGCGCCGGGCCGAAGCCCATGATGCGCGGCGCCACGCCGGCCGTGGCCATGGCCACGACGCGCGCCTTCGGCGTCAGGCCATGGGCCTTGGCCGCCGCTTCCGAGGCGATCAGCAGCGCGCAGGCGCCGTCATTCACGCCCGAGGCATTGCCCGCGGTCACGGTCAGGTCGGGGCCGCCGGGCTTGTTATTTATGCCCTTCAGCTTGGCAAGCTGTTCCAGCGTGGTGTCGGGGCGCGGGTGCTCGTCGGTGTCGAAAATCTTGGGATCGCCTTTCTTCTGCGCAATCTCGACCGGGACGATCTCGCTCTTGAAGAAGCCTGCTGCGTTGGCGGCGCCCCAGCGCTGCTGCGAGCGCAGGGCGAAGGCATCCTGTTCGGCGCGGCCGATCTTGAACTCGGCGGCGACGTTGTCGGCGGTTTCCGGCATCGAGTCGACGCCGTACTGCTGCTTCATCAGCTTGTTCACGAAGCGCCAGCCGATGGTCGTGTCATACACCGCGTTGCTGCGCGAGAAGGCGCTGTCGGCCTTGGGCATGACGAAGGGGGCGCGGCTCATGCTTTCGACGCCGCCGGCGATCATCAGTGCGGTTTCGCCGGCCTTGATCGCGCGCGCGGCCGTGCCCACGGCATCCATGCCGGAGCCGCAGAGGCGGTTGATGGTGGCGCCGGGCACGGCGACCGGCAGGCCGGCCAGCAGAGCCGCCATGCGCGCCACGTTGCGGTTGTCTTCGCCAGCCTGGTTGGCGCAGCCGTAGATCACGTCCTCGACCACGCTCCAGTCGACCTTGCCGTTGCGCGTCATCAGGGCCTTGATCGGCAGTGCGGCCAGATCGTCGGTGCGGATCGTGGCCAGGGTGCCGCCGTAACGGCCGATCGGGGTGCGGATTGCGTCGCAGATAAATGCTTCGTGCTTCATGCCGTTTCGCCTTCGTCGAAAAAGTGTCCCTTGATGCGGGTGGAGCGGCCGCGGAAGATGGCAATGGTCTTGCCCTCCTGGTTCGTGACCTCGATGTCGTAAATGCCGCTGCGGCCGCCCTGGTGGCGGGCGCTGCCGACGGCCGTCAGTGTATCGCCAAGATGCGCCGGGGCAATGAAATTGATATCGACGCCGGCGGCCACCGCGCGGTGGTTGAAGCTGTTGCAGGCATAGGCGAAGTTGGTATCGGCCAGGGCGAAAATGAAGCCGCCGTGGCAGATGCCATGGCCGTTCACCATGTCCTGGCGCACCTTCATGCTGACCGTGGCGGCACCCGGGGTGGTGCTCTCGATATTGATGCCGAGGCCTTGTGCGGCGTGGTCGTCCGGCCACATGATTTCGGTGCAGCGTTCGGCGATTTGTTGCGGGGTCATGGCCATGATCATTCGCCGGTGAATTGGGGGCTGCGCTTTTCCATGAAGGCGGCGACGCCCTCGCGGTAGTCGTGGCCGAAGCCGAGTTCCTGCTGGCTGGCGCGCTCCAGGTCGAGTTGCTGTTCGAGGCTGTTGCCGCCGCTGGCATAGATCGCCTGCTTGGTGCGGGCTAGGCCCTTGGTCGGCGCCGTGCTGAAGTGCACGGCGAGCTTCTCGGCTTCGGCCAACAGCTGGTCGTCATCGACGCATTTCCAGATCAGGCCCCAGTCTGCGGCCTGTTCCGCCGATAGCTTGTCGCCGAGCATGGCCAGGCCCATGGCGCGCGCGGTGCCGACCAGGCGCGGCAACGCCCAGGTGCCGCCGGCGTCGGGCACCAGGCCGAGCTTGCAGAAGGCCTGGATGAAGCTGGCCGAGCGTGCCGCGATCACGATGTCGCAAGCCAGCGCAATGCTGGCGCCGGCGCCGGCGGCGACGCCATTCACGGCGCAGATGATCGGCATTTCGAGTGCGCGCAGGCCGAGGATCAGCGGCCGGTAATAGGTTTCGATGGTGTATCCCAGGTCGACCGGATCGGCGCCGGCCGAGACGTTGCGGTCGGCCAGGTCCTGGCCGGCGCAGAAGCCGCGCCCGGCGCCGGTCAGCAGCAGCACGCGGGCGCCGCCGTCACGGATGCGCTGCAGGGCATCGCGCAGTTCGAGATGCATGTCGGCGTTGAAGCTGTTGAGCCGGTCGGGCCGGTTCAGCGTGAGGCGGGCGATGCCGGATTCGAGGGAGAAAAGGATGTGCTGGTAGTTCATCGGCGGGACTCCGGGGGACTTTCCGTTTTTGATGGCGGCTGGTTTCGCTGGCGCGGCCTTGTGCGGTGCGCTAACGTAACACGAGCGGAAATTGTTGAAACGGCGACGGTTTCATTGTGACACAGAAGCAAGGAATAGTTTAGAATGAAAATGTATCACTTCCCACAGTATTGACGAGGCCACCCCGAATGAAAGTCTATGCAATCGACGGCATCGTGCCGGTGGTCGATCCCGCGGCCTTTGTCCATCCTTCTGCCGTGCTGATCGGCGATGTGCATGTCGGTCCGCGGGCCTACATCGGGCCATGCGCCAGCCTGCGCGGCGACTTCGGCCGCCTGTTCGTAGGCAGAGGCGCCAATGTGCAGGACTGCTGCGTGATGCACGGCTTTCCCGGCAGCGACACCATCGTCGAGGAAGACGGCCACATCGGCCATGGCGCCATCCTGCACGGCTGCATCGTGCGCAGGAACGGCATGGTCGGCATGAACGCGGTGGTGATGGACAATGCCGTGGTCGGCGAGTCGGCCATCGTCGCCGCGCAGAGCTTCGTCAAAGCGGGACTGGAAATTCCGCCGCGCATGCTGGCCGCAGGCGTGCCGGCCAAGGTGATGCGCGAGCTGACCGAACTCGAAATGAAGTGGAAGATCGAGGGCACCAGCGTTTACCACGACCTGGTCGGACGCTGCCACGGCAGCATGCGCGAAGTCGAGGCCCTGACGGTCGCCGAGCCGGATCGCCAGCGGCTCAAGCTGCCCGACCTGAAGACCCTGCAGGAAACTCGGCGCGACAGCTGATCCAGCCGCAACTCAAGAGTCGGCGCCGGCGCTACGCCGATTGAAGCGTCGTCTGCTGCACCGCATGTTCCCAGCGCCGCATCAGTTCATTGGCGCGTTCGCGCGACAGGGTCGGATGGAAGGTCCGCTCGGCCTGCCAGAGAGCGGCCAGTTCGTCGAGGCCTGAGAAGACGCCGCAGCACAGGCCGGCCAGGTAGGCTGCGCCCAGCGCCGTGGTTTCGATGACCCTCGGCCGCACCACCGGAATGCCCAGCAGGTCGGCCTGGAACTGCATCAGCAGGTTGTTCACGCAGGCGCCGCCATCGACGCGCAGTTCCGTCACTCCGGCGCTGTTCGCCAGATCGCGGCTCATGGCCTGCAACAGCGCGGCGCTCTGGAAGGCGATGCTTTCCAGCGCGGCGCGGGCGATGTGCGCCACGGTCGTGCCGCGGCTCAGGCCGAGGATGGCGCCGCGCGCGTCGGGCTTCCAGTAGGGCGCGCCGAGGCCGGTGAAGGCCGGCACGAAGATCACGCCGCCGCTGTCCGGCACGCTTTCGGCAAGATTCTCTATGGCCGCACTGCCCTCGATCGCCTGCAGGCCGTCGCGCAGCCACTGCACTACCGCCCCGCCGATGAACACACTGCCTTCCAGCGCGAACTGCGGCGTCGTCGTGGCCTGCGCGGCGCGGGTGCTGATCAGTCCGTTGCTGCTGGAGAGGCAAGTTTCGCCGGTATGCATGAGCATGAAGCAGCCGGTGCCGTAGGTATTTTTGGCCAGTCCGGCGCTGAAACAGGCCTGGCCGAACAGCGCGCTTTGCTGGTCGCCGGCAATGCCGCCGATGGCGATCGGCGCGCCAAACAGGTCGGCGCGGGTATGGCCGTAGAGATGGCTGGAGGTATGTACCTCGGGCAGGACTTCGCGCGGGATGTCGAGCAGGGCGAGCAGTTGCTCGTCCCATTCATTGCGATGAATGTCGAACAGCAGGGTGCGCGAGGCATTGCTGACATCGGTGGCGTGGACGGCGCCGCCCGTCAGTTGCCACGCCAGCCAGGTATCGACGGTGCCGAAGGCCAGTTCGCCGCGACGGGCGGAATCCCTTGCGCCCGGAAAGTTGTCGAGAATCCACTTGAGCTTGGTGCCCGAAAAATAGGCATCGATGACCAGCCCGGTCTTGTCGCGGACCATGGCTTCGCAGCCCTGTGCGCGCAGTTCGGCACAGGCGGGTTCGGTGCGCCGGTCCTGCCAGACGATGGCATTGCACAGCGGTTCGCCGGTCTTGCGATTCCACACCAGGGTGGTTTCGCGCTGGTTGGTGATGCCGATGGCGGCCACTTCGGCGGCGCCGATGCCGGCTTTGGCCATGGCTTCCCGCGCGGTGGCCAACTGGCTGGACCAGATTTCCTGCGGAGCATGCTCGACCCAGCCGGGTCGCGGGAATATCTGGCGGAATTCGCGCTGCGCCATGGCGACGACGCGGCCCTGCGTGTCGAACACGATGCTGCGCGAACTGGACGTGCCCTGATCCAGGGCCAGTAGAAAGTCGGGATGGGCCATCGAAGTCTCCGGCGAATGAACATCGGCGCGCTGTAGAAAATTGAATCCAAAGCCATTATGCCGGCTGCCTGCCCCCCCCAATCGGCAAATTCGGAAGCCTCGCTTGTAAGCTTCCATTAAGTACGCTTATGTTAGTATTTCGCGCCGCAACAATCGCGCCACGGTCCTGTCCTTGCTGCGGCGCACAACCACTTCGGAAACAGCCCGTCGGTAGGGTACGCGCTGGCTCTGCGGCAACAAGACTGGCACCCGAATCGAGTTCAATTGCCGGCCCCCGATCAACGCAGCACATACAACAAGGAAGACGCATGAAGATCCACGAATATCAGGGCAAGGAACTCCTGAAGAAATTCGGCGTGACGGTCCCGCGCGGCATTCCCTGCTTTTCCGTCGACGAGGCGGTGAAGGCGGCGGAAACTCTCGGCGGCAAGGTCTGGGTGGTAAAGGCCCAGATCCACGCCGGCGGTCGCGGCAAGGGCGGCGGCGTGAAGGTCGCCAAGAACCCCGACGAGGTCCGGACCTACGCAAACGCCATCCTTGGCATGCAGCTCAAGACCCACCAGACCGGGCCCGAAGGCCAGAAAGTGCGTCGCCTGCTGATCGAGGAGGGCGCCGACATCAAGAAGGAATACTACGTTGCAGCCCTGACCGACCGCGCCACGCAGAAGGTCGCCATGATGGCGTCCTCCGAGGGCGGCATGGACATCGAGGAAGTCGCGCACAAGACTCCCGAGAAGATTCTCAAGGTCTTCGTCGATCCGGCCGCGGGTCTTACCGATGCCCAGGCCGGCGAACTGGCCAAGGGCATAGGCGTGCCGGCGGGTTCCCTGGCGCAAGCCGTGGATACCCTGAAGAAGCTTTACACCTGCTACATGGAAACCGACGCCAGCCTGGCCGAGATCAATCCGCTGATCCTCGAAGGCAACGGCGGCATCAAGGCGCTCGACGCCAAGTTCAACTTCGACGCCAATGCCCTGTATCGTCATCCCGAGATCGTGGCCTACCGCGACCTGGACGAAGAGGACGCCGACGAAATCGAGGCCTCCAAGTACGACCTCGCCTATATCTCGCTCGACGGCAACATCGGCTGCCTGGTGAATGGCGCCGGTTTGGCGATGGCCACCATGGACACGATCAAGCTGTTCGGCGCCGAGCCTGCCAACTTCCTCGACGTCGGCGGTGGTGCCACCACCGAGAAGGTCACCGAAGCCTTCAAGATCATGCTCAAGAATCCCAAGGTCAAGGGCATCCTGGTCAATATTTTCGGCGGCATCATGAAGTGCGACACGATCGCCGAGGGCGTCGTTGCCGCGGCCAAGGAAACCCATCTCAGCGTGCCGCTGGTGGTGCGCATGAAGGGCACCAACGAAGATCTCGGCAAGAAGATTCTCAAGGAGTCCGGCCTGCCGATCATTTCCGCCGACACCATGGCTGACGCTGCGGCCAAGATCGTCGCCGCCGTCAAATAAGGAAGCGCTATGTCCATCCTGATCAACAAAGACACCAAAGTCATCACCCAGGGCATTACCGGGAAGACCGGCCAGTTCCACACCGAAAAGTGCCAGGAATACGCCAACGGCAAGAACTGCTTCGTCGCCGGCGTGAATCCGAAAAAGGCCGGCGAGAAGATTTTCGACATCCCGATCTTCGGCTCGGTCAAGGAAGCCAAGGCGCAAACCGGCGCCACGGTTTCCGTGATTTACGTGCCGCCCGCCGGCGCCGCCGACGCGATCTGGGAAGCCTGTGAGGCCGACCTCGACCTGGCGATCTGCATCACCGAGGGCATCCCGGTGCGCGACATGCTGGTGGTGAGGAACAAGATGAAGGCCAAGGAAGCCAAGGGCGGCAAGAAGACCCTGCTGCTCGGCCCCAACTGCCCCGGCCTGATCACCCCCGAGGAAATCAAGATCGGCATCATGCCCGGCCACATCCACCGCAAGGGCCGCATCGGCGTGGTCTCGCGCTCCGGCACGCTGACCTACGAAGCCGTTGCCCAGCTCACCGAAATCGGCCTCGGCCAGTCGTCCGCGGTCGGCATCGGCGGCGACCCGATCAATGGCTTGAAGCACATCGACATCATGCGCGCCTTCAACGACGATCCGGATACCGATGCGGTGATCATGATCGGCGAAATCGGCGGTCCCGACGAAGCCGAAGCGGCAGTCTGGTGCAAGGCCAACATGAAGAAGCCCATCGTCGGCTTCATCGCCGGCGTCACGGCGCCGGCCGGCAAGCGCATGGGCCACGCCGGGGCGCTGATTTCCGGTGGCGCAGACACGGCCGATGCCAAACTGGCGATCATGGAAGAGTGCGGCTTCACCGTCACACGTAATCCGTCGGAAATGGCCAAGCTGCTGAAGGGCCTGTTGAAGTAAGCAAGCGCAAGAGTCGGCGCTGGCGACACGCCGACTTCACCCGAGCTCGCCCCAACGCAGGGACTGGGGCAGATAAAGCCGCGCCGGCGCAAGTCGGGGCGGCTTTTTTACGCATAGAATCGCGACATTGCTTGGCTGCCCAAGGCCGAATGTCATAATCCTGCGAGGGGATACCGTCCCCTGCGCAGGCTTCGGGGACATAAATTGATTGACGGACTTGATGCAGGACTGTAAGAATTGCGCTTATTGTCCTGTTTTAATGCAGGCTCTCATACAGGGTAGCAACCGATGAAGAAGGCAGACTTCTGGAAGAGTGACTGGTTCTTCGGCGTCGTGGTCAGCATTTTTGTGCTGATTTTCGGCAATGGAGACCTGTTGCAGGGACTGGAGCGCAAAGCCTATGACATGGGTGTAGCGGCAACGTCGCGGGTACCCTCGGACAAGGTGGCCGTGATCGCCATCGACAAGCCCAGTCTCGACAACATCGGCCGCTGGCCGTGGTCGCGCGAGATCATGGCCGATATGGTGGACAAGCTGGCGGGCGCCAAGGCGAAGGTGATCGCCACCACGGTGTTCTACTCCGAGCCGCAGCGGGATCAGGGTTTGGCGTATATCAACAAGCTGATCGAAACCTGCGGCGTGACGCTGCCGCCGACGGCGGTTGCAGCACCGCTTGTCGCCGGAGTGCCGCCGGTCGCGGCACCCGGGGCCACGGCGGACGCGGCGCCCGCCGTTCCGGCAGCTTCGCCGGTGACCGATACCCCGCCGCCTCCGATTGCGGCGGCGCCATCCCCATCCTCATGCCCGCAGATCGAGTCGATATTGATCGAGGCGGATCAGAAGCTGAATACCGACCGGCGACTGGCGGATGCCTTCGCCAAAGCCGGCAATGTGGCGCTGCCGATGCTGTTCGTGCTGGGCGAGCCGCGCGGTCGGCCGGACAAGGATCTGCCCGAATTCGTCAAGAAGAACGCCGTCAAGCTGGCGGGCGGTGCGGATGCTCCGCCCTATCCGACCCTCGGCGTCGATGCCGGGGTGATCGAGCCCTTGGGCAATGTGGTGACCGCCATAGGCCATCTCAACGTGACTCCGGATGTCGATGGCGCGATTCGGACCGAGCCGCTGGTGCTGGGCCATTTCGACAAGGCCTACCCATCACTGTCGCTGCTGGTGGCAGCGAAGAGCCACAACCTGAATGCGGCGGACATTCAGGTGACCGCCGGAGACTCGGTCAAGCTGGGCAAGCTCAAGATCGGCACCGACCTCGACACCCGCATGCTGACCTTCTATTACAAGGATCGCGAAGATGGTCAGCCGGCATTCCAGGTCGATTCCTTCTTCGACGTCAAAAGCGGCAAGATTCCCTATGAAAAGTATCGCGACAAGATCGTCCTGATCGGGCCGACTTCGTCATCGGTGGGGAGCGTCTTCGTTACCCCGATCAGCGCCTCCATGCCCTCCGTTCTTATGCAGGCGCACGCGGTTTCCAGCCTGCTTTCGGAGCATTTCTTTGTCGCGCCGACCTGGGGCTTTTGGGTTGAAAAGCTGGTGTTCCTGCTGATTGCGGCTTACCTCATCGCGCTACTGCCGCGGATCAAGGCCGGCATGGCGGCGGCAATCACTGCAGGTCTGCTGGTGGCCCTGGTCGCCGTCCATTTTGCACTGATGACGACGCAACTGATGTGGCTGCAGTTGATGGTACCGGCAACTTTGCTACTGGTCGGCCATGCCCTGCTGACCACCAAGCGTTTCCTGGTTTCCGAGCGCGGCAAGGAAAAGTCGGATGCCGATTCGGCCGAGTCCAACCGCATGCTGGGTCTGGCCTTCCAGGGCCAGGGCCAGCTCGACATGGCCTTCGACAAGTTCCGCAAGTGTCCGATGGACGAGCAGTTGATGGAGAACATGTACAACCTGGCACTGGATTTCGAGCGCAAACGCCAGTTCAACAAGGCCGAGGCGGTGTTCCGCTACATCTTCGATTTCAACCCGAAGTTCCGTGATATCGAATCCCGTGTGAATCGTGCCAAGCAGCTTTCGGAGACCGTGATCCTGGGCGGTGGCGGTGGCGGGCGCAGCAATGCCAGCCTGATCGACACCGCGGGCAATGTCGAAAAGCCGATGCTGGGTCGCTACGAAATCGAGAAGGAACTCGGCAAGGGCGCGATGGGCGTGGTCTATCTGGGCCGCGATCCGAAGATCAATCGCGTGGTGGCGATCAAGACCATGGCCTTGTCGCAGGAGTTCGAGGCCGACGAACTGGTCGAGGTCAAGGAGCGCTTCTTCCGCGAGGCCGAGACGGCCGGGCGCCTCAACCATGCCAATATCGTCACCATGTTCGATGCCGGCGAGGAACACGATCTTGCCTACATCGCGATGGAGTTCCTCAAGGGCAAGGATCTGGTGCCTTACGCCAAGGCGGGCAATCTGCTGCCGTTGCCGCGCGCCATGAGCATCGTCGCGCGGGTGGCCGATGCGCTGTCTTATGCGCACGAAAATAATGTAGTGCATCGCGACATCAAGCCGGCGAACATCATGTACGAGCCGGAGTCCGACCAGGTCAAGGTGACCGACTTCGGTATCGCGCGCATTACCGATTCGTCGAAGACCAAGACCGGAATGGTGCTCGGCACGCCCAGCTATATGTCTCCAGAGCAGCTTGCCGGCAAGAAGATCGACGGCCGTTCGGACCTGTTCTCGCTGGGTGTAATGCTGTACCAGATGTCCTGCGGCAAGCTGCCGTTCGAAGGCGATTCGATGGCGCAACTGATGTTCCGCATCGCCAACGAGCCGCATCCGGACATACGCACCGTCGCCCCGGATCTGCCGGACTGCCTGTTGGCCATCATCGACAAGGCGCTGACCAAGGATCCGGATGCGCGCTACCAGACCGGTGCGGAATTCGCACGGGACATCCGCACCTGCATGACGATGTCAGGCGGTAGCGCCGCCGCTGCCGATTCCGGCGTCGATATCAGCTTCTAAGGGCCGAACCATGGACATGAGTGCTGTTCTGGAAATAGTCACAAGCAGCAACCCGGGCATGGTGCGCTCGAACAACGAAGATTCCGTGATGGCCAACCCCCTGCGCGGGTTTGCCGTTCTGGCTGACGGAATGGGGGGCTACAATGCCGGTGAGGTCGCCAGCGGCATGGCAACCGCGATGCTTGGTACGGAACTGGACAAGGCATTTCTCGAGCGCGATCCAAGCAGCGAAGTTTCAGCAGGGAAGTCGTGGGCACAGCAAGTGCTGGATACGGAAATGGCACGGGTCAATGCGGCGATTTATCAGGCGTCGCAAAGCCAGCCCCAATATGCCGGGATGGGTACGACGCTGGTGGTGGCGGTGTTTCATGACAACAAGGTGACGGTGGGCCATATCGGCGACTCGCGCTTGTATCGTCTGCGTGGCGAGGAGTTCCAGCAAGTAACGCGCGACCATTCGCTGCTGCAGGAGCAACTCGACAGTGGACTCATCACGCCCGAGCAGGCGCGTCATTCGCAGAACAAAAATCTCGTTACCCGTGCGGTCGGCATCGATCCTGAAGTTGCAGCGGAGATACACGATCATGCGGTAATACCGGGCGATGTCTATCTGCTGTGTTCGGACGGGCTCAATGACATGGTCGAGGACGACGAAATTGCGATGACTCTGGGTGCGCTGTCGGCCAATCTGGAGTTGTGTGCGATGCAATTGATACAGATGGCCAATGACAACGGCGGCCGCGACAACGTTTCGGTAATCCTGGTCAAGGTGAAGGGCGAGTATCCGGCGGCACGCGGATGGTGGGCCCGTCTTCTGGCCTGGTTCAAGTAATGCAGCGCTCAGTGACCTTGAAGGACGAAAACAATGGCTAAGCTCATACTCAGTATGGAAACCACAATGCTCAAGGAAATTCCCTTGACCAAGGAGCGCACCACCATAGGACGCAAGCCGCACAACGACATTCAGATCGACAATCTGGCGATCTCCGGCGAACACGCGGTGGTGATCACCATCCTCAATGACTCATTTCTTGAGGACTTGGGGAGTACCAACGGCACTTTCGTCAATGGCCAATCGGTGAAAAAGCATTTTCTGCAAAATGGCGACACCATCGAACTGGGCAAGTACCGCCTGAAGTATGTCAGCGAACTGCCGCAGCAAACGGGTGCCGCCGATTTCGAGAAGACCATGATTCTGCGCCCCGGAGCTGCGCAAAAGCCGGCTGAGCCGCATGCTGCACAGGCTGCAGCTACGACTCCGGGTGCGCACGCAACTCCGGCCGCTCCGGCAGTACCGGCAGCCAGCGTGGAGCATACGTCGACCTCGCCCGGCATGGCTCCGCAACCCGCTGCGGCGGCCGCTCCGGCGGCCGCGGGCTTGCCGCTGGGGGTAATCCAGCTCCTTTCGGGAGGAAATGCGGGCAAGGAGATGGAGTTGACCAAGACCCTCACCACGCTGGGCAAGCCGGGCGTGCAGGTCGCGGTTATCGCCCGTCGTCCGCACGGCTACTTCATTACGCACGTCGAGGGCGCCAGCTTTCCCGTGGTCAACGGCCAGGCGCTCAGTACCCAGGCACATCAACTTGCCGACCATGACGTGATCGAACTGGCCGGTGTCAAAATGGAATTTTTCCTGAAGGGCTGACGCCCTAGGCGCGCGTTCCCCGGAGATTCCTTGAAACAATATTTGCCCCGTTACGGACTGGGACTTCTGATCCTCTTGGTGTTGCTCGGCCATTCGGCGCGCATTTACCAGATCCCGTTCATCAACCACATGGACTCGCTCATCTATGACGCGAAGGTGCGCCTGACCATGCCCAAGCTTGTGGATCAGCGCATAGTGATTCTCGATATCGACGAGAAGTCGCTGGCGGAACAGGGGCGCTGGCCGTGGGGCCGCGACAAACTGGCAATTTTGATGGACAAACTGTTCGATGAGTATGGAATCAAACTCGTCGGATTTGACGTGGTTTTTGCCGAGCCCGACGATAGCTCCGGCCTCAAGTCGCTCGAGTCCCTGGCGCGCAAGGAATTGAAGGACGTGGCGGGCTTTCAGGCAAGCTTGCGGGAGTTGCGTCCGCAACTTGACAATGATGCAAGGTTTGCGGCGGCCCTGAAAAACCGACCGGTAGTTCTTGGTTACTACTTTTCCAGCAAGGAAGGCGGGACAAGTTCAGGCGCAGCGCCGGATCCGGTGTTTCCTGCCGGCACTTTCAGCGGCCGCAGCATAGGATTCACTCAATGGGTCAGTTTTGGCGGCAATCTACCGAATTTTCAGAAGGCTGCTGCTGGTGCCGGGCATTTCAATCCACTGGTGGATATCGACGGTACGTCGCGACGGGTTCCGCTGCTGGTCGAATACAACGGTGAGTATTACGAGTCGTTGTCGCTGGCGATGGTGCGCAATCTGCTCGGCAATCCTCCCATCATTCCGGGCTATCCGGAAGGTTCCCCCGGATCGTATGCCGCCATGGAGTGGCTGGAGCTAAAGGGAACTGGTGGTGGTGTCATGCGCATCCCGGTCGATGAGAATGCGGCGACGCTGATTCCCTACCGCGGCTATCAAGGGAGCTTTCCCTACATTTCGATCACCGATGTGCTCAACAATCGGGTGCCCAAGGAACAACTGATCGGGCGAGTCGCCGTGGTCGGTACTACCGCACCCGGGCTGATGGACTTGCGGGCCACTCCCGTGGGTGCTGCCTATCCGGGGGTCGAGATTCACGCCAACCTGATCGCCGGAATGCTGGATGGCGCGGTCAAGCACAAACCCCCCTACATTCTCGGCGCCGATGTTCTATTGGTACTGATTGCGGGCGGAGTGATGGCTTTCCTGCTGCCCATGCTGTCGCCCTTGCGGGCGACTCTGGTCGGTGTGATCGTCTTGCTGCTGTTGCTCAGCGTGAATTTCAGCTTCTGGCATGTCTCCAACGTGGTCCTGCCCCTGGCCAACGGCATGATAGCGATCGTGCTGCTTTATGCGATGAACATGTCCTGGGGCTACTTTGTCGAGTCCCGAACCAAACGCCAGCTGACCGGATTGTTCGGCCAGTACGTGCCGCCGGAACTGGTCGAGGAAATGAGCCGCGATCCCGAGAACTACAGCATGGCCGGGCGCAAGGCTGAACTTACCGTGCTGTTTTCCGACGTTCGCGGATTTACCACCATCTCCGAAGGCCTGGAACCTGACGAGTTGGCGACCTTGATGAACCAGTATCTGGGCGCCATGACCCTGATAGTCCGCAAACATCGTGGTACCCTTGATAAATATATCGGCGACGCGATCATGGCGTTCTGGGGTGCGCCCGTCGACGATCCGGAACATGCCAGGAATGCAGTACTTACCGGACTTGAAATGCATGTTGCACTGCATGAACTGAACAAGGACTTGTCGGCACGCGGCTGGCCTGAACTAAAGATAGGCGTTGGCGTAAACACGGGTCCGATGACTGTGGGCGACATGGGCTCGCCGGTACGTCAGTCCTACACGGTGATGGGCGATGCGGTCAACCTTGGTTCCCGCCTTGAGGGCATTACCAAGCAGTACGGGGTGGGGATGATCGTTGGCGAAAGCACCCGCGAACTGTTGAAGAAGGAATTCGTATTCCGCGAGCTCGACCGGGTGCGGGTCAAGGGCAAGGAAGATCCCGTCGGGATATATGAACCAATTGGCGAAGAAGGCAAGGTTTCCCGTGAGGAGATGGACGAAATCAAGCTCTGGAATCAGGCGCTGCGAGCCTACCGTTCGCAGGACTGGGATCAGGCCGAGGTCGCGCTGATGAACCTGCAGCGCATCAAGCCGCGTTATCTCTACGACCTTTACGTCAAGCGCGTGGAGCATCTGCGCAAAGAGCCGCCCGGCGAGAACTGGGATGGCGTCACCATTTTTGAAACCAAATAGGCCCCATGAAGGTACGCATCCTCGGTTGTAGCGGCGGAATCGGTGGGCGCCATCTGCGTACCACCTCGCTCCTGGTCGATAACGATATTCTGATCGATGCGGGAACCGGAGTCGGCGATCTGGCGATTGCCGAGCTTGCCCAAATCGATCACGTTTTCGTAACCCACTCGCATCTGGACCATCTGGCCTGCCTGCCGTTCATGCTCGATACGGTGGGGGACATGCGGAATAAGCCGGTGATCGTGCATGCGACCGAGGCCACGCTCGAGATCATCCGGGCCCACGTATTCAACTGGGCCATCTGGCCCGACTTCAGCGAAATACCTACGCCGGAAAGGCCTTTCATGCGTTTCGCCACGATACGCGTCGGCGAGGTCGTGGAACTGGATGGCCGCAAGATCATGCCGTTGCCGGCGAATCACACGGTGCCTGCGGTGGGCTATCACCTGGATTCGGGACATGCCAGCCTGGTCTTCACCGGAGACACCGGGCCCTGCCCCGAACTGTGGCAGCAGGTGAATCAGATTCGAAACTTGCGCTACCTGATTATCGAGTGCGCGTTTTCCAACAGTGAGAAGGGGCTGGCGGTGGCCTCTCTGCATTTGTGCCCAAGCATGCTGCTGGAAGAGCTGACAAATCTGCAGCGCGATGCCGAAGTTTTCATTACCCATTTGAAACCGGGCCAGATCGAATTGACCATGCAGGAAATCGAGGACTGCATCGGCGAATTCCGCCCTGGAATGCTGCAGAACAATCAGCTGTTCGAAATCTGATCATGGCTGATTCGGTGAGCATTGACCTCCTCGCCCGTCTGCAACCGCTGGCGTCACTGGGCAACGATGGTTTGCGCGAGTTGCTGCCGCGCTGCCGCATGCATACCTTCACACGCGGCAGCGAGCCATTTCGTGCTGTCGACTGGAACGGTCAGGTGGTCTATCTGGTGCGCGGCCAACTTCTGGCGAGCATGCCGGACGGCGCGTCCCGCGTACTTGTCGGCGGCCATGAATATGCGGCCGCGCCCCTGGCGCGTGGCGGAAAGTCGCCCCTCAAGGGCAAGGCCATTACCGACATCGTCCTGTTGGCGCTGGACGAAGACACCCTGGACATCGTGCTCACCTGGAGTCAGCTCGCGGTACCCGCGACCGGCTTGCCGGGCAGCGCGGAGGTGACCGACTGGCGCATGATGTCAGGCATGTTCGCCCTGGACAATATTACGGTCGGCGTATTCGCTTCGCTGCCGCCGGCCAACATCCAGTCATTGCTGGGAAAATTCAACCGTGTTCAGGTCAAGCGCGGTCAGGACATCATCCGGCAGGGCGATAGCGGTGATTTTTATTATCTGATCGAAAGCGGACGCTGCAAGGTTTCCCGTCTGGTTGCCGGATCCTCGATTCAGCTGGCCGAACTCAAGGAAGGCGACGCGTTTGGCGAGGAGGCCCTGGTGGCCGATACGGTACGCAATGCAACCGTGACGATGAAGACGGACGGGGTGCTGTTGTGCCTGTCCAAGGACGACTTCAACGAGTTGCTGCGCGCCCCGCTGTTGCAGAAGGTTCCCGGAGCAGAGGCGGAACGGCGGATAGCCGCCGGGGCAACATGGATCGATGTGCGCTTTCCTGCCGAATACAGGAGCGATGGTTTCCCGGGAGCTCTCAACATTCCGCTGGACGACATTCGTCAGGCCTCGACGGCGCTTGATCCGGCAAGGGAGTACATTGTCTATTGCCAGACGGGACGACGCAGTTCCGCCGCTGCATTTTTGCTTTCCCAGCGTGGGTTCCATGCCGTCCTCCTCGACGGCGGCATGAGGGCCCATGCGGATGCCATGGAGTCAGTCGAATGAGTGCCGTTCCTGCTGCCCCGGCCGACGCGGCCATGTCCGATGTCGACAGCCGTCTGGCCTTTTTCAAGAACCTGCAAGTTGTAACCAACAAGGTTCATGCGACTTCCAACATCGATGAAATCATGCTGGAACTGTCCGGCGAGATCTGCAGTTTGTTCAATGCCGATCGGCTGACGATCTACACGGTCGGTGACGACAAGGCTTCCATCGTTTCCAAGGTGAAGACCGGCCTGAATTCATTCAAGGATCTGCGACTGCCGATCGCCGACCAGAGCATCGCCGGGCATGTGGCCCTGGCCAAGAAAACCGTGAATATTCGCGACGTCTATGACGAGGCGGAACTCAAGGCGATCAATCCTTCGCTGCGCTTCCTGCAGGAAGTGGACAAACGTACGGGTTATCGCACCAAGCAGATGCTGGTTGCACCGGTGGTCGATGCGCAAAGCGCCGAATTGCTCGGCGTCGTGCAGATCATCAACAATAAGGCCGGAACGCCGTTTGCGGCGATCGCCCAGGAAGGGGTCAAGGGCCTGTGCGAGACGCTTGCAATCGCCTTTACCCAGCGCAGCAAGCCGGCACAGGCGGTCAAGACCAAGTACGACTTCCTGGTTTCCGATGCCGTCATTTCAGCCCAGGAGCTGGAACTGGCCACGCGTACCGCGCGACGGAAAAGCCTCGACATCGAGGAAGTTCTGGTCAACGAGTTTCAGGTCAAACACCAGGCCTTGGGCGCGGCCTTGGGCAAGTTTTTCAACGTACCCTACGAGCCGTTCAGGTCCGACCGCATCAAGCCGGTCGACCTGCTCAAGAACCTCAAGCGCGATTTCCTGGAGCAAGCCAAGTGGGCTCCCGTGGAAGAGGGCGCTGAAGGCGTCATGGTGGTCTGCATGGACCCCGAGCAGGTCAAGGGTTCGCGTGTCGTCAATAACGTCTTCCCGCGGGCCAAGGTCGCCTATCGGGTCACCACCAACCACGAGTTCGTGCAGACGCTCGATCAGCTGTTCGGTGCCACAGGCGTCCCCGGCTACACCGACGACAGTTCTGTTGGCGACCTGCTGTCGACCCTCGATCAGGATGAGGGTGAAGGTGAAGGCGGCGCCAGCGACGACATCTCTGCGGCGGCCGACAACGAACTGGTCAAGCTGGTCAACAAGATCATTGTCGATGCCTATCAGCAGGGTGCATCGGACATCCACATCGAACCTGGCCTGGGCAAGGACAAGGTGCTGATCCGCTTCCGTCGCGACGGTTCGCTGGCCAAATACATCGAAGTGCCGGCCAGCTACCGCAATGCCATGGTGGCACGTCTCAAGATCATGTGCGATCTGGATATTGCCGAGCGTCGCAAGCCGCAGGACGGCAAGATCAAGTTCAAGAAATATGGTCCGCTGGATATCGAGCTGCGGGTGGCCACAATTCCTTCCACCGGTGGTGTAGAAGATGTGGTGATGCGGATTCTCGCCGGCGGCGAACCGATCCCGCTGGACAAACTGGGCGTGCTGCCGACCAACCTGACCAAGCTCAAGGCCACCATCTCCAAGCCCTATGGCCTCTTTTTTGTTTGCGGCCCGACCGGCTCCGGAAAAACCACCACGCTGCACTCGGTGCTGGGCTATCTGAATACCGTGGATACCAAGATCTGGACCGCGGAAGATCCGGTGGAAATTACCCAGAAAGGCCTGCGCCAGGTGCAGGTCAACAAGAAGGTGATGGACTTTGCCACGGTGATGAAGGCGTTCCTGCGCGCCGACCCGGACATCATCATGGTGGGCGAGATGCGTGACGCCGAAACCACCGGCATCGGCATCGAGGCGTCGCTTACCGGGCACCTGGTATTCGCTACCCTGCACACCAACAGTGCACCGGAATCGATCATTCGTTTGCTTGACATGGGCATGGATCCCTTCAACTTCTCCGATGCTCTGCTGGGCATTCTGGCCCAGCGTCTGGCCAAGCGGCTGTGCAAGTGCAAGGAGGCCTACACGCCTGATGCCGAAGAAGTTCGATTGTTCCTGAAGGAGTATTGCAGCGAACTGGACAACACCGGACCGTTCCTGAAGGACAAGGACGCTGCCTATGCGGCGACGCTCGAGCGCCTGATCAAGGACTACGGCAAGGATGGGCATCTGGTCTTCACGCGTGCCAAGGGCTGCGACACCTGCGGTGGCAGCGGCTACAAGGGGCGCGTCGGCTTGCACGAACTGATGATCGGTACCGAACCCCTGAAGAAGCTGATCCAGGAGCATGCGCGCGTTGTGCAGTTGTTTGCCCAGGCGCTGGAGGACGGCATGCTGACCCTGAAGATGGATGGTCTCGAAAAGGCACTGCAAGGAGTGACCGACCTCAAACAGGTCCGGGCGGTTTGCATCAAGTAGGAAACGAGCATGGATAATTCCAGCGATCTGTTTCGCCGTCTCGAAAAACTAAATGCAATAGGTGCAGCGCTCTCCAAGGAGCGCGACATCGACCGGCTGCTCGAGAGCATTTTGATAGCGGCCAAGACCATCACCCACGCCGATGGCGGCACCCTGTATCGCATGACCGAGGATGGCCGGGCGCTGCGCTTCGAAATCCTGCGCACCGACTCCCTGCACATCGCCATGGGCGGCACCACAGGCAATCCCATCAACTTCCCGAATTTGCCGCTGTTCAATGAGAATGGGGAGTCGAATGACTCGATGGTCGCCGCCTATGCCGCCATTCACGACAAGACGGTGAATATTGCCGACGCCTATACCGAAGCGGGCTTCGATTTTTCAGGCACCCGCAGCTTCGATGCACGCACGGGTTATCGTTCCCAGTCTTTCCTCACGGTGCCTATGAAGAACCATGAGGGCGAGATCATCGGCGTGCTGCAACTGATCAATGCCCAGGACCCGCAGACGCACAAGGTCAATCCGTTTTCCTCGGCAGACCAGAGCCTGGCCGAATCGCTGGCCTCCCAGGCGGCCATTGCCCTGACCAATCGCCTGCTGATCACCCAGCTCGAAGAGCTGTTCGAGTCCTTCATCAACCTGATCAATCTGGCGATCGACGAAAAGTCGCCCTATACCGGCGGCCATTGTCAGCGCGTGCCGGCCCTGACCATGATGCTGGCCGAGGCGGCTGACGCAACACAGGAAGGACCGCTGGCCTCATTCAGAATGGATGAGCGCGACCGCTACGAACTCAAGATCGCGGGTCTGCTGCATGATTGCGGCAAGGTGACGACGCCGGTGCATGTGGTCGACAAAGCCACCAAGCTGCAAACCCTGTTCGATCGCATACAGTTGATCGATACCCGCTTCGAAGTGCTCAAGCGGGATGCGGAGATCCAGGCGCTGCGCAGGCAACTGGCGTTGCGCGGGAATGGCTACGCGGCGGCCGACGAGACAATCTGGCAGGAGTTCCACGAGGAGGTCGCCGCGCTGGACGCGGACCGCGAATTCCTGCGCAAGACCAATGTCGGCGGCGAGGCCATGAAGGAGGAGGATCAGCAGCGCGTGCGCGACATCGGCAGCGGCCATAAATGGCGCAATGTCGATGCCGTCGAAACGGAGTTCCTTACCGCCGACGAAGTCGTCAATCTGACCATCCGCGCCGGCACCCTGACGCTGAAGGAACGCGACATCATCAATCATCACATCGTCGCCACCATCAAGATGCTGGAACAGTTGCCGTGGCCGAAGCACCTGACCCGGGTACCCGAGTATGCCGGCGGCCATCACGAGCGCATGGATGGCAAGGGCTACCCCAAGGGACTGACCCGCGAGCAGATGTCGGTACAGGCCAGAATGATGGGCATCGCCGACATCTTCGAGGCACTGACTGCCCGCGACCGACCCTACAAGCACGGCATGAAGCTGTCGCAGGCCATGGGCATCATGGCCAATTTCAAGAAGAACGGACATATAGACCCCGACCTCTTCGATGTTTTCGTCAAGAGTCAGGTCTATCTGAAATACGCCCGGCAGTTTCTCGATTCGCAGCAGATTGATGAAGTGGATGCGGTGGATCTGACGGGATAGCGCTTTCGGCAGGGCGTTCATCTCGGACTCGGGCCGATGCAATGAATGCCGTGCCTGGGTCGGGGTTGAACATGCTGGCGGCAAAGCGCAGACCGTCCCCAAGCACCAGGATTCCCCCGATGGCTTTCTTTCCAAAAAGTCGGCGTTGCACCAGCGCCGACTTTCAAGAAAACCCTGTCGGCAAAGCGCCGTAAACCAGTGTGCATCAATCGGACCCCGCGACTGGGCGGACTCTATACAATGGCGGCCAACGTCGAATTGGCCAGGAAGGCCCGCTCCAAGAGTAGATGAATTCTTCCCCGAAACCCTTGCCACAGTCAGAATGCGACCAGATTTTCGATCTGTTCAATAGTGGGCGATATGTCGAACTGGAAGCTCGGACGCGGGTCCTTGTCGAAGAGTTTCCGGAAGCCGGCCTGGTCTGGAAGGCACTGGGAGCTTCCATTCAGATGCAGGGCAGGGAGGAAGAAGCGCTGCCTGCTTTGCAGAGGGCCGTTGACCTTTTGCCGGACGATGCGCCGGCGCGGTGCAATCTCGGCCGCGCTTTGCGACATACAGGACAACTGGATGCCGCCATGGCGCACTTTCGTCGCGCCGTGGAAATAAAACCCGATTTCGCCGACGCGCATAACAACCTCGGTAACGTTTTTGAGGACCTCGGGCAGTTGCAGGACGCGCTCGCGAGCTATCGCCTGGCGGTGCAGATCAAGCCCGGCTCCGCCGTGGCGCAGAACAACCTGGGAGCGACCCTGCAGAAACTTGGGCTATCGGCCGAGGCGGCGGCGCGCTTTCGCCAGGCGCTGGCGATCAACCCCGACTTTGCCGAAGCACACAGTAACCTGGGTGGCGCCCTGCTGGATCTTGGGCAATTGGCTGATGCGGAGGCAAGCTATCGACGGGCGATCGAGATCAAACCCGATTTCGTGCCGGCCCACAACAGGCTTGGCGTGACCTTGCGTAGGCTCCGGCAACCCGAGGCGGCGGCGGCGAGCCATCGCCGGGCGCTGGAAATCGATCCCGATCACGCTTCAGCGCACAACAACCTTGGTATCGCTTTGCAAGACCTCGGGCAATTCGATGCCGCCATGGCGTGCTATCGACGCGCGCTGGAAATCGACCCGAATTTCGCGTCGGCGCACATCAACAGGGGATGCGTGCTGGAAGACCTCTGGCGGCTTGACGACGCCGTTGCAAGTTTCCGCCGGGCACTGGAGATCGATCCCGATTCCACCGCCGTGCGCAGCAGTTTGCTGAGCCTGCAACACTACATCGCCGGAAATTCCGCGGCAAGCTTGCTGGCGGAGGCGCGGCAATTTGGCGATCTGGTCGCGCGGCAAGCCCGGCCACGCACCGAGTGGAGCAACCCATCGGACGGCGAACGATGCCTGCGTGTCGGCCTGGTGTCCCCGGATCTTCAAAATCATCCCGTGGGCCACTTCCTGGATGGCATACTGGCAGCCATGGCGTCGAGTTCCGCCGGCCGGCTCGAAATCATCGCCTACACAACCAATTCGCATAGCGACGAAGTCACCGAACGTATCAAGGCCAGCTGCCATGCCTGGCGTTCGGCGGTGGGAGTTCCGGACGAAAGCCTGGCAAGGCGAATATACGATGACGGCATCGACATTCTGATCGATCTCTCCGGACACACCGTTCATAACCGCCTGTCGCTGTTCGCCTGGAAAGCGGCGCCGGTGCAGGTCACCTGGCTGGGCTATTTCGCCACGACCGGAGTTGCGGCCATCGACTATCTGATCGCCGATCCCTGGACCTTGCCCGAATCCGAGGAAGTCAATTTCACCGAGAAGATCTGGCGTCTGCCGGAAACCCGGCTCTGTTTTACACCGCCGAAGTTGTATTTTCCTGTCACTCCGCTGCCCGCGCTCGGCAATGGGCACATCAGCTTTGGCAGCTTCCAGAACCCGAACAAGATCAACGATGCCGTGCTTGCCCTGTGGGCAAGGGTACTTAAGGCCGTGCCAGGAAGCAGCATGTTGCTCAAGACCAGGCAATTGGACAATCCCGAAATACGGCAAAGGGTCAGGGATCGGTTTGCCGCACATGGCATCGGCGCAGACCGGCTGAAATTGGACGGTTTTTCGTCGCGGACCGACTATCTGGCGACCTACCAGCGGGTGGATATCGTCCTCGATTCGTTTCCGTTTCCGGGCGGAACCACCACCGCCGAAAGCCTGTGGATGGGTGTGCCAGTGCTCACCCTGGCCGGAACCAGCTTCCTCGAGCGCCAGGGCCTCGGCTTGCTGATGAACGCCGGCCTGCCCGACTGGATTGCCGTCGACGCCGACGACTACGTGGCCCGCGCGGCAGCCCATGCTGGCGATCTTCCGCGCCTGGCGGCACTGCGCATGGGCCTGCGGCAACGGGTGCTGAATTCACCGATCTTCGATGCACCACGCTTTGCTGGCCACTTTGAAGCCGCCCTGCGCGGCATGTGGCGAACATGGTGCGCGCAGCGGCACCTGCCCGCGCGCCATCGGCCACAAGCTGAAGTCGACCAGCTCATCGCCATGTTCAATGCCGGGCGCCATGCAGAATTGGAGGCACGGACCCGTGTCCTGGTCGACCGCGAGCCGGAACTTGGCGTCGCCTGGAAACTGCTTGGTGCATCCCTTCAGGTGCAGGGCAAGGATGGCCTGCAAGCCCTGCAAAAGGCAGCGGAGCTGCTGCCGGATGACGCCGAAGCGCAAACCAACCTGGGCGTTGCCTTGATGGCTCGGGGCGATGTTGATGGCGCCATGGCCAGCTTTCAAAGGGGGCTTGCCGTCGATCCTGACTGTGTCCTGGCGCTGCGCAGCCTTGGTGCGATTCTGAACGGCCACGGCCGGCCCGCGGAGGCTGCCACAAGTTTGCGCCGGGCGCTGCAGATCAATCCCGATGACGCCGATACGCATAGCTACCTGGGCAATGTCCTGACCGACCTCGGAAAACTGGACGAAGCCGTGGCGAGCTATCGCCGGGCGTTGGAGATCAGGCCCGATTTCGTCGAGGCGCACAGCAATCTGGGCGTTGCCCTGCATAGCCTCGGGCAATTTGACGAAGCTGTGGCGAGCTACCGGCGAGCGCTGGAGATCAATCCCGAATTCGCTGGCGCGCACACCAACCTTGGCGTTTCGCTGTTGGGCCTTGGCCTACGCGATGAGGCCGTGACCAGTCATCGTCGAGCGGTGGAAATCAATCCCGATATTGGCCGCGCGCATTTCAACCTGGGCATCGCCCTGCAGGCTTGCGGGCAGTTTGAAGAGGCCCTGGCGAGCTTTGACCGGGCACTGCAGATCGACCCTGACGATGCCGCGGCGCACCTCAGCCGGGGCGATGTCCTGAACGAGTTCGGGCAGGTCGAGAGCGCCGTCGCAAGCTACCGCAGGGCGCTGGATATCGACCCCAATCTGGTCGATGCGCACTCCAACCTGTTATTCACCCACAACTATCGTTGCGATCTGCCGGCCGAGACAATGCTGATCCAGGCACGGCGCTATGGCGATGCTGCAGCACGACAGGCCCGCGCCTTCGCCGATTGGCCCAACAGCCCCGAGCATGCCAGACCCTTGCGGGTGGGCCTCGTGTCGGGAGATTTCCGCGAACACCCCGTAGGACACTTCATCGAAGGTGTGCTTAAAGCGCTTTCCTCGGGTGCATCGCAGCGTTTGAGCTTGATTGCCTATGCCAATCATTCTCGCGTCGATCCCGTGACGGAGCGGATCAGGGCCTGTTGCGACATCTGGCGACCGGTGTCGGGGCTTACGGACGAAAGGCTGGCGCGACTGATACGCGCTGACGGCATCGATATCCTGATCGACCTTGCCGGCCACACCGGCCACAATCGCCTGCCGCTCTTTGCCTGGAAGCCGGCACCGGTACAGGTCACCTGGCTGGGCTATTTCGCGACCACTGGGCTCGCTGCCATCGACTACCTGATCGCCGATCCCTGGACCTTGCCGGAATCCGAGGAAGCCCACTTCACCGAAAGGATCTGGCGCCTGCCGGAAACCCGCCTGTGCTTCACCGTGCCCGAAATCGATATCCCGGTCACGCCGCTTCCGGCGCTCGGCAAGGCGCACATCACCTTCGGCTGCTTCCATAACCCCAACAAGATCAGCGACGCCGTGGTGGCGCTTTGGGCGCGGGTAATGAAAGCGGTGCCGGGGAGCCGGCTCCTGTTGAAGGCGAGGCAGTTCGGCGAGGCCGGCGGGCAGCGTGCGATCCTGGATCGTTTTGCCGCCAGGGGCATCGAGGCAGGGCGACTGGCGTTCGAAGGTGCCTCGCCGCGCGCCGAGTATCTGGCGGCCTACCAGTGGGTGGATATCGTCCTCGATTCGTTTCCGTTTCCGGGCGGAACCACGACCGCGGAAAGTCTCTGGATGGGCGTGCCGGTGCTTACCCTGGCCGGAAGCAGCTTTCTTTCGCGCCAAGGCCTTGGTTTCCTGGCGAACGCCGGCTTGTCCGAATGGATCGCCGCCGACGCCGACGACTTCGTCGCGCGCGCGGTTGCGCATACCGGCGACCTGCCGCGACTGGCGGCCTTGCGCTCAGGCCTGCGACAACAGGTGCTGAAATCGCCGATCTTCGACGCGCCGCGCTTTGCCGGCCATCTTGAAGCCGCCCTGCGCAGCATGTGGCAATCCTGGTGCGATAGTCAGATCGATACAACAACACAGAAACGTGAGCCCAACGCCATGAAAACCTTTCTCCACGTCGGCTGCGGCAACAACCGCAAGGACCGGACCACGCGCGGCTTCAACCTTCCGGGCTGGAAGGAATTGCGCCTGGACATCAATCCAAGTGTCGATCCCGATATCGTCGGCACCATGCTCGACATGTCGGCGGTGGCGGACGGGGCGGTGGATGCGCTATTTTCCAGCCACAACATCGAACACCTCTATGCGCATGAAGTTCTGTTGGCGCTTGCCGAGTTCCGGCGGGTGCTGAAGCCCGACGGCTTCCTGGTCATCAACTGTCCGGACCTGCAATCAGTTTGTCGCCTGATCGCTGACGACAAGCTGGTCGAGCCGGCCTACAACTCGCCCGCCGGTCCCATCGCCCCGCTCGACATCCTGTATGGCCTTCGTGCATCGCTGGAGCAGGGAAACCATTACATGGCGCACCGCTGCGGGTTTACCGAAAAGGTCCTGGTCGGCACCCTCAACGAGGCCGGATTCGGCAGCGTTGTCAGCGGCAGTCGCGCCCATCCATACTATGATTTGTGGGCTGTTGCGAGCAAGGCAGTACAGTCGGAAGAGGAACTTGCCGAACTGGCGGAGGCTCATTTCCCTCCGGATGATGAACCCGTCGCCTTGCCGCAGCCTGTTCAGCCGTCTCCCGAACAGATGTTCAGCTTTTCGTCGCACACATACTGGGGTGTGAGTGACCGCACGCGCTTTGCGGCGCTGATGGATGAGGCAAAAAGTCTGGTGGCTCCCGGATTTTTTCTCGGCGACAACCTGTTTACCTGGTGCCGTAATAACTCGCTGTTGGAAGATGCAGCTTTTCGCCATGCGTGGGAGAGCAATATCCAGAATGACGCTGATCAGGCGATCGTGTGGAGGCGCTATATTCTTGCCTGCGCAGCCTACCATTGCGTGCATCTGCAAGGCGATTTTGTCGAGTGTGGAGTGTACAGCGGCACCGGCATCAAGACCGTAATGGACTATCTGGGCGGCACTGCGTTTCCAAAAACATTCTGGGGTTACGACACCTACGACTACCATCCAATCGACGGACATCAGTATTCCGATCAGCGGGAAGGCTTCTATGAAACTGTGCAACAGCGTTTTGCCGATTACCCACAAGTAGCTTTGATCAAGGGCTTGCTGCCTGATTCATTTGCCGATGGGATTCCGGAAAAGGTTGCCTATCTGCATATCGATCTGAACAACGCGGCTGGTGAGCTGGCATCGCTGGAGCGTCTGTTTGATCGTGTGGTATCTGGCGGCATTATCATCATGGATGATTACGAGTGGGCTGGCATATATCGCAAACAGAAGCAGGCGGAGGATCCGTGGTTTGCCGAGCGTGAGTACCGTGTTTTTCCCCTGCCGACGGGTCAGGGGCTGATTCTGAAGCGGTGATGGCTTGAGCCCAGACGTTTGGACGCTTGCGATCGCCATCTGATGTCGATGACAGTGCAGCCAGTTGGATGCTCAGCCCGGAAGACGGGCGATTGGCGGGTGCCTGCTGGTTAATTTATTGAATCAGTTTTGACCGCACATGAAGCGACAATTTTCCAAAACTACGGATGAGACTCAAATTGTCGGCTTGATTGCGCGCGGCCAGTATGCGGAGGTGGCAACAGTCGCGAGGCGCCTCTTGAGCCGCGCGCCCGATCATCCGCTGGGTCTCAAGGCCCTGGCCGTGGCGCATATCACTGCCGGGCGCCACGATGAGGCGCTTCCGCTACTGCGGCGCGGTGTCGCACTGTATCCGGGCGATCCGGAAATGCACAGCAATCTTGCGATTGCCTTGGCAGTGGCCGGACATTCCAGCGAGTCCTTGGCAAGCATCGAGGCGGCCCTGGCGCTGGCGCCGCAGCGAGCGGAATTTCATGTCAACCGGGCGGGGACGCTGCTGCAGCTTGGTGCCCTCGATGCAGCGATAGAGAGTTGTCGAGCTGCGATTGGGCTGAATCCGCGGCAACCGGATGCGCATAACACGCTGGGTGCGGCATTGCACCGCAAGCGCCGGTTTGCGGAAGCCCTGGAGGCATTTCAAGCTGCGGTAACGAACAACCCGGAGTCGCTCGATGCGTTCGTCAATTTTGTTGTCACCCTGGGCGACCTCGGCCGCTATGAAGAGGCGGCCAGGTGCGCGCACAAGGTGCTCGACGACGCCGAACTCAGCCAGCGTGAGGCTGATGCGCTGCTTCCCCATCTTTGCGCAGCGGAACGGGCGTTTTGCGACTGGCAGCGCGCCGACCTGCCGGCGGTATTGAGCGAGCTAATGCGGCGCCGGGTCGACCAGGGGCCGGAGCCTTTCTTCATGACCCACATTGAAGAAATCGATCGCACAACGCTGCGGCAAGGCGCCGAAACATACGGCCGCGCCTATTTGAGGAGAGCGGGTGTCGGCGCCGTGCCGCCTGCTTCCCCCAATGCCGGCGTGCCGGATGACCCGCTTCGGTCCTTGCGCATTGGCTTCCTCTCCGCGGATTTCCGTGCGCATCCGGTCAGCGAACTGGCGGTGGGAATCTACGAAAATCTTGATCGCAGGGAGTTCTCGGTCCATGCCTATGGCTATGGCCCGCAAGACGGCAGCCCCTTGCGCCAACGCCTGGGCGCTGCGTTCGATGTGTTCCGCGATATTGACGCCCTGTCGTTTGCCGACACGGCCGACCTGATGCGGCGCGACCGGATCGACATTCTGGTGGACATGAATGGCTGGACCAAGTTTTCGCGTTCAGGGATTCTGGCCCATTCCCCGGCACCGGTCGTGGCAACCTGGCTGGGATTCCCCGGGACACTGGGTGTACCGGGTCTGGCCCATTACCTGATATCGGATGCGGTCGTCACCCCGCCCGAGCATGCGGGGGACTATGTCGAACATCTGGCCCTGATGCCGCACAGTTACCAACCCAGCAGCCGTGTAGCGGATGCACGCGTCGCCCCCACGCGGCGGGACGAGGGGCTGCCCGAAGACGCCTTCGTTTTCTGTTCCTTCAATCAGAGCATCAAGATCACGCCTCCCGCCTTCAGTCTCTGGTGCGAACTGCTACGGCGCAATCCGGCATCGATTCTCTGGCTGGGTTTCCAGTCGGAAGCGGCGCAAGCCAATCTCCGCCGCGCAGCACAGGCGCGGGGGATCGGCACCGAACGTATCCTGTTTGCCCCGTGGCGCGAATTGCCCGACCACCTGGCCCGACTGCCGCTGGCCGACCTGGCGCTGGACACCTTTCCCTATGGTTCACACACCACGGGCAGCGACATGCTCTGGGCCGGAGTACCCTTGGTCGCCCGCCTGGGCGAAACCTTTGCGGGTCGCGTGTCAGCCAGTGTCCTGCACGCGGCAGGGCTGCCGGAGCTGATCGCGCGCTCGGACGAGGATTATCTCGCCCTTGCCGATGACCTGGCCAGGGATCCCGCGCGCTGCCGGGCTTTGCGGCATCGACTTGACACCACCCGCGCCACGGCGCCCCTGTTCGATACCCGGCGCTTCGGTCGCGATATGGGGCGTTTGTTTCGAGCCATGTGGCTGAACCACATTTCCGGCAGACACACTGCGGTCTATTTGCCTCCATGTGACGAATAGCGGCGTCAATGTGACGTATTGCGTCAGTTTGCAGCGTATACAATGTCCGCTGGCAACGACGGCAGGGAAAGGTTGCCGGGCACAAAATTTGCTCGAATTGTTCCAGCGACAGGTGTCGCCCCTTCGATAGGAGAAATTGAATGAAAAAGAGTCTGCAAAAGGGTTTTACCCTGATTGAGCTGATGATCGTGGTCGCGATCATCGGCATCCTTGCCGCGATTGCGATTCCGCAGTTCACGGAATACACCAAGAAAGCAGAGAACAAGGCGGCCATGTCGGACGCCCGCAATCTGCTGACTTCGGCCATTGCCAATTCGCAAAGCTAAGGAGCCTTGACTATGAAAAAAACTTACACTGTTCTGGCTGCCATGGCGCTTGCTGGTTCCGTTTCCGGCCCCGCGCAAGCGGCTGACGCTGCCGGCACTCCCAGCGCTACTCCGGCTGCCGTTTGTGCTGGTGAGAGTGCCACCAAGTGGAACGTTGCTGGCGGTCCCGGCTCACCCTACACGGTCGCTGATTCGTTCATCAAGACCGGCTTTGCGGTGCAGTGCTCCGCCAATACTCACGTGGCATTCGCCAACATCAGCGGCACGCTGTTTACGGTGGGTGCGGGCTCTGCCAAGGGCAATCAGACCGTCAAGGGCAGCAGCAACGGCGGTGCGGTTGTCACCCACACCAAGTGCACCGGCACCAACGATGCATGTACGGCTGCCAATGTGACGGCAGCTACCGACGCCGCCTCGTCGATGTAATCAGTTCGTTGTCTGAACAAAAGCGCGTCTTCGGGCGCGCTTTTGCTTTATGTCCCCGCCGGGCGGGGACGGTATCCCCCGGTGGGATATGTCTCCGGCCCGCGCCGGGGGCGGTATCCTCCGGATTTGCCAACGGGAATGGAATCTCTGATGTCATCCGCGGCGCATCGGTCCGATCAAGGCCGTGCATGGTCCGTGCTGATGCTTGCTGCCGCCTTGTGGTGCATCAATCACGCCTATGTCGGAATGGTCGAGCATGACGCCCGGGTCTATTCGCTGCTGGTCTGGCATTGGTTGTCGCCCGAGGCTTATGCACGCGATCCCTTCTTCCTGTTTGGTTCGCAGGATCGCTACTCGGTGTTTACCCCGCTCTATGGAAGTCTCGCAGCGGCGGTCGGATTGCCCAATGCCGCGCTGGCCGTGTCCGCCCTGGGCGGCGGACTCTGGGTGGCGGCCGCGGCGGTGGTGGCGCGCAGCCTGATCGACGATCGCCGCTGGCAAGCCTTCGCCGTCCTGCTTTGTGCGATCGCGTCGTTCAACTATTCCCCCAATGGCAACACCTTTGTTCTGAACGAGGCGTTTCCGACGGCGCGCAGCATCGCCTTCCCTTTGGGGGCATTGGCGCTCGGTCTGGCGATGCGGCAGCGGTTTCGCACGGCCGTGGCGCTGGCAATCGCCAGCTGCGCAATCCATCCCCTGCTGGGCATCTGGCCGCTGCTGATGATCATCGCGCAGAGAATGTCCGACCGGATGGTTCTGACAGCCGGCGCGGTCGCGCTGCTGATGATTGCGGGCTTGCACCTCAGCGGATTCGGCGCGCTGCAAAGACTCGATCCGGCATGGGAAAGCATCATTCGCCATTCGAGTATCGACATATTCGTTGGCCCTCCGGGGACGGCACGCATCAACGCAACCCTGGCCTGGCTGTCGCTGCTGCTGTGGGCCGCCCATTTCAGCGCAGAAACTGGCCGTCGCTGGTACCGGCTGGGCGCCGCGATAGGCGCTGCAGGATTTCTGATGGCGCAACTGGCTTCCTACCTTTATCCCGCGGTGCTGATCATCCAGACGCAGCCATGGCGGGCCATGTGGGTGGTGGTATTCCTCGGGATTTTTGCGCTGGCCGCGATACTGGGAAGCGCCTGGCGCGGCAGGCATCGAATCTGGTGGACGATCGGCGGGCTGCTGTTGGTGATCGCCAGTGATTGGCTGGGCTATGTCCTGTTCGCAAGCTGGGTGGTTTTCCAATCGCCCTTGCAGGCGCCAGTGGCAGCGCTCGGCCGGCGCATCGACGCGCTGGCGGGCAGCCTTGCCTGGCTGCTGCTGCTCGGCTTGCTGCTCGCGGTCGTGCCCGGCTATGTTCAGGATCTGGTGATTCTGGGCAATGGCTTGGCGCAAAACGTCCAGTCCGGATTTCCGGCGCTGGATGGCCTGCTGCTGGCTGGCGGATTTGGCGTCGGGGCGCTGCTGTGGGCCTGGCTGCTGACCTCGGGCCTGCCGGTGCGGATTCTGCTGGCGGGGAGCGCATTGCTGCTGGTGTTTGCGGGCCTGCATTGGGATCAGCGCCTCGAAAAATACCGCGCCTGGGAACATCTGCGCGACTCGTCGCCCCCGCCCATGTTCGCCGGTGCGATTCGTCCGGGGGACGTCGTGTTATGGCCGGGCCCCATGCCGCAGCGTGTCTGGCACGAGTTGGGGACGGCGAACTACGGGAGTTCCGATCAGGTGATCGGCAGCGTTTTCTCGCGCGAGAAGACCTTCGAGATGTTGCGTCGCCGGCAGCGTCTGGCAGTGGCTTCGCTGGCGGAATCCTGGCCCGTGTCGGCGGCCGAGGAATCCTTGTTGCTGGATCGATACCGGCGTCTCACCGGCGAAGCGCTGGACCAGACGGGCAACCTGCATCAGAGTTACAAGCGGCCGGTCACGCTGACCGGTCCGGGGATGCTCTACGCGTGCGAAGATCCGGCCCTGGACTGGGTGGTTTCCGACCGGGCTTTGTCGCAAAATACGCTGCCGCCGGTTTCCGCAACCGGGCAGTCCGGCCTCTGGCTGTATTCCTGCGGCGCGTTTCGCGCCGTGTTGCCGGCGCCGACTGTCATGCCCCGGCAAAATGCAGGAAATCTGGAAAAAGGAGCAAACCGATGAAGTCGTTTTTGATTTCCGCCTGGCGCGCCGGGTTGCGCAGTCGCAGCATCCAGGCAGTGCTGGTGCTGGGCGTGCTGCTGATCGGAATGGCATACCTGTCCGCCGCGTTCTCGCCGCGCCAGCCGAAAACCGTGGCCCTCGACGTCGGGCTCTCCGGGCTCAGGTTCTCGCTCATCCTGTTCGCGCTGTTCTGGGTGCAGGAACTGGTCGGGCAGGAGATTCAGCGCCGGACCGTGCTGTTCGCCCTGACCTATCCGGTCCCGCGCGGGCAATACCTGATCGGCCGCTATCTTGCGGTACTCGGCATGCTGGGGCTCGCGGCGGCCGTGCTCGGCATGTTGCTGTGGGTCGTCGTGCTGAATGCGGGAGGGCAGTACGAGCAGGCGTTTCGCGTGGCGCCGGGGGCAGCTTACTGGACGACTGTCCTCGGCCTCTGGGCCGATGCGGCGGTGGTTACGGCCTTTGCGCTGTGGATCGCCAGCCTGTCGACGGTGCCGATGCTGCCGCTGGCCCTGGGGCTTGCATTCGCTGCCGCCGGCAAGAGCCTGGGCGCGGTGGCCGAGTACCTCGCGCAGGGCGCGGATGGCGATCGGGACATCATGCGCCTGGCGCCGGTGGTGGATGCGATCCACTGGTTCTTGCCAGACCTGTCGCGGCTGGATTGGCGTAACTGGCCGATGTATGGCATCGCGCCGGATTCGACCGCAATGGCGGGCGGCGGCCTCGTCGCTCTCGCCTACATCGTTTTGCTGGTGACTCTGGCCGTGCTGGCGTTCAATCGCCGCGAGTTCGAATAGTCGGCGCTGGTGGAACGGCGATGAAACCGGGAACACTGGGACGCAGCGCAAGACTCTGGTTGCTGGCGGTTCTCGCCGCGATGGCGTTTGTCGCCATTAACCAGCGACTCAAGCTTGCGCCGCGCCAGACCGTGAGCGTTGAAATCCGGGTGGCATTGCCGCTGTTCGTCCAGGTGGCGATGACGGGGGGAGACCGCTTTCTGGCGGCGAACATCTCGGCCATCCGCGCGCTGTGGACGGACAATTTCAAGATGAAGCGCGAGGAATTCCGGATTCTGGCCAAGGTGCAGGAGGATGTTTCCTGGCTGAATCCGGGACACGAGGACAACTACTACATCGCCACGGCGATATTGCCCTGGAATGACGAGGTCGATTCCGCGCAGAGAATTCTCGCCCGCGCGACCCTGGCGCGCCGCTTCGATTACCAGCCGGCGTTTTACTATGCCTTCAATCTGCTGCATTTCAAGGGCGATGCCGCGGGCGCATCGGCCTGGATGCGCGAAGCCGCGGAACACCTGCCGGAAGGCCAGGACCGCTTGCAGATGCAGAACCTGGCGGCGATCTGGCTCGACCGGGCAGGCGACCTCGATCTGGCAATCCGCGTGGTGGAGGCCATGGCCAAACAGTCCGGCCGTGTCGATTTCCGTCGCTATCTGGAGCAGCGCGTGGTCCGGCTGCAGATGCTGCGCGACATGCGCGTAGCGGCGGCTACGTATCGGCAGCGTTTCGGCCGCCCGCCCGCCACGCTCGACGAACTGGTGACGGCAGGCATCGTCGCCGGGATTCCCAAGCTTCCGTTTGGCTTCGGTTTTGCGATCGACCCGCAAGGTCAGGTCGTGTTGAGTAATTCGCCACCTCCCGCACCCGTAGCAACCGAAAGGCAACGCTGACATGAACGCCGCGATTTCGATAAGCAAGCTGAAAAAGACCTATCCCCGGCGCTGGGCTTCGCCACCCTTCGAGGCATTGAAGGGGATCTCGCTGGTCATCGAGGCCGGAGAGACCTTCGGCTTCGTCGGTCCGAACGGTGCCGGAAAAAGCACGACCATCAAGATACTCACCGGCGTGATGTCGCCCAGTGCCGGCACGGCAAGCCTGTTCGGCGTCGATGTGAGCGATCCCGAATCGCGCCGCGGCCTGGGTTACGTGCCGGAAAATCCCAGCCTGCCGGATTACCTGACGCCGCTCGAAATTCTTTCGATGGGCCTGGAACTCCATCGCCGCAAGCCGGCCGGCGCCCGGGCGCACTGCATGAAATGGCTGGAGCGCTTCGGCCTTGCCGAGGTGGCGAACAAGGTGGTGCGCGGCTTTTCCAAGGGCATGGCGCAGCGCACGGCGCTGGCGCACGCGATGGCGGTCGAGCCGCGCCTGCTGATCCTCGACGAGCCCCTGTCCGGGCTCGACCCGATCGGCCGGCGCGAGGTCGTGGATATTCTTTCCGAATATCGGCAGCAGGGCGGCACGATCTTTCTGACCTCGCACGTGCTGCACGACGTGGAGCGCCTGGCCGATCGCTTCGGCCTGATCCACAAGGGCGAACTGCGGGCGGTGCGCACACCGGGCGAACTGGTGGGGGAGGACGAACGCGTACTGGTGCGCAGCGCGGGCGCGGCCGCCGTCCTCGACGGGATGCTGGCCGAGCCGGGCGGGCGCTGGGTCATCGAGGTTTCGCGCACCAGCCTGTGGGAAACCCTGCGCGCGCTGGAATCCGCCGGACATTCGCTGATCGAGATCAAGCCGACCTTGTCGCTCGAGACGGCGTTTCTCAATGTGGTGAAGGGGTCTTGAGCCTGGTTTTTGCGGCAGCGGTGTCATCCGCGAAGGGCGTCGCCGTCTCGCCGGCGCCGACTGTTCCCCAGGCAAGGCAATGACTGCAGAACGCGGACTGCACGCCACGGCGACCGAACTGCTGCGCTATCTGGCGGTGAGCGGGGTGGCACTGGCAGTCGACACGGCGGGTTTGCTGCTGGCGGCAAATTTCGTTCATTACCTCTGGGCGGCGACCTTCGGTTTTATCCTCGGGGCGACGACGAGTTACCTGCTTTCCGTGCGCTGGGTGTTCCGGCATCGCCGTCTTGCGGCCTTTCCCAGGACAGAGTTTGCAGCATTTGCAGCGGTCGGCGTGGCTGGTCTGGGGCTGAACAACCTGGCGATCTATGCTGCCGTCGAGCATGCCGGGCTCGGCTTGTTGATGGCGAAGGCGGTTGCCGCAATGCTGACCTTCTCCTTCAATTTCGGTCTGCGCAAATGGGGCCTGTTCCGGCCATAATCGCGCATGCAGAAACCTCTCGTCATCATCATCGGCGCCGGTCCCGCCGGCCTCACGGCCGCGCTGGAACTGGTGCGCGACGGCCGTATGCAGCCCCTGGTGCTCGAAGCCTCGCATGACGTCGGCGGCATTTCGCGTACGGTCGAGTACAAGGGCAACCGGATGGACATCGGCGGCCATCGTTTCTTTTCCAAGTCCGACTGGGTGATGAACTGGTGGCGGGAGATCCTGCCGATCGCGGCCGATGCGGCAACGGTTGAAATTGCCTATCAGGGACAGCATCGAACAGTCGGCGCCGACGCTACGGCGGCTGCCGGGTCCGGCCGCGTGATGCTGCTGCGCGACCGGCTTTCGCGCATCTATTTCCTGCGCAAGTATTTCGACTATCCGATCAAGCTCAATGCCACCACGCTGGTGAACCTCGGTCCCGTGCGCCTGGCCAGGATAGGCGTCAGCTATCTATGGTCGACGCTGTTTCCGCGCAAGACCGAACGTTCGCTCGAGGATTTTCTGGTCAACCGTTTCGGTGGCGAGTTGTACCGCACTTTTTTCAAGGACTACACCGAGAAGGTCTGGGGCGTGCCCTGCGATCGCATCAGTGCCGAATGGGGCGCGCAGCGGATCAAGGGACTTTCCATCATCGAAGCCCTGCGCCATGCCTGGCGCCAGCGCTTCGGTGCGGCACAGGCGACCAAAACCAGCCTGATCGAACATTTCCTCTATCCGCGTCTGGGGCCCGGCCAGATGTGGCAGGAAGTGGCCCGCCGGGTGACCGAGGGCGGCGGCGAGATCCGCTTCGGACAACAGGTGACAGGTTTTCGGCATGAGAGCGGGCGCGTGCTTGCGGTCATCACGGCGGATGCGGCAGGGCAGGTAGTGGAGGTCGCGGGCAACTACGTGATTTCAACCATGCCGGTCAAGGATCTGGTGGCGGGCATGCAGCCGCCCGCTCCCGCCGACGTGCGCGAGGTGGCCGCCGCGTTGCCTTACCGCGACTTCATCACCGTCGGGCTGCTGGTGTCCCGCATGCGTGCCAATCGCCAGGCGCAGAGCGCCCGGGCGGACAACATGCCGCCGGACAACTGGATCTACATTCAGGAACGCGATGTGCGCGTCGGACGCCTGCAGGTCTTCAACAACTGGAGTCCGGACTTGGTGGCGGAGGACGGCAAGGTCTGGCTCGGACTCGAATACTTCTGCCAGGAAGGCGATGACCTGTGGCAGCGGACGGATCAGGCGATGATCGAGTTTGCGGCAGGCGAACTGGAGAAGATCGGCATGATCGACCGTGCCGATGTGCTCGATGGCACGGTGATTCGCGTGCCCAAGACCTACCCGGCCTATTTCGGCGCCTATGAGGAGTTCCCCCGGGTGAGGGCCTGGCTGGACGGCCTCGAGAATCTCTATCTGGTGGGCCGCAATGGCATGCATCGCTACAACAATCAGGACCACTCGATGCTGACGGCGAAGCTGGCGGTCGAGGCGATTCTTGACGGCAAGGTCGACAAGGCCGCGATCTGGGCGGTGAACATCGATGACGATTATCACGAGGAAGCGGCCAAGTGATCTTCCGCAACAACAGTTCGCCCGGCTTGTTTTCCGCAGGAGCAGGCGATCCGCCTTCTGCGCGGGGCGTGATAATTCTGGCGCTGCTGATTACCGCCTTTTGCGGCTTGTTTGTCTATGACCTGAATTACGACCTCATATTCTCCAAGCGCGGCTGGTTCAATTTCTTCTGGTACTGGTTCGAGCGCTTCGAGTTCGACGCCGTGCTGCTCCTGGCGGCGGTTCTTGCTGCTCTCTTGTTTTGCCCCAGGGCCCTGCAGGTCGAGGGGCTTGCCGCATGGATGGCGCGGAATCCATCGCTGCCGGCGATCGGCGTGACCGCACTGCTGGGCGTCTGCACGCTGGTCGTGTACAAGAACCATCCGCTTTGCATGGACGAGTACGCGGACTGGTTCCAGAGCCGGGTATTCGCCGCCGGAAGTCTTGCCGGTCAGTGGCCGCCGGAGCTTCTCGATTGGCTCCTGCCGAAGGGATTCCAGGGCAACTTCCTGAGGATATCGACAGCCACCGGGGCGGTGATGTCGGGCTACTTCCCCGGTTACGCGCTCGTGCAGGTGCCGTTCGTGTTGCTGGGGGTTCCCTGGCTTTGCAATCCGGTGCTGGTCGGGGCCACGCTGCTGGTCATGGCCTATATCGCCAGGACGCTGTTCGGCAACCCGACGGCGGCAGGCTGGGTCCTGCTGTTCGCGATAGCCTCCCCGGTATTCCTGGTCAACGGCATTTCCTACTATTCCTCTTCAGGGCAACTGCTGCTGAATCTGGCGTTTTGCGCCCTGCTGCTGAAGCCTTCGCCAGGGCGGCTGTTTCTGGCGGGCTTGGTCGGCGGGCTGTCGGCCTTCTATCACAATCCGATCCGGCATGTTTTTTTCGCCCTGCCGTGGCTGTTGTGGATTGGCTGGACATACCGGCCCAGGCTGAAAGGCCTGCTTCTGCTGGCCGCGGGCTATCTGCCGTCGGTATTGGTACTGGGTGGCGCCTGGCTGTATTTCCGTGCCCAGATAATCGCCGACCCGGTAGCCGCCGGCGCAGCGGCTGCCGCCGGAGCGGGCACTGCCGCTGGATCTGCTGCCGGCATTGGTTCGGCCATTTCCGGATTGCTGCATCACGCCTGGCAAATACTCTCCTGGCCGTCCGCTTACGGTGCATATGCCCGCCTGGCCGGACTGGTCAAGACATGGTTGTGGACTGCTCCCATCATCCCCCTGCTCGCGGTATTTGCCGTTTCCCGGTGCAGGGATACCCGTGTGCAATTGATGTTCTGGTCGGCCGCGTCGACCTTCCTCGGATATCTTTTCCTGATGCCGGATGATCAAGGGCACGGCTGGGGCGACCGGTACTTTCATGCGGTGTGGGGAGTGTTGCCAATCCTTGCGTATGCCTGGATCGCAGAGATTCGCCAGGAAAGTCCGGACAGCGCCAGAATCCTCCTGGCGCGCATCGGGGTCGGTGCCATCGCCTATTTCCTCCTGGCGTTTCCCCTGCGCCTGTGGCAGGTGCATAACCACATGAAGGAGCATCTCGCCCAGGTGCCGCAAAGCAGCAAGGGCGTTCCGGGGAAGGTCGTGCTGCTCAATGGTACCGGCTACTATGCGGTCGACCTGGTGCAGAACGATCCGTGGATGCGCGGGCCGAAGCATGTTCTGCATGGCCAGGGGGAGGCAAAGGACGAGGCGATGCTGCGCAAGTATTTTCCGGGCTGCAGACTGGTCACTGGCCACTACGGGAGCGCCTGTGCGGCCGAGTAGGGGGCAGGGGAATGAACTTGCTGGCTGACAGAAGCCTGGGCCGGGTATTCAAGGCCTTCCTGGGAAGACAACACTACATTGCCTTGATGGGAATGTTCAGGGTCTATCCGCACCCTGTCGAGAACCTTCGCCGCTATCTGACCGGGCGCGGCGAGTATCCCTGCAATGTGCAACTGAGGACACCTTTGGGCCTCGTCGCGCCGAGGTGTTTCAGTCATCATGACCTGCTGACGATCAACGAAATATTCTGCCGGGGGGATTACGCAGCGGCAACCGATCAAACCGGAATTGTTGTCGATATCGGATCGAATATCGGGATCAGTGCCCTGTACTTCCTGACCCGGAACGCCCGGGCGAAGGTCTATTGTTACGAGCCGGACCCCAGGAATGCCGAGAAGTTCAAGGAGAACCTGAGAGGTTTCGAGGAGAGATTCGAACTGAATTGCCAGGCCGTTGCCGACGTCGGCGGGCAGATTCAATTCGGAGTTGAGCCGACCGGACGTTATGGCGGCATTGGTGTCAAGACCGGAACCTACATCACCGTTGACTGCGCAAACATCAACGATGTGCTCGACAAGGTTTTGCGCGAAAACCGGATCATCGATATCTTGAAGATGGACATAGAAGGGCATGAAATTCCGGCAGTTCTCGCCATCAGACGGGAATACCTGGCGCGGATCAGGCGGATATTTCTTGAGGCGGTTCCCGATACGCAGATTCATCCGGAACTCTTCACCCAGAGGCAGTATGGCGAGATATGCCAATTGACCTGTCGCGAGCCAAGCGACGCCTGAACCGAATAGGTTGTGGTGGCGCCCGGGCAAACGGTTTGTCGCAAGAGCAGCCTGCGCGTCACGCTGGAGACATCCCTCAATAGGCGTTGCGATCGACAAACTGCCTGATGATCGTCAGCGCGATGATCTTCAGGTCCAGCCACAGCGACCAGTTCTCGATGTAGTGCAGATCGTATTCGATGCGCTTCTGCATTTTCAGCAACGTATCCGTTTCACCCCGGTAGCCGTTGATCTGCGCCCATCCGGTGATGCCCGGCTTGATCTTGTGGCGCGCCATGTAGCCCTCGATCAGGGTCTTGTATTGCTCGTTGTGCTCCAGGGCATGCGGGCGCGGGCCGACGATCGACATCTCGCCCTTGAGCACGTTCAGGAATTGCGGCAGTTCGTCGAGACTGGTCTGCCGCAAAAAAGCCCCGAAGCCCGTGATCCGGGCATCGCCTTTTCGTGCCTGGGTGACGCTGCCGGCGGGCTCGGCATGCATCACCATGCTGCGGAACTTGAGTATCGTAATTTCCTCTCCGCCCATGCCCAGGCGCCGTTGCCGGAACAAGACTGGCCCAGGCGACGACAGCTTCACCCCGGCGGCGATCAGGATCATCAGCGGACTGACCAGAAGCAGGATCAGCGCAGCGAGAACATAGTCCTCCACTGCCTTGACCATTCGATCCAGTCCATCCATTCCGGAGGAGCTGAGGCTGATCATCGGGATACCCGCCACCTCGACGATCGCATGGTTGAGCAACTGAAAACTGGATATGTCGGGCACGTAGCGCACATCGACCGTCGAATGACGGAGGGCATACTGCACTCGGTGAATCGTCGCCTCGTCGCGCAGCGGAACGGCGATCCATACCTGTTCGACGCCGTCATGGACCAGGCGTACCAGTTCGGCCAGGTCGTGTTCGCGATCGGACGGTGCCGCCGTTTCGGGGGGGAAGGTACCGGTTACCACCAACCCGCTCCACGGCGCATCGGCCAGCATGGCCGCAAGTTCATCGGCCTTCTCCGGTTCGGCCACGATCACCACGCGGCGCTGATTGAAACCACGACGTCGCAACGCGCGGAGTATCGATCGCAGGATGGCACGGCTCATGGCGAGCATGATCCAGCCGACCCCAAGCCATATCAGGAACCACCCCCGGGAAAATTCGGGTCCCGTCTTGGTCAGGAAGGCGAACAGCGTCAGGGTGATCAGCGTGGCCGGCCACGCCAGGGTGATGGTCCATATCTCGTCCACCAAGGAGCGGCCGCGCCAGACCTTGTACATGCCGAAGGCGGGAAACATGATCAGGCACAGCAGTACCGCCAGCACCATGCCGATCCGGTAGCCGGTCAGTTGCGGCATTCCGCCAAGGTAAATCACGCTCGCCAGCCAGCCGGAGAGCACGACGACGCACGCATCGGAGGCTCGCAGCAGAGCCTCCCACAGCGTGGCGTATTCTCTCAGGACTCCTCGGTATCGCATTTCGTTCTGTCGTGCCCGGGGGAATCGACAAGCCATGCCGGCGGATTTGCCGATTCATGACCTGTCGTGTTCAAATCACTGCCGCTCGGTGCGCATGCACCGTTCGCGCCTTGAGCGGCAACCAGATACCGCAGCCTTACATATCAGACCATCGCAATGCAGACCTCGGCCACCTCAAGCAAGACCCATGCTTCCGGCAGGGCCGAGGGCGGTCTGCGCTTGCGCGGCATCACCAAACAATCGACACCCGGACAACCACTCATCACCGTCATTACATCGAGCCTCAACGCCGCCGGGCATCTTGCCAGAGCAGCCCGGTCGATTCGCGGGCAGACCTACAAGAATATCGAATGGCTGATCATCGACGGGGGGTCCGCGGACGGCACCGTCGATGTGATCATGGACAACGCCGATGTGGTCGACTACTGGCTGAGTGAAGGCGACAGCGGAATCTACGATGCATGGAACAAGGCGCTTCCTCTTGCCGCGGGGTGTTGGGTGATGTTTCTCGGTGCCGACGATCAACTGGACAGTTCCTGGCTGGAAAGAGTCGCTGCGCAGGATTTGCATTTCGACCTAGTCTATTCAAATTTGCAGTTGTTGGACAGGGCCGGTGAGGCCCCTGTCTTTGTCCAGCGGGGCGTGCATTGGAATGAGGCGAAACAGCTGCAGCGGCAGTATGCGGTCCTGCCGCATCCCGGCATGGCGCATGCCGCACGCCTGTTCGCGGGCCGAAAATTCGACCCGAGCTTCGGCTCCGTCGCCGATTGGGAATTCCTGGTGCGGGCGCAGCCGGAGAGCGGGCTGTATATTGAAGAAGGAATCCAGGCTTCCATGACATTGGGTGGGGCCAGTAACAGTGCCGCGGCGATGACGAAGGCAATTGAAGATTATTTTTCGGTGGTGAAGGCGCATCAATTGAGTTTGAGTGCTCCGGTGAGAACTTCGAAGTGGTTGAAGTTGCAGATCAGCCGGTTTCCGGTGCTGTACTCGATGACAAAAAAAATCTACTATCGATTCCATTCGCGACACAATCGCGGCAAATAGGCAAACGCAAGTCGAAGGCCCATAAATGAAGGTGCTTCATTGTGCGGAAACCATCAAGGGTGGGGTTGCCTCCTACCTGCGGGAGCTGATTCGTCTGCAAGGGCAGGATTTCGGCGCCGGGTCGGTGGCGCTGGTGCTTCCCGCATCCCAGTTGGGCGAATTGCCCGTCCCCGAGGGCGTCCAGGTTTATCCCTATGCGGATCACCGTGGCCGTGCCGCGAATGCCTTCGAACTGGCGCGCGTGGTGCTCGCCAAAGTCAGGGAATTTCAGCCGGAGATCGTGCATATTCATTGTACGTACGCCGGGGCGACCGTGCGTCCGGCGCTGTGGCTGCTGGCAGGCAGGGTTCGTCTGATCTATTGTCCGCACGGCTGGGCTTTCAGTCGCCCCTTGGCGCAGCCCGCCTACACCATGGTGCGCCTGGTGGAAAAGCTGTTGGCGAACGTGACCGAAAGCATCGTCTGCATCTCCGGGCACGAGCGCCAGTTGGCCTTGCGCGCAGGCATCCGTGCCGATCGCCTCAAGCTCGTATTGAACGGCGTTGCCGCCACCCGGCCGCCTGGCGACGGCGAGCCGCCGCCCTGGATGCCGGAGCGGACGAGGTTGCTTTTTGCCGGCCGCTTCGATGATGCCAAGGGCGTCGATATTCTGTTTGACGCGCTGCGCCTGCTCGGCGACAAGGTTCATGCGATCGTGGCCGGCGACACGGTGCTGGCCGACGGGGCAGCACTGGCGGTACCCGACAACGCAAGCTTGACCGGTTGGCTGACCCAGGCGCAACTGGAGCGGCTCTTCGATTCCGCGGACGTCCTTGTGGTGCCCTCGCGTTATGAAGGATTCAGCCTGATTGCCGCGGAGGCCATGCGCGCCGGTCTGGCGGTGATTGCCAGCCGCGTCGGCGGCCTGCCGGAAGTCGTCGGCGACGGCATCTGCGGAGTGATCATCGAGCCCGGGTCGGCGGCCGCGCTGGCGCACTGCATCGAATCCCACGACAGGTCGGACTGGCAACGCATGGGCCGCAACGGGCCGGATCGCGTTCGCAGGCTGTTCGCCATGGAACGGGTGCATCGCGAGATCAGCGATTTCTACCGGCAGGGTTCGCGTCGGTGAGTGAGGGCTAGGCCCAGCACTCCCGGCGTTTGGCGAAACGCGCGATGGATGCTTTCAAGGCGTCTTCGGCAACGCGCCTTTGGCTGTCGATCTCGGCCAAACGCCGGCTGCCTCTTTCTATCAACTCTGTCGCCACCTCGCTCCGCGTGACTTGCTTCATGGCGGCGGCAAGTGCAGACGCGTCATCCGGATCCACCAGCAACGCGGCCTCGCTGGCGTGTCGGGCGCATAGCGAGGAATAAATCAGCGGCCTGCCGATCGACCAGGCCTCCAGGGGCGGCAGGTTGGTCGGTCCGAAGTAAGTCGGCATGACGACTGCGGCGCAAGCCTCGTACAGGCCGCGCATATCTTCGTGCGGGACGAAGCCGAGGATTTTCACCAAGCCGTCCAGCCCCAGTTCTGTAATTGCGCTGCGGACATGGGGCAAGCTGCCTTGGTCGCTACCCGCGAATACGACGTTTCGTTCGTCCCCCGAACTCTTCAGCGTCGACAGCGCCTGCAGTATGCGGATATGGTTCTTGTGCGCCCAGAACTGCGCAGGGTAAAAATAGTATCCCTCTTCAAGCCGGTACTTGTCGAGGACAAGCTGCTTGCCGGACGAATACTGCTCAGCGGCAAGCGGTGCCGGGGCGAATGGCATGGTCAACAGCTTGTCCCTGGCAAGGCCGTAGCGTTCGGCGATTCGATCCGCCAGGGCATCGGAGTCGGCGAGGACCAGGTAGGCGCCGCCGAGCCCGTTCCGATACAGCCACTCGGTGGCATGGAATTCATTGAACTGACGAACTTCGGGAAACTCCGGCGAGTCCCGATGGCACAAATCCCATACCGTCATGATGTATGGGAGCTTCTGCAGGGTCAGGCACAGCGCGGAAGGCGCAAGGAAATAGACCAGGTCGACCGAATCCTGCAGCATGGTCTCTTCGATACGGCTGACGAGTCGCAGCCTGCCTTGAAGCTTCCTGCCGATCGCGTTTACCGCGCACGCGGCGATGAATTTGTCGGTCAGCCCGGATTCAACGAAGCGGGCCTCGATTCCCAGCCTGTCGAGTGTGGCCAGATTCTCCCGCACCGTCGTATAGGTGATGAAATCAAACTGCCCGGGCGCCAGTTCCGCCATCTGTTTGACGGCATTCAGGGCCTGATTGAATCCGCCTCCGCGGCCGACATCGGTCGTCAATATCGCCGCGATCTTCATCGGATTCGCTTCATCACTTGCGTGCCATGGTCTGGAATGCCGACCAGGTGGAGGCTTCCGGCGGTGTTTCGGACAGCCACGCCTTGGCGTCGACGGGGTCAAACCATGGACTGGCCAGCGCGTTCAGTTCCTCAAGGAACAGATAGCGCATCGAATGGGTTTCCTGCAGGCGGGTGATGAGGGCGGTGGACTTCTGTTCGATGAACAGGGTGTAATTGACGTCGACGATGTTGTCATCGGCACGCAGTTCCGGCTCGGCGATTCGGGTGATGGCGCACTCGTGATCGGAAAGGCGCTTGACCCTGACATCCGGCTTCTGGCTCAATACCGCGGGACCGTACCAGAAGTCGAAGAGAAACAAGCCGCCGGGATTCAGGTGTTCCGCGGCAGTTTCGAAGGCGAGGGCGAGATCGCGGTCCGCATTCAGGTAACTGACGACGTGGAACAGGGAAATCACGGCGTCGTACTTTTCGCCGGTGCGAACGATACGAACATCGCCCGGCGCAAGGCGCAAGCGGGAACGAATCTCGGGGGATTCGCGTTCGATGCGGTCCCGGGCCCGCACCAGCATTGAATCGCTGCGGTCGATGCCATGCACGGAGAATCCCTGATGCGCCAGGGCGACGGCATGTGCTGCCGTACCGCAGCCCAGTTCCAGTATGCGTTCGGCCCGGGGGGACTGGGAACGAATCCGCGACAGCACCCAGGCCGCTTCGGCCGGGTAGTCCTTGTCCCGGTAGAGCAGGTCGTAGTAGCGGCTGTAGCCGTCGAATACCGGCTTCATTGCAGAATCTGCCTCAATGCTCCGGCACAGTCGTCAATTTGCTGCTCACTGAGAGCCAGCCCGCTGGGCAGATAAAAGCCCCGGCGCGCGATGCGTTCGGCATGCGGAAGCTGTTGTCCGGAGAAAAGGCCGCGTTTGCGGAACACCGGCTGCTCGTGCATCGGCCAGAAAAACGGTCGGCTGCCAATGCCGCGGGCCGCGAGGCGGGCCATCGCTTCGCTGGCATCAAAGCCGACCGAGTCATCAAGCACGACCCCGAACACCCAGTACGCGTTTGCAGCATAGTCCGTGGCGGGCAGCGGCAACCGCACTTCCGGGAGGTCGGCGAGAAGGCTTTGGTAGCGTGCCCCCATTCGCCGCTTGCGCGCGAGGAACTCGTCGAGGCGTTCCAACTGCGCCACGCCGACGGCGGCCTGCAGATTGGTCATCCGGTAGTTCCAGCCCAGTTCGTCATGAACGAAGCGTTGCTCGGGCTTGAAGCACAGATTGCGCAGCGACCGACAGCGGTCCGCCAATTCCGGGTCGTCGGTCGTCAGCATCCCGCCTTCGCCGGTCGTGACGTGCTTGTTCGGATAAAAGCTGAAAGTGCCGATGTCGCCCATTGCCCCGCAGGGTCGGCCGCGATAGGTCTGCCCATGCGCCTGCGCCGCGTCCTCGATGATCCTGATGCCTTTCCTCCGTGCCAGTTCGATGACCGGGTCCATGTCCACGGGCAGGCCGAAGATATGGACGACCATGATTGCCCTGGTTCGCTCTGTGACGAGATCTTCGAGTCGCGCGACGTCCATGTTCCAGGTCAGCGGATCGACATCGACCAGTACCGGCCTTGCGCCGGCACGCACTACCGCCGCCGCGCAGGAAATTATGGTGAAGGTCGGCATGATGACTTCGTCGCCCGGCCCGATCCCGAGAGCGACCACGGCGACATCCAGGGCAGCAGAGCCGTTGCAGACGGCAATGCCGAAGCGACTGCCAACCTTGGCGGCGAAGCTTTCCTCGAAGCGCTTGACGAACGGCCCTTCGGAGGATATCCAGCCGGTCTCGATGCACTCGTCGAGATACATCCTTTCGTTGCCATCCAGCAATGGCTGGTTGACCGGGATGCCGGCTTTCATCTTCCGCTTACTATGAAATTCTTGGCATCGAGGTCACTGCTGAATCCTCCAAAGGATTCTGGCAAGCACGACTTGATGTACCAGAGATACCTGGCAATCAGCGGGTTCGATGCGTTTGGACCGTTGTTGATCATGACTTGAACTTCATAACCGCCATGACTGACAAACCTGGCGAATTCAGCGACATTGGATGTGCAGGCAATAAGCCCTGCGCAGCGGGACAGCAGCATTGCATCAATCAGGATTTCCCTACCCAGCAAGAATCGATGACGGGTTCGAGGATACTGATGATAGGCATTCACGCCATATGTTCTGTAACTATCGGTGCAAAATACCAGGTCGCCAAAGTACTTTTTGAGAAAATCGACGTGGTCGGATTCTTCGCTCACCACGAATATCCGGTCGAAGCCATGTTTCTCCAGCGTGCGTCTGGTTATTCGGAGCATTTGTTTCTTTGTCGGTGGAAACCAGTGCCCCGCGGCTGTGCGTTGCTCCTGACCGCGGAAGTGAATGCCTAGCACTTTACTCTGTCCGAAATCTCGGTCGAATATCGCATCGATATCGCCCCCGACATCGGGCTTCAAGTGCATGAATTTGCGGTACACATCATAGAGCCGCTTTTCGTGAGTAATGCTCATGGGGTATCCGGCCGGATATCCCGGGTCGGAAAAGATTACCCGCTTGCTCTTATAGACGTCATCAAGGCTGTAATTCGAAACCGGCTGGAAGTAATACTCCCAGGCATTTTCGGTCCCATCAATTTTGCCGTCGTTATATGTCGTGGTGAAATTGTCAAAATCAACGATCGGAATAAACCCGGCCCGTTCGGCAATGTCCAGATGGCACAAGACAGAAGACACCATGGAGAACAACCCGCCGCCTACTCTTCTCACCACATAGAACACCTCATCCGGGTTTTCCGTCCCAAACGACTTGAGCTTGCAGTTGTTGCTGGCCTTCAGCAAGGAAATCTCCCTGAAAGATGGCTTGTGGCTGGGAAGTCCAAGCAGCTTCTTTATCTGCGATTTCATTTTTTGTCTATCGGTTGTATCGCGACCGGGAAAACTGGCATGGCGGCCCTAGGCATGAAGCGCCGACGTGAAGGTCATGTGCTTCCTGTAAAGCGGAGTTTCTCGGGGAGGTTGGCTACAAACCGGGTCTTGTCCTCATCCCCGGCATAGGGTCCCTGCTTCACTTCGATGATTTCCGTCGGTTCCAGCATTTCGAAGCCATGTCCGCCTGACGCCAGGAGGATGACATCGCCGGCTTCGAGGATTGTGCTCTCCAGGTACGTCTGGTCGTCCGAATAGAAATCCACCCGGAGTTTCCCGGACCTGATCAAGAGGACTTCGTTGGTGAACTGGACCTCGCGCCGCACCGGATTGTGCACGTGCGGCGGAATGACATGGCCGGCAGGACGATTCATGTAGCCGATCTGTTGCGAGTAGCTTCCGGGCGTGAAGAACTCGATGCCATCCTTGTGGTAGTCATGGCGAATGATGAGCGCGAGTTCCATATTCCGGTGGACGATACGGTCGATCATTTCTCTTCCAGACATTGAAGAATGGTCCGGGCTTGGCGCGCAAGCGAGTCGATGCTGTAGTGTTGCTCAACCAGTTCGCGACAATTGGCGGCAAGCTCAGATGCCAGTTGCCGGTCGTTCAGCAGGCGAATTATCGCCGATGCGAAATCGCCCGCGGTGTCTGCGATCAACAAATGCTTGCCGTCGATTGCAGGCAGGCCCTCGGCGCCAAGCGTCGTCGATACCAGCGGAATTCCGCAGGCTCCTGCTTCCAGAATCTTGAAGCGGGTGCCGGACTCGAAATGCAGTGGAACCAAAGCGACATCGATATTGCACAGATAGGGCAAGACCGAAGGCAGCGTTCCCGTGACGGTAATTCGCGGATCGCGGAGGTGTCCGAATTGCTTGTCGGAGGCCTTTCCGACAATATAGAAGTGCAGATTCGGGATGGATTGCCTGACCAGCGGCAGGACCTCCTCAAGAACCCAACGCGCCGCCACGTCCATCGGGCTGTGATAGTGGCCGAACGTGCCCGCCAGATAGATCGCCGGCCGCTGCAGATCGGCAGGCGGCGGCGGTGCTTGCCGATAGCTGTCGATGTCGATCACGTTGGAAAAAACCTGCACCCGGTCCGGCCGTCTGGCGATGGAACGATAGTAGTCGGCATCCACTTCCGAGACGGCGGTGGTGATGTCGCACAGATCGACCCAGAGCCGCTCCTCCCGTTCCTTGGCCAGGCCGGACAGGCGTATCGCCTGGCGTCGCAGGCCACCGGCAAGCGGCAGTTCACGGAGTATGAAGCGCGACCAGACGCTGTCCGTGTCGCAGATCAGCTTGAGCCCGGGCCGTACCCTGGAAATGTGGCGGATCAGGGGAAAAGATATGTTCCCGTAGCCGAACCAGACTGCCGCAATGTGGAAGCGGTCAACGTGGTCAATGAGAATTCGGGCCTCGCGACGAATATCCTGCGCCAGGGTTCGCTGGATCTTGCGAATGTAACGGTTCCGCGAAAGCCCGCTGAACTCGGTCAACACGAATTCCTTGCACAAGGACTGGTAGTAGCCAAGTGCCTCGGGGGTCAGACCATGGGCTCGGGGCGCACGATAGAACAGATCGAGCGTGCATGCGCCCGACAGTGCCTTGATGGAATTTTCGATGCGTAGCTGGGGTCCTCCCGCCGCCGGGTGCTCCAGTATGGGCGTGGTGAACAGTACCCTCATTCCTTTGCGCCCAGCAAAGCAATATCCTTGCGCACCATCTCGTCGACGATGTCCTCCAGTTTCCGCGTCGGGGTCCAGCCAAGAAGGCGCTTTGCCTTCGCATGGTTGCCGCACAGTGTTACCGCTTCATCCGGCCGGAAGTACTCCGGATTGAATCGAAGGTGACTGCGGTAGTCGAGGCCGACGACGGCGAAGGCGCATTCCAGGACGTCGCGAACGGAATGCAGGGTGCCCGTGGCGATCACGAAATCGTCAGGAACGTCGTGCCGCATGATGCGGTGCATTGCATCGACATAGTCCGGCGCATATCCCCAGTCGCGCCGCGCCTCGACGTTGCCCAGTTCTATGGTCGTCGCATGGCCGAGGTGGATCCGCGCCACGGCCGAGGTGATCTTGCGCGTGACGAACTCGAATCCGCGCCGTGGCGATTCATGGTTGTAGAGGATGCCGGCGCAGGCGAACATGCCGTGGTTCTGCCGGTAATTGCGGACCAGGTGGTAGGCGGCGAGCTTGGAGATGCCGTAGATCGACCGGGGATTGAATTCCGTGGATTCGTCCTGCGGTGTGCCGAGCGCGTGTCCGAACATCTCGCTTGAACCGGCGAAATAGAAGCGGCAGTGCGGCGCAAGCTCCTTCAGGCTGGTAAGCAGGAAGTGCGTCGCGTTGAAGTTGCTTTGCAGTACCGACGCTTCGTCATCGAAGGAGTAACTGACGAAGCTGGCGGCGGCGAGGTGGTAACACTCGTCGGGAACCACGCTGGCAATGATCTTGTAGACGGACAGGTGATTGTCGATGGAGGCGACGTGAAGCTGCAGCGACTTCGTCAGGTGGCTGATGTTCGCCAGCCGCCGGTCGGCATCCTCGATGGCCTCCCGGCGCACGATCGCGTGCACCTCGTAGCCGCGAGCGAGCAGAAGCTCGGCGAGATAGGAGCCATCCTGTCCGGTGACGCCGGTGATCAGTGCGGTGGGCATGATGTATTACGTCAAGCTGGAATTCGGTTGGGTGGGCTTGCGATTGCAGGCGAGCAGCGATCGGGTGGCGGGGAAGGAAGAAACTACGCTGACCTGCCAGCCCATCGCTGCGAGCGCATCCCGGGCTGCCGTGAGTGTAAAGCCGGCGAAGCCCGCCGGGTTGCGCGAAAAAGCCTTGAAGAACTGCGGTTCCTTCATCACGAGTTCATCGTCGGCACCCACGAACTCGATGACCAGGGACAGCCTTGCCGGCGCTGCCAGACGCGCCAGGGCCTCGGCCAGCGAGATCCCGGCGCCGAGCACCAGGTGGTGCAGGATGCCGAGCGCCAGCACGAGATCGGCCTGCAGGCGGCGCTCGCTGCCGATCAGCAGCAGCCCTCCATCCTGCGCCCGCTGCCGGTCGGGTGTCGGTTGCGCCAGGTCGAGCACCAGCGGCACGATGGCTTCACCGGCCGCACCAGCTCTCCGGTACAGTTCCGCAATGCATGCGTCGTCGATGTCAATGGCGGTCACTTGCTTGCCCAGTTGCGCGGCAAGGCGCGAATACCAGCCCGTGTTGCAGGCGATGTCGAGCACGGTCCGGATCTCCCGGTTGTCGAGCGCATTGGCGACGGCGCGTTGTTTGGCATTCCATGTCTCGGGCCGGTCATGGGCGTGCTCTTCGCCCTTGGCCGCGTAATAGCCGGAATAAGCGCTCTCCGCCCGCGGCGGCGACAGGTCGCCGACCAGTGCCGCAAGCCCGCTGGCGAAGGCGTCAAGCGCTCCCGACCGTTCGAGCTCTGCACAAAGCCTGCGGAAGTCTGCGGCTGCCCGCCTTGCGCGCCTCAGGCCGCGAAGGGCGCGCCCCCACTGGCGGGGCCTGGCCGCGCGCAGGTAGTCGGTCACGCGTGGATGGCGACCAGCGCCGTTCAGCGGGTAGCGCCAGAGCATGTCGCGGGCGACGTGACCCAAGCCGGCCTGGTGGAAGGCCAGCGGCAGCACGAAATAAGGCAGGAACATCAGCCTGAATACCTCGCCCGCCAGCGCCGTGCCGGAACGTCCCTGCGCGCGGGTCAGGTAGTCAAGTTCGGCAAGCGTGGACAGCGGCACGATCGAGCCGATGTCGATGAAGATCGCGCGCGTGCCATCGAAAAGTACATTCCACGGGTGGGCGTCCTTGAGCGCCATGCCCTGTCCCGCCAATGCGGCAAGCAGCCTGCAATGGGCGAGCGCGGCCTGTTGCAGCATTTCGGCGCACCACTCGTGCGGATAGGAGATGACCGGCACGCGAGGGTGTCGCAACACGACCCAGTCTTCGTCGGCTTCGACCTCAAGCCAGGGAATCAGGTCCGCCGGTCCGGCCGGCGCGAAACTTGACTCGAGGAGCGCGCGCACCTCACGCCATGGCCAGGCGGCGAGGCGGCGCAGTACATGATCCTGCGCAATCGTCAGCCGCCCGCCCGGCTCGCCGCCGGAAAGTTCGATCTGCGCTTCGGCCCCGGGATGGTTCATGGCCGTGTCGTATTCCCTGCGGCGTTCACGGCCACCAGCGGCGCAGGGCATTGGACAGCCGCTCGCCGGCCGGACGCTGCGGCGAGCTCTCGAACTGGGGCGCCCCCTGCGGGAACAGGTCAAGCCAGGCCGCAATCACCGACGCCGCGCCGGTACCGATCTGCCCAGGGAGCCGCGGTGCAATCATGGACGCCGCCGCCTCGGCATCGCGCAAGCCGCTCCCTGTGATGGCGTCGAGAAATGCTTCCCGGGTCGGCATGCGGGCCTTCATGGCGGCGAGGTCCAGGCACCTGACGGCTTTGCACAGCCGGCTTCCCTGAGGATCGAAATCTTCGGCAGGATTGTCGCCGGCGCCCGTGCGTCCCGTCTCGATGCTGGCGCCGAATGGCAGGAATTCCAGGGCACACGACGACGAATCGGTGATCAGCATGTCCACCTGCGGAAACAGCGCGCACAGGTTCATCGTCGCAGGAGCGACGATGCGTGTTGGCGAGCCGAGGCCGCGCATATAGTCCTCCATGGCGTCGATGGATTGCCTGCACTCGGCGTAGCGCCTTTCCTCGCCGGGCGGGAAAGGCTTGCCGGCATCGACCAGGATGTGGTTCTTGACCAGCAGGCGGCAGGGCATCGATGCCAGCCAGGGCAACAGCTCGCGCCATTCCCAGGTGTTCGGCCAGGTCGGCGCATAGAGCACCGTGGATTGCGGCGCCTGCGTACGCAGGTGCTCGAGGAAGGCCGCATGGTCTGGAGGCAATGCAACGGGATCGAACTTCGGCCAGCCGATCTCGACGATGCGGTCGCCGCGACCGAGGGCTGCGCGCGCGGCATCGCGATGGGCCGGGCCGGGAACCAGTATGGCGTCGAAATCGCCCAGCCATTCGTCACGATAGATGTCGATGTCGCCGAGATCATGCGACATGTGGAACAGGTTTCGGTAGCCCTGGGGCGACTTGCGCAAGCGCGGGTGGAAGGCGCGGTGGTCGAGCAAGATGGCTGCGACAGCGCCGCCATCCGCTGCTTGATCGGCGCCAAGTCGCCAGCGGCAGGGGAAGCGACTGCTCAGTGCGTCGAATACCGACTGCGCACATTGCGCCTGCAAGGCATGGTGGGCGATGAAGTCGACCCCAGTGTTCGCAGCGGCGCGGAAAGTGGAACTCATTTGCGGCAGGATGTCAGGTAGGCGTCGAGGTGTTCCAAAAAATGACTAATGTCCTGGTGGTCGATCGCGCCGATGTTGGCGACGCGAAACGTTTCGCGGCCGGCAATCTTGCCCGGATAGATCGTGATTCCGCGCGCATACAGGTAGTCGTGCAGTTGCTCGAATTCGAATCCCGGGATGTTGCCGGCATCGACAGCAGTGATCAACCGCGATTGCAGCTCGCGCGGCACGATGGCGACAAATCCGCGTGCTTCCAGCCCGTCGATCAGGCATTTCCAGGACTGGTCATAACGTTGCCGCCGAGCAGGGACGGTTTCCGCCAGCGTTTCGTCGAGTGCCTGGCGCAAGGCATACAGTGCCTGCACGGGGGCGGTGAAGCGCATCTGGCCGTGCGAAGAGAAATAGTCTTCTTCGGCCGCAAGATCGAAATAAAGGCTGCGCGGCGGCTGTTGGCGCGCGGTGGCCAGCGCGCCGCCGCGCGCGATGACGAAACTGGCACCGGCCATTCCCTGCAGGTTCTTGTTGGCACTGGCGGCCAGCCCGGCAATATTGGCGGCGGCCATGTCGATCGGCACCGCGGCGAACGAGCTCATGGCATCCACCAGCAATTGGACGCCATGGCCTCTGCATACTTCGCCGACCATGGCGAGGTCGTTGAGCAGTCCGGTAGTTGTTTCGTGATGGACGATGGCCAGGTGCGCCATGCCGGAGGGCCGACCGGCGAGGGCGGCGTCCAGCGCTTCGAGGTCGATGGCCGCCGTGGGATCGGACGCGAATTCGACGACGGGCAGGCCGAGTATCCGTGCGATCTTCAGGATGCGCTCGCCGTAGGCGCCGTTGTTGATCACCAGCAGGCCATTGGTGCCGGTCAATGAGCCGATCATGGCTTCCACCGCGGCGGTGCCGGACCCGCACAGCAGGATGGCCCGGGCGTCGGCGGGAGCATCGATCAGGCGCGGCAGGTCCGCGACGATGCTGCGCATGACGGCAGCGAATTCTGTCTCGCGGGGACAGATGTCCGGCACCACCTGGGCGAACTTGACCGCGTCGGTGGTGGTCGCGGGACCAGGAGTCAGCAGTATGCGGCGGCTAGGGGCTGGCATGAGTTTCGTCCTTCAAGACACGGGGCAGTATCCGGGATATGGCGCGCTGCAGGTGTTCCGCTGTGTCGACCTCGCACCACGGATAGCCTTCGAGCCGGAGCACGCGAATGTCCAGTTCCATGCCGGCGGCTACCAGGCAGGTCTCGTAGTCGAGCCGCGGCTGGTTCGGCAGCAGGCGGGCCGCTACGGCGCACAGCGTCGGCAGCGCGGCGTGGGAGATGCGGGTGATGCCGACCAGTTCCGCATCCAACTTGCGCAGTGCGTTGCGTTGCTTGGACATGTCGTGCAGGCGGCCTTCGGCGGCCATTTCGATGAAGACCTCGTCGCCGGAGTCGGTGGCATCGCTGGCGAGTATCACGTTGTCACCCGGCGCCGCTGCCAGGGCGGACAGGCCGCGAGCCGAGTAAAGGAGGTCCGACTCCAGCAGCAGGAAATCGCCCTGGATCGCTGCCGCCACGGCGAGCAGCGTGCTCATGCTGCCGGTAGTGGCGAAACCTGGGTTGCGCAGGCAGGTGATGCGCGGATCCCGCGCTGCAAGGACCTGGTAGCAGTCCTCGCGGTAGCCGGTGCCGATGACAATGCGCTTGATGCCGGCGGCGAAAAGCTTGTCGATCGAGCGTTCGATCAGCGACATGCCGCCGACCTCGACGAAGCCCTTCGGCCGGCCGTCGGCGAGTTCGCCGAGGCGACTGCCAAGACCGGCTGCAAGAATCACCGCCTCCTCGATCATCGGGCCTGCGGCTTGAGTATGACGTTGAATCGATGGGGCGAATTGCCGTAGCCCGCAAGCCACTGCCCGGCCACGTCGATCTGCCAGCCGTGGCTGGCAGCCTGTGCCGCAAACCACTTGCGCGAGTAGTAGCGATGCTCGAGCCCGCGATAGCGAGCCTCGTACTCGCCCGGCGGCAGCGCGGCGCGGCGGGCCGATTCGGCGGCCTCGCGCCGTTCGACATCCGGCACGTCGAGAATCGCAACCCCTTTGCTCGCCATGGCCAGCATGCGTGCGAACACGTCCTGCGCGTATTCCTGGTCCGGGAAGTACGAGAACACCGAGTTCGCCAAGACGAAGTCCCTGGCATCGCCGGCAAGCGCATTGGCTTCGGCGACGGCAAATGGCATGCCGGGCATTGCCCGCCGCGCATGTTCAACCAGGCCGGGCGAATAGTCGATTCCGCCGACGGGATGGCCGGCCTGGTAAAGAACGAACAACAGTGCCCCGCCGCCGCAGCCTACCTCGTAGACCGAATCGCCGGCCACGATTCCGAGCCGTCGCGCCAGCTCCGCCACATAGGCGGTCCAGGCCTGTTCGTCGACCTTGCCGGCGCCGAGGTCGAAACCGTCGAGCCGGATCAGGTCGGCCAGCGTGATCGCTTCCGCCGTCGCGGCCCGCCCGCCCCAGACCTCATGCCAGCGGCTCATGACAGGTGCTGCCTCAGGCGTTGCAAGACCTCGCGCGGGCCGAGCTTGGGGCGCCCCGGTTGCTGCTTCGAGCCCTGCGCGATGTGCAGATGGACGAAAGTCGGCATCGGGTCGCTGCGCCAGGCATCGAGTGCAGCCAGGAGCGCCGTGATGCCGCTGGCGCGGACCACCCGGACGTAGCCGCAGGCCGCGGCAATGACCGGGAAATCAACCGAATCCGAGACCGTCGCCTGGCCGCCGGTCGAGTCGTGCGCGTTGTTGTCGAGCACCAGATGAAGCAGATTGGTCGGGGCATAGCGGCCGAGTGTCGCCAGGTTGCCCATGCGCATCAGCACGGCGCCGTCACCCTCTATCACGAGAACCTTTCGGTCCGGACGTGCAAGGGCCAGACCCAGCCCGAGGGGGCCGGCGCAACCCATGGAACCGACCAGATACAGGTTGCCCGCGGCGTCCTCGATGTCATGCAACTCGCGCCCGGTCTTGCCGGTTGTCGCAATCAGCAGCTCGCCCGGGTCGCGCCATTGCGAGATCGCCGCCAGCACATCGCGTCGCATCGGCAGTTCCGCGGATACCGATGGCGGCACGGCTGCGGCACGTCCCGACCAAGGTTGCCGATCGGCGCGGGCGACGGCGTGGAAGCTGTCCTTGGGCACGACAAAGAAGTAGCTTCGTCCCGATTCGATCGCCGCCACGGCGCGGTCCAACTGCCCCGCGGTGTCTTTGGGGTCGGCGCTCAGGTACTCCCAGGGAATTTCCATCAGGTCGAGCAGCCCTGTCGTGATGCGGCCCATCAGTTCGTGCTGCGGTTCGTCGGCAAGTCCGGGCTGCCCGCGCAAGCTGACGAAACCGAGGACGGGCAGGCCGAAGGTCCAGGTCAGCGAGGTCAGCGGTGAAATGGCGTTGGTCAGCCCCGAATTCTGCATCAGGACCACGCCCTTGCCGCCGGCGATGCCCGCTCCGGCGGCAATTGCGACCGCATCACCTTCGTTGGTGGCGATCACGTACCGATTCTGGCGCGATGCAGCGTTGATCAGGTTGTCGAGAAACGAGCAGGGGACACCACTGAACAAGCCGAAGCCGCGCTCGACAAGGTCGCGGCAGAGATCGATGGCATTCAGCATCTCAGAACGCGCCGGCCTTCTGCAAGTCGTCGAGGCTGTCGATGTCGATCCAGCCGCCGCGCACGAAGCGCACCGAGATCGGTTGTGACTTGACGATCTCATTGAGCAGGTCGGTGACGGTCAACTGGGCGAAATCGGCCCGCCCGCTCATTGCGTCCAGTGTTTGGCGCAGGATTGCCGCGCCCTTCGGCGAGACTTTCCAGAGGCCGATGAATTCGCCGTTTGCCTCCCGGTCGGGCAGGTCGACAATGATCTGGGAAAGCAGTGCGGACGCGGTGAAGTCGCTGCGGCGGTCGTAGGGCCTGTCCGTCACGACGAGGTCACGACGCTTGCGGCTGCTGCTGCTGTCCGGCTCGCAGTCGACCACGATGCTGATGTCGGCCGGGTCGGCGAGCAGATCGTGGAGGATGTAGCTCTTGATCAGGATGTCGCCATAGCTTATGACCAGTTCGCCCTCGATTTTCTGCCGGGCGACATTCAGTGAGTAGAGGTCGCGGGTATCAACAAATCGCTCGTTGTCGAGGTAGCTGAAGCCCTCATGGTTCAAATGCTCTCTTCCGAAGCCGCGAACCACGGTGATGTCGTGGATGCCGACACGGCGGAATTCGTCCGCAAGCAGCGAGAGGATGGTGCGGCCCTTGACCGTAAGCAGTGCTTTCGGCGTCTCGGTGGTCAGTGCGCCAAGTTCCCCCTGGCCGGCGGCAAGTACGATTGCCGTGACTACGCGACCGGTGGTTGGCAGGTAGCGCCTTTCCGCTTCGAGCAGTTCGTCTGCTCCGCACAGGCGAAACAGTTCGGCGACGCTGGCGATGTCGCCTTCGACGTTGCGCAAATGCCGGTCGTTGGCAATTTGCCGAGTTGCCTGTTGCATCGCCGTCACCGCCGCGCGGATACTCTGGTTGGCCCAGATCACTGTGCTGACGCCGAGGCGCTCGAAGTGTTCGGTCGGCGTCGAGTAATACTTGGTCGGCACGATCACCACCGGATGGCGCCCCGCCCATTCCTTCATGAACGCATCGATTTCTCGGCAGTCGGCAAGTTTGCTGTGCATCAGGATCGCATCGGCTCCGGCGACACGGTAGGCTTCGGCACGAGCCAGTGCCTCCGCTAGGCCCATGCCCACTATGAAAGCTTCGGTGCGGGCGACCACGCAGAAATCCTCGTCAGCCTGGGTCTCCTTGGCCGCCGTGATCTTGCCGCAGAATTCGCCGATGTCGGCTAGCTCCTGATGCTCGCCACGGATGAACGAGTTGGTTTTCGGAAATAGTTTGTCCTCGATACAAACCCCGGCGATACCCCGCTGTTCAAGCTTCCTGACCAAGCGACGCATGTTGTTGAAGTTGCCATAGCCGGTGTCGCCGTCGAGCAGGATCGGCACCCTTGTCGCGTCGGACATGAATTCCAGTACATCGAGAACCTGTGTCCATGAGGCTTCGTTGCTATCACGTACCGCGAGCGAGGCCGAGATTGCCAGACCGCTGGCCCAGAGGCCGGCAAACCCCGCTTCCTCGGCGATTCTTGCCGAGAGGCCGTCATGCGCCTCCATAAGAAACTCGGTGCGGGGTGATTCAATGAGGGCGCGGAGCTGGGATGCCTTGGACATGGTTATTGTTTGGTGATTGACCATTGACAGGGAACATAGACCTCTGTGCTGGACTTGCTGATGCGATCGAAGTCCGCGCGCGAATCGCCGATTTGCTTGGCGTCGATGACCTCGATCGTCAGCACGGAACGAATGTAGTCATCGGAGGTGATGCCGAGGGTTTTTTGCACCCAGGCGCCGAGGGAGTAGGTACCCGGATACACCTTGATCGCTTCGACCTGGATATCGATCACATAATCGCCCGGTTCGAGATTGGGAAAGAAGCCGTCGAATGCCGAGGTGAAGTCGTGGATCAATGCGTCCAGCATGCTGGTCAGCATGACGCCGATGCGCGGTTCCTGCCAGGCCCTCTTGCAGCGCAGGGCCAGACGGACAATCAGGGGGGAACCCATGGCGAAGACGCGGCACGGCTGGCCCGCGCTGTCGAGCACCTCGAGGCGCAGCAGTTCGAAGTGCTCGCGATCACCGCGGCGTCCTTGCGTCACTTCGGTCAGGTCGGTGGAGCAACTGGCATTGCGTCCCGCAAGGTAGCGCTGGATGCCTTGCAGCGTCGGACCGTCGAACGCGACTTGGCCATGGTCCAGCAGCAGCACGCGCGAGCAGAGGTTGTGGATGGCGCTCATGTTGTGGCTGACGAAGAGCACCGTCCTGCCGTCGCGGCTGCTGACCTCGGCCAACCTGCCGATGCACTTCTTCTGAAAACTGGCGTCGCCGACCGCCAGGACCTCGTCGACCACCAGGATTTCCGGCTCGAGAAAGGCCGCGACCGCGAATGCCAGGCGCACGTACATGCCGCTGCTGTAACGCTTGACCGGCGTGTCGAGGAAGGTTTCGACCTCGGCAAAATCGACGATGGCATCAAATTTGGCAACGATTTCCTCGCGTCGCATGCCGAGTATCGCGCCGCTCAGGAATACGTTTTCCCGTCCGCTGAGTTCGGGATGAAATCCGGTGCCGATTTCGAGCAGCGATCCGAGTCGGCCGTACAGCGTGGCGGACCCCTCGCTCGGCGTCGTGATCCTGGACAGGAGCTTGAGCAACGTGCTTTTGCCCGCACCATTGCTGCCCAGTACGCCCAGGACTTCGCCCCGGTCAAGTTGGAAGGAGACGTTGCGCAAGGCCCAGAACTCGCGATCGGCGGCTTGTCCGCCCGTCAGCGGCCTGGTGAATGCGCCGGCGATCTCTTCCGTCAGCGTTTTATAGCGCGGGCGCGCGGCGCCAAGGGCGTAGCGTTTGCCCAAGCCCTCGGCGCGCAGGGCGATGGTGTCGCTGGCGCTCATAGGGTGTCGGCAAACGAGCGCTGGCGGCGCTCGAAAAATACGACGGCCAGGGACAGCGCGACAAGCGTCGTGATCAGGGATGGAATCAGGATCGCGGGATCCGGACTGGGCCCGCCGATCAGGGCCCAGCGGAATGTGTCGATGATGCCGGCCATCGGATTCAGGCCGTACAGCCATCGCCATTCGGCCGGAACCAGCGAGGAGGGGTAGGCGACCGGGCTGAGGTACATCGCTACCTGTACGGCAAAGGGGAGGGCATAGCGGACGTCGCGGAATTCGACATTCAGCGCCGCCAGCCAAAGCCCGCACGCCAGCGCCGCCATCAGGCAGAGCAGGGCCAGCAACGGCACGGCAAGCATTCCCGGCCCGATGGGCACGCCGTAGAACAGGCAGGCCACGATCAGGAGGGCATAGGCAAACAGGAAATCGACGAGGCCGACAAGTGTCGTTGCCAGGGGAATCAGGATTCGCGGAAAATAAACCTTGGTGATCAATCGCTCGTTTTCGATCAGGCTGTTGCTGGCATTGGTCAGGGCGAAGGCAAACAACTGCCAGGGCACGAGGCCGCAGAGAACAAAGACCGGGTAGGGCAGGCCGTCCGATGGCACCCCGACCAGTCGGCCGAAGACCAGGCTGAAAATGAGCATGGTCAATGTCGGCTGCAGCACGACCCAGACGATGCCGAGCAAGGTCTGCTTGTACCGAACGGACAGGTCGCGACGCGCGAGGATGAGGAGGAGTTCGCGCCGTTGCCATACTTCCTTGACGCTATCGAGGATTCTGGGTGGTCCGTGGTCGATGACGAGTGGAATCATCCTGGGCGCCGAAGGTCGACGTGTCTCAATGAAACTCTGGTAGAAACAGAAATGCCTCGCTTTGAGGAGTTGCCGTGGGGGGAGCGCAAACTCAGGTCCTCATGCTCGAAATCGCCATGTCGTCGCTGCATCCTGCCGCATTTGGTCTCTGTCCTTGATTTGCGTCCGGAGTAAAGCAAGAGGAACGTTGACGTGAGAGTGAGAATCAGGAAAGACTAGAAAGCGATTGACGCGTACCAGTTCGCCGGCAGAAGGTCATGCCAATGAAGCCTACCCCGAGGGATGGCGCGAATGATACGCGGTTTCAATTTTGAAGTGCAAAACTGCATCTGGACTGGGGTTCTCCGCCAAACTTGCCACTGCACAGGCCGGGTGCCTTGGCAGATCGACTTGTTGCCGCTGGGGCTCAAGGGCTCGGTCGATCGAAAGGGGCATATATCTGCTCCTAAAGCGTGCTGATGTGCCTCCTATTGCATCCATAAACAATCCCCTTATCGCCAAATAGAAATAATCGCATTGGCGCGCGGAGGGGAAATTGTTAACCTCCCGAACTCAAACAAAAACCATTCTTCGAGGAGATTCGGCATGGCGTTAGTCAATCCGCACGGCGGCGGCAGTCTGCGACCCTTGCTGTTGGAAGGCGAAGCGCTAATCGCCGAGTTGGCACGCGCTTCCTCCCTGCCCAAGGTCAAGGTCAGTTCGCGCGAGAAGGGCGACATCATCATGCTGGGCATCGGCGGTTTTACGCCGCTCGAAGGCTTCATGACCCATACGGACTGGCAGGGTGTCTGCGATGGCATGAAAATGGCCAATGGCCTGTTCTGGCCGATCCCGATTACGCTGTCCACTGATACGGCCACTGCCGATGGCTTGAAGACGGGCGCTGACATTGCGCTGATTGATCCCGACGACAATTCAATTCTCGCCACGATGAAGGTGACCGAGAAGTACGCCATTGACAAGGCGCACGAGTGCGCCACGGTGTTCAAGACCACCGACATCGAGCATCCCGGCGTCAAGATGGTCATGGAGCAGGGCGACATCAACCTCGCCGGCCCGATCAAGGTCCTCTCGCAGGGTGATTTCCCCGAGAAGTACGGTGACCTCTTCCTGTCGCCCAAGCAAACCCGTGCCAAGTTCGAGGCCATGGGCTGGAGCCGCGTTGCTGCTTTTCAGACCCGCAACCCGATGCACCGTTCGCACGAGTATCTGGCGAAGATTGCCATCGAGACCTGCGACGGTGTGCTGATCCATTCGCTGCTGGGCAACCTGAAGGCCGGCGACATTCCCGCCGACGTGCGTTCCGAAGCGATCGCCACGCTGGCCGAGCACTATTTCGTCAAGAACACCGTGCTGCAGGCAGGCTACCCGCTCGACATGCGTTATGCCGGCCCGCGCGAGGCGCTGCTGCACGCGCTGTTCCGCCAGAACTACGGCTGCTCGGACCTGATCGTCGGTCGCGACCATGCCGGCGTCGGTAGCTACTACGGGCCCTTCGATGCCCATCACATTTTCGACGAAATTCCCAAGGGTTCGCTGGAGACCCAGCCGCTGAAGATCGACTGGACCTTCTGGTGCTACAAGTGCGGTGGCATGGCCTCGGCGCGTACCTGCCCGCACGGCGAGGCCGACCGGTTGCTTTTGTCAGGTACCAAGTTGCGCAAGATGTTGTCCGAAGGCGGGGAAGTGCCTGCCGAGTTTTCGCGGCCCGAGGTGCTGGAGGTGCTGCGCGCCTACTACGCCGGCTTGGCCGAGCATGAGAAGGTCGAGGTCAAGTTGTCCGGACACTCAGCCCGCTGAAAGACATGAACCCCAGCTTTTCCCAGTGCAATTTTTGATCATCAACACCGTAACCTAGGAGTAGAAACCAAATGCCAACCTTTGTTCGTACCGAGAAGTGCGATGGCTGCAAGGGGCAGGACAAGACTGCCTGCATGTACATCTGCCCGCACAACCTGATGAAGCTGGACAAGGACGGTTCGGAAACCGGCCATGCCATGAAAGCGTTCAACCAGGAGCCGGAGCAGTGCTGGGAGTGCTACTCCTGCGTCAAGATTTGTCCGCAGGGCGCAATCGAATGCCGTCACTACGCTGACATCGTGCCGCTGGGCGGTTCGGTGCAGCCGCTGCGCGGCTCGGATTCCATCATGTGGACCATCAAGTTCCGCAATGGCACGCTGAAGCGTTTCAAGTTCCCGATCCGCACCACGGCAGAAGGCTCGATCGATCCTTACGGCAACAAGCCGATGCCGAAGATGGCCGAACTCACCGTCGATGGCGTGTTTACCCGCGCCGTCATGGGTGGTTTCCGCGCCGGCAACCCTGCTGAACTGATCCGCAAGTAATTGACAAATCGAGGAACCAAAAATGGCTGGAACATTTGAAGCACCGGAAGTCGTCTACGAAGAACTGGACGTTCTGCTTGTCGGCGGTGGCATGGCTTGCTGCGGCACGGCATACGAAATCATGCGCTGGGCCGAAGCCCTCAAGGCCGAGACCGGCAAGGAACTCAAGATCAAGCTGGTCGACAAGGCCGCGATGGACCGCTCGGGCGCCGTGGCGCAGGGCTTGTCCGCGATCAACACCTACATCGGCGACAAGCAGGATCCCGCCGACTACGCGCGCATGGTCTCCAACGACCTGATGGGCATCACCCGCGACGACCTGGCCTACGACGTGGGTCGCAACGTTGACGACTCCGTGCATCTGTTCGAAGAGTGGGGCCTGCCGATCTGGAAGACCGACGCCGAAGGCGTCCGTCACGACGGCGCCGAAGCGCAGAAGGAAGGCCTGCCGGCCCTGAAGGATGGCGGCCAGCCGGTGCGTTCGGGCAAGTGGCAGATCATGATCAACGGCGAATCCTACAAGTGGATCGTCGCCGAAGCCGCCAAGAAGGCGCTGGGCCTGGATCGTATTCAGGAGCGCGTGTTCATCGTGCATCTGATCAACGACAAGAACGATCCGACCCGCATCGCCGGCGCCGCCGGTTTCTCGGTGCGCGAGAACAAGATCTACATCTACAAGGCCAAGGCGGTCATGCTGGCTGCCGGCGGATGCGTCAACCTGTTCCGTCCGCGTTCCGTGGGCGAAGGCTCGGGCCGCGCCTGGTACCCGGTGTGGAATGCCGGTTCGACCTATGCGATGGCTGCCGAAGCCGGCGCCGAGATGACCATGATGGAAAACCGCTTCGTGCCCGCCCGCTTCAAGGACGGTTACGGCCCGGTCGGTGCCTGGTTCCTGTTGTTCAAGGCCAAGGCCACCAACGCCTACGGCGAAGACTACATGGTCAAGAACAAGGAAATGCTGAACGACTACCCGCCCTACGGGCAGGCCGCCGTTCCCGCCTCCTGCCTGCGCAACCACCTGATGCTGAAGGAAATGAAGGAAGGTCGCGGCCCGATCTACATGGACACCGTCACCGCCCTGGCCAAGCTGGCCGAGACCCTGACGCCGAAGGAAGTGAAGCACCTCGAAGCCGAAGCCTGGGAAGACTTTCTCGACATGTGTATCGGCCAGTGCGGCATCTGGGTCGGCGAGAACATCGACCCGCGCGAAAAGAATTCCGAACTGATGCCGACCGAGCCCTACCTGCTGGGTTCGCACTCCGGCTGCTGCGGCATCTGGGTGTCCGGCCCGACCGACGTCGGCGCGCCGACCACGGAAGAGTACGACGGCATCCCGGCGCACCTGCCGAAGGGCTGGAACTGGGGCTATCGCTCGATGACCACGGTCAAGGGTCTGTTCACCGCCGGCGACGGCGTGGGCGCCTCGGGCCACAAGTTCTCCTCCGGTTCGCATACCGAAGGCCGCCTGGCCGCCAAGTCCATGGTCAAGTACTGCATGGACAACGCCGACTACAAGCCGGAGTTCGACGAGAGCCACGAACAGATCGCCGAAACCATCTGGAGGCCGGTCAAGACCTTCCTGACGCACAAGGACTACACCACGGCGATCGACGTCAATCCGCACTACATTACGCCGAAGATGCTGCAGATGCGCCTGCAGAAGATCATGGACGAGTACGTTGCCGGCGTCGCCACCTACTACAACACCAACGACAAGATGTTGGCCGTTGCTGAAGAGAAGCTCGAGATGCTGAAGGAAGACTCGCTGAAGCTGCGTGCCAAGGATCTGCACGAGCTGCTGCGCGCCTGGGAGAACTACCATCGCATCCTGACGGCCGAAGCCCACATGAAGCACATCCAGTTCCGCGAAGAAAGCCGTTACCCCGGCTTCTACTATCGCACCGACAAGAACTTCGTCGACGAGAAGAACTGGCACTGTTTCGTGAACTCGATCTACGACAAGCACTCGAAGAAGTGGACCTGCTTCAAGCGCAAGCACGTGGATTTGGTCGACAAGTCGAAGCTGTTCAAGGCCGCCGCGCCGCACTAAGCGCGGCCAGGCTGTAACATACAGGCCGGAAGCCGCAAGGCTCCCGGCCTGTTTTCTTTATGTCCGCGTCCCTGCGGACGCGGACGGTATCCCCTTGTGGGATGAGTGTCCGTAAACATCAGCGGCAACGAGGTTTCTCATGTCCCAGCCCGATATTCCCTTTCCGCAAAGTCCCGTGCTCCCCACCATGCTGGCGGAGACCCACGAAATCGAGTTCTCCTGCCACAAAGGCATCAGCTGCTGGAACGCCTGCTGTTCCAACATCGACATTTCGCTGACACCCTACGATGTGCTGCGCATGAAGACGCGGCTAGGCATGAGGTCCACCGAGTTTCTCAAGGAATACACGGTGCCCTATGAGTTCGACAAGGACAGCATCGCCGGCATCAAGTTTCGCCCCGTGGAAGGTGGAACCTCCTGTCGCTTCATGAAGCCGGAGGGTTGCGGCATCTATGAAGACCGGCCGACCGCCTGCCGCTACTACCCGGTGGCCCTGCTGTCGATGCGCCGGCAGGACGAATACGTCGACCGCGATTCCTACGCCATCGTCAAGGAAGACCACTGCAAGGGCCACGAGGTCAAGCGCCCCATCACCATCGCCGGCTATCGCAAGGAACAGGGCCTCGAGGAATACGACGAACTGGCGCGCGGCTGGCGCCAGCTGGTCCTCAAGAAGAAGTCCTCGGGGCCCACCATCGGCAAGCCGAGCCTGCGCAGCCGGCAGCTATTTTTCATGGCCTGCTACGACATCGACCGCTTCCGCGAATTCGTCTTTGCCGACTCCTTCGCCAAGCTGTTTGAATTGAAGCCGGAGGAGCGCGAGTCATTTGCGAAGGACGATGTCGCCCTGCTGCAGTTCGCCTTCCGCTTCCTGCGCCAGGTGCTGTTCGGCGAGGAAAGCATCACGCTGAATGCCGAGGCGGCCCAGGAGCGCCTGGTCAAGGTGCAGGAAAAGCGCCTGATCGAGGAGCGCGAGGCGGCCAAAAAACGCGCCCTGGAAGCCGAGCAGGACACCGGAGCCGACGAAGGCTTCGACTGAAGCGTCCCTGAACGAAAGTCGGCGCTGGCGCTACGGCGATAATCGC
>JALHPU010000023.1 GCA_022842325.1 Sulfuritalea sp. | reverse complement strand
GCGCGCGCAGGCCGCGAGCGCGTCGATCAGCGCGCCGTTGCCGGCGGCGCGGCTGCCGTCGGGCAGATAGAAGCTGTCTTCGAGTCCCGTGCGCAGCATGCCGCCGAGTTCGGCCACGCGCTGGTGCAGCGGCCAGATTTCCTGGCGGCCGATCAGTGTCGCCTGCCATGGCGAGTCGGGCTCGATCCAGCGCAGCAGCAGTTGCAGCAGGTCGGCGTCGACCGGCATGCCCGAGGCCACGCCCATGACGAAGTTGTAGTCGGCGTGGTCGGTCATGCCGGCCTTGCGGTACATGGCGACGGTACGCACGATGCCGACGTCGAAGCATTCGAATTCCGGCTGCGTGCCGGTTTCGCGCATCACGTCGAGGAAGGCCTGCACCTTCTCCACCGGGTTGTCGAACACCATCGGCGGCCAGGCCCAGCGGCCGTCTTCGCGCAGCTTCAGGTAGTTCAGCGTGCCGGCGTTGCAGGCGGCGATCTCGGGCTTGACGCGGCGGATGCAGGCGGCCGGGCCGGAGATGTCGGCGCCGATCACGCCGGTGGTCAGGTTGATGATCACGCCGGGGCAGGCGGCGCGGATCGCGTCGACGATCGCGGCCGCGACTTCCGGGTCCCACGAGGGAAGGTGGCCCTTGCCCGGTCCCTGCTGGCGCAGATGCACGTGCATGATGGATGCACCGGCATCAAAAGCTTCGCGCGCCGAGGCGGCCATCTGCGCCGGCGTGACGGGCACCGGATGCTGCTGCGGATCGGTCAGCACGCCGGTCAGGGCGCAGGTGAGGATGGCTTTGTCATTGAGGCTCATGTCGATTCCTTGATGTCCAGTTCCACCAGTATGGAGCCGGCTTCGACCTGCTGGCCGAGCAGGACGCGGACGGCGGCAATCGTGCCGGCGGCATGCGCCGTGACGCGCATTTCCATTTTCATGGCTTCGATCACGGCCAGGGTCTGGCCGGCAATCACCGTGTCGCCGGCGCCGACTTCCAGCCGGGCGACGGTGCCGGCGACCGCGGCGCGGGCGACGGCCGGGTCATTGCGATTTTCGGCTTGCGGCAGCGGCGAGACTTCGCGGAAGACGAAGATCCTGCCGTCGCGCGCGAGGTGCAGGGTGTCGCCGTTGCGATGGAGGGTCGCGTGGCGGGTGATGCCGTGCTGGGTGTAGCGCAGGCGGCTGTCGGCGTCGATCGTCCATTCGATCGCCGCAGTGCCAGCGCCGTCCGCAGGGGATACCGCCCCCGGCTTCGCCGGAGGCATAACTCTTACTTTTCGGTTTTCTTCGCCGCAAGCGAGTATCAAATCGAAGCTCGCAACGCTATCGGACCGCCAGCCTGCGCCTTGCGTGCCGGGGATTCCGCTTCGCGGGCCGGCATTGCCGGCAAACAGGGCGGCTGCCAACTGCCAGTCCGCCTCCGTCGGCTGCGGCCGCTGCAGGATGGCGTCGTCAGTTGCCGCCCATTCGTCGAGCAGTGCCGTGTGCATCGTGGCGCTGCGAAAACGCGCGTGGTCGAGCAGGTCGCGCAGGAAGCTGCCATTGGTGGCGAAACCGAGCAGCGACGCGTCCTCCAGCGCCGCGATCAGGCGCCGGATCGCGTCGTCGCGGTCGCGGCCGTGGGCGATCACTTTCGCCAGCAGCGGATCGTAGAAAGGCGTCACGGCGCCACCCTCGGCGATGCCGGCATCGATGCGGACGCCCGGGCGCAACGCGGCCTCGGGCCGGAAATGCAGCACCGGGCCCGTCTGCGGCGCGAAGTTCGCATAGGGGTCCTCGGCGTACAGCCGCGCCTCGATGGCGTGGCCGCTGAAACGGATCTCGTCCTGGTGCAATGGCAAAGGTTCGCCGGCCGCGACGCGCAGCTGCCATTCGACGAGGTCGAGTCCGGTGATCATTTCGGTGACCGGATGCTCGACCTGGAGCCGGGTGTTCATTTCGAGGAAGTAGTGGTGCAGATCCTGGTCGACGATGAATTCGACCGTGCCGGCGCCGCGATAGCCGACGGCCAGCGCGGCGGCCACCGCGTCGCGGCCCATGGCTTCGCGCATGGCCGGCGTGACGATGGGCGAGGGCGCTTCCTCGATGACCTTCTGCCGGCGGCGTTGCGCCGTGCAGTCGCGTTCGCCCAGATGCACGGCGTTGCCGTGGGCGTCGGCAAAGACCTGGATTTCGATGTGGCGGCCCTGTTCGATCAGGCGTTCCAGCATCAGCGTGGCGTCGCCGAAAGCCGCCTGCGCCTCGCGTCGTGCACCGGCCAGGGCCTCGGGCAGTTGCGCTGCATTCCGCGCCAAGCGCATGCCGCGCCCGCCGCCGCCGGCGACGGCCTTGACCAGCAAGGGGTAGCCGAGCTTTTCGGCTTCGCTCGTCAGCCGTGCGTCGCTCTGGTCCTCGCCCAGATAGCCGGGTGCGGTCGGCACGCCGGCGGCGATCATGCGCCGCTTGGCGCCGGCCTTGTCGCCCATCGCGGCGATGGCTTCCGGCGACGGGCCGATGAAGACCAGCCCGGCATCGACGCAGGCCTGGGCGAAGGCCGCGTTTTCGCTGAGGAAGCCGTAGCCCGGATGCACGGATTGTGCGCCGGTGCGTCTGGCGGCATCGAGAATGGCGTCGACCTTCAGGTAGGACTCGGCCGCCGGCGTCGGGCCGATGCGCACGGCCTCGTCGGCCATGAATACATGCGGTGCCCCGGCATCGGCATCCGAGTACACGGCGACCGTGCGATAGCCCAGGGTGCGTGCCGTGCGCATCACGCGGCAGGCGATCTCGCCGCGATTGGCGACAAGAATCTTGCGGAAATTCATGGACGCGGCAGCGTGCCTTCGAGCTTGCAGATGATGCCGAGCATCACCTCATCGGCGCCGCCGCCGATCGACACCAGCCTGCCGTCGCGCCAGGCGCGCGAGACGGGGTTGTCCCAGGTGTAGCCCATGCCGCCCCAGTACTGCAGGCAGGCATCGGCCACTTCGCGGTCGAGCCGGCCGCACTTGAGCTTGGCCATCGAGGCCAGTCGTGTCACGTCCTTGCCGGCGATGTATTCCTCGACGGCGCGCCAGGTCAGCGAGCGCAGCGCCTCGACCTCGGTGCGCAGTTCGGCCAGGCGGAAATGCACCACCTGGTTGTCGAGGATGGACTTGCCGAAGGCCTGGCGCTCGCGCGTGTAGGCGATGGTCTGGTCGATCACGTTGTCCATCATGCGCAGGCTGCTTGCCGCGCCCCACAGACGTTCCTCCTGGAACTGCAGCATCTGGTAGGTGAAGCCCATGCCTTCCTGGCCGATGACATTGGCCTGGGGTACGCGCACGTCGTCGAAGAAGATCTGCGCGGTGTCCGAGGCGTCCATGCCGATCTTGATGATCTTCTGCCGGCTGATGCCCGGCGTGTTCATCGGCACCATGATCAGCGACTTGTTCTTGTGCGGTGCGCCTTCCGAGGTGTTGGCCAGCAGGCAGCACCAGTCGGCCTGCATGCCATTGGTGATCCACATCTTGCTGCCGTTGATCACGTAGTCGCTGCCGTCCTTGCGCGCGGTGGTCTTCAGCGCGGCGACATCGGAACCGCCGCCGGGTTCGGAGACGCCGATGCAGCCGACCACGTCGCCGGCGATGGCGGGAGCGAGGAACTCCTGCTTGAGCGCCTCGGAGCCGAAGCGGGCCAGCGCCGGGGTGCACATGTCGGTTTGCACGCCGATGGCCATCGGCACGCCGCCGCAGGCGCAATCGCCGAGCGCCTCGGCCATGACCATCGAGTAGGAGAAGTCGAGTTCCTGGCCGCCGTACTCGGCCGGGTACTTGAGACCGAGCAGGCCGAGGTCGCCCAACTGCTTGAATACCTCGTGCGAGGGAAATTGCTCGGCTTCTTCCCATTTGGCGACATGCGGATTGAGCTGCTCGCGCACGAAGCGGCTGACGGTGTCGGCGAGCTGGCGGTGTTCGGTGGTGAATTGCATGGGATCTCCTTACATTCGTGCGACGCCGAAGGTATTGGGGCGCAGGGTGCGCACCGCGCCCTCGGCGCAGATGTCGAGACAGAGGCCGAGGATGCGGCGCGTGTCGCGCGGGTCGATGATGCCGTCGTCCCACATACGCGCGGTGCCGAACAGCGCCGTCGATTCCTGTTCCAGACGTCGCCGCAGGCCTTCGCTCATGGCCGCCAGCGCGGCTTCGTTGGCGGGCTGGCCGGCGCGTTCGAGCTTGGCGCGGCCGACGATCTCCATGACCTTGGCCGCCTGCGCCGCGCCCATCACGGCGGTGCGCGCCGAGGGCCAGGCGAAGATGAAGCGCGGGTCGAAGCCGCGTCCGCACATGCCGTAGTTGCCGGCACCGTAGGAACCGCCGAGCACGATGGTGAGCTTGGGCACGCGCGCATTGGCCACCGCCTGGATCATCTTCGAGCCGTGCTTGATGGCGCCGGCGCGCTCGGCGACCGAGCCGACCATGTAGCCCGTGGTGTTCTGCAGGAAGATCAGCGGCGTGTCGCTCTGGTCGCAGAGCTGGATGAACTGCGCGGCCTTGACCGAGCCGTTGGGCTGGATCGGGCCGTTGTTGCCAAGGATGCCGACGGTGTGGCCGTGCAGGCGGGCGTGGCCGCAGATCGTGTCGCTGCCATAGTTCTGCTTGAATTCGAGGAAGTCGGAGGCGTCGACCAGGCGCGCGATGACTTCGCGCACGTCGTAGGGTTCGCGCTCGTCGGCGGGGACCAGGCCCATCAACTCGTCTGTTAAAAAGAGTGGTGGTTTGAAAGTCGGCGCTGGCGGTACGCCGGCCCAGTTGAGCTTGTCCATGACTTCGCGCGCCATGGCAATCGCATGCGCGTCGTTCTCGCAGAGATACTCGCCGAGGCCGGTCACGCCGGCGTGGGTCTCGGCGCCGCCCAGCGCTTCCTCGTCGACGTCCTCGCCGATGGCGGCCTTGACCAGCGGCGGTCCGGCCAGATAGATGCTCGATCGTCCGCGCACCAGGATCACGTAGTCCGAGAGCCCCGGCAGGTAGGCGCCGCCGGCGGTGGAGGCGCCGTGCACGATGGCGATCTGCGGGATGCCGGCGGCGGACAGTCGGGCCTGGTTGGCGAAGCTGCGGCCGCCCTCAATGAAGATTTCCGACTGGTAGATCAGGTTGGCGCCGCCGCTTTCGACCAGGTAGAGCAATGGCAGGCGGTTGTCGCGGGCGATTTCCTGCGCGCGCAGGCTTTTCCTGAGGCCCATCGGCGGCACGGTGCCGCCCTTGATCGCGCTGTCGCTGGCCATGATCACGCAGCGTTTGCCGCTGACGCTGCCGATGCCGATGATAGCCCCGCCGCCGAGCACCGACTTGTCGCCGTCGTCGTCGTGCATGCCGAGGCCGGCCAGGGTGGCGAACTCGATGAAGTCACTGCCGCGATCGATCAGGCGCGCCACGCGTTCGCGCGGCAGCAGCTGGCCGCGCTTCTCGAACTTGTCGCGCTTGGAGGCCGATTCCTCGCGCACCTTCTGCTCCAGTCCCCGCACTTCGGCCAGCCGCTCGGACATGCGCGCAACGTTGGCGGCGAAGGCCGCCGAGCCAGGATCGATTTGCGAGGCCAGTTGCGGCATCAGGGCTCCTTCAGCACGTCGGGCATCACGGCACGATGGAAGCCGTCGAAGGGCGCCGAGCGCTGGTGGTCCGGAATCGGGAACAGCGGCGTATCGAGCGGCGCACCGCCGTCGATGGCCAGCGTGACGCCGGTGATGAAGGAAGCACCCTTCGAGAGCAGGAAGCAGATCGCGGCGCTGACTTCGGATTCGGTACCGAGGCGGCGCAGCGGCACGTGCTTCTTCAGCCGCGGAATCATCTCGCGCACCGGGCCTTTGTAGGTGTCCATGCCGGAGGACGCGATCCACCCCGGGGCCACGGCATTGACCCGCACGCCGCTGGCGGCCCATTCGACTGCCGCCGTCTTGGTCAGGTTGGCCATGCCGGCGCGCGCGGCGCCCGAATGGCCCATGCCGGGCATGCCGTTCCACATGTCGGCGGTCATGTTGACGATGGCGCCGCCATGCGTCTGCATCGACTGCAGGTAGAGCTCGCGCATCATCAGGAAGCCGCCGGTCAGGTTGTTGGCCAGCACGGTCTCGAAACCCTTCTTGCCGATCGCCATCAGCGGGGAGGGGAATTGGCCGCCGGCATTATTGACCAGGCCGTGGATGCGGCCGTGCGTCGCCACCGCGGCCTGCACCGCGCTGCGCACAGCATCCTCGTCGCGGATGTCGAAGGCGGCCGTATCGGCACGGCCGCCATCCTGTGCGATTTCGGCCGCCACGCGCTGCAGCTTTTCCTCGGTGCGGCCGGTGAGGATCACGGTCGCGCCCAGCGTGGCCAACTCGTGGGCGACGCAGCGGCCGATGCCGCTGCCGCCGCCGGTGACCCAATGCACCTCGCCGGCGAACAGGCCCGGGCGCAGCACGCTGGCGTAGCGGGAAAAGGGTTCTCCGTCCTGGGTTTCGGCGCTGCTCATGCGACGCTCTCCTTGCGCAGGCCGGTCGTGCGCCGGCTCGTTTCGGTGCATGCTACCGAGTGCTTACGTTAACGTCAACAGCCTGGCGGTTAGGGCATTATTGTCTTGAAAGCGGCACGCCGGCTTGCTAGGATGCGGCGATGAAACCAAAACCGGACCGGACCGCCAAAGCCGCCGTGGCGTCGGCGCCGACTCTTGACGCGCTCTACGGCATCACCGAACTGGCGCAGGAGTTCGGCATCTCGCTGCGCGCGATCCGCTTCTACGAGGACAAGGGCCTGCTGGCGCCGCGCCGCATCAACGGCGGCCGCGCCTATACGCGGCGCGACCGGGTGCGCTTGGGGCTGATCCTGCGCGGCAAGGCGGTGGGCATGTCACTGGCCGAGATCGAGCACATCCTGTCGCTCTACGGCGACCACGGTGAGGGGCATGCGCAGCAGCTCGAGTATCTGGTCGGCCGCATCGATGCGGCGATGACGGAACTCGAGACGCGGCGCAACAACATCGAGGCCATGCTCGGCGAACTGGGCGAGGTGCGCACCCAGCTCAAGAAGTCCCTGGCGGCGAAGCGCCGCGCGCGCAAGGCCTGATCAGGCTTTTGCGAGTTCGGCGCGCAGGGCGCCGATCACCGTGTCGTAGCGGTGCGGGTCGCTGTCTTTGGCGGCGCCGAACACCGCCGAGCCGGCGACGAAGGTATCGACTCCGGCCTGCGCTACTTCGCGGATGTTGGCCGGGCCGACGCCGCCGTCGATTTCGAGACTGACGTCGAGGCCGCGCGCATCGATCATCTGCCGTACCTTGCGTGCCTTGTCGAGCACGTAGGGGATGAACTTCTGCCCGCCGAAGCCCGGGTTCACGCTCATCAGCAGCACCATGTCGAGCTTGTCCAGCGTGTATTCGAGCACGTCGAGCGGCGTCGCCGGATTGAACACCAGACCGGGCTTGCAGCCGCATTCGCGGATCAGCGCGATGGTGCGGTCGACGTGCTCCGAGGCTTCCGGATGGAAGGTGATGTAGGTCGCGCCGGCCTTGGCGAAATCGGGAATGATGCGGTCCACCGGCTTGACCATCAGGTGCACGTCGATCGGCGCCGTGACGCCGTGTTTCTTCAGCGCTTCGCAGACCAGCGGGCCGATGGTCAGGTTCGGCACGTAGTGGTTGTCCATGACGTCGAAATGCACGATGTCGGCGCCGGCGGCGAGCACGTGGTCGACATCCTCGCCGAGCCGGGCGAAGTTGGCGGAAAGAATGCTGGGGGCGATCCTGAAAGTCTTGGACACGGCGAACTCCCGAAAGTGGATGCGAAGATTCTACCGGTCGCGCGGCGCGGCGGATTCAGGATTTGTGATGGCGGCCATAAGCGCGGCTAGAATCCCGGCATCCATCGACGGGGATGCATGCATGATTCTTTTGACAGGCGGGGCGGGTTACATCGGTTTGCACACGGCTGCGGTGCTGATCGAGGCCGGCCAGCAGGTGGTGCTGTTCGACAACTTCAGCAACAGCAAGCCGCTCGCGGTAAAGCGGCTGGAGGCCATCGTCGGCCGTGCCGTGCCCTGCGTCGAGGGCGATGTGCGTTCGCGGGCGGACATGGACGGTCTGTTCGATCAGCATCCGGTCAATGCGGTGATCCACTTCGCCGGGCTCAAGGCGGTCGGCGAATCGGCCAACCAGCCGCTGCGCTACTACGACAACAATGTCGCGGGCACCCTGGTCCTGCTGGCAGCCATGCAGCGGGCCGAGGTCAGGCGTTTCGTCTTCAGTTCGTCGGCCTGCGTCTACGGCGAGCCGGATGTCAGCCCGATTCCCGAATCAGCGGCACTGCGCCCGGCCAACACCTATGGCCGCACCAAGCTGATGGTCGAGGAGATCCTGCGCGACCTGCACGTCGCCGCGCCCGGCTGGTCGATCGCGCTGCTTCGCTATTTCAATCCGGTCGGCGCGCATCCCGGCGGACAGATCGGCGAAGACCCGAACGGCATACCCAACAACCTGATGCCCTTCGTCACCCAGGTGGCGGTCGGCCGCCTGCCGGAGCTGCAGGTGTTCGGCGGCGATTACCCGACCCCGGACGGCTCGGGCGTGCGCGACTACATCCATGTCATGGACCTGGCGGAAGGCCATCGCGCCGCGCTGGACTGGGCCCTGCGCGATCCGCAGGAGGTGCTGACGGCCAACCTCGGCACCGGCCGGGGCTACAGCGTGCTGGAACTGGTACGGGCCTTCGAGAAGGCCAGCGGCAAGCCGATTCCGCATCGCATCGTGGCGCGCCGCGCCGGCGACGTGCCGGCCTACTGGGGCGACCCGTCACTGGCGCGGCAACGCCTGGGCTGGACCGCGCGGCGGACGCTTGATGACATCTGCCGCGACGCCTGGAACTGGCAGCGCAGGAACCCCCAAGGCTTTGCCTGACGCGCCGTAGCGCCGGCGCCGACTGTTTCTCGGGTCAGGGCAGCCGGCCGGCGGCGACCAGTCGGTTGAACAGGGTGCTTCCTGACAACCAGACGATGATGTCATCGAATTCGCCACCGGTCACAGTGGTGTTGTCGCTCGGGGTGCGGCTGAAATAATTGGTGGGGCCGGTTTCGTTGGCGTCCTCATCAACATTCGTGGCGGAGCCGTCAGCCAATGCCACTCCGGTGTCGGTGGTGCCCCAGCGGCTCTTGCCCTGTGAAAAGATCACAACGGGGATGCATTGGTTTGGCGTCGTGCAACTCGCACTTCCCGCTAGATAGGAAGGAACTCCCGCCGCGCCGCGCGTCTGTATCGTTCTATTGGCGACGCTAGATAGCGTGATGCTCGAATTGGCGAGAGCTGGCGTGACGCTATAGCGAATCAGTCTTCCCCATCCATCTAGTTTCGCGCTGCTGAGGGCTGCCCAGGGAACAAAACCGCTGCATGCAGCATCGTTGGCGCAGATGGCTGCTTCGGCACCATCGGTCGCCGAGGTGGCCGGACGTGGCAGTCGCCCGTTAACCAGTGCAAATCCGATCAGGGCATCGCGAATATCGCTGAGTGCCCTTTCAGTTTCCTGCCGCGCCCGAACATCCTGCTGCGCTGATAGCGGCAGCAGCATGCCCCCCAGAAGAAGCGCGACAATGAACATTACGATGGCTAGTTCGACCAGCGTGAAGCCGCGCTGTGCGAAAGTCGGCGCTGGCGGGACGGCGAGTCTCATGGCAACCATGTTGTAGTGAAATTTGTAACGTTGATGACTTGATCCCGCGTGCTCTGGCTGTTGGTGAAGCCCAGGCGCATGGTGCGGAAGGCAGGACTGTAGCAGTTGTTGTCAATACCGCAGAACTGGCCGCTGGCGCATGTCAGCGCACTGGTGCATGTGGCGCCGCGGAGGTCATACACGGTCGTGGTGTCGGATAGCAGCGGCTGGTGACCAGGATCAAGCAGCGCCAGTGCGCGCGAAGTGAGTTTCATCTTTGCGATCTGGTTTGCGCTGGTCGGGCTGTCCGGAAGCTTCCAGACTTTGGTTGTCATCGTCGAAAAATAGATCGTATTGGATGCTGCTGTGATGAGGCTGATATTGATTGCTGCCCCACTGCCAGGATTGGCATCGGCTGTTGTGTGCCAGAAACGACCGGCGTTGCTGCCCTCCCGGACATACCACGTTGCCCCGGCCATCATGCCGGCGCTGGCATTTTCAAGGCTTGCACGCGACCAAGAACCGCTGGCTACAGTGTAGACGCCGTTGTCGCTGGGAGTGGATTGAGCGGTCAGCAGGACGCGATCGCCGCCGACCAGGGAAACGCCATCGACGACCTGCAAACCGGAACGTGTCAGGTTGGTGGTCGCAACCGCACGAACCGGGTCGCGGTATCGCGCAATGTTGATCAGGCTGGTATTCATCACGATCGGGTCGGTGTTCTGCAACCGCCACAAGCTACCTTGGTAAGCATTGCCCTCATTTACAAACCAGCTGCTACCGGCGGGGAACTCCAGCCCTTCGTTCTCGGTCGTGGCGCGGCTCCATGCGCCGGTGGAAGCGATCCAGACCCCATTCTGCCGGGCGTCAGATTGCCCGACGACCAGTACCCGGTTGCCGGCTGCGAGCACAATCGTGTCTATGGTCGTCAGGCCGGACAAGGCGAGGTTGCTGCTTGCCACCACGCGCACACGCCTGGCGTGGTCGTCGCGGCCTGCGTTGTCGACCCGGTCAATCTCGACTCGCACATGTATGTCGTCGTGGGGAACCTGGCTGAGGCTTGGATCCAGCTTGTACACGCCGGCCGGCGGGGCGGGTACTGCTGCCGGCGCTACAGGATTGCGGGGGTAGGGACGCGATGTCGGGAGAGTGGCCGTGCGTCCATGTACGTTGTCATCTTCTTCTGGATTGAGGTGGCAGTAACTGCCGGCAGCGAAGCCGGCAGGGGGAGAGGTGACCGCTTTGCAGAACATCGGTGAGGGGCAGGTGGAAAACGCGCAACCGCGATCCGAAAAAATGTCCGCTTCGATGCCCCAATATACAATTGCCATATGCCCGCCGGTGTAGTTCGGGTCGGCCCGGCCGTTGTTCAAATGGCTGGTCGATATCGGCGAGGAACTCAGGTATCCAGGATCGAAGCCAACTGGGTCGGAGAAACCAAAAGGCGATCCGTCTACGTAATTTCTCCGAGTGTCGAATTCAATCCCCAACTTGGGGTGTGCGATGATGGGTGTGACGGCGTTGTTGCCGGAGTAGCCCATATGTTGGACAGCTGCTCCGCAAACCGTTGCTCCGTTACGATCGCCGTCGATGGCGGCAAAAGTGAAACCTTCGCCCGGGGTTCCGGTGTCCTCTATCCGGAACTTGAAGTAGGCGCGCACGCCGCTGCCGGTGCCGTGAGCTTCAGGGGTCCATGCACAACCGAATAGCGTGCGCGCTGCATAACCCATGTCCGATTCGATATTCAGGCGACCCAGCGTTAGGGTGCGAGTCGCGGCGTCGTATGCCGTCAGCTCGCTCCCTGCTGGCAAAGCAGATGGGGCTTCTGTGAGACTCTTGCTGGCTGGAATGCAACGAACGATGTCATCGCTGGCCGACTGTGCTGCGGAAACCCGCGCGAACTGGTTGGCTCCACCGAAGTCGGTTCCAATGCTTGTAAAGCTCGTTAGGTTGCTTCCCTCCAGATAGTTTAGGAAAACAGTCTTTTCGGGGGTTGTGCTGCGCGATTGTGAGGTGGTGTTGCGCTGACTCGCGAAGACAAGTGTTCCGGCACAGGACTGGTTGATACCGTCGACCGCTACCGTGAAGTCGCCAGAGTTTGGCTTGGCGACGAAGACCAATTCAGCGTAATTGCTGAAGTAGCCGCGTGGATCGATGCCATCGCCGTAGCAGGACGCATTTGCAGGGATGCGGCCTGTCGTTTTGTCGGCAGGTGACGCTGGTAGGCCCGCGCTGTTGGCATCCCGGGTGAGGCTACCCATAGCCGCGAACTGGTCGCGCAGGCAGGCCGCCATGCGGTCCAACATTGAATTAATTTCAAGGCGAAAACTGGATGATTTGCGCAATGCGCCGAACAGAGTATCGCTGGTAAGCGTGAGTCCCTTGTCGTTGATAACCGTAGTGCAGCTGCTTCCGTGCGGGCACTGGTCATGAAAGTCGCTGCCGAACTGGTCGATGTTTCCGGAAATTGCCAGAGCCAGATTGGTTGTGCTGGCGTCGATAGTGGAACTGCCGGAAAAATAAGCACTGGTTCCACCCTGCACCAATGCGGTGGAAGGATCGAGATAGTTGGCAGGATTGTAGTTCCCGCCGCATTGGCTGACGTCGTCACCGCCGAGATCGGCTCGATTCTGTCCCGCCAGAGGTGGCCCTGGCGAGAAGATGATCGCCACCGGACGGTTGTGGGCGGAAGCAAGCGCACTAACCAGGGTGGCCCCGCTGTTTGCGGTTACTACGTCGAGGTGTCCCAGAGTATCCCAGTTCATAGGCGTCGGACGCTGAATGCGATCATGGCTACCCGAGACGACGTACCAGAGGCATTCGCCACTGCCGTCTCGGAGCGGCTCGGTACCGAGGGTTCGCCAGGGGAAACGGCCAATTACCGTGAAGTTGGTTGTGTTGCTGGCAGCATCACAACCCTCGAGAGGATTGTTAGCGGCATCCTTGCACTTCGGGTCGACATTGTTATTGCGCGAACTGCCCAGGTCGGGTAGAGGGAGGTAGCCATAAACGCGATCAAGTTGCCCATCGTTGATCTGGTCCTCGCGGTACCTGATCGCGTACCCGACAAGCGCCTCCCGTGCTTGCACCAGGGCCGCATCGGTTTTTGCCTTCCGGAGGATCGCAATCGCCTCCGGTGTGAGATTGCTGATGAAGAAATACAGTCCGCCCATTACCAGCAGGGCCAACAGTCCGATCAGCATGAACCCCGGCTGATTGCGTCGCAGCGACGACCGTCGTCGTCGATTCATCATCGGCTCCGCTCAGCGCCGGGCCGCCGGAGCGGCCGGCGTCACTACCGTCCCGCCGCCGAGCCGGGTATCACGCTCGCCGGTGGCGCGGTTCATGGCTTCGCCCACCTTGAGCTGTGCCGGCGTTTCGTCACCCGGCGCCAGCAGTGCGCGCCCCGGCGTTTGCGGCGACACGATGGCGTTGACGCCGGTGCGCGCCGCCTCGTTTTCGTTCTGCGACTGGCGGTTGATCCAGACAGTGGTCTTGCCGCTGGACCGATACACCACGCCGTCGAGGCTCATGGTGGTTCCCTGCAGCGCCTGCGCCTCTTGGACGTTATGCGTGCGCTGGCGTTCAAGCGCGATCCGCCGTTCGGGCGTAAAGAACAGGCGGCCCAGCGCCGGGGTATCGGCGGCGCAGGCCGGAGCGAGCAGGGACAGGCCGAGCAGCCCGGCGATCAACCGGCGCGCCGTATTCATTTCGCCTCCCGCAGCGTAATCCATTCGAGCGTGCATTCGGCCCTCACCTGGGCGCCGGTGGTGCGGTCGGAGTTGCGTGACGCGATGCGTTCCATGCGGCAGGAACGAATCTGTATCAGTGCCTGCACTGCGTTGCGCAGGTCGTCGAGCAGCAGCAGCAGTTCGCCTTCATGCAGCAAGTGCGCCTGCAGCCGCATCTGGCTCGACATGATCTCGAAGCCTCCCGCGCTGGCACCACCCGGCAACACGGACGCATCCGCGAGCCGCTGCGGCGCGAACTCGTAGTCGAGCTTGAAAATGCGGCGTGCAACCTTGATCCGGGCGATGGCCTCGATCCAGTCCAGGCGCTGCTCCGGGCCGATATAGCCGCGGGCCTTGAGCGCCTGGAAACGGTTGATCTTGTCGCGCAATTCGGCCTGTTCCTCGCGCGCCCGGGCCAGCTTGGTCTGTACCTCGCTGCGCGCCGCGGTGGCTTCCTTGAATGATTTCTCGCTGCTCGCTTTCAGTTGCAGGGCGCTCCACACCGATGCGGCACCCAGCACGGCCATGATGAGCAGGAAGACGATCGCCCATTGCAGGCGCTTGAAGTCTTTGGCGTCCAGCTTCATGCGCTTCTCATTGAAACTATGCCCATGGTTCTCATCGCATGTCTCACCGAATTACTCACAATTGGCGCGTGATGCGCACGGCGAACTTCGGCATGTCGCCAGGCTGCGTCCGGCTTGTGTCCGAGGCGCTCCGCAGTGGCTTGTCCGATTCGATGTCGAAGGGCCGGCTGAGCACCCTGACTTCGGTCTGGGGGCCGCGCAGGCGGGTAGCGAAGCTTTCGACCAGGGCGATCTGGGCGCGCTGATCGCTGGCCAGCACCAGCGGCAGTTGCGCGTCGACGTCGAGGATCAACCAGTTAGCTCCCGCCGCTCCGGCTCCGCTGCGCGCGGCATTGGCGATGGCCTTGCCGCCGGGATCGGGGGAATCCGACATCTTCCAGGTGAGGCTGACCAACTCTATTCGCGGACTGTCGTTCAAGGCAAGGCTCAGGTGCAGGAGCAGCGGTTCCATGGACGGAACGCGTTTCAGCATGGCGTCGACACGCCCTGTCAGCGCGCGCAGATTGTCGGGCGTCAGGTTGATCTTGGGCAGCCCTTCGAGGATGCTGTTGTAGCGCTGGGTGTCGACCGCAGTGATGGCGCGGGTGGTTTCGGTTTCGCCGCGCAGTTCGTGAATGTTGAGGCCGGTCTTGCCGGCGAACAGCAGGCAGCCGATGAGCGTGATCCATCCCGCACTGGTGAGCACAGAGCGGATCTGCCAGAGTTTGTGGAAGCGGGTCTGATTGGCCGCGGCGAACTGTTGCGACGGTGTCTTGGTCGCCAGGCAGTGGATGAACAGATTGTCGGCGCTGCTGTCGGTGGGGATGTCCTTGAGTTGCAGTTGGCGCGCCGCCGCAGCGAGGTCGGTGAATTCGAACTGCAAATCGGTGGTGTTCTGGCAATAGTCCTGCAGTACCGGAATCTGCCCGGCATGCGCCAGAATCACGGTACGCAAGGCGGCGCCGCGGGGAATCTGGCGCTGGGCGACCAGATACTGGAATATCTTGGCCGTGTCGGCGGCACAGACGCGGCCGACTTCATCGATAGTGCCGGTGGCCAGTTGCGACAGCCGCGAGAAATGCAGTTTGCCCTGATCGAAAAAGCTCTGCCGCACCCCGCCGCGGCTCAGGCTGACGAATAGAGTCGGCCCGCCGTCGCCCAACAGACGGGGGCCGCAGTTGGCAAGCACCAAGGGAATCGAATAGACGCCGGCAAGTATGGCTTCCGCTTCATGCAGCGCATCCAGCCAGGGCGTGAAGGTCTCGATGCGGGTCAGGGCGGCGAACAACAGCTTTTCATCGCGCCGGCCTTCCTTGGTGCGGCCCAGGGAGATGGCGGTCGATAGGGGCGTGTTGTAGAAGTACTGGCTGAGGCGGCGTTGCAGCAGTGCGTTGCGGTCGCCGCCCTGGACATAGGGCAGGTCCTCCAGCTGGAATCCCTCTTCGGCGATATCGGCCAGCATGTAAAACAGGCTGGAGCGATGCTTCTTCAGATAGTTGGCAAAGGCTTCGAGGCCTACCGGTTCGTGCCGGAACTCGCCTTCGATCTTGATGCGCCCGGCGTTCCAGAAATACGCCGTGAGGCAGGAGCCGTCGAGCAGAAGTATGCGCTTGGCGGCCATCAGGTTTTCATCTTGGTGATGATGTCGTAAATCGGACCCAGCACGGCCATCATGATCCAGCCGAGGATCAGGCCGATGGTCACGGTCATGACCGGTTCGATCATGGACTGGACCTTCTCGATCGATTCGCGCACATCGCGATTGTAGAAATAGCTGACATTGGTCAGCGCGGCATCGAGTGCGCCGGTATTTTCACCGACGCGCAGCATGCGCAGCACCAGCGGCGGGAATATTCCGGCGTTCTGGAAGGCCACGGTGACGTTCTGGCCTTCGGCAATCAGGCCGCCGACTTTTTCCAGGCCCTCCTTGATGACCAGGTTGCCGACCACGTCTTCGGTGGCCTTGATCGAGTCGAGAATGGTTATTCCAGACGAGTACATCATGGCGAATACCGAGGCGAAACGCGAGAGAATGATCTTGCGCAGGATGTCGCCAATGTAAGGCAGGCGCAACTTTATATCGTCGAAGCGGTAGCGCGCCGCGCGGCTGTTCTTGACCAGAAAGGTGGTCAGTGCGGCGAGGATCAGCGGCAGACCGAGCACGACATACCAGTAATTGACGAAGAATTCGGAGGTCGCGATCAGGATCCTGGTCTGCGTCGGCATTTCCTGGCCCATGTTGCGGATGAAGCCGGCCATCTTGGGTACCAGGTAGATCATCATGAACAGCGTGATGGCGACCACCACGGTGCCGAGGAAGGCCGGATACATTATCAGCTTCTTGGTGTGGGCCGCGAGTTCGTCCTGCCATTTCAGCGATTCGAGAAGGTTGTTGAGCACCTGCGGCAGGGCGCCGGTTTCTTCGCCGGCACGAATCAGGCTGACCATCACTTCGTCGAAGGTCTGTGGATGTTCGGCCAGCGCCTGCGACAGCGTCTTGCCGCCCTCGATACTTTCGATCATGCCGGCAATGATTTCGCGGAAGCGCGGGTTTTCGAGCGTGTCGCGCAGGTCGGTGAGGCTTTCGATCAGCGAGACGCCGGCACGCGCGAGTTGTTCGAGGTGAAAACAGAAGTTGATCAGTTCGGGGCGGCTGATCCTGCCGCGACTCATCAGCCCGCCCTGCCTTACCGGGTCGCCGTTGATGAAGTCGAGATCCATGCGCTTGAGACGCATTTCGAGATCGATCAGGTTGATCGCCTCGAGTCGGCCCAACACCATTCTGCCCTGGATGTTCATGGCCTTGTAGGCATAAAGCGCCATGTTCAGTCGGGTCTGTGTGCGTGGTGCGGTGAAGTCACATGCGCTCCGTCAGGTCGATGACGCGACCGACTTCTTCGATCGAGGTGGAGCCGTCACGCACGCGCCGCAGACCATCGTCCGCCAGGGTACGGAAACCCTTGCCGAGCGCCGCTTGGCGAATCTCGCGCAAGGGAGCGCGGCGACCGATGAGGTCGTCGAGGTCATGGTCGAGGCGCAGCATTTCCATGATCGCCAGGCGGCCGCGATAGCCCTGGTATTCGCAGTGGTCGCAGCCCGCGGCGCGGTAGATGATGGGGGCCGGCTGGCCGCTGGCTACGCCGATCAGCTTGCATTCATGCGATTCGGCAGGATAGGGCTTGCGGCAATGGGTGCACAGGCGGCGCACCAGGCGCTGGGCGACGATGCCGATGATGTTGCCGGCCATGATGTCGGGCAGCACGCCGATGTCGAGCAGGCGTGGAATGGCGCCCAGTGCCGAGTTGGTGTGCAGGGTCGAGTACACCTGGTGGCCGGTCATCGCGGCACGGAAGGCCATTTCGGCGGTATCCGCGTCGCGGATTTCGCCGACCAGGATGATGTCCGGGTCCTGGCGCATCATGGAGCGGATGCCGTTGGCAAAATCCAGCTTGGCCGATTCGGCCACCGAGGTCTGGCGGATCATCGCCATCGGGTACTCGACCGGATCTTCGAGGGTCATGATGTTCACGCCCTCTTCGTTGATGTGGTTGAGTACCGAGTAGAGCGTGGTGGTTTTGCCGCTGCCGGTGGGGCCGGTCACCAGGATGATGCCCTCCGGCCTTGCCACCATCAGTTTCATCAGGCTCATCTGCTGGTCGTCGAGGCCCAGCTTGTCCAGCGGGACGATGCCCTTTTGCCGGTCGAGGATGCGCAGCACGATGTTCTCGCCGTGGATCGTGGGTTGCGACGCGACGCGGAAATCCACCGCGCGGCCGCTGATGTTGATCGAAATGCGGCCGTCCTGCGGCGCACGGGTTTCGGCGATGTTCATGCCGCTGATCACCTTGATGCGCACCGCCATCGCCGCCCAGTAGGTTTTGTGCAGGGCGCGGATCTGGCGCAGGATGCCGTCGATCCGGTAGCGGATGCGCAGGAAGCTGGCTTCCGGCTCGAAGTGCACGTCGGATGCGTCATGCTTGACGGCGTCGGTGAGCAAGGCATCCACCAGGCGCACCACCGGCTGGCTGTACTCGTCGAGCGAGGCGGACAGGCTGCGGTAGTCGATCTCGCCGGTTTCGATTTCATGCAGGATGCCGTCGATCGACAGCTCGTGGCCGTAATACTGGTCGATGGCGCGGGCAATTTCCGATTCGCCCGCGATCAGGGTTTCGATCAGCAGTTCCGGATGAATCAGCGTCCGCAGCTTGTCCAGGGCGACGATGTCATTCGGGTCGGCCATGGCGATCTTGAGCTTCTGCTCGCGCTGCGAATAGCTGAGCGCGAGGAACAGATGCCGCTTCGCCAGGTCGCGCGGGACCATGCGCAAGGCATCCGGATCGATGATGGATTTGGCGAGGTCGACCGACTTGTGCCCAAGCGATTCACCGAGCGCGTCGCGCAGCGTGGCTTCGGAGACGAAACCCAGAGACACCAGCAGCTTGCCGACCGGCTGGTTGGATTTCATCTGCTCCAGCAGTGCGATCCGCAGCTGATCTTCGCTGATCACGCCTTGCGCGATCAGAATCTGGCCAATGGGTCGGCGGGGGGCGGGTGAATTCATACGAGCATCATTATCCCGCATCTGCTCGCTAGGGCAAGTCCTCTGACCGTCTCCCGCGGCGATGCGGCCGAGTGGTGCCGCGCCGGGTGGCGTCAGGGCTGCAGCGATTGCAGTCTTGCCGTGGCCTGGACCTTGTCGAATCCGGCCGGACGGCCCTGTGCGGCGGCAATGGCCTGGCTGTAGTACTGCGCGGCCAGCTTGTTCTGGCGCAGATGCTCGAGGCTGATTGCGAGGTTGTAGAGGATGTCGGGATTGTCGGGCTCGGCGCCGTAGGCGCGGAAGTAGGCCTGCTGGGCTTCGCTCCAGCGGCCGTGACGGGCATAGAGATTGCCCAAGGAAAAATGCGGTGCGGCGAGCTCGGGTTGTGCGGCCGCGAGTGACTTCAGGCGACTTTCGGCGGCGTTCGGATCGATCTGGCCACGACTGTTGATCAGAGCCGCCATGGCCACCGCATCCTGCGGATCGGCATCGACGATTCGTCGATAGAGCACGTCGGCCTGGTCATTGCGGCCCTGGCGCACGGCAATCGCTGCCAGGCCATGCAGGGCATCGGTGTTGCGCGGATCGGATTTCTGTGCGCGTTCATACTCGACCTGGGCCAGCGCAAAGTCGCCGCGATTGAACGCATCGAATCCTCGCAGCAGGGCAGGATTGATGGTCAATGGTGCCCGGCTGACGCGCACCGGGCTGTCGGATTCGATGGGCGGACTGGGCCTGGCATCTGCCCGACGGACGGGGGACGCACGGGGTGCGATTGCCGCGGTCTCGTCATCCTCACCCGCTGCTGCGGCGGTTGATCGACGGCCGGGACTCGGGGTGCCGGCAATGGGCGCGACGGCGGCGGCTGTGGATGGCGGGACCGCAGGAGTCGGCGCCGGCGCCACGGCGGGAGGTGGCGCAGCGATCGATGCCTGAGGTGGCAGCGGCCCTCTGCTGGCAAGGGGGGGCGACTTGGGCTGCAGCTGCCACCAGAAGTATCCGCCGATGCCGCAGACGGAAAGGACGGTTATTGCGCCTACCGCAATCGCAAAGGCCTTGCGCGCCGGTGGTTTTTCGGGCTGCTTGGCCGCGAACAGGTTTTGTACCGCTGCCTTGCCGGGCGGGGACGCCTGGTCGGGTGATGCGCGACGCGATTCCCCTGCGGTGAGCGTACTCGGCGGGATATCTGCAGCCGGTTGTGCGGTGGGCATTTCCGCCATGGGCAGCAGCGCCGGCGACGGCTTTCTTGCCGATGCTGCTTGTGCGGCCTCGGCAAGGAAGCGTGCGTCGAGTTCTTCGAGGTGCGCGGCCAGTGGCGGCGGCAGATCCGCTGCGGATGGCGCCTTCTCGGCGCCGGGCAAGCTCATTGTTGACTCGCTGGAGTTCGGGTCGGAAATCGGTTCCAGGCTCAAGCCGCCTGCGCCCTCCTCAGCCCGCGAACCTTCAGCTTCCCCGCCGTGTCCCTGGCGTTTCGCCATTTCCGCCTTCTTGAGGGCGTCCATCAGCAGACTCATTTGGAGCTTGCTCCCGGCATTTCTGTTTGCCTTTGATCCCGGCCAGGGGTGGTGGCGAAGAAATCCCTGTTCGGCAACTGGCTGCGGAAGCTGCGATAGTCGCCATCGATGCTCGGATCCCGGATGACGGTCGGCTTGAGGAAGATGACCAGTTCGATCTTGGTGCTGGTGTCGTTGCGGTTGCGGAAGATGTTTCCTACGACAGGAATATCGCCAAGTCCAGGTATTTGGCTCGTCGTGTAATTGACGCGGTCTTCCATGAGGCCGCCCATCACGGCTATTTCTCCGTCAGACAAGCGAAGCATGGATTCCATTTCCCGAGTTTGAATTTCTGGAACCACGTTCGGGACGGCGAGCCCCGGGGTTGGGTCGGTTTTTCCGGCGCCCCTGAGGCTGGAAATTGTCGGACGTACGTTGAGCAGGATGTTGCCGGTTTCGCTGATTTGTGGCGTCACGCTCATGACCAGACCGACCGATACGGATTGTGGGGTGGATGTGAAATTATTCGTGGTCCCGGTCGTCGTCGTCGTCGAATCGTTCTTGATCAGGAAGTAGACCACGTTATCGACCACCTTGAGCATTGCTGTCTGGTTGTTGAGTACGCTGATTTTCGGACTGGAGAGCACCCTGACCTTGCCGAAGGTCTCAAGCAGAGTTGCTATGCCTGCCAATCCGCTTGTGTTCGAAATCTGTTTTCCGAACGCGAGACTTCCGGCACCGGCAGGCGCTGAAGTGGCCGCAGCTGCCGCCGCATTTACCAGCGCGGTAAGACTTGTTGCGTTAATAACGCCAGTGGTAATGTTTCCTCCGAAAGTCTGGTTCTGAACAAAACTGACGGCGCTATTGGGCCAAAGCTTCAATGCCCCCCAATTGATACCTTGCTGGTACTGGTCGCTCAGGCTGACCTCGGCAATGGTGGCTTCAATCATTACCTGGCGGCGTGCGCTGGTCAGCACCAGATCCAGATACTCCTGTACCTTTTCATGCTGCCTTGATGTGGCGCGAACAACTATCACTCCGCCTTCCGGATTCACGATGATCGAAGCGGCCTCGCGGAAGGTGGTGCGCTTGACGACCGTGGTGCCTTGTTGTTGCAGGCTGGCTGGATTGGGGCTGCCGGCGATACCCTGGGTCTGGTTGCCTGAGCGGCCCGCAGCTTGTCCGCTCTGGGCGCCGGTACCGGTGGTGGCTTGCTGGTCGGAGCGCTCGATGACGGTTTCACTGGATCCTTCGGGCAGGATCTTGTCGCTCTCGCGCAGGATGTCCTTCAGATTTTTTTCCAGCGATTGCCAGAAGTTGTTCTTGGCGGTACTGGTTACGGAGGTACTCGAATTGTTTCCGCCACCACTCGCCGTCGCGCCACCGGTGGCGCTGGTGCTGGTCGATGCGATCTGGGTGTTGATTGCGACCGTGCCGCTCACGTCGCGTGACATGTTGACGTAATCGACCTTGTAGTTGCGCAGGAACGGGCTGTCAGGCATCACCAGCAGGTTGGGGCCGTCGAGTTCCCAGCGCATATCGACCTGTTTCGAGATGCGAGTCAGGATTTGCTGCAGGGTCTGGTCGATGGCGTTGATGGTGACGATGCCGATGATTCCGGGATGGACATCGACATTCAACTTGGCGTCGCGCGCCAGGGCGAACAGGAGATCCTGCACCGGAATGTTGCGCACCGAAACCGAGTAGGCCTCGGTTTTCGCGGCAGCCTTGGGCCGGGCCAGCATCACCGTAGCGGCGACCGGTGCCGGAATATCGGTATTCGGCGCGACCAGCGCTTCGGCGCGGATATGTCCTGCCGACGGTGGTTGCGGCTGAATGCCGCTACATGCCGCTAACATCAGGCTGGCAGCCAGCGCAACAGGGAGCGGTGAAATCACGAGTGGGCGCAAACGAATCCCCGGGCAGTTGGGCGGATAAGATTTAGCATAACACATTATGTTTACGGCGCAAGTCGATGATTTGATTAGCTAGGCTTGGGCATGGCTTGCTGTTGTCAAATCGAACTAGCGCAGCTTTACAACTTGGCGCGGATAGGGCTGGTTGGCGCGCAGCGGTTTGGGCAGATCGCGGATTGCGGCGGCGCTTGCATTTCTTGTTGCAAAGTCGCCATAGATTACGCCGTAGCGGGGTCTGCCGCTGAGTTCCGAGTAATAGGCATGAATCCCTGCCAGATCGATATTCTTTGCGGACAAACTGCGCAACAAGGCCTCGACATCGGCATGACGGCTGGCGTCGGTGTCGAAAATCTGCACGAACCAGCGATCATTCGGTGCTTGTTCCAGCCAGAGGCGGCCTGATTCGAGCCGCTCGAGCGTCAGGCGGCCAAGCTTGGGTTTGAGTGGCGGCATTGGCGGCGTGGCGACGTGGGACTCCGTCTTGGCTGCGCTGGGCGGCACCGGGGCGCTGGCTGGGAGGGGTGCCGCAGCGGCAGTCGGCATTCCGGACGGGGCGGTCGCCAGCGGCGGCGAGTCCGGTGCGGCGATTGGGCCAGCTGACGCAGGAGCGTTGCCAGGTGGGGCGGTTGCGGCAGAAGCTGCAGGGACGTCGGCTGGTGGGGCCGCTGCCGCGCCAGGCGGGCTGGCGGGGGCCGCACCGACCGCGCCGGGTAGCGTCGCGACGGGCACCGGGGATGTCGTCTGGCTGTCGGATGCGTTGCGCGACAGCGTCATCCAGACGAATACCACCAAAGCGCCCATGAGGCCTGCGGCAGCAATCCATAGCACCGGCGCCTTGCGCGCTGCCCGGCCGCCATAGGCGGCTTCGCTGAACTCGCAGTCGCTGATCGCCGCGTTGATTTCCTTCGGGCCTATCAGGTGGCTTCCCGAGGAGAAGGCCGCAAGCAGGGCCTTGTCGGCGAGGATGTTGATGCGACGGGTAAGCCCGAGCGAGCTTTGCGCGATCATCTTGAGCGCCGCCGCGGAAAACACGCTGGGTCCGCGGTAGCCGGCGGCGCGCATGCGGAAATCCAGATACTGGGTAATGTCCTCGCGCACCAGCGGCTCGAGGCCGAAGTTGTGGGTGATGCGCTCCTTCAACTGCCGCATGTCGGGACGGGCCAGAATGTCGTTCAGTTCGGGCTGGCCGAACAACACCAGCTGGAGAAGTTTGCTGCGGTTGGACTCGAGATTCGACAGCAGGCGAATTTCCTCAAGAGTTTCCACCGGCATGGCGTGCGCTTCGTCGATCAATACCACCACCTGCCGGCCCTCGCCGAAGGACTGGATCAGGTGGTCCTGCAAGGCGCGCATGACCACCGACGAACGCGCATTGTCGGGTACATTGAGGCGCAGTTCGTCGGCAATGGCGTAAAGAATATCGTCGCGCGAGAGGGATGGATTCGCCAGGTAGATGATCGTGACGTGGTCCGGCAGGCGCTCCATCAGGACCCGGCAGAGCATGGTCTTGCCGCTGCCGACTTCGCCGCTGACCTTTACGATGCCCTCGTCATGGGTGATGGCATAGATCAGGGCATCGAGCGTCGCACCGCGATTGGCCCCGTCGAAAAAAAAGTCGGTATGGGGCGTGATGCGGAAGGGCGGTTCGTTGAGTCCGAAGTGGTCCAGGTACATTTTGTCGGTCAGTCAATCCGTTTGTCGGTTGCGGGGTGGCGCGCTGTTAGTCAAGGTCACTGCGATCAACGCCGCCAAGGCCGGCCTCAGCCATCGCCGCGATTCTAGTTGCCGCCGCTGCGCTTGACGCCGATGAAGCCAGCATTGGCCTTTACTGTAACTTCGTCTTGGTTACGGCATAACGTCCGCTGACACGGGCATTAGCCTTATCCGAATAGTCACTGCGCTGCATTTCGCGAGCCAGCGTCTCGATGCGATTGTAGAGCGTGGTGCGATTGACGCCGAGCAATCGGGCGGCCTGACTCATGTTGTCGTGCGCGAGCTGCTGTGCGGCTTCGATGTAGGCGGCTTCCCACAGGTGCAGCGTGGCATCGAGGTTGAAATCGTTTCGGCTTTGTATATCGCCCAGGGCAATCGCCACCAATTCCGCCCGGCTGGCGAGAGTCGGCGCTGGCAGAACGCCGACTGGCGCCATCGCGTTGCCGAGATCGAGTTCGGCCTCAAGATCGGGGACATCGACGGTCTTGTCGGCGAACTTGGTCGTCAGCCGGATGGCAATGTTGCGCAGTTCACGCACGTTGCCCGGAAAGGGGTAGGCGAGGAACCGCTGCACGGCCTCGTCGTCGAGCCGGAACGGCCGCAAGTCAGCCTGCGCGGCATACACGGCGCGGAAATGCTCGAGCAATACCATGCGGTCGTCGCCAAGATCGCGCAGCGGCGGGATGGCAACGGTGAATACCGACAGCCGGTGGTAGAGGTCGGCGCGAAAGCGCCCTTCGCGGACTTCCTTCTTCAGGTCGCGATTGGTCGCGGCAACGATGCGCGCGGACGAGCGTCGCGCCTGCGTCTCGCCAATCCGCTGGAATTCGCCGTTTTCGAGGACGCGCAGCAGCTTTGGTTGCGTTTCGAGGGGAAGCTCGCCGATTTCGTCGAGAAACAGGGTGCCGTCGGAAGCATCCTCGAAATATCCGGCGCGCGGACCGCTGGCGCCGGTAAATGCGCCCTTGGCGTGACCAAATAGCGTGGCCTCGACCAGGCTGGGCGAAATCGCGGCACAGTTGAGCGCCAGATAGGGCTTTCCGGCGCGCTCCGAAAGACGATGCAGGGCGATCGCGGCAAGTTCCTTGCCGCTGCCCGACTCGCCTTCGATAAGCACCGGGAATGGCGAGTTGGCGAACTGCCGCAGTTGCGCGCGCAATTTTTGCAGTGGCGCGCTGACCCCGATCAGGCCGTCATCTATTTCCGCAGGAGTGTCTCTAAAAGACAACACTCGGCGAATGAGGTTGCGCAAATATTCCGGATCAGCCGGCTTGGCGACGAATTCCGTTGCTCCCAGCGCGCGCGCGTGACGCGCATTGAGTTCGTCGCTCTGGCCGGAAAGAACCACGATGCGGGTGTCTGGTGCATGCGCCAGGATGTCCGCAATCAGGGCAAAGCCTTCATCCGGGCGGTGGGGCGTCGGCGGCAGGCCCAGGTCGATCAGCGCCAGCGCCGGCGCATGCTTCCGGTCGCGCAACAGTACGACTGCCTCGGCGCGCGTGGAAGCCGTGCTCACGGCATAGTCCCGGCCCAGGAAATAGCCCAGCGAGTCGGCGATCAGCGGGTCATCGTCGACAATCAGCAGCTCGGTTTTGCTGTTGGGCGTGGTCAAAGGTGATGTGAGGCCAAGTTGATCTATTCATACTAGCGGATTCCGGCGGGAAACATTTCGCGTTGTGGAAGGCGTTTACCCCGTTCTTCGCTGATTGCTGCCGGCCGCCGCCGAACCCTATTCTGCTAGAATCGCCGGCTGCGAATTCAGCCGGGTTTTCCCGCGTCAACAATGTCCCCGGAATACCTTGTCGAAATCCGCGATCTGAACTTTCAGTACGACAACCGGCCGATACTTACCGGAATCAACATGAAGATTCCGCGCGGCAAGGTGGTGGCCGTGATGGGCAGTTCGGGCTGCGGCAAGACCACTACCCTGCGCCTGATCGGCGGCCAGTTGCGCCCAAGCTCGGGCGAAGTCAGGGTCAATGGCCAGGTGGTGCATGAACTCGATGCCGCGGGTTTGTATGGACTGCGCCGTCGCATGGGGATGCTGTTCCAGTTTGGCGCCTTGTTTACCGACATGTCGGTGTACGACAACATTGCCTTTCAGATGCGCGAACACACTGACTTGTCCGAAGGCCTGATTCGCGACCTGGTGCTGATGAAGTTGCATGCCGTCGGCCTGCGCGGGGCCCACAAGCTGATGCCGGCCGAACTCTCCGGCGGCATGGCGCGCCGGGTCGCATTGGCCCGCGCGGTTGCGCTCGATCCGATGCTGATCATGTACGACGAGCCTTTCGCCGGGCTCGACCCGATTTCGCTGTCCATTGTCGGTGAGCTGATTCGCAGGCTGAACGACGTCCTGGGCGCCAGTTCCATTGTGGTGACGCATGATGTACAGGAGTCATTGAAAATCGTCGACTACGTTTACTTCGTTTCCGCAGGCAAGATCGTCGCCGAGGGTACGGCCGAGGAGATCAAACGCTCCACGGTGCCCTATGTGCACCAGTTCGTCTGGGGCGAGGCCGATGGCCCGGTGCCGTTCCAGTACCCCTCCCGACCCTACGGCGAACAACTGATGGAAAGGGCGGTGCGTCGTGGATAACGGTCTGGCGCGCGCCCTGCGCAGCCTGGGGCAGCAGGTCACCTCACGCATCTGGCGGCTTGGCTATGCCAGCCGTTTCTTCCTGGCGATACTTCTGCATTCGGGCACATCGTTGCGCCGCCTGCACCTGACGATCAGGGAAATCTACTTTACCGGCGTGCTCAGCATGATCATCATTCTGGTCTCGGGCATGTTCGTCGGCATGGTGCTCGGCTTGCAGGGTTACGACACGCTGCAACGCTACGGTTCAACCGAGGCGCTCGGCGTTCTGGTCTCACTGTCGCTGGTGCGCGAACTGGGGCCGGTGGTTGCGGCGCTGTTGTTCGCCAGTCGGGCCGGCTCGGCGATTACGGCCGAAATCGGCATGATGAAGGCTACCGAACAACTGTCCGCGATGGAAATGATGGCGGTCGATCCGATTGCCCGCGTCGTGGCGCCGCGCTTCTGGGGCGGAGTGATTTCGATGCCGCTGCTGGCGGCGCTGTTTTCGGCGATGGGCATTTTCGGCGGCTATCTGGTCGGCGTGCAGCTGATCGGCGTCGACGAGGGTTCGTTCTGGTCGCAGATGCAGGCCTCGGTGGATTTCCGCGAAGACATCCTCAATGGCGTGATCAAGAGTTTCGTCTTTGGCATCATCGTCAGTTGGGTCGCAGTGTTCGAGGGCTACGATGCCGAGCCAACCGCCGAAGGCGTTTCCGGGGCGACCACCCGTACCGTTGTAACATCGTCGCTGGCCATTCTGGCAGCAGACTTCATTCTCACCGCCTTCATGTTTACAGGGACATGACATGAGCCGTACTACATTGGACCTTTGGGTCGGGTTTTTCGTTGCCGTCGGATTGGGGGCGCTGCTGTTCCTTGCCTTGAAGGTGGGCAACATGGCATCGTCCAGCAGTGGCGATACTTATGCAATTCACGCCAAATTTGATAACATCGGTGGCCTGAAGGTGCGCGGGGCGGTCAAAAGCGCGGGAGTAGTGGTCGGCCGTGTGACGGAAATCAGTTTCGATCCGGAGGCTTATCAGGCCGTGGTGACGATTGATGTCGATTCCCGCTACAAGTTTCCGCGCGATACCTTCGCGACGATCAATACCTCGGGCTTGCTCGGAGAGCAGTACATCGGCTTTGAAGTGGGCGGCGATACCGCAATGCTGAAGGCGGGTGACATGATCAAGAAAACGCAGTCGGCAGTGGTGCTCGAGAAACTGATCAGCCAGTTCATGTTCAACAAAGCCGCCGAGGATGGCGATAAAAAGTAGTTAACAGGTGCTTAAGAGAATGAAGACAACGCTGCCGGCCCGGCTTAAATCCATCACTGCGACCGTCCTTGTCGTCGGCCTGCTGACCGGATGCGCAAGTTCGGGAAACCCGAAGGATCCGATCGAAGGCTTCAATCGCGCGATGTTCGCCTTCAACGAAGGCCTGGATACCGCCATCCTCAAGCCGGTAGCGACCGGTTATGAAGCCGTGCTGCCGACCCCCATCAGGACCGGGGTGACGAATTTCTTCGGCAATATCGACGACCTCTTCATCGGGGTGAATAACCTGCTGCAGGGCAAGGTGCCGGAGGCGTTCAGCGATCTGGGCCGGGTCGTGATCAATACCACGATCGGTTTGCTCGGCGTGCTCGACGTCGCGTCTGAAGCCGGCCTGGAAAAGCACGACGAGGACTTCGGCCAGACCTTCGGTCGCTGGGGTGTCGGCAACGGGGCCTATGTGGTGGTTCCGTTCTTCGGTCCGCGCAATGTGCGCGACACGGTGGGACTGGTGCTTGATGTCGCAGCCGATCCGGTGGCGAATCACGAGCCGGCACGAGTCCGCGATGCGGCACTGGTGTTGCGCGTGGTGAATGACCGCGCCAATCTGCTGCCGGCCGACAAGGTGGTCGAGGAAGCGGCGCTGGACAAGTATTCCTATATGCGAGATGCCTATCTGCAGCGCCGTCGCAATCTGATTCACGATGGCAACCCGCCGCGCGAGGTCGAGGCCAATGCCGGACAGGAGGACCGTCCGCTGCTGGCAGAAGCCGCCCCAGAGCCTGTGGCCGAGGCTGCATCGGCGCAATCTGCGCCCGCCATGCTGGCTGCCCGTACGGATCCGGCTGAATCGAAACAGTGATCTACTCCGGGGTGCATTGCTCCGGCCAACGAAATCTCAGGAAATCCAAATGAAATCCCTGTTTGCATTGTTCAGCGGTCTGCTGATCGCCATTACGGCAATGGCCCAGGAAGTCGCCCCCGACGCCCTGATCAAAACCGTCTCCAGCGAGGTGCTGGATATTGTCCGCAAGGACAAGGACATTCAATCCGGCAACACCAAGAAAGCCATCGACCTGGTGGAAGCCAAGGTGCTGCCGCACTTCAACTTCACCCGCATGACCCAATTGGCGCTGGCGCGCGACTGGAGGCAGGCCAGTCCGGCACAGCAAAAGATTTTGACCGATGAGTTCCACCTGCTGCTGGTGCGCACCTACTCCAAGGCGCTGACCGAATACAAGGATCAGACCATCAATTACAAACCCTTCTCGCTCAAGGCCGGCGAGACCGACGTCCGCGTTCGCACGGAAATCAAGCAGTCCGGCGCAGGCAAGAACATCGAGCTCGATTACTTCCTCGAAAAATCGGGCACTGCCTGGAAAGTCTACGATATCGAAGTCGGCGGCATCAGCCTCGTGACCACTTACCGCGATTCCTTCGCCACCGAGGTACGCAAGAGCGGTATCGACGGCCTGATCAAGTCGCTGCAAGCCAAGAACAAGTCCGGCGAGGCGACTTCGGTAAAGAAATGAACGACTTTTCCCCCCGCCCCTTTTCCGGGGAACGGCAGTTTCAGTGCAGGCTAACGCCGGCAGTATCGGCGTTAAGCGCAGCGGCCGAAACTAAAAGGGGTGACTTCGGCTCGCATCGCTCGCAGGATTCTGAAGGGTCTGCCTTGGGGCGGCCCGACGGCAGACCATGATCCAAATTTCTGGCGATTGCGTCGCAGTGTCCGGCCCGATGACCATGGCGGGCGCCAAGGAACTGCTCGCCGAAGGCGAAGCGGCGATCGCGTCCAGTGCCAGCAGCTTCGATCTTGCCGCCGTGACCGAGATGGATTCGTCCTGCCTCGCCGTGGTCTTTGGCTGGATGCGAGCCGCCAAAGCCGCCGGCAAATCCTTGCGCCTGCTGAATCCGCCACAGAATCTGCTGAGTCTCGCCGAAGTGTACGGCGTTGCCGATCTGCTCCCGCAGCACTGAAGCAGCAGTCCCGAGGTTGGTGTCATGTCCGCTGCGATCCGCATTCAGCAGGTCTCCAAATGCTTTGGTAGCACCCAGGCGCTGGATCGGGTCGATCTGGAAATTCAGCCGGGCGAGTTCTTCGGCCTGCTGGGCCCCAATGGAGCCGGCAAGACAACGCTGATTTCGGCCCTGGCCGGGCTGGTTCGCGCCGATAGCGGCAGCCTCAGCGTGATGGGCCACGATGTTCAGTCCGACTATCGCGCGGCGCGGCGCCAATTGGGCGTCGTCCCCCAGGAACTGGTGTTCGATCCGTTTTTCACGGTGCGCGAGTCGCTGAAGATCCAGTCCGGCTACTTCGGCATTGGCGACAACGATGCTTGGATAGACGAGATTCTCGAAAACCTGGGCCTGACCTCCAAGGCCAACGCCAACATGCGCATGCTGTCCGGCGGCATGAAACGCCGCGTGCTGGTCGCCCAGGCCCTGGTGCATCGTCCGCCGGTGATCGTGCTCGACGAGCCGACTGCCGGGGTCGACGTCGAGCTGCGCCAGACCTTGTGGCAATTCATTCGGCGGCTGAATGAAGCGGGTCATACCATTGTCCTGACGACGCACTATCTCGAAGAAGCCGAGAACCTGTGCACTCGCATCGCCATGCTGCAGGCGGGGCGCGTTGTGGCCCTGGATACCACGGCCAGGCTGCTGCGCCGCTTTTCCACGCATTGCCTGCGCTTGCGCACGGATGGTGTGATGCCGGCCGAACTGACTCGCGACGCGGCACAAAGCGGCGGCTGGTGGTCCTTGCCCTTCGATGCGTTCGACCAGGTCGAGCCGATGCTGGCGCAAATACGCGCGGCGGGCTGCAGGATAGATGACCTCGAAATCGGCAAGCCGGATCTCGAAGGCGTCTTCGTCCGCGTCATGCAGGGGCAGCGCGAGGGGCAGGTGAGCTGAGATGGGGTACGGCTTTTCAACCCTGTTCTACAAGGAAGTGCTGCGGTTCTGGAAAGTCGCCTCGCAGACCGTCGGCGCGCCGGTACTCACCGCGCTGCTTTACCTGCTGATCTTCTCCCATGTCCTGGAAGGGCATGTGAAGGTGCATGGCGTCGCCTACACGGCATTCCTGATCCCGGGCCTGATCATGATGTCGGTGCTGCAGAACGCGTTTGCCAATTCCTCATCGTCGCTGATCCAGTCCAAGGTCACGGGCAATATCGTTTTCGTCCTGTTGCCGCCGATTTCCTATCTTGAATTCTTCCTTGCCTATGTCCTGGCCTCGGTGGTACGCGGCCTGGTGGTGGGAACCGGCGTCTTGCTGGCCACCTTCTGGTTTGCGCCGCTGACGTTTGCCGAACCGGTGTGGATACTCGTCTTTGCCCTGATGGGCGGGGCTATCCTGGGCAGCCTCGGCGTGATCGCCGGCATCTGGGCCGACAAGTTCGACCAGCTCGCCGCCTTCCAGAATTTCCTGATCATGCCGCTCACCTTTTTGTCCGGTGTGTTTTACTCCGTCAATTCCTTGCCACCGTTCTGGCAGCAGGTGTCGCACTGGAATCCGGTTTTCTACATGATCGACGGCTTTCGCCATGGCTTCTTCGGTGTCTCCGATGCCTCGCCGTGGCTGAGCCTGGCCGTGGTCGGCAGCTGTCTTGCTCTGCTGACCATATTTACCCTGAATCTGCTGAAGCGCGGCTACAAGCTGCGCGCCTGAGGAGTCACACCATGCTAGACCCCAAACAAATCGAAACCTGGATCGCCGCCGGCCTGCCTTGCGAGCACCTCTCCGTCGAGGGTGACGGCCACCATTTTGCCGCCGTCATCGTCAGCGGCGAGTTCGCCGGCCTCAACCGCGTCAAGCGCCAGCAGCGCATCAACGCGATTCTGAAGGCGCGCTTCGACTCCGGCGAACTGCACGCGCTGTCGATGCAGACCCTGACCCCGGAGGAATGGAAAGCCAATGGATAAGCTGCTGATCGCGGGAGGCATTCCGCTCTCGGGTGAAGTGGCGATTTCCGGCGCGAAGAATGCCGCCTTGCCGCTGCTGTGCGCGGCGCTGCTGACCAGGGAGCCGGTGACCTTCACCAACGTGCCGCACCTGAACGACATCGGCACCATGCTGAAGCTGCTGGAACAGATGGGCGTCAAGGTATCGCGCGATACCTCAAAAGTCGGCGCTGGCGATACGGTGACGCTGGACGCCTCGGGTCTGGACAACGCCGTGGCGCCCTACGAAATGGTGAAAACCATGCGTGCCTCGATCCTGGTGCTGGGGCCGCTGGTCGCGCGCACGGGCGAAGCCAAGGTGTCGCTGCCGGGCGGCTGCGCGATCGGTGCGCGGCCGGTGGATCAGCACATCAAGGGCCTGACGGCGATGGGTGCCGAAATCAGTGTCGAGCACGGCTATGTCCATGCCTGCGCGACGCGACTGAAAGGTGCGCGCCTGTTCACCGACATGGTCACCGTGACCGGCACCGAGAACCTGATGATGGCGGCCTGCCTGGCGCAGGGCGAAACCGTGATCGAGAACGCCGCGCGCGAACCGGAAGTGGTGGATCTCGCCAACTGCCTGGTCGCCATGGGCGCGCGCATCTCGGGTGCCGGCGGCGACGTGATCCGCATCCAGGGCGTTGATGCCCTGCATGGGGCGACGCATCGCATCATGCCGGACCGGATCGAGACCGGCACCTATCTGTGCGCTGCCGCCGCGACAGGCGGCGAGATCCGCCTGACGGGCGCCTCGGCCACCTCGCTGGATGCCGTGATCGACAAGCTGATGGATACCGGCTGCGAGATCGTTGCCGAGCGCGACGCGATCCGCCTCAAGGCGCCGCGGCGCCTGACCGCGGTAAGCATCCGCACCGCGCCCTATCCGGCGTTCCCGACCGACATGCAGGCCCAGTTCATGGCCATCAACGCGGTGGCCGACGGCACCGCCGTGATGCGCGAAACGATATTCGAGAACCGCTTCATGCACGCCGTGGAACTGATCCGTCTTGGCGCCGACATCAAGATCGACGGCAACACGGCGTTTGTAAAAGGCGTGGCCAAGCTCGACGGCGCCACGGTGATGGCTACCGACCTGCGCGCCTCGGCCAGCCTGGTCATCGCCGGTCTGGTGGCGCAGGGCGAAACGCTGATCGAACGCATCTATCATCTGGACCGGGGCTACGAAGGGCTGGAGCAGAAACTGGCCGCTTTGGGTGCCAACATTCGCCGGGTAAAATAGCCGCATGAGCGGAATAACCATCGCCCTGTCCAAGGGCCGCATCTTCGAGGAAACCCTGCCATTGCTGGCGGCGGCGGGCATCGTGCCGGCCGAGGATCCGGAGAAGTCGCGCAAGCTGATCATCGGCACCAATCGCGATGACGTGCGGGTGGTCATCGTGCGCGCCTCGGACGTGCCGACCTATGTGCAATACGGCGCGGCCGATCTCGGCATCGCCGGCAAGGACGTGCTGCTGGAGCATGGCGGGGTCGGGCTGTACCAGCCGCTGGATCTCAACATCGCCAAATGCCGCATGTGCGTCGCGGCACCGGTCGGCTTCGATTACGCGGCGGCCGTCCGCCGCGGCGCGCGCCTGCGTATCGCGACCAAATACATTGCCGTCGCGCGCGAGCATTTTGCCGCCAAAGGCGTGCATGTCGATCTGATCAAGCTCTATGGCTCGATGGAACTGGCGCCGCTGGCTGGCTTGGCTGAGGCGATCGTCGACCTGGTGTCCAGCGGCGCCACGCTGAAGGCCAACAATCTGGTCGAGGTCGAGCAGATCATGGCCATCTCCTCGCGCCTCGTGGTGAATCAGGCGGCGCTCAAGGTGAAGCGGGAACTGCTGCAGCCCGTTATTGCCGCCATCGAGAGCGCGATCAAATGATCCGCCGTCTCACCAGCGCCGACTCCGGCTTTGCCGCGACGCTCGACGAACTGCTGCATTTCGATCATTCGACCGACGATGCCATCGAGCAGACCGTCGCCGAAATCCTCAAACGCGTGCGCAGCGAAGGCGATGCGGCGGTACTCGAGTACACGCGGCGCTTCGACCAGCTCGATGTCGCCACCATGGCCGAACTCGAACTGCCGCGCAGCCAGTTGCGCCAGGCGCTCGATCGCCTTCCGTCGGCCCAGCGGTCCGCGCTCGAAGCCGCGGCGCAGCGGGTCACGTCCTATCACGAGCGGCAGAAGCTCGAATCGTGGAGCTTCACTGAAGCCGATGGCACGCGCCTGGGGCAGAAGATCACGGCACTGGACCGGGTCGGCCTTTACGTGCCTGGCGGCAAGGCGGCCTATCCGAGTTCGGTGCTGATGAATGCGCTGCCGGCCAAGGTGGCAGGCGTCAATGAGCTGATCATGGTGGTGCCCACGCCGCGCGGCGAGAAGAATGCGCTGGTGCTGGCCGCCGCCTGCCTTTGCGGCGTCGACCGGGTGTTCACGCTGGGCGGCGCGCAGGCAGTGGCGGCGTTGGCCTATGGCACGCAGACCATTCCGCAAGTAGACAAGATCGTCGGCCCCGGCAACGCCTATGTTGCGGCAGCCAAGCGCCGCGTTTTCGGCACGGTCGGCATCGACATGGTGGCAGGGCCGTCGGAGGTGCTGATCATTGCGGATGCTTCGGCCAATCCCGACTGGGTGGCGATCGACCTGTTCGCCCAGGCCGAGCACGACGAACTGGCGCAGGCTATCCTGCTGAGTCCCGATGCCGGATTCATCGCGCGGGTTGCCGCCAGCATCGAACGATTGCTGCCGACCATGCCGCGCCGGGAAGTGATTGCCGCCTCGCTCAAGGGCCGCGGTGCATTGATTCAGGTCGCCGATCTCGACGAGGCTTGCGCGCTGGCCAACCGGATCGCGCCGGAACACCTGGAGCTGGCGGTCAGCGATCCTTCGGCACTGGTGGAAAAGATCCGCCATGCCGGCGCCATCTTCGTCGGCCATTACACATCGGAGTCGCTCGGCGACTACTGCGCCGGCCCCAACCACGTCCTGCCCACCTCGCGCAGCGCGCGCTTTTCCTCGCCGCTCGGCGTCTATGACTTCCAGAAGCGGTCGAGTCTGATCGAAGTTTCAGCGGCCGGAGCGCAAACCCTGGGGCCGATTGCGGCGACGCTGGCGCACGGCGAGGGCCTTACCGCCCATGCCCGCGCAGCGGAGCTGCGCATAAAGCCCTAGTCGGCGGAGCTGCGCATAAAGCCCTAGTCGGCGGAGCTGCGCATAAAGCCCTAGTCGGCGGAGCTGCGCATCAAGAACTGAGGATTTCCTTCAGCGCAGCAATCAGCGCCGCGCACTGCTCGTCGGTGCCGACGGTAATCCGCAGGAACTGTTCGATGCGCGGCAGCTTGAAGTGGCGCACGATGATGCTGCGTTGGCGTAGCGCCAGCGCCGACTCCTGGGCATCGCGTTGCGGATGGCGGGCGAAAATGAAGTTGGCCGCCGACGGCAGCACTTCGAAACCCAATGCTTTCAAGTCGCCGATCAGTTTCTCGCGCGTGGCTATCACGGCCTGACAGGTCTTGTCGAAATACTCGCGGTCTTCAAAGGCTGCCACCGCGCCGGCAATCGCCAGGCGGTCCAGCGGGTAGGAATTGAAGCTGTCCTTGACCCGGTTCAGCGCCTCGATCAGGTCGGTGTGGCCGACGGCGAAGCCGACCCGCAGTCCGGCCAGGGAGCGCGACTTGGACAAGGTCTGCACCACCAGCAGATTCGGGTAGCTGACGGTCAGCGGAATCGCGCTCTCGCCGCCGAAATCGACATAGGCTTCGTCGATCACCACCACCGAATCCCGGTTCGATTGCAACAGGCGTTCGATGTCAGCCAGGGGCACCAGGCAGCCGGTCGGCGCATTCGGATTGGGGAAAACGATCCCGCCGTTCGGCCTGGCATAGGCACCGATCTGGATCGAGAAATCGCCGGCCAGCGGAATGGTTTCGAAGTCCATCTGGTACAGGCCGCAATACACCGGATAAAAGCTGTAGCTGATATCGGGAAACAGGATCGGCTGCGCCTGCTTCAGCAAGCCGAGAAAGACATGTGCCAGAACTTCGTCCGAGCCATTGCCGACGAAGACATTGCTTGAATCGACGGCGTGATATTTGGCGATGGCGAGCTTGAGTTGCTCGGCGTTCGGATCGGGATAGAGCTTCAGCGATTCCCCGGTGGCCGCGCGGATCGCTTCGAGCGCGCGCGGCGAGGGGCCGTACGGGTTCTCGTTGGTGTTGAGTTTCACCAGGTTGGCGAGCTTGGGTTGCTCGCCCGGCACGTAGGGCTTGAGCCCCTTGACGACATCGCTCCAGAAGCGGCTCATGGCTAGGCGGAATGGCTAATTCGGTAGTGGTGATTGAGGTATGGACGCGGCGTGCAGGCTGCTAGGCCGATGGTATCATGCAGCCCTCGACCCTTTGCCTGATCATCACCGCCATGCGGCAAGCCGAAATCACCCGCAATACCCTGGAAACAAAAATCCGCGTCGCCCTCGATCTCGATGGCACCGGTGTCTCCAAACTCGCCACCGGCATCGGCTTTTTCGACCACATGCTGGACCAGATCGCGCGCCACGGCATGATCGACTTGACGGTCGAGGCGAAGGGCGATCTGCACATCGATGCGCATCACACCATTGAGGATGTCGGCATCACCATCGGCCAGGCCCTGGCCAAGGCCGTCGGCGACAAGAAGGGCCTGCGCCGCTACGGGCATGCCTACGTGCCGCTTGACGAGGCCTTGTCGCGCGTGGTGGTGGATCTGTCCGGACGACCGGGCCTGGTTTTCAACGTGCCCTTCACGCGGGCGACCATCGGCGAGTTCGATGTCGATCTGGTGCGCGAGTTCTTCCAGGGCCTGGTCAATCATGCCGGGATGACGCTGCACATCGACGCCCTGCGCGGCGACAATTCCCACCACCAGGCCGAGACCGTGTTCAAGGCCTTTGCCCGCGCCTTGCGCATGGCGGTGGAGGCTGATCCGCGCGCCGCCGGCGCCATTCCTTCGACCAAAGGTTCGCTCTGATTCTTCCATGAGCGCCATCCGCCGGGCCGTCCCAAGGATGGCGCAGTCAACGACATGGAGCCGCGAAGCGGCGAACCCCTGTCACCCCCTTTCCCGGAAAGGGGGATGGGGGGAATGTCCATGAAGGTCGTGGTAGTCGATTACGGCATGGGTAACCTGCGCTCGGTGGCCAAGGCCATCGAGCACGTGGCCCCCGAAGCCGACGTCCGGGTCAGCTCCGATGCCGCCGAGATCGCCGCGGCGGACCGCGTTGTCGTGCCCGGTCAGGGTGCGATGCCGGATTGCATGCGCGAACTGTCGGCGCGCGGCTTGCGCGAGTCGGTGATTCGCGCCGCCGCGGAAAAGCCCTTTCTCGGCATTTGCGTCGGCCTGCAGATGCTCTTCGGTCATGCCGAAGAAGGCGACGTGATGGGCCTGGAGATCCTGCCCGGCCGCGTGCCACGCTTTCCCCATGCCGCCATGGTCGCGCCTGACGGCACGCGGCTCAAGGTGCCGCACATGGGCTGGAACCAGGTCCAGCAGGCCGAGCCCCACGCGCTGTGGGACGGCATCGAGGACAACGCGCGCTTCTATTTCGTGCATAGCTATTACGTCGAGCCGCAGACCCCCGAGGTGATTGCCGGCTCGACCCACTACGGCATCCCCTTTACCAGCGCGATTGCCCACGCTAACATCTTCGCTGTTCAATTCCACCCGGAAAAAAGCGCCCAGGCCGGGTTGCGACTGCTCGGCAATTTCATGCGCTGGAATCCCTGATCCAAGGCCTCCGGTCTTTTCATATCTCGACATCTCCCTATGCTGCTGATACCCGCGATTGATCTCAAGGATGGTCACTGCGTCCGCTTGAAGCAGGGCGCAATGGACGATGCCACGGTGTTTTCCGAAGATCCGGCGGCCATGGCCCGGCACTGGATCGACCAGGGCGCGCGCCGCCTGCATCTGGTCGACCTGAATGGCGCCTTTGCCGGCAAGCCGAAGAACGAAGCGGCGATCAAGGCCATTCTCCAGGAAGTCGGCGAAGAAATTCCCGTGCAACTGGGCGGCGGAATTCGCGACCTCGATACCATCGAGCGCTGTCTCGACGACGGCCTTACCTACGTCATCATAGGCACCGCCGCGGTGAAGAACCCGGGCTTTCTGCACGATGCCTGCGGTGCCTTTCCCGGCCACATCATCGTCGGCCTCGATGCCAGGGACGGCAAGGTGGCGGTCGACGGCTGGTCCAAGATGACCGGCCACGACGTGGTCGACCTGGCCAAGAAATTCGAGGACTATGGCGTCGAGGCCGTGATCTACACCGATATCGGCCGCGACGGCATGCTCTCCGGGGTCAACATCGAGGCCACGGTGAAACTGGCGCAGGCGCTGCGCATCCCCGTGATCGCCAGCGGCGGCATAGCCAGCATGAAGGACGTCAAGGCGCTCTGCGCGGTGCAGGGCGAGGGCATCTCGGGTGCCATCACCGGTCGCGCGATCTACGAAGGCACGCTGGATTTCCGCAAAGCCCAGGCTGAGGCGGACAAGCTCTCCGGCCGCTAACGATCATGGCAGCGAGATCCACGTACCGATGATGAAACACGCGAAAGGCGAATTGAAGGCCCGCCCCCCCATCCCCCCTCGCGGGGGGCTACCGATCGGCTCGCTTCGCTCGACTATCACCAGTCGCTCCGAACGAGTTATTTCACGTTAATGCTCGCCAAACGCATCATCCCCTGTCTCGACGTCAACGCCGGCCGCGTGGTCAAGGGCGTCAACTTCGTCGAACTGCGCGATGCCGGCGATCCGGTCGAGATCGCACGGCGCTACGACGAGCAGGGCGCCGACGAAATCACCTTTCTCGACATCACGGCCAGTTCCGACGATCGCGACCTCATCCTGCACATCATCGAGGCCGTCGCTTCGCAGGTCTTCATTCCGCTGACCGTGGGCGGCGGCGTGCGCCAGGTCGAGGACGTGCGCCGGCTGCTGAATGCCGGTGCCGACAAGGTCAGCATGAATACGGCGGCCGTGACTAACCCGCAACTGGTGGCCGACGCGTCGGCCAGGGTCGGCGCGCAGTGCATCGTGGTGGCCATCGATGCCAAGCAGACGACGCCGGGACGCTGGGACGTGTTCACCCATGGCGGACGCAAGAACACCGGGCTCGATGCCATCGAGTGGGCACGCAAGGTCGAGAGCCTGGGCGCCGGGGAGATCCTGCTGACCAGCATGGACCGCGACGGCACCAAGGCCGGCTTCGATCTGGTACTGACGCGCGCCGTTGCCGACGCAGTGGGCATTCCGGTGATCGCCAGCGGCGGTGTCGGCACGCTGCAGCATCTGGCCGACGGTGTTACCGACGGCCGTGCGGATGCCGTGCTGGCAGCGAGCATTTTTCACTATGGCGAGTACACCGTGCGCCAGGCCAAGGAATACATGCGCAGTCGCGGCATCGAGGTGCGACTTTGAAACGGACGACCATCCCCCCCGCCCCCCCTTCCCGTGGAAGGGGGGTGACGGATGTTCAGGCGCGTTGCGCCTTCCGTGTTGTTGACTTGCCGCCCTTGTCGCGCGGCCTGGCGAGAACGGGATGAGCAAATGGCTCGATGAAGTTCGGTGGGACGATCAGGGCCTGGTTCCCGCGATCGCCCAGGATGCGGTGACCGGCGAGGTGCTGATGTTCGCCTGGATGAACCGCGAATCGCTGGCATTGACCGTGGAATCGGGCCATGCCGTGTATTGGTCGCGTTCGCGAGGGCGTCTCTGGCACAAGGGCGAAGAGTCGGGTCACACGCAGAAGGTGCTGGAATTGCGCGTCGATTGCGACAAGGATGTGGTGTTGTTGAAGATCGAGCAGATTGGCGGCATCGCCTGCCACACCGGTCGGCGCAGCTGCTTTTTCAACCGGCTTGAAACCTCGGGCTGGCAGGATGTCGAGCCCGTCCTCAAGGATCCGAAGGAGATTTACAAATGAGCTGCCGTCGGGCCGTCCCAAGGCGGCTCGAGCCATGCACGGAGTGGGCGTAGCCCGCGAACAATCGTCACCCCCTTCCTTGGGAAGGGGGACGGGGGAAAGGAAGTAAAAATGATCGATCTTGAAATCATGCACCGCGTGCAGGCCACGCTGCTGGAACGCAAGGGCGCCGCGCCCGATACCTCCTATGTCGCCAGCCTGTATGCCAAGGGCACCGACGCGATCTGCAAGAAGGTGGCCGAGGAGGCGGCCGAGGTCATCATGGCGGCCAAGGACGGCGATCGCCTGCACCTGGTGCGCGAGGTGACCGACCTCTGGTTCCACAGCATGATCCTGCTGACCCAGTTCGGCATCGGCGTCGATGACGTGATGGTCGAGTTTCGCCGGCGCGAGGGGATCTCGGGGATCGACGAGAAGAACAGCCGGAGCCCTGAATAATGAGCGACTGCATTTTCTGCAGGATTGCACGCGGCGAGATTCCTGCGAAGAAGATCTACGAAGACGAGGAAATCTTCGCCTTCCATGACATCAACCCGATTGCGCCGGTGCATTTCATGATCGTGCCCAAGCTGCACATCGCCTCGCTGATGGAGGCCGACATGAGTCACCAGATGGTGCTCGGACGCATTCTGGCCAAGGCCAACGAACTGGCCAGGGGTCAGGGGCTTAACGAGGGCTTCCGCACCATCATCAACACCGGGCGGATCGGTCATCAGGAGGTGTATCATCTCCACGTTCATATCCTGGGCGGCCCCGAGCCCCTGGGTTCCATGCTTAAGCGTAAAGCGCCTTGAGAATTCACTGAGCGCGAGGAGAAAACATAATGGGTTCATTCAGTATCTGGCACTGGCTGATCGTCCTGGTAATCGTCATGCTGGTGTTCGGCACCAAGAAGCTGCGCAACATGGGGTCCGACCTCGGTGGCGCGGTGAAGGGCTTCAAGGATGGCATGAAGGAGGCCTCGGCTGACAAGCCTGCCGACAAGTCGGAGCCGCAGCAGGTTTCCGGCCAAACGATCGACGTCGAATCGCGCCGGGAGCAGACCAAGACCTGATCTGTTCGCTTGCGTCGTCTGCCGGCTGCTCGTGTAGCCGCCGGCTGCCAGCCTGTCCAACATCCCCGGAATTCCAGCACACCCATGTTCGACGTCGGCCTTACCGAGTTGATGGTCATTGCCATGGTGGCGCTGGTCGTCATCGGCCCGGAGCGCCTGCCCAAGGTGGCGCGTACCGCCGGACTGTTGCTGGGCCGTCTGCAGCGCTATGTCAGCGATGTGAAGTCCGATATCAATCGCGAAATGCAGCTCGACGAGCTGAAAAAGATGCAGCAGCAGATGACCGATCAGGTGAAAGGCCTTGAGGCCTCGGTGACCCATGAAATGCGCGAGGTCGAATCAACGGTGAGCACTGCGATCGCGCCGCTGGCGGCTGACGCCGTGCCGCCAGCGCCGACTCCTGAAATTGTGCCGAGTGCCGACGCCGCGCCGATAGCGGTGCCCGAACCTGCGCCGGTCGCTGCCGAAGTGCAGAAGTCCTGATGGCTGAAGAACAGGAGACCTTCCTCTCACACCTGGTCGAACTGCGCGATCGCCTGATCCGTGTTTTCGTCGCCGTAGGCATCGTGTTCGTGCCGCTGGCTTTTTACGCCCGCGAACTGTATTCGGTACTCGCCGCGCCGCTGCTGGCGACCCTGCCCGCCGGCGGCCAGATGATCGCTACCGATGTGGTGGGCGTTTTCCTGGTGCCGATGAAGGTGGCGCTGACGGTGGCTTTCCTCGTCGTCCTGCCTTACGTGCTGTACCAGGTATGGGCCTTCGTCGCGCCGGGCCTGTATGCCCATGAGAAAAAACTGGCGATGCCGCTGCTGGCCGCCTCGGTGATATTGTTTTTCATCGGCATGGCCTTCGCCTATTTTGCATTTTTCCCGATGGTGTTCGGTTTCATGGCGCAGTTCGCTCCGGAGGGCGTGGCGTGGATGACCGACATCGAGAAGTACTTCTCCTTCGTCCTCACCATGTTTCTTGCGTTCGGCGTCACCTTCGAGGTGCCGGTGATCGTCATTGTGCTGGTCAAGATCGGCGTGGTCAGTGTGGTCAAGCTGCGCGAGTGGCGGCCCTACGTGATCGTCGGCGCTTTCGTCGTCGGCGCGGTATTCACGCCGCCCGACGTGATTTCGCAATTCATGATGGCGGTGCCGCTGTGGCTGCTCTATGAACTCGGCATCGTTCTGGCCAGCCTCATCGTGCGTCCGGTTGCGGAGGCCACAGGCGAGTCCGACTACGTGCCGCCGTCCGACGCGGAAATGAATCAGGAGCTTGATCGCGCAGAGCAGCATGCGCGCGACCAGCAGAGCTGAGCGCACATTCGTGGCGAGGCAGGTTCCCGCACGGCTTTCCAGCGATGCCGAAGTTCGGGCACTCGCCGCCTCATCCCTGGTCAAGCTGTTCGACAGCCTTTACGAAGGCGCCGTGGTCATCGATCAGGACGGCCGCATCACCTGGATCAATGACAAGTACAAGGCGCTGATCGGCTGGAACGGCAGCGAGCCGATCGAAGGCCGTGCCATCGAGGAAGTACTGCCCAACAGCCGTTTGCGCCAGGTGATGGAGACCGGGCAGGCGGACCTGCTGGATGTCCTGACCCTGGGACGGCGCCAGATGGTGGTGTCGCGCATCCCGCTGCATGGCGAAGCCGGCAACGTGATCGGCGCCCTCGGCGTGATCCTCTACGACCGGCTGCAGGCGCTGAAGCCGATCGTCTCGAAGTTCCAGCAGATGCAGACGGACCTCGCCACGGTGCGCAAGCAACTGGCGGACGGGCGTCAGGCCAAGTATCGCTTCAGCCAGTTCATCGGCGCCAGCCGCCTCGCGGTGGATACCAAGGAACTGGCGCGCCGCGCCGCGGAGCGCGAAGGCGCGGTGCTGCTGCTGGGCGAGACCGGCACCGGCAAGGAGTTGCTGGCGCACGCGATTCATGCCGCGAGCCGGCGTGCCGAAGGGCCGCTGGTCAGCCTCAATGCCGCGGCGATTCCCGAAGCCCTGCTGGAGGCGGAGCTGTTCGGCGTCGAGCCGGGCGCCTATACCGGCGCCGGTAACAAGTCGCGCAGCGGCAAGTTCCAGCTGGCCGACGGCGGCACGCTGTTTCTGGATGAAGTCGGCGACATGCCGCTGGCCCTGCAGCCGAAATTGCTGCGAGTCCTGCAGGAAGGAGAAGTCGAACCCCTGGGCGGCAACCAGTTGCGCGCCGTCAATGTCCGCGTGATCGCCGCCACCAGCCGCGACCTCAAGGCCATGGTGGATGCCGGGAGTTTTCGCGCCGACTTGTATTACCGGCTGAACGTTTTGCCGATTCGTCTGCCGCCGCTGCGGGAACGGCGCGAAGACGTCTCGATGCTGTGCGAAACCCTGCTGGAGCAGATTGCCGAGCAGGGCGGCGAAGCCTCCTGCACCCTGGCCGCCGATGGCCTGGCGCGACTGATAGCCTACGATTGGCCGGGCAATGTGCGCGAACTGCGCAATGTATTGGAGCAGGCGATGGCGCAGTCCGACAGCCGCCGTCTCACCGGCGCCGACTTTCCGATGCTGCCGGATATTCAGCCGATGGCCGCGCTCGATCCGACCGGATCTGTGGTGAATTCCCTGGAGCCACGCGTACGTCCCTTGCGCGAGGCGGTCGCCATGGCAGAGCGCCAGGAGATTCTGCGGGCGCTGGAAGCCACGGGCGGGGTCAAGCTGCATGCGGCGAAGCTGCTGGGAATCAGCCGCGCCCAGCTGTACGAGAAGCTTGCCATCCTTGGCATCCTGTCTCAGGAAACCGACACCTGAGTGATTGTCCTGTTTTCCGGACACTTTTTAAAATTCAATAAGTTCAATAGATTAAGTTAATTTATCGATTTTCGTGTCCGGCTATCAGGACAGTAAACGCTCAATCAAGCTAACTGAATTTAGGTCATATATATGACTTGCCGGTGTTTCCGGGGGCTGGCACATCTCCTGCATAAGCTAAAGCCGAACCCGTTCGTGCGGCATCATTTCATCAAAGGAGGACCAGACATGAAATTGAAGACATTGGCTTTTGCATCCCTGGCGAGCATGGCGGTCACGCTGACCGCCCCGGTCAGCGCCCAGGAACTCAAGATTGCCCTCATCGCCGGCAAGACCGGCGCCCTTGAAGCCTATGCCAAGGAAACCGAAGCCGGTTTCATGATGGGCCTCGAGTATCTGACCAAGGGCACCATGACGCTCAACGGACGCAAGATCAAGGTCATCGTCAAGGACGACCAGGGCAAGCCCGATCTGGCCAAGGCTGCCCTGGCCGAAGCCTACGGCGACGACAAGGTCGACATCGCCGTGGGTACCACCTCGTCGGGCGCGGCGCTGGCGATGCTGCCGGTGGCCGAGGAGTACAAGAAGGTCCTGGTCGTCGAACCGGCCGTGGCCGACGCGATCACCGGCGACAAATGGAATCGCTACATCTTCCGCACCGGCCGCAATTCCACCCAGGACGGCCTGGCGGCGGCGGCGACCCTGATGGGCGACGTCAACGTGGCTTTCCTGGCGCAGGACTATGCCTTCGGCCGCGACGGCATCAAGGCCTTCAAGGAATCCCTGGCGGCCGTGAAAAGCAAGGCCAAGGTCGTGCATGAGGAATACGCGCCGCAGAACGCGACCGATTTCACCGCCTCGGCGCAACGCATATTCGATGCGCTGAAAGACAAGCCGGGCCGCAAGATCCTTTCCATCTACTGGGCCGGCCCGAATCCGCTGACCAAGATTGCCGACATGAAACCCGAGCGCTACGGCATCGAACTGTCCGCCGGCGGCAACATCCTGCCGGTCATGAAGGGCTGGAAGAATCTGGCCGGCATGGAAGGCAGCATTTACTATTACTACGCTTTCCCGAAGAACGCGATGAACGACTGGCTGGTCGCCGAAAACCAGAAGCGCTTCAAGCAGCCGCCGGATTTCTTCACGGCCGGCGGTTTCGCCGCGGCCAGCGCGGTGGTGGCGGCATTGACCAAGGCCGGCTCGAGCGATACGGAGAAGCTGATCACCGCCATGGAGGGCATGTCCTTCGATACGCCCAAGGGCAAGATGACTTTCCGCAAGGAAGACCATCAGGCGATGCAGCCGATGTTCCACTTCCGCATCAAGAAGGCTCAGGCCAACGAATGGGACCTGCTGGAACTGGTGCGCGAGTTTCCGGCGTCCGAACTGCCGGTTCCGGTCAAGAACAAGCGCTGAAAAACCAGTATCGGGGCGGGGCTGGCCCGCAGCCGCGCGCAGGGCCGGAGTCGACATGCTCCGGTCCGTGTCCGCCGCTTGCCACGACCGCCCTGGTGACTCGACTTCCATGAACAACGAACATCCCGTTCTGTCGACGCACGGTCTCAGCATCCGCTTCGGCGGCCATGTTGCGGTCAACAATGTGAGTTGCGAATTCCGGCCGGGAACCCTGACCGCGATCGTCGGGCCCAACGGCGCCGGCAAGACGACCTACTTCAACCTGATGTCGGGGCAATTGCCGCCGACCTCGGGCACGGTGCGCCTGTATGGCGAAGACGTCACCCACCTCGGCGCACCGCAGCGGACCAAGCGCGGCATCGGTCGCGCCTTCCAGCTGACCAACCTGTTTCCCAACCTGACCGTGCTCGAAAATGTGCGCCTGGCGGTACAAAGCCGTGCCGGGCTCGGCCTGAACATGATCTCGATGTGGGCCAGCCACGTCGAATTGATCGAGAAGGCCGAGCACTTCCTGCATGTCACCGCGCTGACCGAGCGCCGCCATGAACTCGCCTCCGCCCTGTCGCACGGCGACAAGCGCAAGCTCGAAATCGCGATCCTGCTGGCCCTGGAGCCCGACATCTTCATGTTCGACGAACCCACCGCCGGCATGAGCGTGGACGAAGTGCCCGTGGTGCTCGACCTGATCCACCACATCAAGGCGCAGGGCGACAAGACGATCCTGCTGGTGGAGCACAAGATGGACGTGGTGCGTTCGCTGGCCGACCGCATCATCGTGCTGCACAACGGCTATCTGGTGGCCGACGGCGATCCGGCCGAAGTCATGGCCTCGCCCATCGTGCAGGAAGCCTATCTCGGGACAGGGATGGCCGACCATGTCTGAACTCTTGCTGCAACTGGAAGGAGTGCATACCCACATCGGCCAGTATCACATCCTGCAGGGTGTCGATCTGGCGGTGCCCAAGGGCGGCATCACCGTGCTGCTGGGGCGCAACGGCGCCGGCAAGACCACCACGCTGCGCACCATCATGGGCCTCTGGCATGCGTCGCGCGGTACGGTGCGTTTCGCGGGCGGCGACATTACGCAGAGCCCGACCCCGGAGATCGCCTGCGCCGGCATCGCCTACGTGCCGGAGAGCATGAGCATCTTCTCCGACCTGACGGTGCGCGAAAACCTGTTCCTTGCCGCGCGCGGCGTCAAGCGCGCGGACCAGATGGACGAGGCGCGGCTGGAATGGATTTTCGGTTTCTTCGGCGCCCTGAAGAAATTCTGGAACCAGCCTGCGGGCACCCTATCCGGCGGCCAGAAACAGATGGTGGCGATCGCCCGCGCCATCGTCGAGCCGAGGAAGCTCTTGCTGATCGACGAGCCGACCAAGGGCCTGGCGCCGGCCATCATCCAGGGCATGATCGCCGCCTTTCGCGAACTCAAGCAGACCGAAACCATCCTGCTGGTCGAGCAGAACTTCAGCTTCGTCAGCGCGCTGGGCGACACGGTGGCGGTGATGGACGGCGGGCGCATCGTGCATTCGGGATCGATGGCCGAACTGACGGAAGACCGGGATCTGCAGCACAAGCTGCTCGGCCTGTCGCTGGACACTCATCAATAGGAGCGGACACATGACGACGATAGCCAACGTCGCAGCGCAGGACACGGCCCTGCCCAAGGTCCGGGTGGACATGCTGCCGCTGCTGCTGGTGCCGTTGCTGGCGCTGCTGATGCTGCCGTTGATCGGCAGCTTCCCGACCTGGGTGACACTGACCGTGGCCGGGCTGGCGATGGGCATGATGGTGTTCATGATGGCCAGCGGCCTGACGCTGATCTTCGGCCTGATGGACGTGCTCAACTTCGGCCATGGCGCTTTCGTCTCGGTCGGCGCCTTCACCGCGACGCTGGTGCTGCTGCCGATGAAAGGCTGGGTCGAGGCCGACTCGATCCTGTTGAACCTGTCCGTGGTCGGTTTCGCCATCGTGCTGGCGATGCTGGTCACCGGCCTGCTCGGCTGGGCTTTCGAGCGCATCATCATCCGGCCCGTGTATGGTCTGCACCTCAAGCAGATCCTGATCACCATGGGCGGCATGATCGTCGCCGAGCAACTGATCCACGTCATCTGGGGCGCCGAGCAGATTCCGCTGCAACTGCCGACCACTTTCCGCGGCGCCTTCATCATCGGCGATGCGGCGCTGGAAAAATATCGTCTTATCGCAGTCGGCGTCGGACTCACGGTGTTCGTCACCATGTTCCTGGTGCTCAACCGGACCAAGGTCGGCCTGCTGATCCGCGCCGGCGTCGAAAACGGCGAAATGGTCGAGGCGCTGGGTTATCGCATCCGGCGCCTGTTCGTCGGCGTCTTCATGGCCGGCTCGGCGCTGGCCGGACTCGGCGGCGTGATGTGGGGCCTCTACAAGGAGACGCTGACGGCGGCGATCGGCGGCGAGATCACGGTGCTGGTGTTCATTGTCATCATCATCGGCGGCCTCGGCTCGGTCGGTGGCTGCTTCATCGGCGCCATGCTGGTGGCGCTGGTGGCGAACTATGCCGGCTTCCTCGCGCCCAAGGTGGCGCTGGTGTCCGACATCCTGCTGATGGTCACGGTACTGCTGTGGCGGCCGCAGGGCCTGTATCCCGTGGCCAAGCGCTGATCATGATCAGGACCCTGCTTTCCGGTGACCTGCCGCGCAGCCGTCTGCTGTCGGCGCTGCTGCTCGCGGTGCTGTTCGGCCTTGCCTTCGCGCCCTTCCTGTTTCCCGGCGCGCGCTCGTTGAATGTCGCGGCCACCATCTGCGTCTTCATCGTGCTGGTCGCTTCCTACGACCTGCTGCTGGGTTACACCGGCATCGTTTCCTTCGCCCACACGATGTTCTACGGCATCGGCGCCTACGGCGTCGGCCTCGCCCTGCACGCCATGGGGCCAAGCTGGTGGGCGATCTTCGTCGGCACGGCGGGTGCGCTGGCGCTGTCGCTGGTGCTGGCGCTGGTCATCGGACTGTTCTCCTTGCGGGTGCGGGCGATCTTCTACGCCATGATCACCCTGGCGGTGGCCTCGGCGTTCGCGGTGCTGGCCTCGCAGCTGTCCGACCTCACCGGCGGCGAGGATGGCCGTACCTTCAGGGTGCCGGAACTCCTGCAGCCGGGCTTCCATTTGTTCGAGGGCGAGATTCTCGGCCGCGCCATCGACGGCAAGCTGATCACCTACTACCTGGTGTTCTGCTCCGCCCTGGTGCTGTTCCTGTTCATGCTGCGCATCGTCAATTCGCCCTTCGGCCGTGTGCTGCAGGCAATCCGCGAAAACGATTTCCGCACCGAGGCGCTGGGCTACCGTACCGTGATTTATCGCACCCTGGCCAACTGCCTCGGCGCCCTGATCGCGACGTTGGCCGGCGTGCTGATGGCGCTCTGGCTGCGCTACGTCGGACCGAAGACCATGCTCTCCTTCGAGGTCATGACCGACATCCTGCTGATCGTGGTGATCGGCGGTATGGGTACCGTCTATGGCGCGGTGATCGGTTCGGCGCTGTTCATCCTGATGCAGAACTACCTGCAGGTCCTGATGAAGGAAGCCTCCAGCGCGATGGCCGGCGTGCCGCTGCTGGCCAACCTGTTCCATCCCGATCGCTGGCTGCTGTGGCTGGGCGTGCTGTTCGTCCTATCGGTGTACTTCTTCCCTACCGGCATCGTCGGCCGCTTGCGCACAAAGGCGGCCTTGCGGAGACGGCAATGAGTCTGGTGCGGGTCGAACGTACCGACGCCGTGGCGCGCGTAGTGCTGTGTCGGGTGGGCATGCAAAATGCCCTGGTGCCGGAACTGCTGGCGGATCTGCTGGCCGCGCTGGCCGACTTGCAGGGCGATGCCTCCTGCCGCGCCGTGGTGCTGGCGGCCGACGGCCCGGCCTTCTCGATCGGCGGCGACATGCGCCGCTTCCGGCGCGAACGCGAGCGCGGTGATCTGCGCGCCTACGGTGATGCCCTGGTCGGGCAGTTGAACCAGGCGATCCTGGCGCTGATCGACCTGCCGCAGCCGGTGGTGGCCGCGGTGCATGGCCTCGTCACCGGCGGTTCGATTGGCCTGGTACTGGCCGCCGACCTGGTCATGCTGGCGCCGCAGGCCATGTTCAAGGCGCACTACGCCACCGCCGGCTTCGGCCCGGATGGCGGCTGGACCGCGCTGGTCGGCCGCCTCGCCGGGCGCCGTCGGGCGGCGACAGCGCTGCTGCTGAACCGCAGCATACGCGCCGAGGAGGCCGTGGCCTGGGGCCTGGCCAACGAAATCGTGGCGGCCGAAGCCCTGCACGAGGCTGCGGCAGCCGCGGCGCGCAAGATCGCAATCTATCCCGCCGGCACCATGCGCGCGGCGAAGAGCTTGCTGTGGGGCGACCGCGCACAACTTGCGGCAGACCTCGCGGCCGAACGAGCCCGTTTCGTCGAACTGATTGCCGCACCGGAAGCCGTGGCCGGCGTCGATGCCTTCCTGCGCGACTTCGCCGGCTACCCCGATGCCCCGGATTTGGAGGACGCCAAATGTTGATACCCGACTGGCCGGCAAAACATGCCGCGCAGTTTCCGCAGCAGGTCGCGTTGGTCGATCTGCACAGCAAGCGCTCGGTCACCTACGCGCAGCTCAACGAACGCGCCAGCCGCTTCGCCGAGTTCATGCGCGAGCGCTGGCAGATCCGGCCCGGCGACCGGGTCGCGGTGCTGGCGCACAGTTCCTCGGATTACGTCGAGATGCTCTACGGCTGCGGCAAGCTCGGCGCCATCATGGTTTGCCTCAACTGGCGCCTGGCGCTGCCCGAACTCTCCGGCATCGTGGCCGACGCCGAGCCGGTGGCGATTGTCTGGGGCGAGGAGTTCGAACAGACCGGCGCCGCGCTGGCGGATGCCTGCGGGCTTTCGCGGCGCATGGTCATCGGCGCGCCGCGTGGCAATGTCGCCGGCTACGAGGTCGCGCTGGCGGACATGTCGGGCGCCAGCATCGAGATGCCCTGGCGCAACCATGAGGACGTCTGGTACCTGCTGTACACGGCGGGCACCACCGGCAAGCCCAAGGGTGTGCTGCAGACCTGGGGCATGGCTTTCACCAACGCCGTCAATGGCATGCTCGCGGTTGGCCTGCGGCGCGAGGACAAACTGCTTTCGGTGCTGCCCTACTTCCATACCGGCGGCCTCAATCTCTACATGAACCCGATGATCATGGTCGGCGGCACCACGCTGATCATGCGCCAGTTCGACGTGGACCAGACCATGGCTCTGCTGGAGAGCGAAGCCACGATCATGTTCGGCGTGCCGGCGATCTACCTGTTCCTCAGCCAGCATCACCGTTTCGCCAGCGCCGACTTCTCCCAGGTGCGCAACTGGGCCTGCGGCGGCGCGCCGATTCCGCGGACCCTGCTCGAACAGTACCTGGCCAAGGGCGTCACCATTTGCTTCGGCTTCGGCATGACCGAGACCGGGCCAACCGTGTTCCTCACCGACGAGGCCACGGCGCGCAGGAAGGTCGGTACGGTCGGCAAGCCGGTGATGTACGTCGAAGGCAAGGTAGTCGATTCGGCCACGCGCCAGAACCTCGGCGCCAACCAGCGCGGCGAGCTGCTGCTGCGCGGTCCTGGCCTCACGCCTGGTTACTGGCGCAATCCGGAAGCCACGGCCAAGGCCTATGCGGACGGCTGGCTATGCACCGGCGACATCGCCTATTGCGATGAGGAGGGCGACTACTACATCGTCGATCGTTCCAAGGACATGTACATCTCCGGTGGCGAGAACGTCTATCCGGCCGAGGTGGAAAACGTCATCTTCCAGATGGAGGGCGTTGCCGAGGCGGCAGTGATCGGCGTCCATGACGACAAGTGGGGCGAAGTGGGCAAGGCCATCGTCGCCCTGAAGCCGGGCGTGAGGGTGACCGCCGAAGAGGTCATCGCGCACTGCAAGGCAAAGCTGGCCGGCTTCAAGGCGCCCAAGCATGTGGTGTTCGTCCCCGCCGTGGCGCGCAATGCCGCCGGCAAGCTGGACAAGCCGACACTGCGCCGGCAGTTCGGCGATGCTGTCCAATGAGCAGTTACCAGCGTGTCCTGCTGCAGGCCGATTTCGACCGCTTCGCCAGGCTGACCGGCGACGACAATCCGATTCACTGCGATCCGGCGTTCGCTGCGAAGAGCCATTTCGGCGCGACCGTTGCCCACGGCATGCTGCTCTATAGCTGCATCTGCAAGGCGCTGACCGAGCAGATCGGTCCCGGTGTGGTGCAACTGGAACAGACGCTGATGTTTCCCAATCCGACCTATGCCGGTGATCGGCTGCGCATCGATCTGCATGTCGAGGCGGAAGCCGGAGGGCTGCTCGATATCGCCACCGATGTCACAAGAGTCGGCGCCGGCGATACGGCGCTTGCGACCGTCTCGGGTCATTGCCGGGTCGTCGCGCCGGGTGCTCCGCTGCCGGCGGTTGCTCCGGCCGCGCTCAAGGCGGAGCCGGGAGATGCGGAACTTTATGGGCTGCGTCCAGGCATGAGCGTCAGCGCCACGCGCGCCTTCGGCGCCGCCGACCTCGACGAATACGGCGATCTGAGCGGCGACCGCAACCCGATATTTCGCGACGACGCGCAGGCCAGAGCACGCGGCTTCGGAGCACGCATCGTGCCCTGGCCGCTGTTGGCCGGCATGTTCTCCGACCTGCTCGGTACGCAATTGCCCGGGCGCGGCACCGGCTGGATGAAGCAGCAGCTGCGCTATTCCTCGGTCGCATACCCTGGCGAGGCGCTGACGGCGACCGTCACGATCAAGCGCCTGCGTGCGCACAAGGAACTGGTCAATCTCGCGACCCGGGTCTGCACCGCGGACGGCCGTCTGGTCTGCGACGGCGAGGCGCTGGTGCTGGTCCGCAACCTGGAAGACAAATCGGGGCAGAAAATCGCATGAACGACGTTGGCATTCTCGGCTACGGCCTGTATCTGCCGGCGCAGCACATGAGCGCCGCGGACATTGCCGCCGCGACCGAGGGCCGCTGGTCGGCAGCGGCGGTGCGCGACAAGCTGGGCATCGTGCGCAAGACGGTTCCCGGCCGCGAGGATGGCACCCAGGAGATGGGTGCGCGCGCGGCGCTCGATGCGCTGGCACGTACCGGTCTCGATCCCATGGAAATCGATCTGATCCTGTGCATGGGCGAGGAGTGGAAGGAGTATCCGCTGACCACCTCGGCGATCCACATCCAGGAGCGCATCGGCGCGCGCCGCGCCTGGGGCATCGATCTTCAGCAGCGCTGCAACACCACGCTGGCGGCGATCAAGATCGCCAGGGACATGATGATCGCCGATCCGGATATCGCGACGGTGCTGATCGTCGGCGGCTACCGCAACGGCGACCTGATCGACTACACCGATCCCGATGTCTCCTTCATGTACGACCTGGCGGCGGCAGGCGGCGCGCTGATTCTGCGGCGCGGCCTGGGCCGCAACATCGTGCTCGGCAGCCACATCATCACCGACGGTTCGTTTTCGCGCGACACCGGCGTGCGCTACGGCGGCACCGTGCAGCCGATCGAGGCACTGCCGGAGGAAACCCTGAACCAGCTGCGCGTGCGCGGCAACCGCAGCCTGGGCGTGTTCGACGCCGAGCACATGAAGACGGGACTCAATGCCGTCTCCATGCCCAACTGGCTGGCCTGCATCGACCGGGCGCTGGAAAAGAGCGGGGCGACGCGTGCCGACATCGATTTTCTCAATGTGCTGCACTTCAAGCGCTCGATGCATGGCGGCTTGCTGGAAACCCTCGGGCTAAGACCCGAGCAATCGGTGTATCTGGAAGACTACGGCCATGCCGGGCAGGTGGACTTCATGGTTTCCCTGCATGAGGGATTGCAGCAAGAGCGCCTGAAGAATGGCGACCTGATGGTGGCGATCGCCGCCGGCATCGGCTACGTCTGGGGTGCGACGGTGGTGCGCTGGGGACCCGCCGACCTCAGCCTTCGTTGAATCCGAAGCGCTCGACGAACTGCTCGGGATTGAGTGCCGGACCCTTGTAATCGGCCTGCATGAAGTCGCAGCCGAGTTCCTTGAGGCTGGCCGCTGCCGCATCATCGGTGACCCCGACAGCAACGACGGCAAACCGCAGGTGGTGGGCGAGCTCGATCAGCGAGCGCAGAATGTGGTCGGACTTGGAGGTACCCGCCAGGTCGCTCGCGGCCGAAACGTCGATCTTGATTTCCTGGAACGGCATGCTTGCCAGTCGGAACAGCGACGAGATGGTCATGCCCGGATCGTCGATCGACAGCTTGACGCCCAGGTCCTTCAGTCGACCGAGTGTCTCCCGCGCCACCGGCTCGGTCCATAACACCGACGTCTCCCCGATGCCCAGGATCAGTGTTCCCGGGCGGCGGCTCCAGGTGCCGAGGGCACGCTCGATGACATCCAGCAATTCCGTCTGGCGCAGGGCGCGGGCCGGAAGTTTGATGCAAATGCGCAAATCGAGCCCGGCACTGTAACGAAACTCCGAAACGTTGCGCAGCGCCCGGTTCAGGATCGATGAGAGCAGGTCGGTCACCAGATCGGCGGAATCCGCCGCGGCAAACGCCTGCTCGGCGGAAATCAGGCCAAGTTTCGGATCGCGCCAGCGCAACAGCCCCTCGGCGCCCATGACCTGCCCCAGGCGCAGATCATATTGCGGCTGAAAAACCAGTTCCAGCGCATCTTCCGACACCGCCGTGCGCAGCCGGTTTTCATAGAGCAGGGTCGATTCCGCCGAGTTGTCCCGGTCTTCCGCGTAATCGGCGACACGGCCAGGCAGGTTGCGGGCCAGGGTGCAGGCACTCCTGGCCCGTTGCAGCAGGACTTCGGCCTGGTCGCCGTGCTCCGGGAACATCGCAATCCCGATGACGGGGCTGGCATAGATTTCCTCTTCGCCGATCCAGAACGGAGTGTTCAGGGCGCGCAGGGATTTTTTGGCCGCCAGCAGTGCCACAGCGGGCCCCTCGACCGTAGACAGGACGCAGGCGAAATCGTCCCGCCCCATTTCCCCGGCAAAATCACCCGGGCGCAGCACTTCGGCGCAAAGCAATGCACCTATGCGGCTGCGAACCGCGTCGCCAACGTGGTAACCCCAAACTGCGTCGATACGGCTGATCACGCCGGAGTCGATGACGAGCACGGCGAGGTTTCTGCCGTCGCTTCGCCGGGCCCCGACCCTGGTGCGCAACAGTTCCAGGCAGTGGATGGCGTCGGTAACGAAGGGATCGGACAATTCTGCAACCGGCCCGGCGGAGTCCTCCATGGTCAAAGGAACAGCTCGCGCGGATCGATATTGACGGTGTTGTATTCCAGCGAGCGCTGGATTCGATAGGGTTCGTCCGGCCTGACCTTGGGCTCCTTCATCAGGTCGAGCATCTTGTACGGCACCATGGGATTGCCGTTGGCATCCTTGACGACCATGATGCGGGGCTGCATGCGGCGCACCATGTTCTGCGCAATCACGATGGCGACTTCGCCGCTGTTCAGTTCAACGACACTGCCAACCGGGAAAACGCCGATGCACTGGATGAATTGTTCCACCAAGGCCGGGTGAAAGCCCTTGCCGCGTTCCTTGTAGATGAGACTGAGCGCATTTGCCGGCGAGAGATTGTCCCCGAACGGCTTCGGTGCGGTAAGGGTATCGAAGCTATCCACGATGCCCGCGATCAGACCTGAAATCGCGATCGCGCTGCCGCGCAACCCGCGCGGATAGCCGGTACCGTCGAAACGCTCGTGATGCAGGGAGGCCAGGCCGGGCAGTTCCGGGGGCAGGCCGGGCGTATCGCTGAGAATCCGCACCGAGTGGTTGACATGGGTGCGATAGAGCTCTCGCTCGGCATCGTTCGCGGGCCCGCGCGTGGCCAGTTCGCTGGGCAGCTTGAGCTTGCCCACGTCCTGGAGCAGTCCCAGCATGCCGAGAATCTGGATGCGGTCCTGCGGCAATTGGAGGAAGCGCCCGAAGATGGTCATCATGACCGAGATTCCGACGGCACGACTCAGGGTGGCACCGCCTTTTTCCTGCAGCTTGATCAAGAGCGCCATCGCATCCGGGTTGCGTACCACGCTCTCGGTAATCTGCGCTGCCGCTTCATGCGATCGGGTACTGTCGATCGAGTTGCCGATTTCCACGGCGCGCGACAACTCTTTGACAATCACGGTCGTATTTGAGAAGGCATTTCGCGCCTTCGGCAATTCGGCCTCGACGCTGGCCACTTCCTTGTAAACCGTTGTGCCGCGAACCTTTGCCAGGTCTTCGGCGGTGACCCGGCCCACTTCCTGCCGCTCGGCTTTTTCCGGATCGATGAAGACGTGTTTGCAGTACTTCTTCAGGACATCGATCTGCTTGTCGCTTTTCAGGACAAAGCCCTGAAAGACGAACGGAGTTTCTGTCCATGGCCTGTCGAGCTTGGAGATGTACACTCCGAACGTCAGTTCATCGACGGGAATTTGCCTCAGTTCCATTTCAATATTTTATCGCTTGGGCAATCAAAAAAGTCACTTCGCTTCGATCGAATCCCACCAGGTATTGGTGCTGGCGGTGTTCAGGATGTGCTCGCAGTGGCATGCCACAGCCGCAACTTGTCCAGGGAAACGCGATCGGCTACGGGCAGGACCATCCTCGCGCCGTCAAAATTCTCATTGATGGTGTAGTCGCTGACCGTGATGACCGTCGGGATTCCGGCGGCCAGGGCAGCCGTCAGGCCATGGGCGGAGTCCTCCACGGCGAGGCAGTCCCGCGGCGGGAGATTGAGCTGCTTCAGCGTCCAAAGGTAGATGTCGGGCGCCGGCTTCTTGGCCGCCGCGACAGTTCCCGAGGCGATGGCATCGAACCAGGTATCGGCATTCGGGCCAAGGTTGGCGCGCAGCAGTCCCACGACGTTCTCCAGTTTGGAACTCGAAGCGATCGCCAGACGCACGCCATCCGTGCGCGCATCGCAGATCAACTGGCCGATGTCCTCACGCAGGGGGATCGCGCCGGCAGCAAGCAAGCGCTGGTAATTGCGCGTCTTGATGTCATGCATGCGATGACACAACTCGTCGAAGTCCGGTCGCGCAGATGTGGCCGGGTCGAAATGCTCGGCATAGTAGCGAATCCGTTCAAGACCTCCGGTCACATTCAGCAAGCTGCCATAGAAGGCCTCATCCCAGTGCCAGGGCAGTCCCACTTCGGCAAACGCAGCATTGAACGCCGGGCGATGGCCATCGCGCTCAGTGTTGGCAAGAGTTCCGTCGACGTCAAAAATGAGCGCGCGCAAAGCCATAACGAGTCACCCTTAGACAAGCCATAAAGTATAAAGACTAGCCGATTTTTCGCTTTAGAGAAAACCTGCTCGCGCATATATTTTTTCGACCAAGAGTCGCGCTGGTTTTTCAAGGTGGCAGAGGGTGATAAAGTGCACAAATGAGCAAGGGCGTTTCGCTAATGCTCTTGTCGCAGCACACAGTAACTGGAGACCGCGCGCACGTGAAACCGACGAACATCGGCGCCCACGACTATTTTCACAAGGTCGTGGATTGTCAGTGGGCCTGTCCGGCCCATACCCCCGTTCCCGAGTACATCCGCCTGATTGCCGCCGGACGTTACTCGGATGCCTACATGATCAACTGGCGGTCGAATGTCTTTCCGGGAATTCTCGGTCGCGTTTGCGACCGTCCTTGCGAACCGGCCTGCCGTCGCGGCCGGGTAGACAAGGAACCGGTCGCGATCTGTCGGTTGAAGCGGGTGTGCGCCGATCTCAAGGACGACATTCAGGATCGTCTGCCGCGGGCGCCGGAGAAGAAAAACGGCAAGCGCATCGCCTGCGTAGGTGCCGGTCCTGCCTCGCTCACCGTGGCGCGCGATTTGGTGTCGATCGGTTACCAGGTGACGATATTCGACAGCGGAGCAGCGCCAGGCGGCATGATGCGCAGCCAGATTCCGAAGTTCCGCTTGCCGGACAACGTGATCGACGAAGAGTGCGGCTACATCATCAATCTTGGCGTGGAAACGCACTACAACCACTGGGTCAACAGCTTGCGCGAGGTCCTGGCCGAGGGTTGGGATGCCGTCTTCGTCGGCACCGGCGCACCGCGCGGGCGCGATGCCGACATCCCCGGCCGCAAGGAGGCGGCGGCACATATCCAGATCGGCATCGACTGGCTGGCCAATGTCGCTTTCGGCCACACCACCAAGATTGCCAAGCGCGTCATCGTGCTCGGTGGCGGCAACACCGCGATGGACTGCTGCCGTTCGGCACGCCGCCTGGGCGGTGAGGACGTCAAGGTGGTGGTCAGGAGCGGCTTCGAGGAAATGAAAGCCTCGCCCTGGGAGAAGGAGGAGGCGATTCACGAAGGCATCCCGATTCTCAACATGCTGGTGCCGAAGGAGTTTGTTCATGACAATGGCAAACTGCGCGGTGTGCTGTTCGAGAAGGTGCGCGCCGAATACGACGCCAAGGGTCGGCGCAGCCTGATTCCAACCGGCGAGCCGGACGAGCTCATGGAATGCGACGAGGTGCTGGTGGCCATCGGCCAGGAGAATGCCTTCCCCTGGATCGAGAAGGACATCGGCCTCGAATTCGACAAGTGGGACATGCCGGTGCTGGATCCGGTGACGCTGCAATCGACGCTGCCGCAGGTGTTTTTCGGCGGCGATGCGGCGCTGGGTCCGAAGAACATCATCACCGCCGCGGCGCAGGGCCATACGGCGGCAATTTCGATCGACCTGTTCTGCAAGGGCAAGAAGCTGGACGATCGGCCGCCACCAATGACCAATCTGGTCAGCCAGAAGATGGGCATCCACGAGTGGAGCTACGACAACCAGGTCTCTGAGGAAGAGCGCAAGAAGGTGCCGGTCAAGGCACTGGAAAAGACCCTCAAGGACATCAAGCTGGAACTCGAACTTGGCTTCGATCCCTTCATGGCCTGCGCCGAGGCCGAGCGTTGCCTGAATTGCGACATCGAGACGGTATTCACCGTCAAGACCTGCATCGAATGCGATGCCTGCGTCGATATCTGCCCGACCGAATGCATCACCTTCACCGCCAACGGCGAAGAGGATGAGCTGCGTGGCCGGCTCAAGGCGCCGGCGCCGAACCGCGATCAGGCGCTCTATGTCTCCGACGTGGTCAAGACGGGGCGTGTCATGGTCAAGGACGAGAATATTTGCCTGCATTGCGGCATGTGCGCGGAACGTTGCCCGACCGGCGCCTGGGACATGCAAAAATTCTTCCTGCAGTGTGCCGAAGCCGGGACGGAGGCTAAAAGGACATGAGTGCCATGAAACCAATCGAGAGTTGCAACGATTTCGTCATCAAGTTCGCCAACGTCAACGGCTCAGGTTCGGCCTCGGCCAATGAACTGTTCGCCCGCGCCATCATGCGTATGGGCGTGCCGGTGGCGCCGCGCAACATTTTTCCGTCGAACATCCAGGGCATGCCGACCTGGTACGAGATGCGCGTTTCGGCCGCGGGTTGGCTCGGCCGGCGCGGTGGTTGCGACCTGATGGTGGCAATGAATCCGCAGACCTGGGACCGAGACATTGCCGAGATCGCTCCCGGCGGCTATCTGGTCTATGACTCGACCAAGGCGCTGCCGCGCTCGCGCTTTCGCGAAGACATTACGGTGCTGGGCATTCCGCTCACCGAAATCTGCAACCGCGAATACACCGATCCGCGCCAGCGCCAGTTGTTCAAGAACATCATGTATGTTGGTGCCCTGACGGCGCTGCTCGGCATGGACTTCGCCGCGGTCGAGAAACTGATCGCCGACCAGTATCGCGGCAAGGACAAGCTTATCGGCGCCAACGTCAATGCGCTCAAGCTCGGCTACGACCACGCCCGGGCCGAGCTTTCCTGCCCGATCGGCTTGCGCATCGAGCGCGCCGACGGCGTCGGCGAGAAGATTTTCATCAACGGCAACGATGCCTGCGGCCTCGGCGCGGTGTATGGCGGCGCCACGGTGGCCGGCTGGTACCCGATCACGCCATCCACTTCGGTGATCGAGGCCTTTGGCAGCTATTGCCGCAAGTATCGCACCGACCCAGACAACGGCATGGCGCGCTATGCGATCGTGCAGGCCGAAGACGAACTGGCCTCGATCGGCATGGTGATCGGCGCGGCATGGAACGGTGCGCGCGCCTTCACCGCCACCTCGGGCCCCGGCATCTCGCTGATGCAGGAATTCTTCGGCCTGGCCTATTTCGCCGAAGTGCCGGTGGTGGTGTTCGACGTGCAGCGTGGCGGCCCCTCCACCGGCATGCCGACGCGCACCCAGCAATCCGACCTGATCGCCTGCGCCTACGCCTCGCACGGCGACACCAAGCACGTGCTGCTGTTTCCGGAAGACCCCTACGAGTGCTTCACGCTTGGCGCGCAGGCCTTCGATCTGGCCGACCGCCTGCAGACGCCGGTATTCGTGCTGCTCGATCTCGACATCGGCATGAACGATCGTCTGTGCCAGCCATTCGACTGGGACGACCAGCGCCGCTATGACAGAGGCAAGGTGATGAGTGCCGAGGAACTCGAGGCCGGCAAGAATTTCGGCCGCTATCTCGACGTCGATGGCGACGGCATTCCCTGGCGCACGATCCCCGGCACCCACCCGACCAAGGGCGCCTTCTTCAGCCGCGGCACGACGCGCAACGCCTATGCCAAGTACAGCGAAGCGGGGACGGACTACGTCTACAACATGGAGCGGCTGCGGCGCAAGCTGGAAACGGCCAAGAAGCTGGTGCCGGCGCCGGTGGTCAAGAACGCCTCGCTGCCCACCCGCTTTGGAGCGATCTACTACGGCTCGACCAGTCCGGCGATGGCCGAGGCCTACGCGCTGCTCGAAGAGCAGGGCATCCATGTCGATATCATGCGAGTGCGCGGCTTTCCGTTCGCCGACGATGTGATCGAATTCATCGACGCGCATGATCACGTTTTCGTCGTCGAGCAGAACGAGAGCGGCCAGTTGCGCATGCTGCTGATGAACGAAGGTGAAATCGATCCGAAGCGCCTGATCCGCGTTCTCCACTACGACGGCACACCGATCACCGCCCGCTTCATTTCCGGCAAGATCGCCGACGCGCTCGACGAGCGCAAGGTTACGCCGATTCGCAAACAGGTGGCCTCATGACTTATCTCGCCAAACCCAAACTGCTGCGCGCCGACGCGCCGAAGAATGCGCTGGGCTATACCCGGCGCGACTACGAAGGCGCGATTTCGACGCTGTGTGCCGGCTGCGGCCACGACTCGATCAGCGCCGCCGTGGTGCAGGCCTGCTTCGACCTCGACATCGAGCCGCACAAGGTCGCCAAGCTTTCCGGCATCGGCTGCTCGTCGAAGACGCCGGATTACTTCCTCGGCGCCTCGCACGGCTTCAACACCACGCACGGCCGCATGCCCTCGGTGCTCACCGGCGCCGCGCTGGCCAACCGCGACCTGACCTACCTGGGCGTTTCCGGTGACGGCGATTCGGCCTCGATCGGCATCGGTCAGTTCGCCCACGCCATGCGGCGCGGCGTGAACATGACCTACATCGTCGAAAACAACGGCGTCTATGGCCTGACCAAGGGCCAGTTCTCGGCTACCGCCGACAAGGGTTCGAAGAGCAAGCGCGGGGTGGTCAATAGCGACACGCCGATCGATCTGGTGGCGCTCGCCCTGCAACTCGGCGCCAGCTATGTCGCGCGCAGTTTTTCCGGCGACAAGGAACAGTTGATACCGCTGATCAAGGGCGCTCTGCGCCATCGCGGACCGGCGTTCATCGATGTCATCAGTCCCTGCGTGACCTTCAACAACCACGCCGGTTCGACCAAGAGCTACGACTACGTGCGCGAACACAACGACGCCGTCAACCGGCTCGACGTGATCCTGCCGCGCGACCAGATCAATGCCAGCTATCCGCCGGGCACGCTGCGGCGCATCGTCCAGCATGATGGATCGATACTGCATCTGCGCAAGCTGGACACCGATTACGATCCGTCAGATAGGGTGGGCGCCATGAATCACCTGCAGGAACGGCATGCCCTGGGCGAGATCGTCACCGGCCTGCTGTATGTCGATAGCGGCGCCGAGGATTTGCATCGCCACCTGAACACGGTCGAAAAGCCGCTCAACCAGCTCGGCGACGCCTACCTCTGCCCGGGCAGCAAGGCGCTCGAGGCGCTCAACACCTCGCTTCGCTAGCTGCGCTCATCGCTTCGCTCACCACATAGCGACGCTATTCCTTGGGCGGCTTCGGCCGCTTGCCGATGGTGATGTTTACCACGACATCGCGGCCCTCCCGCTTCAGGTCGAAGCGCGCGGTGCTGCCGGGCTGCAGCGCGGCGATCAGTTCCAGCATCACCTGGGCATCTTTTACCCGCTTGCCGGTCACCTGCAGCAGCACGTCGCCGGGTTTGATGCCGGCCTTGTCGGCCGGACTGCCGCGCATGACGCCGGCAATCAGAGCGCCCTCGGTACCTGGCAGCTTGAAGGATTCGGCCAGTTCCGCGGTGATTTCCTGCACTTCGATGCCGACCCAGCCGCGCGTCACGCTGCCGGTGCGGACAATCTGTTCCATCACGCTTTTGGCCAGCGAAACCGGGATGGCGAAGCCAATGCCCATCGAGCCGCCACTCTGCGAATAGATCGCCGTATTGATGCCGACCAGATTGCCGTTGGCATCGACCAGCGCCCCGCCGGAATTGCCCGGATTGATGGCGGCGTCGGTCTGGATGAAGTTCTCGAAGGTATTGATGCCCAGATGCGAGCGGCCCAGCGCGGAGACGATCCCCGAGGTGACCGTCTGCCCGACGCCGAAGGGATTGCCGACGGCCAGCACCACGTCGCCGACGCGCAGGGTGTCACTGCTGCCGAAGGCGATCACCGGCAGTTTGTGGTCGGCGGGAATGCGCAGCACCGCAAGGTCGGATTCGGGATCGGAACCCACCACGTTTGCCTTGTACTTGCGCCCATCGTCGTGCGCGACCTCGATTTCATCGGCGCCGTCGATGACGTGAAAGTTGGTCAGGACGTAACCCTCCGGCGAGACCACCACGCCGCTGCCCAGGCCCGAGCGCCGCTGCGACTGCTCGCCGAAGCGGTCACCGAAGAAGTGCCGGAAGATGGGGTCGTTCATGAAAGGATGGCGCGGACCTTTCACTTCCTGGCTGGTGAAAATATGCACGACGGCCGGAATGGCCTTTTTTGCGGCATCGGCGTAAGAGTTGGGACGATGCACCTCGCTGCCGGCCGGCGCCTGAAGCACCGTCGCCACTTCGGCAATGCCGCCGCCGGGGCCGGGGAGCTGAGCCAGCCACTCCGGCTTGAGCGTTTTCACGACGAACAGGAGCGCGACGCAAACCGTCACGGTCTGGGCAAAAATCAGCCAAAGGCGGCGCATAATTTGTATTTTTTCGGGATACGGAAAATGGCGGGAGAAGCTGTACTACGCAAGGATCTTCGTGTCTGGCTGGATACTCTGCTGGACGCGTCGCGGTTCCGGGATTATTGCCCAAACGGCCTGCAAGTGGAAGGCCGCGAACGGATTCGGCGCATCGTTTGCGGAGTCACCGCCAGTCAGATGCTGATCGAGTCGGCCATCGAACGCCAGGCGGACGCGCTGCTGGTGCATCACGGCTGGTTCTGGAAATCCGAAGACGGTTGTGTCACTGGTTTTCGCAAGCAGCGCATGGCGAGGCTGCTGGCGCATGACATCAACCTGTTTGCCTACCATCTGCCGCTGGACGCTCATCCCACGCTGGGCAATAACGCGCAACTGGCATTGCGCCTGGGCTGGACCAGCACGGATCGCTTTGGGGAGCAGGACCTCGGCTTTGTCGGCGTGCCGCCAGCGCCGACTCCTGCAGGCACCCTGGCGCGGCAAATCGAACAGACGCTGGGCCGCATGCCCTTGCTGATCGGCGACCCCGGGCGCGAGGTGGCGAGGATCGCCTGGTGCAGCGGCGGTGCGCAGGATTATTTCGAGGCGGCTTTGGCCGCCGGGGCCGACCTGTTTGTTTCAGGCGAGATCTCGGAACAGACCGTGCATCTGGCGCGCGAAACCGGCATGGCCTACATCGCCGCCGGCCATCACGCGACCGAGCGCTATGGCGTGATGGCCCTGGGCGCACACCTGAGCGAGAAGTTCGGCATCGTCTGCGAGTTCGTGGACATTGACAATCCGGTCTGACCAGGGTCTGTTGGCAAGTCGTCCGCCGGATGAAAGCCAACAGACCCTAACGCAGGCGAAAACTCACCGGAAACAGGCTCTGGCGCGCGTTGCCGGACAGCGAGCCCAGCCGTTGCGCAGCGTCGAGCGCCGCCTGGTCGAGCAGGGCGTGACCGGAACTGCGTGCGATCTCGGCGCTGGCGACCTGGCCGGATTCGGTGAGCGTCAACAGCAGGATGACTTCACCCTCCAGCCCGCGCGCAATGGCTTCCGGGGGATAGAACAGGTGTTCCGACAACGCCGCCTGGGCGCGGCGCAATGCGCTGCCCTGCAGGCTGCGCGGCAGGGCAGCCGGGTGCGGCGCGGCAGCCTCGGCTTGACTGGCCTCGGTGCTGACCGCCTCGGCCGTCGTCATCGGCGGTGGCAGCGGAATCAGTCTTGCCTCGATGCTCGGCACGGGAGCGTGCGGCTGCTTGGTCATCAACGTCGGCGCGATGAACAGAAGGGCGTGCAGGGTGAGGCTCAGCAGCAGGGCGACATAAAGTGGCATTGAAACGATTCTAGTCCGCCCGCTGCGCCTGACCAATGAAAGGGGACTACGGAGTACCGTCCGCCTTGCTTTGGGCGGCAGACATATTCCACCAGAGCACGCCTGCCCGCGAAGCGGAGTACCAGGCGTGCAGAGCACCGTCTGCCTTCCATCGAGCGGCAGACATATACTTGGCAGCATGAGAAGAATGTTCATCCTGCTGACTGTGCTGTTGAGCGCCATGCCCTTGCGTGCCGCGAGTTTGCCCGATCCGATAAGGTTTTCCGTTGCCATCGAGCAAGGCAATCTGGCGCTCGCGCGCGAGTGGCTGGACGATGGGCTGGCGCCGGATTTCGAGGGCAAGGTGATCGGCACCGGGGTCATGATCGGCGCCTGGTACGGCAACGTGGCGATGATGGAACTGTTCGTCGCGCGCGGTGCCGATATCAACAAGACCAACGCCTTCGGCGAGCAGGCCTTGCAGCATGCGGCGTGGCAGGGACGCCTGGAAGCCGTGCGCTGGCTGGTCGAACGCGGCGCCCGGGTAAATCGCGAAGGCATGGAATGGGGCGCCCTGCACTACGCCGCGTTCGCCGGTCATGCCGACGTGGTGCGCTACCTGCTGGACCATGGCGCCGACATCAACGCGCTATCCACCAACGGTTCGACGCCGCTGATGATGGCAGCGCGCGAGGGCAAGGAGGCGATCGCCACGACCTTGCTGGCAGCCGGTGCGCGCCGCGACATCGTCAATGAACACGGCGAGGATGCGCTGCGCTGGGCCATGCGCCACAACAATCTGTCGATCGCCCGCGCCATCGCGGGCAGCCAGGAGTTTGCCGCAGTCGTATCGCGGCCCGCCGCTTCCTGGGGTCCTGCGGTCCGCTCGCAGCCGGTGCCGGACGGCATCGATGCGCTGATGGCGCAGGCGCGCAGGAAGGAGGCCGAGGGGCAGCGCGACGAGGCGCTGGGGCTGTATCGCGCTGCACTCGCCGCGATTCGCCAGGCTGACGCGACGCGCAAGCTGAAAGTCGCGCCGGCACGCGCCGCGACAGGCATGGTGATTACCGCGCGGCGCGACAAGCCCGACGCGCAATCGGCGGCGCTGAACTACGCCACCCCGGCACTTGCCAGCGAGTCTGCGCCAGCCTCGCCAAGCGCCGTTGCCGCGGATGCCGTTGCAGAACAATGGCTGCGCCGTGGCCGCGAATTGGAGGCGGCGGGTAGTCGCAAGCAGGCATTGCAAGCCTATCGCAAGGCGGCGGCTGCCCTGCGCGGCTCCGCTACGGCGGTGTCCGCGCCGCCAGCGAAGGCGACGTCGCCAGCGCAACCCTGAGGTGCGGCGAAATGGTCGTGGCGAAAGATTGACATTTAAATCATCAGTGATTACGATATAAGGAAATGTATTACGATAAAGTGAATAATCGATCACCCCAAGGAGTTGCCATGAGTGACAAGAAGTTTGCCTCCCACGCCGATCTGGAGCAAAAAAAGGTCAGTTTCGAAAAACTGTCGGACAACGCCTGGGCTTATACCGCGGAGGGCGATCCGAATACCGGGGTGATCATCGGCGACGAGGCGGTGATGATCATCGATGCGACGGCGACGCCGGTCATGGCGCAGGACGTGATCCGCCATGTGCGCCAGATCACCGACAAGCCGATCAAGTACGTCACGCTGACCCACTATCACGCGGTGCGCGTACTGGGCGCCTCGGGCTACAAGAAGGAAGGCCTGCAGGACATCATCGCCTCGCAGCAGACGCGCGAACTGATCGTCGAGCGCGGCCAGCAGGACATGGACTCCGAAATCGGGCGCTTCCCGCGTCTTTTCAACGCCGTCGAAAGCGTGCCCGGACTGACCTGGCCGACCGTGGTTTTCGACAAGGAAATGACCCTGTGGATGGGCGACCTCGAAGTCAGGATCATGCATCTCGGGCGCGGCCACACCAAGGGCGATACCGTGGTCTGGCTGCCGCAACAGAAAATCCTGTTCTCCGGCGACCTGGTCGAAGCCGATGCCGCCTGCTATACGGGCGACGCCTATCTGGCCGATTGGCCGGCGACGCTCGATGCGCTGGCCGCCCTGCAGCCGGAAAAGATGATTCCGGGCCGCGGCCCGGCCCTGATGAATCCCGAGCGCGTGCAGCAGGGCCTGGCGTATACCCGTGACTTCGTGTCCACGCTTTACCGCAGCGCGCAGGAGGCGGTGGCCCAGGGCATGGATCTGGCCGCCTGCATGGCGCATACGCGCAAGGCCATGGATCCGAAGTTCGCCAGCGTGTTCATCTACGAGCATTGCCTGCCCTTCGATGTGACGCGGGCCCACGACGAGGCGTCCGGCATCCGGGATCCGCGCATCTGGACCGCCGAGCGCGATCAGCAGATGTGGCACGCGCTGCAGTCGGCGTGACGCCGGCGCCGACTCTTGGCCGGAGACGCATCGATGCTGAAGACCTATAGCTACCCGAAGTTCGAGTACCGGACGCCGCCGGAAATCGCCAGCGGCAGGACGCTGAAAGTACCTGTGGTGGTAGTCGGTGCCGGTCCGGTGGGCCTCGGCACCGCGCTCGACCTGCAACTGCAGGGCGTGCCGGTGCTGCTGCTGGATGAAGACGACACCGTGTCGATCGGCTCGCGCGGCGTTTGCTACGCCAAGCGTGCGCTGGAGATTCTCGACCGCTATGGCATCGGCGAGGCCGTCTGCCGCAAGGGTGTGTCGTGGAACGTCGGGCGCACCTTCTTCCGCGAACAGGAGGTGTACAACTTCAATCTGGTGCCGGAGCCGGATCACCACCGCCCGGGCATGGTGAACCTGCAACAGTACTACCTCGAAGAATATCTCGCGACACGTGCCGCGGCGCTGCCGGGGATCGACTTGCGCTGGAAGAACAAGGTCGCGTCGGTGACGCCGAGCGGCAGGACCGTGACCCTCAAGGTGGACACCGAGGACGGTGGCTACACCGTCGAGACCGACTGGCTGATCGCCGCCGATGGCGCGCGCAGCCCGATACGCCGCATGCTGGGCCTGGAAATCGAAGGCAAGATTTTCATGGACCGCTTTCTCATCGCCGACGTGGTGATGAAGGCCGATTTTCCCGCCGAGCGCTGGTTCTGGTTCGACCCCCCGTTTCATCCGGGGCAGTCGGTACTGCTGCACAAGCAGGCCGACAGCGTCTTCCGCATCGACTTCCAACTGGGCTGGGACGCCGACCCTGAGGAGGAGAAGAAGCCGGAGAATGTGCTGCCGCGGATCAGGGCCATGCTCGGCGATCAGCGCGAGTTCGAACTGGAATGGGTCAGCGTCTACACTTTTCAGTGTCGGCGCATGGGCGAGTTCAACCATGGCCGTGTGCTGTTTGTCGGCGATGCCGCGCATCAGGTCTCGCCCTTCGGCGCGCGCGGTGCCAATTCCGGACTGCAGGATGCCGACAACCTGGGCTGGAAGCTGAAGCTCGTGATGGACGGCAAGGCGCCGGAGGCGCTGCTCGACAGCTATTCCGAGGAACGTATTTTCGCGGCCGACGAGAATCTGCTGAACTCGACGCGCTCGACGGACTTCATCACGCCCAAGAGCAAGGCCAGCCGCACCTTCCGCAATGCGGTGCTCGGCCTGGCCAAGGATCATGCCTTCGGCCGCGCGCTGGTCAATTCGGGGCGTCTTTCGGTGCCGGCCTTCCTCACCACCTCGAGCCTCAATACGCCGGATGATGCGGCAGACAGCTTTGCCGGCCGCATGGTGCCGGGTGCGCCGATGGACGATGCCCCGCTGCTCGACAAGGGCAAAGCCGGCTGGCTGGTGGACAAGGTCGGCCAGCAGTTCTTCGCGCTCTACTTTGCAGACGATCCCGGTAGCTTGGATGCGGCGACCATCGATGCGCTATCGACGTTGTCCGCCGGCGGCATTCCGGTGCAGGTTCTGGTGATTTCCAGGAAGCCGGGCACGGTTGCCGGTGGCATTCCGGTTCTGCAAGATTCGCGCGGCATCGCGGCACAGCGTTATGACGCGACACCCGGCACGGTCTATCTGCTGCGCCCGGATCAGCATGTCGCGGCGCGCTGGCGCACGCTTGATGCGAAGAAAGTCAAAGCAGCAGTCGCCAAGGCGACATGCAACGCATGAAAGGAACCGAGACCATGGCCCTCAATCTGAACCCGAATTTCGCCGAGGTCGGCAAGCGCTACTTCAACGCCTACACGCCCGGCGACGACTTCTACGAAATGCTGATCGGCGCCCACCGCGACCTGAGCGACGAGCAATCCGAACTGCTCAATGCGCGCCTGATCCTGATCCTCGCCAACCACATCGGCGACCTGGGCACGCTGCGCGAAGCCCTCACCATTGCTCGCGAAGGAGTCTGAACATGACCGGCAGCCTGATCAAGAAAGTTCACCACGTCGCCTATCGCTGCAAGGATGCGAAGCAGACCGTCGAGTGGTACGGCAAGTACCTGAAGATGGATTTCATCCTGGCCATCGCCGAGGATGCGGTGCCCTCGACCGGGGAAGCCGACCCTTACATGCATGTCTTCCTCGATGCCGGCGGCGGCAACATCCTGGCCTTCTTCGAACTGCCGACACGCCCGGAAATGGGGCGCGATCCGAATACGCCGGCATGGACCCAGCATCTGGCGCTGGAAGTGGGCAGCATGGAGGAAATGCTGGCGGCCAAGGCCCGGCTCGAAGCCGACGGCATCGAGGTGGTCGGCCCGACCGACCACGCGCTGTTCCAGTCGATTTACTTCTTCGATCCGAGTGGCCATCGGCTCGAACTGGCGTGCAACACACACACGCCGGAGATGATGCGGCGGCTCGATGAAGTGAAGTGGGACATGATCAACGAATGGGCGGCCACCCGCAAGGCGCCGCAGCATGCGCGCTGGATGCACGACGGCAGCTACAAGACCTGGAGCCGGCAGTGAAGCTGGCCACACTGAAGGCCGGTGGCCGCGATGGCACTCTGGTGGTGGTCAGCCGCGATCTGACCCGCTGCCAGCCGGTCGAGGGCGTCGCCCGCACGCTGCAGGCCGCGCTCGACGACTGGGATGCGCTGCGGCCGGGACTCGAGGCCGTGTATGCCGCGCTCAACCACGGTCAGGCGCGCCACGCCCGGCCCTTCGATCCGCGCCAGTGCCACAGTCCGCTGCCGCGCGCCTACCAGTGGGCCGACGGCTCGGCTTACGTCAATCACATCGAACTGGTGCGCCGGGCGCGCAATGCCGAAATGCCGCCGGAACTGTGGACCGATCCGCTGATGTACCAGGGTGGTTCCGACAGTTTCGTCGGTCCGCGCGACCCGGTGCTGGCCTGCGACGAAGCCTGGGGCATCGACTTCGAGGCCGAGGTGGCGGTGGTGACCGGCGACGTGGCGCTCGGCGCCGGCGCGGACCAGTGCGCGCAGCAGATCCGCCTGCTGATGCTGGTCAATGACGTGAGCCTGCGCAACCTGATTCCCGCCGAACTGGCCAAGGGCTTCGGCTTTCTCCAGTCCAAGCCGGCCTGCGCATTTTCGCCGGTGGCGGTCACCCCGGACGAGTTGGGAGCGGCCTGGAAAGATTCCCGGGTACATCTGCCGTTGGAGGTGGAGTTGAATGGCGAGCCCTTTGGCAGGCCCAATGCCGGCGTCGACATGATCTTCAATTTTGCCCAGCTCATCGCGCATCTGGCGAAGACGCGCGAACTTGAAGCGGGATCGATCATCGGCTCGGGAACGGTGTCCAACAAGCAGGGTGGCCTGTTCGGGTCCTCGGTGGTTAACGGCGGCGTCGGTTACTGCTGCATTGCCGAACTGCGGATGTATGAAACCATCGAAGAGGGCAAGCCCAGGACATCCTTCATGCGCTTCGGCGATCGGGTCAGGATCGAGATGCGGAACAGGGATGGCGCCAGCGTCTTCGGCGCCATCGAGCAGACCGTCGAACGCTATCCTGCGGCGGACTGATCGCTGCCCGAGATTATCTTCAGGACTTCGATCAGCAGCAGCATTTCCTCGGCCACCGACTGCGGGAATCCGGCGCGCTCGCCGTCGCGATTGTCTTCCAGCAGGCGGCGCAGATAGTCGATGCACTCGGCCGGCTGCACCCAGATCTTCTGCACGTGTTCCGCCACGCGTGAGAATTTTTCCAGACTGGGCGCTTCGCCGCTACTTGGTTTGGCCCAGTCCTCGGCCTGGATATTGAAGTTCTGGCGAAGTTTCTCCGCGGTCTCCGCGAACTCCTTGTGCAGCCCCCGTTTGCGATAAATGCCGAGCAGCTTCAGCCAGTGGTACAGGGCATGGCGCGGGTTGGCTTCCGTGTATTCGACCAGCGCCTGCGCCGCGCCCTGTTCGAGTCCCATCGACAACATGATCTCGGCCAGTTGCAGCGTGGGTTCGACATCGACTGCCTGTCGCCCTTCCGATACGCGCAATTCGATTTCCCTGTCGCGCGGCAGGGGAACTCCGGCAGTCGCGCGTGTTTCTCCTTCCGGATCATGTTCCAGCGAGAATTCGGCAATCAGCGATTCCGCCTCTGGCGCTGGGATCGGTGTCGCGCTGGCGGCCAGCGCGGGCGCAGCGTCCGGCTCGCCATCCGGTGGGGCGATCGGTGGCGGCGCAGAAACGGGCGCTATGGCTACCGCCGGCAGTTGCGGCTCAATCCGCGGCGCGACTACCTTGATCGTCTCGGCAGGCGCGGCAGGCGCGGCAGGCGCGGCAGGCGCGACGGGGGCGACGGGGGCGTCGGGGGCGGGTTG
>JALHPU010000022.1 GCA_022842325.1 Sulfuritalea sp. | reverse complement strand
TTGGAAGAACCCGGAATGCTACGAGCGACGTTCAAATCGAGACCAGCTTCGAACACGGAATATCCTCAATCCTTCAACTTGTTATACGACCCCAACGTGAGAACGTTGGGACACTACTGCATGCATGAAGATGCTCGGCGCGGCTGCCGAAACAAGCGAAAGAGGCAAACCAAATGGGTTTAGGAACGATATTGCTGGTGATTCTGGTCCTCGCCCTGCTGGGCGTAATTCCGACCTGGCCGCACAGCCGGGAATGGGGTTATGGTCCCAGCGGCGGCGTCGGCCTGATTCTGACAATCGTGTTGATTCTGTTTTTGCTGGGCAAGATCTAGGCTGGTTTTTCATCGCGCTGGATGCAGCGCTTACCTTACGACAGGAGCAAGTGATCATGAACAAGGACCAGGTAAAGGGCGTGGCAAGGGACGTTGCCGGGAAAGTCCAGGAAGAGGCGGGCAAGCTGGTTGGCAGCAAGGAGCAACAGGCCAAGGGACTCTCGAAACAGGTGTCCGGAAAGGTGCAGAAAGCGGTTGGCGATGTCAAGGAGGCGGTCAAGGACCTCGCCAAGGGCTAGTTCGGAAATACCGCGCCGATCGCCACAGCGATCAAACGCCCAGCGGTCGGCGCCGGGCGGCCCGCCGCGATGTCATGCGGCGGGCTTCGTGCGCCATGGATAAACGAACCGGAATGTCATGGCGAGACGCACGCGAAAGATCCTTTGGACCCGGTCATTCCGGCGCACGCTGAGCGCTCTGACGCGCACGGCGTTGCGCGCCGGTTCGAAGGCCGTGCGGCAGACCTTGCGCGCGGCGCCGGTTGTGCGCAAACGGGCACCGGCGAAACGCACGGCGGCACATTGGAGCACGGGTCTCGCCGTCAGTATGGGTGGCGCGCGACGCTACCGGCTGTACACGCCGCCCGGCGTGCAGCGCACGGAGCGCCTGCCGCTGGTGGTCATGCTGCACGGTTGCTGGCAGGACGCCGAAGCGCTGGCCGCCAGCAGTCAGATGAACCGGGTTGCCGCGCGCGAGCGTTTCCTGGTGCTTTACCCGGAGCAGGACCGCCTGGCGAATGCGCAAGCTTGCTGGAACTGGTACGACACGCGCTCGGGCCGCGCCCAGGGCGAGGCCGACATCATCGACGCGGCGATCGACCAGGTCTGCCTGCTCTATGCCGTCGACCCGCAGCGCATCGCGCTGGCGGGCCTTTCGGCCGGAGCCGGGATGGCGGCGCTGCTGGCGACGCGCCGGCCGGAGCGATTTCGGGCGATCGCGATGCATTCCGGTGTTGCTCCCGGCGTCGCCCATTCCTCGGCGACCGCCCTCCGCGCCATGCGCGGACGCCGCGCGCCGCACCAACCCTTCGCGTCACTCGCGACAGGAATACGCCTGCCCGCGCTGCTGGTGATCCACGGCAGCGCCGACAGCGTTGTTGCGCCGAGCAACGGCGCCGAGGCAGCGCATCACTGGGCCATACAGGCCGGCGCAATACCGGGTGCGCCGCGCACCGTACAACGTGCCGCTCGCTATGCGACGACGATCACCGACTATCGATGCCGGGGGCGTCTTGTCGCAAGCTTGTGCGAGGTCGATGGGCTCGGTCATGCCTGGAGTGGTGGCGCTGCGGGCCGAGGCTACAGCGACCCGAAAGGTCCGGACGCGTCGCGCATGATCTGGGCCTTCGTGGCGAAACAGTTTGCCAGCGGCGCGGCATAGGGCTGGTTCATCGAACTCGTGGCGGTCCGATTAATGGGGCATTGGCGCGCGTGGTTGCCAACCTGTTTAGCGTCGCTTATTCCAGATGCTGCCGATGAAAGTGCGTACTGCTGCACTTGGGACAAGGCGGGCCGTGCCCGGGCTTTTGAAAATGCAGTTTGTCGCCACACTGATCGCAAACCAGCGTTCCCAGCCCTGTGATCTCACCGGTGTGATACCCAGCGCTTTCCGCCTGTAGCTTGAGGAGCATCAACTCCGTCGCGGTCTTTTCTGCGGCTACGGAAAACATCTCCAGGAACTCGTCTTCTGCCCTGATTCCGGTGGCACGCTCCGGGCCTGGGATTTCAGGCGTCGGGCGCGGGTCGGGCCGGTTCGTCGCGCATCAGCAGCCACATCAGGCGCAGGCCGATCACGGCATTGGCGACGGCGAAGCCGGCCACGATCAGTGCCGCCAGCGGCGCCAGATCGTAGCTGCGGGTGGTCCAGGCCAGCGCGGTCGACAGCAGGTTCAGCGCGACCATCAGCCAGAAGGCCGGATTGCGCGGCTGCCAGAGCCGGGCAATCTTCATTCGCTGCCGCCCGAGTAGCGGATCTGCTGGCGCGAGCGGGCCGGCTGCGTCAGGTGGTCGAGCGGCAGCACGTGGGTCTGCTTGACCTTCTGCAGCGCGATGTTGGTTTTGATGTGGGCCACGCCGGGCAGGCGCAGCACGCGCTTCATCATCAGTTCGGAAAACGCCGGCAGATCCTGGGCGACGATGCGCAGCAGGTAATCGGCATCGCCGCTGACCGAAAAACAGTCCATGACTTCGGGCAGCGCCGTGGCGGCGTTTTCGAAGGCGTCGGACTGGGACTGGCCGTGGCGTTCGAGGATGACGTGGGCGAAGGCCGTCACGCCGAGTCCGATCGCGGCCGGGTCGAGCAGGGCGGCGTGGCCGGCGATGATCCCGGCCTCGGCCAGGCGCTGCAGGCGGCGGCTGATCTGCGAGGCTGAGAGATGTACGGCGGCGCCGAGCACCGCATTGGTGGCGTTGCCGTGGTGCTGTACGGCGTCGAGCAGGGCGAGGTCGTAGCGGTCGATGGTGATTGTTGGCATGAGGTTCCTCGTTTCTGCACAAAACGTGCATGATACTGCGTAAGTAGCTATTAACATGAGTACATCATGGGCTGTAAGCGGTTGAAAATGTAGTTCATACCTTCAGCCGGACGCATCCCCATGAATCTCGTCGAATCCCTGCTTCACGCCCTCAAGGATCATGGCGCCCGCCAGATCTTCGGCATTCCGGGCGACTTCGCCTTGCCCTATTTCCGCATCATCGAGCAGTCGCAGATCCTGCCGCTCTACACCCTGTCGCACGAGCCGGGCGTGGGTTTCGCCGCCGACGCCTCGGCGCGCGCCCACCTGGGCCTCGGCGTCGCCGCCGTTACCTACGGCGCCGGCGCGTTGAACATGGTCAATGCGGTGGCCGCCGCCTATGCCGAGAAGTCGCCGCTGGTGGTGCTCTCTGGCGGGCCGGGTAAGGGCGAGTCGCGTTCCGGCCTGCTGCTGCACCATCAGGCCAAGACCCTGGATTCGCAGTTCCAGATGTTCAAGGAGATCACCTGCGACCAGGTCAGGCTCGACGATGCCGCGCGCGCGCCGGCCGACATCGCGCGCGTGCTGGCCAGCTGCATGCGCAATTCCGAGCCGGTGTATATCGAGATTCCGCGCGACATGGTGAACCTGCCCTGCGCGCCGGTGATCGCCGAAGCACCGCTGCCGATCGATCGCGAGGCGCTCGATGCCTGCATCGGCGAGATCCTGGCGCGCCTGGCGCAGGCGAAGTCGCCGGTGCTGATGGCCGGCGTCGAGGTGCGCCGTTACGGGCTCGAAGCAAAGGTGGCGCTGCTCTCGCGCCGCCTCGGTCTGCCGGTGGTAACCAGCTTCATGGGTCGCGGCCTGCTCGCCGAGCACGACGCGCCGCTGGTCGGCACCTACATGGGCGTCGCCGGCCTGCCGGAAGTCACGCAACTGGTCGAGGGCTCGGACGGGCTGTTCCTGCTCGGCGAAATCATCTGCGACACCAACTTCGCCGTGTCGGAAACCAAGATCGACATGCGCAAGACCATACAGGCGCTCGACGGCCGGGTCACCATGGGCTATCACGTCTATCCCGATCTGCCGCTGGCGGCGCTGGTCGATGGCCTGCTGGCACGCGTCGCCGCGGAGGACGCCGCATTCACCGTGCAGCGTCCGGTCTATCCGCACGGCATGGTGGCCGACGATGCCGGCATCACGCCGACCGACATCGCCACCGCGGTCAATGACTTGATGGCGCAACACGGGAAAATGCCGATCGCCTCCGACATGGGCGACTGCCTGTTCACCGCCATGGAAATCGAACACACCGCGCTGGTGGCGCCGGGTTACTACGCCACCATGGGCTACGGCGTGCCGGCCGGGCTCGGCCTGCAGGCGGCGACCGGGCAGCGGCCGCTGATCCTGGTCGGCGACGGCGCCTTCCAGATGACCGGCTGGGAACTGGGTAATTGCCGGCGCTACGGCTGGGACCCGATCGTGCTGCTGTTCAATAACGCCAGCTGGGAAATGCTGCGCACCTTCCAGCCCGAATCGAGTTTCAACGACCTCGGCCACTGGGGCTTCGCCGAAATGGCGTCCGGCATGGGCGGCGACGGCGTCCGCGTCGGCACCCGGGCAGAGTTGAAGGCCGCGCTGGACCAGGCCATGGCGACGCGCGGGCGCTTTCAGTTGATCGAGGTGACTATTCCGCGTGGCGTGCTGTCCGCCACCTTGCAGCGCTTCGTCGCCGGCGTGAAGCGGCTCAGCGCAGTGAAATAAGGTCCGCCAGGCCTGCCACTGTGGTGTCCCGTGCTGAAGTCGGGCGGGAAATAGGCTAGGCTTGGAAAATGGAGTTTCTTGTTCGCCGCATTGCCGGTCTGTTGCTGGGCGGTGCCATGCTGCTCATGGCAGGCGTGGCGCGCGCCGATCGTACCGATATCGAGGCGCCGCGCGTCACGGCGGCGCTGGAGCAGGGATTGGCCGCCGAAACGGGGACCGGCCTGCAGCGCAATCCGCGTCTGGCGATCAGGCTCTACTGCGATGCCGGAAGCATGGGCAGTCCCGAGGGGTTTTTTCGCATCGGCCGGATTCTGGCGCGGGGCCCGATCCACATGCGCAATCCGGCGCTGGCGAACGCCTATTTCGCGCTGGCGGCGAGACTGGGCCACCATACCGCACCGCTGCTGTTCGACGTAACGGTTGCCAGCACCCCGCTGGATGTCGATTGCAACGATTTCGAGTCCGGCACAGCCCTGGCCGCCTTCGACCTCGAAGGCTACCTGTCGGCGCTGTCGCCGGCCAAGCGCAAGCTTGCCGGCCTGATCCGCCGCCACGCCGCGCGCTATGGCGTCGATGTGCGCATCGCCCTGGCGATCGCCCTGGCCGAGTCCAACTTCGACGCCCAGGCCGTCTCGCCGAAAAACGCGCAGGGCGTGATGCAACTGATACCGGACACCCAGAAGCGTTTCGGCGTCAAGGATGCCTTCGACGCCGAGTCCAACATCCGGGGCGGGCTGGCCTACCTGGGCTGGCTCAAGGGGCGCTTCGATGGCGACTGGTCGCTGGTTGCAGCCGCCTACAACGCCGGCGAAGGGGCGGTGGACAGACATGGCGGCATTCCGCCCTATCGCGAGACTGCAGGCTATGTCAGGCGGGTGATGTACTTCGCCGGATTTGCGGCTGGCAAAGGCTGATTCCTCCCTGTTTTGGCTTCCCCGTCGGCGCATCCGACAATGCTGCGCCAATGACGGGCGATTTGCGCCTTCCGGCAAACCGGATATGATTACTACATTGGTGCACTGCAACGGCAATTGCTGTGGTGCTTTCCGACGTGCCGGTTTTGAAGGAACGAAGGCAGCGAATGCTGAAAGAATATTTCTTCTGGGGTGGCTTCATTGCGGTGCTGGTCGGCATCATTGTCAGCCTGGTCAAGCGGCGCGAACGTGCCCGCCGCTGGCAAGACCCGCCGCCGGCCGGGATGCCGATCCCGCCCGCGGCTGATCGTCGTGAAGCGGGCAAGCCGATCACCGGCACGCCCCGGCTGATGTGTCTCGGCGGCAGCCACCACGGCCATCGCTTCGAGATACCGCCACGGGGGCTCGCCATCGGTCGTGCCAGGGACAATGACCTGATCATCGTCGATGGACGGATTTCGGCCCATCACGCCTGGATCGGCGTCGTTGCGGGCCAGGTCATGTTGCGCGACTACCAGTCGTTGAACGGCACTTTCCTCAACGGCGACAGGGAGTCCCCGGTCAGTGAGGCGGTGTTGATCAACGGTGACATGGTCTTTTTTGGCGGCCACGCCGGCGACCGGTACCAACTGGTCGTCGAGTGATCCGCAGTGGCGGCACGGCGCGCCGCCACTTCAATGAATCTCGCGGGTCTCGAGGAATTTCACTTCCGGGTGGCGTTCCTGGGTCATCGACAGATTGACCCGGTTGGGTGCCAGATAGACGTAGTCGCCTGCCCCATCGAGCGCCACATTGACCCCGGCCTTGTCCGCCAGGGCGCGAATCGCCAGGTCCTCGCCGCGCAGCCAGCGTGCGGTGGCGACCGGATAGGGTTCGAACATGACATCGACGCCGTATTCGAATTCGAGGCGGTGGGCGACCACGTCGAACTGCAGCGTGCCGACCGCGCCGAGGATCAGGTCGTTGCTGTGGATCGGCTTGAACAGCTGGGTGGCGCCTTCTTCGGCAAGCTGCTGCAAGCCCTTTTGCAGGGCTTTCATTTTCATCGGGTTGCGGATCTGGGCGCGGCGGAAGTGTTCCGGCGCGAAGCAGGGGATGCCGGTGAATTTCAGGTCTTCGCCTTCGCTGAAGGCGTCGCCCAGCAGCACCGTGCCGTGGTTGGGGATGCCGAGGATGTCGCCGGGCCAGGCTTCGTCGGTGGTGTTGCGGTCCTGCGCCATGAAGGTGATGGCGTTGTTCACCGCCAGGGTCTTGCCGGTCGAGCGCTGGCGCAGCTTGATGCCGCGTTCGAACTTGCCCGAGCAGACGCGTACGAAGGCAATCCGGTCGCGGTGCTTGGGATCCATGTTGGCCTGGATTTTGAAGACGAAGCCGGTGAATTTCGGCTCGCCGGGCTGCACCAGCCTGGTTTCGGTGGCGCGCGGCTGCGGCGGCGGCGAGAGATCGACCACCGCATCGAGCAGCGACTGCACGCCGAAGTTGTTGATCGCCGAGCCGAAATACACCGGCGTCTGCTTGCCGGCCAGATAGGCCGCGCGGTCGAAGGTGTGCGAGGCGCCGCGCACCAGCTCGACTTCCATGCGCAACTCCGCGGCCTGGTCGGGGATCAGTTCGTCGAGGCGCGGGTTGTCGAGGCCCTTGATGACTTCCGCGGTGCCCTTGTCCGCCTGTGGGTCGAAGAAGCTGATGCTGTCGTCGTAGAGGTGGTAGACGCCGCGAAAGCGCTTGCCCATGCTGATCGGCCAGGTCATCGGCGCGCACTGGATCTCCAGCACCGACTCGATCTCGTCGAGCAGTTCGATCGGCGGCCGGCCTTCGCGGTCGAGCTTGTTGATGAAGGTCAGGATCGGCGTGTCGCGCAGGCGGCAGACGTTCAACAGCTTGATGGTCTGGGCTTCGACGCCGTTGACCGAATCGATCACCATGACGGCGGAGTCGACGGCGGTCAGGGTGCGGTAGGTGTCCTCGGAAAAGTCCTCGTGGCCCGGCGTGTCGAGCAGGTTGATCATGCATTCGCGGTAGGGGAACTGCATCACCGAGCTGGTGACCGAGATGCCGCGCTGCTTTTCCAGTTCCATCCAGTCCGAGGTGGCGTGGCGGCTGGCCTTGCGCGCACGGACTTCGCCGGCGACCTGGATGGCGCCGCCGAACCACAGCAGCTTTTCGGTCAGCGTGGTTTTGCCCGCGTCAGGGTGCGAGATGATGGCGAAGGTGCGGCGACGGGCGAGTTCGAGGTCGATCTGGGACACGGCAGTGGCGGGAATGCATCGAGGGGCCGCGATTATACGGTGCGCGGGGGTGCCCAGGAGTCCCCGAATGGACTTGCCGCACCGGCACCGGCGACATGGAAGCCTGTCGGCCGTGAGACTGATTCGGCGCCATGGCTCGCGAGCGGGTGGCAAACGAGGGAAATTGCCACAGTCCGGGTCATGTCAATAGGGTAGGGGTGTAACATTCCCGGTTGGTACCCCCCCAGCGCCAGGCCAAAGATGTCGACAAACGCATCGTCCGATTTACCCCACGGTTCCTTGCTGTCCAAAGTTGGCATATGGTCGGCCTGGATCGCACTCGGCTGCTCACTGGCGCTGACGCTGGTCGCCTGGGACTACGCCGAACGGGATGCGGAGCGCCAGTTGCGTCAGCAGTTCGACAGCGAGGTCCGTCAGCTGCGGACCGATCTCAATGCGCGCATCGACGGTTATTCCCGTGCCTTGCACGCGGCCGCCGCGCTGTTTACCGGCAGCGGCGAGGTGACGCGCGAGGACTGGCGAAACTATGTCGCGGCGCTTCGCCTGGAGAAGAATTATCCGGCGATGCAGGCCGTAGCCTTCGCGCGCGCGGTGCCCGGGGATCAGCTTCCGGCGCTGGTCAGGCAGGTGCGGCGCAGCGGCGTGCCGGAGTTCGCCGTATGGCCGTCGGGGCGACGCGAGCGCTACGTGATCAACACCTATGTCGAGCCCCTCGTCGGGCTCAACGCCCGCGCGCTTGGTTACGACATGTGGCAGGATGCCGCGCGGCGCGAGGCAATGCAGCGGGCGCGGGACAGCGGCGAGCCGGCGATTACCGGCAAAGTCACCTTGAAGGTCGACGAGCAAACCGAGCCGGTACCGGCCTTCATCATGTATCTGCCGGTCCTGACCAGGTCCGGCGATGCGCTTGCGGGCTATGTCCTGAGCCCTTTCCGCATGCCGGCATTGATGGACGATTTGCTCAAAGGCGGTTCGAGGGGGATCTCGCTGACCGTCCACGATGGCGCCGATCCCAGCCCGGAAAGCCATTTCTTCCGCAGCGGGGCAGAGCGGCAGACGAATGCCTTGTTCGTGCACAGCGAGACCCTGTTCGTCGCCGGCCGGCCGTGGACCCTGACCTATTCCAGCCAGCCCGCCCTCGAGGCGAGCGGCAGCAGCGCGCGTTCGGCACAGGTGCTGGCGGGAGGGCTGCTGACCAGCATGCTGTTGTTTACCGTCGCCTGGTCGCTCGCCACCACGCGCAACCGGGCGGTGCGTCTGGCGCGCGACATGACCTGCTCGCTGCGCGAAAGCGAAGCACGCTTCCGTGTGCTGGTCGAGCAGGCGCCGGATGCGATCGCCGTGTATGACGTCGATCTGGACCGCTTCGTAGACGCCAATGCGCAGGCCGAAAAGTTGTTCGGCTGCAGTCGCGACGAACTGCTGGCGGGAAGCATCGAGCGGTTTTATGTTCCCGGCGTGTTCGAGGGCAGGACCGCGCAGGACAACGTCAAGGAGATGATCCGGCGCACGCTGGCGGGGGAGCATATGGTGATCGACCGCACCATCAGGAATGCCCGGGGGCAACTGGTGCGCTGCGAGATGCGGCTGGCACGCCTGCCTTCTGCCGGGCAGCGACTGATCCGCGGCAGCTTCGTCGACATTACGGAGCGCAAGCGCGCCGAGGCGGAGTTGCAGGTGGCCGCGATTACCTTCGAGTCGCAGGAGGGCACGATGATCACCGATGCCGACACGGTGATCCTGCGCGTCAATCGGGCCTTCACCGAAATTACCGGCTACTCCAGCGCCGATGCGGTCGGCAACACACCGCGGCTGCTGCGTTCCGGGCATCACGACGACGGCTATTTCCGCGAGATGTGGCGCAGCCTCGACGAGAGCGGAATCTGGCGCGGCGAGATCTGGAATCGGCGCAAGAATGGCGAACTTTATCCCGGCTGGCTGAGCATTACGGCGGTGAAAACACGCTCCGGCGCTGTGACCCACTACGTCGGCAGTTTTTCCGATATCACGCAGCGCAAGGCCGTCGAGGATGAGATCCGGCACCTGGCTTTCTATGATGCACTGACGCGCCTGCCCAACCGGCGACTGATGCTCGATCGCCTCAGGCAGGCGCTGACCAGCAGCGCGCGCTACGGTCGTCACGGCGCGCTGATGATGTTCGACCTGGACGACTTCAAGACGCTGAACGACACGCTGGGACACGATGTCGGCGACCAGTTCCTGGTCGAAGTGGCGTCGCGCATGGAATCCTGCCTGCGCGAATCCGATACCGTCGCGCGCCTGGGGGGCGACGAGTTCGTGGTGATCCTCGAGGATCTCGATGCCGAAGCCCTGGCAGCGATGCAGGCCGAAAGCGTCGCGGTCAAGATCCAGTCCGCGCTGAACCAGCCCTATCTGCTCGACCTGAGCGCGGCCGGCGGCGAGCTCAACACGCGAACCTACCACTGCACGGCGAGCATCGGCATCACGCTGTTCCGTGATCAATCCGTTTCGGTCGATGAACTGCTCAAGCGTGCCGACACCGCCATGTATCAATCCAAGTCGGCTGGCCGCAACACGCTGCGTTTCTTCGATCCGGCGATGCAGGCGGCTGTTTCGGCGCGTGCCGCGCTGGATACCGACCTGCGCGCGGCGATTACGGAAAACGAGTTCATCCTGCACTACCAGCCGCAGGTCGACGACCAAGGACGCATTACGGGTGCCGAAGCACTGGTGCGCTGGCAGCATCCGCAGCGCGGACTGGTGTATCCGCTCGAATTCATCCAGCAGGCGGAGGCCTCGCGTCTGATCATGCCCCTCGGCCGCTGGGTGCTGGATGCGGCCTGCCGGCAGCTTGCGGTCTGGGCTGCACAAGCCGATACGGCGCATCTCACGGTGGCGGTGAATCTCAGCGGTCGCCAGCTGCATCAGGTCGATTTCGTGGAACAGGTGCTGGCCGTGGTGCGTGAGACCGGCGCCGATCCGCACAAGCTCAAGCTCGAGGTCACCGAGAGCGTGCTGCTGCACGACATCGAGGACATCGTGGCGAAAATGACCGCGCTCAAGACAGAAGGCGTCAGCTTTTCGCTCGATGACTTCGGTACCGGCTATTCCTCGCTGGTCTACCTCAAGCGCCTGCCTTTGGCCCAGATCAAGATCGACCAGTCTTTCGTCCGCGATGTGCTGACCGACAGCAACGATGCCGCGATCGCCCGTACCGTCATTGCGCTGGGGCAGAGTCTCGGCCTGGCCGTCATTGCCGAGGGGGTCGAAACCGAGGCGCAACGCGAGTTCCTCGCTCGCCACGGTTGTCGCAACTACCAGGGCAACCTGTTCGGCCGGCCGGGACCGGCAGCAGACCTGTTCAGGGAACTGAAACCGCTCGAGCAGTAAGGAGCTCAGCAGGCTTCGAAGTGCTCCAGCAATAGCTGGACGGTCTGCGTTCCGTTCCATTCGTTGATGTCGACCCGGAAGGCGGCGCGGATGCGCTCCGGCGCACTTTCCGCAAAATTGAACTGGATTGCGTCGAAGCGCTGATTGGCTTTTTGCAGTTTGAGCTTGAGGTGCTTCTCCTGCAGGATGCGCTGGCTGACGACCTCGAAGCTGTCGGCGAACACCGGGGCCGGGAAGGCCTGGCCCCAGACCTCCTGCTGCATCAGGCGTACTGCTTCGAGCGAGTAATAGCCGGTCTCCAGCGGGCCGTCGGTTTCCAGCGTGCGCGTCAGTTGCGCTGGCGAGAGCAGTTCGCGGCAGACCGTTTCGAAGGCGGTTTCGAATTCCGTCAGGCGCTCTTCGTGCAGCGTCAGTCCGGCCGCCGCGGCGTGGCCGCCGAAGCGCAGCAGCAGGTCGGGGTGGCGCTTGGCCACGAGGTCCAGCGCGTCGCGCAGGTGCAGGCCGGGAATCGAACGGCCGGAGGCCTTGAGTTCTCCGGCATTGCCGCGGGCGAAGGCGAAGGTCGGGCGGTGCAGCTTTTCCTTGACGCGACCGGCGAGGATGCCGACCACGCCCTGATGCCAGCCCGGATCGAACAGCGTCAGGCTGGCGCGGTTGCCGGGATCGAGCGAGGCCAGCAGCAGTTCGGCATCTTCGCGCATGCCGGCTTCGATGCTGCGCCGCTGGCGATTGATGGCATCGAGCTCCTGGGCGATGTTCATCGCGCGGCTGGGGTCGTCGGTGACCAGGCATTCGATGCCGAGTGACATGTCGGCCAGCCGGCCGGCGGCGTTGAGGCGCGGGCCGAGGGCGAAGCCGAGGTCGAAGGTCGCGGCGCGGCTCGGTTCGCGACCGGCCACGGCGAGCAGCGCGGCGATTCCGGCCTGCATCTGGCCGCCGCGGATGCGCGCCAGGCCCTGCGCGACCAGGATGCGGTTGTTGCGGTCAAGCGGCACCACATCGGCCACCGTGCCCAGCGCCACCAGGTCGAGCAGGGCGGCCAGGTTGGGTTCCGGCGCATTGGCGTAGGCGCCGCGGCGGCGCAGTTCGGCGCGCAGCGCCAGCGCCACATAGAACATCACGCCGACGCCGGCCAGCGCCTTGCTCGGGAAATCGCAGCCGTGCTGGTTGGGGTTGACGATGACGTCGGCGGCGGGAGTCTCGTCGCCCGGCAGGTGGTGGTCGGTGATCAGCGTCGCGATGCCGCGGCGCTTGAGTTCGGCGACGCCTTCGACACTGGCGATGCCGTTGTCCACCGTGACCACCAGATCGGGCTGACGTTCGGCCGCCAGCAGCGCGACTTCCGGCGAAAGTCCGTAGCCGAGCACGAAGCGGTCAGGCACCAGGTAGTCGACTTTGGCGCCCATCATGCGCAGCGCGCGCAGGCCGACGGCGCAGGCCGTGGCGCCGTCGCAGTCGTAGTCGGCGACGATCAGGATGCCGCGGCCGGCGGCGATGGTGTCGGCCAGCAGCGTGGCCGCCTCGCGCGTGCCCTTGAGCCGATCCGGCGCGAGCAGGGCGCTGCTGCGGGTATCGAGTTCGTCGGGGCTGCGGATGCCGCGCGCGGCATAGAGCCGGGCCAGCAACGGATGCACGCCGCCCTGCTCGAGCGCCCAAATGGCGCGCGGCGGGATGTCGCGCACACTGATGCGCGTCGCGTCGGTCATGAGGGCGCCAGTCCGGTCAGGGCGCCGGGTTTGCGCCAGAATTTCCACAGGTCGCGGCGCCTGACGTGCAGTTCCGCGCTGCCGAGTTCGCCCGGCGCCAGCAGGCGCAGGGCGTCAAGACGGCCTGCCTGCAGCGCATCGCGCGCCGGTACCAGCCAGTCGGCCTCGAAACGGGGCAGCTGCTCGCACCAGGCCAGCGCATCGCCGCGGCGCGCCGGTTGTTCGAGCGCGTCGATCACGGCCAGGGTGGCCGCGACGTTGCGCCCGGCGAAACCGGAGGGAAGCGCCGCGGCTTCGATTTGCAACAGGCGGGCGATGCCGTGGGCGACCGGGTCGTTGCTCCAGAGCCTGCGGTGCGGGCTGCCGGTGCCCTGCGGCAGGCGGCCACCACCCCAGGGCCAGAGCGAATTCACCGGCGGCTGTCCGGCGGCCTGGCGCGCCTGATTGACCGGGTGGGCGTGCAGGATGATCTGCGCCTCGTTGAGCGCATGGCGCCAGGGCGCGTAGTCCGGGTGCGACGGCAAGGGGGAAGCGGATCGACCGGCGGCTTGCGCCAGGTCCTGGAAGGCCGGCGCGGGGGCCCGCAGCCGCAGGTTCCAGGCGCCGGGCGAGATCACCTCGAGTTCGCCCAGCGCGGCAAGAGTCGGCGCCAGCGCCACGGCGAGCTCCGCGGCTTCGGCCTCGCTCAGCTGCAATTGGCGGGGATCGTCGACGATCAGGCTGCGCTGATCGAAGCGCAGCCGAACCGGATCGAGGCAGAGCCACTCGGCATCTCCCGCATGTTCGCGCAGCGCCAGCAGGCGCAAGGCCGCGGCCGGCAAGGGCGCCACCAGACCGGTAGCCGCGGCGAGAACCGATGCAGTGTCCCCCGGCGGCAGATGGCGCAGCCGGCCACGGCCGAGCAGGGTGGCGAAGGCGGGCAGGGGCAGGTCGTAGGTCAGATCCGCGAGCGCCTGGCGCGTCCAGATAAGGCCGGGCACGATGAGCGTCAGCATGACCGCATGTTAACATGCGGCGCCAAGCCCATCGAAGCCATGACCTACGAACTCCTCATCGGACTGCGCTACACGCGCGCCCAGCCGCGCGAAGGCGCGGGCAACCGCTTCATCTCCTTCATTGCGCTGATCTCCATGCTGGGCCTGGCGCTCGGCGTGGCGGCGCTGATCGTGGTGCTGTCGGTGATGAACGGCTTCCAGAAGGAGCTGCGCGAGCGGATTCTGGGGGTGGTTTCCCACGTCCAGATCAGCAGCGAAAGCGGCGAGATCGCCGACTGGAGCAAGGTCGTCCAGGGCGCCGCGCAGCATCCTCGGGTCAGGGCCGCCGCGCCCTACGTGCAGGCCCAGGGCATGCTGAGCTTCGACGGACAGGTACGCGGCGTGATGGTGCGCGGCATCCTGCCCGAGGCCGAGGACAAGGTCGCCGACTTCGCCCGCTACATGAGGTCGGGCAAGCTCGACATGCTGCGGCCAGACGAATTCGGCATCGTGCTCGGCAGCGAACTGGCGCGTGCCCTGCGCGCCAGGCCCGGCGACAAGGTGACCCTGCTCGCCCCGCAAGGCCTGGTCACCCCGGCGGCGATCCTGCCGCGGGTCAAGCAGTTCCGCCTGGTCGGCGTCTTCGAGGCCGGCATGTTCGAATTCGATTCCGGCCTGGCGCTTATCCATATGGGCGACGCGCAGAAGCTGTATCGCATGGACGAGCGGGTGACCGGCGTGCGACTCAAGGTCGACGATCTGTTCGCCGCGCCGCAGATCGGCCGCGAAATGCTGCGCTTCCTGCCGATGGATGCCTGGGTCAGCGACTGGACCCGCAGCCATGCCAACTTCTTTCGCGCCGTGGAAATCGAGAAGCGCATGATGTTTTTGATCCTGCTGCTGATCGTCGCCGTGGCCGCCTTCAACATCGTCTCCACGCTGGTCATGGCCGTCACCGACAAGCGCGCCGACATTGCCATCCTGCGCACCCTGGGGGCCAGCCCGCGCAGCATCATGGCCATTTTCATCGTCCAGGGCATCCTGATCGGCACCGTCGGCCTGGCCGCCGGCATCGGCGGCGGCGTGGCCGTGGCGCTCAACATCGACGTCGTGGTGCCGGCCCTGGAGAGCCTGCTCGGGCTCAAGTTTCTCGCCAAGGATGTGTATTACATCAGCGAACTGCCCTCCGACCTGCACTGGTCGGACGTCGGCACCATCGCCGTGACCTCCTTCGTCCTCACGCTGCTGGCCACGCTCTACCCGAGCTGGCGCGCATCGCGCACGCAACCGGCGGAGGCGCTGCGCTATGAGTGATCTGGAGATGTCTGTCGCGGCAAGCGAGACCGTGCTCGAGTGCCACGGCCTGAGCAAGATCTTCCACCAGGGCCAGACCGACGTGCCGGTGCTGACCGGGGTGAACCTGAAAGTCGGCGCCGGCGATACGGTGGCCATCGTCGGCACCAGCGGTTCGGGCAAGAGCACCTTGCTGCATCTGCTGGGCGGCCTCGACACGCCGACCGCGGGCACGGTCCTGCTGCACGGCAGCGACCTGGCCCGGGTCGGCGAGGCCGAACGCGGGCGCCTGCGCAACCGGTCGCTGGGCTTCGTCTATCAGTTCCATCACCTGCTGATGGAATTCACCGCGCTCGAGAATGTTGCCATGCCGCTGCTGATTCGGCGCATGGATCGCGCGGCGGCGGAACAGCAGGCGCGGGCCGTTCTCGAACGGGTCGGGCTTGGCCACCGGCTGACCCATCGCCCGGGTGCACTGTCCGGCGGCGAACGCCAGCGCGTGGCGGTGGCGCGCGCCCTGGTGACGAAACCGGCCTGCCTGCTGGCCGACGAACCGACCGGCAACCTGGATCGCGCTGCAGCCGATGCGGTGTTCGGCCTCTTGCTGGAACTGTGTCGCGAGCATCAGGCGGCGCTGGTGCTGGTGACGCACGACCTGGATCTGGCGGCGCGGGCGGGGCGGGGCCTGCACCTGACCGACGGGGTGCTGGTCTAGACGCCTCCGGGGCGACTGCGCGCTGCAGCCAGGTGTCGCTGGCGCCGCTGGTGCCAGGCGCGAACCAGATAGAACCGCCAGACCACGCGAATCAGGAAATAGCTGGCCAGCGCCAGTCCCAGGGCCAGCAGTACCAGGCCGAGTGCCAGCGGTGCGCCGAGGCCGAGCATCCAGGCCATCAGTGCATGCGTCCAGCCGACGAGTCCATCCGTGCCGTACTCGGGTGGCATGATGAAGGGCTTGCCGGGGCCCGGCAGCGCCAACTGGCCGAGGGCAAAGGCGACGATGTAGAGCGGCACGATGGTGAAGGGATTGCTGTAGAAGGTGGTCAGCATCGCCAGCGGCAGATTGACGCGAAAAATCACCGCACAGATCGCCGCCCCGAGCATCTGGAACGGTCCCGGAATCAGCCCGCAGAACATCCCGGCCGCCACGGCGCCGGCCGCCGATCGGCGGTTGAGATGCCACAGCCGCGGATGCAGCAGCGTGTTCTCGAACGGCGCCAGCCAGCGGTTGCTGCGAACCGACTCGTGATCGGGGAGGATCTTGCGGATGCGCTTGCGCATGGGTGATGGTTTCGGTTGCGGTTCAGACGATGCGGATCGACAGTTCGCCGATGCCTGCCACGCCGCCGGCGACCAGGTCGCCCCTCACGACCGGGCCGACCCCTTCCGGCGTGCCGGTGAAGATCAGGTCGCCCGGGCACAGCTCGAAATACTGCGAAAGGTGGGCGATGGTTTCCGGCACCGACCAGATCAGGTCGGCGAGGTCGCCTTCCTGTTTCGTCCTGCCATTGACCGTCAGCCAGACCCGCCCGCTGCCGGGGTGGCCGCAGCGGCTGACGGGCACCAGCGGGGCGATCGGCGCCGACTGGTCGAAGGCCTTGCCCAGTTCCCAGGGCCGGCCCTTGTCGCGCAGGGCGAACTGCAGGTCGCGGCGGGTCATGTCGAAACCGACGGTATAGCCCCAGACATGCTCGTGCGCGGCTTCCCTGGCGATGTTGGCGCCGCGCTTGCCGATCGCCACCACCAGTTCCACTTCGTGGTGATAGTTGGCTGTTTGTGGCGGATAGGCGATGTTCCCCGTGGCACCCGGCGCCGCCGGCACGACGGCATCGGCCGGCTTGCAGAAGAAGAAGGGCGGCTCGCGCTCGGGGTCCGACCCCATCTCGCGGGCGTGCGCCGCATAGTTGCGGCCGACGCAGTAGATGCGCCGCACCGGAAAACTGTCGGCGCTGCCGGCGACGGGCACGGTCGGAATCGGGGCAGGGGAAATCACGTAGCTCATGGCGGCTCCTGAGGGAATGCCGAGATTATCGCTCAAGCGTGCCCGCAGCATTTTTGTCGCCCTCGGGCGCGCGGCTGATCACCTACCATGCCTGCTACCACTGGTTTGGTGACGCTGCACGCGAGGCTGCGAAATCGTGCTGCACCGCATTAATCCGGATTGAATAAATGGCCACATCAAAAAAATGGTTTGGACGGCGGGCACCATTGGCGCGAAGAATGGTCATAACCCGCACGCAGAGGCGGATCCGAAACCGTATCCAGGAGGAAACATCATGCGCCAATATTCCGTATTGCCTCGTCGGCCCTTGCAGCCCCAGACCAGTTTCCACACCCCCGGCCATGAGCTGCCGCCCCGGGTCACGTTCGACGATGCCGCGGTGGCCGTGATGACCGATTTCAAAAAGGCCACCGCCTTCACCATCGATCCCGATGTCAGCGTCGATACCGCGGCGCGCGTCATGCGCCGCCGCAAGGTGCATCTGCTGCTGGTGGTCGATGTCGACAATCTGGTGGTCGGCATCATTACCTCGAACGACCTGATCGGCGAGAAGACGCTGCAGTGCATCAGCGCGCGCGGCATTGCTCGTGAAGATGCGCTGGTGCGCGACATCATGACCCCGGCCAGCCGTCTTGAGGTGATCAGCATGGACGACGTGCTGCACGCCCACGTCGGCCATGTCGTGGCGACGCTGAAGGCTTCCGGGCGGCGCCATGCTGCCGTGGTGGATGAAGGCGCCGACGGGCACCAGGTCCTGCGCGGCCTCTTGTCCTGTTCCCAGATCGCCCTGCAGCTTGGCGAGCCGGTGGAAACCATCGAGATCGCGCAGAACTTCGCCGAGATCAGCGCCGCGCTGCACGCCTGATTCCGCATCGGCTGCGGCCGATGCAAGGCGCATGGTCTAATAATCGCCATGCGCCTTTTTGTCCTCGCCTTCACCGGTGGTATCTGGCTGTTGCAGCAGCAAGCAGCCTTGCCCGACCTTCCCTGGCTGGCAGGTCTGGCGGGTGGTGCTGTGTTGTTCTTTGGCTTGCGTCGCTGGCTGCTGAAACCATGGACAGCGGAACCCCGAGAGTTATGCGAAGCGGTATCCCCGGAGTCGGCGCTGGCGACACGGCGATTCGCCGCATCCGCACTGCTCGCCGCCGCTGCAGCCGCAATCGGCTTCGTCTGGGCAGCCGCCTTTGCGCAACTGCGCCTGGCCGACGAACTGCCGGCGGCGCTCGAGGGCCGCGACATCGAGTTGTCCGGCGTGGTCGCCGGCCTGCCGCAGGCGCTGGAGCGCGGCGTGCGCTTCGAGTTCGACGTCGAGCAGGCGGTAGCCGGCGTACCGCCGCACATTTCCCTGGCCTGGTACCGCGCCCGTGATGATGCCGACGAAGAAGCCTCGCCGCTGATCCCCGTCCGTGCCGGCGAGCGTTGGCGCTTCACGGTGCGCCTGAAGCGTCCGCACGGCAACCTCAATCCGCATGGCTTCGATTACGAGGCCTGGCTTTTCGAGCGCGGCATTCGCGCCACCGGCTACGTGCGTCCGCGCAGCGCGCAACGCATCGACGCCCGGGTATGGCAGCCGGGCTACGCGGTGGAAATGCTGCGCGAAACCATTCGCGACCGTTTTCGCACTGCGCTGCCCGAGGCCCCTTACGCAGGCGTCTTGATCGCGCTGGCGATCGGCGACCAGCATGCGATCGATCCCGGCCTGTGGCAGACCTTCGCCCGTACCGGCATCACCCACCTGATGAGCATCTCCGGTTTGCACGTGACCATGCTGGCCGGGCTGGCCTATCTGCTCGTGAATTGGTTGTGGCGGCGCTCGGCACGCCTGCCGCTGCGCATTCCGGCGCAGCATGCGGCGGCGGTCGGCGGTTTTCTGGCGGCCTTCGTGTATTGCCTGCTGGCGGGCTTCGCCGTGCCGGCGCAACGCACGCTGTACATGCTTGGCGTGGTGGTCGCGGCACGCCTCACGGCGCGCGAGATTGCCGGTTCGCGCGTGCTGTTGCTGGCGCTGCTGCTGGTGCTGCTGCTCGATCCCTGGGCGGTGCTGGCGGCCGGCTTCTGGTTGTCCTTCGGCGCCGTGGCGCTGCTGTTCCATATCGGCAGCGGGCGGCTGGGCCCGGCACATTGGCTGCAGGAATGGGGACGCGCGCAGTGGGCCGTCACGCTGGGCATGCTGCCGGCGCTGCTGGCCCTGTTCCAGCAGTTTTCGCTGGTTTCGCCATTGGCCAATGCGCTTGCGATTCCGCTGGTCAGCTTTGTGATCACGCCGCTGGCGCTGCTGGGCAGCCTGCCGCTGCTCGATCCGCTGCTGTCTTTGGCGCATCTGCTCACGGCCTGGCTGATGATCTTCATCGACTGGCTCGCCGGCCTGCCGCTGGCGATCTGGCAACAGGCGGCGCCGCCGGCGTGGTCGGTGCTGCTGGCGCTGGCCGGCGGCATCTGGCTGCTGCTGCCGCGCGGCTTTCCGGCGCGCTGGCTGGGCCTGTTGGGTTTTCTGCCGCTGCTGACGGTGCTGCCGCTGCGTCCTGCAGCTGGCGCCGCGGCGATAAACGTGCTCGACGTCGGCCAGGGCCTGGCGATCCATGTGCAGACCTCCGGTCACGACCTGCTGTTCGATGCCGGGCCGGCATTCTCGGCCGACGCCGACAGCGGCAACCGGATCATCGCGCCCTACCTGCGGGCGATGGGCGTGCGCGGCCTGGATGCGCTGGTGGTCAGCCATGCCGACAAGGACCACGAGGGCGGTGCGGCTTCGGTGCTGGCGGCGCTCCCTGTAGCGCTGCTGAAAACTTCGCTGCCGTTCGAGCATGCCCTGTCGGCGCAGCCGGTGCCGCACGAGTTGTGCCGCGACGGCGATGCCTGGGACTGGGACGGCGTGCGCTTCGAGATGCTGCATCCCGGCGCCGAGCCGCTGTCGCGCAAGACCAACGATCTCAGTTGCGTGCTGCGCGTCACGGCAGCCGGTCAGTCGATGCTGCTGAGTTCGGACATCGAGGCGGTATCGGAACGCACGCTGCTCAGGCAGCATCCGGCCGAACTGGCCGCTGCGGTGATGACGGTGCCGCACCACGGCAGCAAGACCTCATCGACGCCCGAGTTCATCGCCGCGGTGGCGGCGCGCGACGTGATCTTCCCGGTCGGCTATCGCAACCGCTTCGGCCATCCGAAAGAGGAAGTCGTCGCGCGTTACCTGCAAAGCGGCGCCCGGCTGCATCGTACGGATGCCGATGGCGCCGTCAGGGTCAGCCTCGACAGCAGCGGCATCGGCTTTCGCCACGAGCGTGCCGAGCGAAGGCGCTACTGGCACGGCCGGTAGACGATAATCGGCGTCCGCATCTTGCACTGCTTGCCATGACACCCAGCGATTCGCCACCCTTTGCCGGACTGACGCCGGAGCGCATCCTTGATGCGATTGAAAGCCTTGGTTACCGCTGCGACGGCGCCCTGCTGGCGCTCAACAGTTACGAAAACCGGGTTTGGCAGATCGGCATCGAGGACAGCGCTCCGGTAGTCGCCAAGTTCTATCGGCCCGGCCGCTGGAGCGACGCGCAAATCGGCGAGGAGCACGCCTTTACCGCGGTCATGGCAGCCGACGAACTGCCGGTGGTGACGCCCCTGGTAATCGATGGCAGGACGCTGTTCACCCACGGCGGCTTCCGCTTTTCGGTATTCCCGAAACAGGGCGGACGGGCGCCGGAATTCGCCGAGCCAGCGATACTGGAGTGGATGGGGCGCCTGATGGCGCGCATTCACCTGGTCGGCGCCCGCGCGCCCTTCGCGCTGCGCGAGACGCTGGACATCCAGAGCTTCGGCGTCGATTCGCGCGACTGGCTGCTGGCCAACCGGCTTATCCCGCCCGAACTCGAGTCGGTCTGGCAGGGCGTGGCCGATCAGGCTCTGGAGGGTGTGCGCCACTGCTATGCGCGCGCCGGCCAGGTCGACCACATTCGCCTGCACGGCGACTGCCATGCCGGCAACGTGCTGTGGACCCAGGATGGCCCGCACTTCGTGGACTTCGACGATGCGCGCATGGGACCGGCGATCCAGGATCTGTGGATGCTGCTGTCGGGCGATGCCGACGAGATGGGGCGGCAGTTCGGCCATGTGCTGGCCGGCTACGAGACCTTTCGCGAATTCGACGACCGCGAACTGCAACTGGTCGAGGCCCTGCGCACCCTGCGCCTGATGCATCATTCGGCCTGGCTGGCGCGACGGTGGAGCGATCCGGCGTTTCCGGCGGCGTTTCCGTGGTTTGCCACCAATCGCTACTGGGAAGAGCGGATACTCGAACTGCGCGAGCAGATCGCGGTAATGCAAGAGTCGGCGCTGGTACCACGGTGAGGGGCGGGCGGAAATCTGCCCGCCCCTCACCGTGGATTCTTTTTGGACATCCCCCCGGCCCCCTTCCGTGAAGGGGGTGACTAAAGATGGCGGGCTTTGCCCGCGAACCTGGAGAAGCAAACGTGGAAATGCGTGAAGGAAAAGTGAAGTGCCTGAGTGCCGCCGGTTTTCACCACATGGCCTATGTCGAGTGGGGCGATGCGGCGAATCCGAAGGTGCTGGTCTGCGTCCATGGCCTGACGCGCAGCGGGCGCGACTTCGATTTTCTGGCGCAGGCGCTGGCCGCCGACTACCGGGTGGTTTGCCCGGACGTGGTCGGGCGCGGGCGCAGCGACTGGCTGCGGAACAAGTCCTTGTATGCGCTGCCGCAGTACTGCGCCGACATGACGGCGCTGCTGGCCAGGCTGAACGTGGAGACAGTGCATTGGGTCGGCACCTCGATGGGTGGCCTGATCGGCATGGCGCTGGCTTCCCAGCCGGAAACGCCGATCGCGCGACTGGTGCTGAACGACGTCGGGCCGGTGATCACGGCGACATCGCTGGAGCGCATCGGCACCTATCTCGGCGCCGCGCCGCGCTTCGACAGCATCGAGCAGGCCGAGGCCTTCGTCCGCTTCGTCTCGGCCACCTTCGGCAGTTTCAGCAACGAGCAGTGGCGGCACCTGACGGTGCATGTGACGCGTACCGCCAGCGACGGCAAGATCGAGTTCGCCTACGATCCCGGCATCGCCCAGTCGTTTCGTGAAATGCTCGCGGCCAGCGATGGCAAGGACATCGAGTTGTGGCCGCTGTACGACGGCATTGCCTGTCCGACGCTGCTGTTGCGCGGCGAAACATCCGATCTGCTGACCCACGACGCCGCGCTGCAGATGGCCGGGCGCGGGCCGCGCGCGAGCCTGGTCGAAGTGCCCGGCGTCGGCCACGCGCCGATGTTCATGGACGCAGGGCAAGTGGCGTCGGTGCGGAAGTTTTTGCTCGGCTGAGCTGCGGTTTTTGAAATGATGCATCGCAGCATCGAAAGTTTTGATATCAACATTTTTCGAGGCCTAGAATAGGTACCCGTTCGCATATTCCGGCAATGGATAAATGAGGAGGCATCATGCAAAAATCGTTGCACATCGACGCCAACAAATGCACTGGCTGCCTGCAGTGCGAAATGGCGTGTTCCTACGAGAATCATGGAGTGTTCAACATCTCCAAGTCGCGCATCAAGGTCTTCAACTTCGAGCATGCCGGACGCAAAGTGCCCTACACCTGTACGCAGTGTGCCGAAGCCTGGTGCATGACAGCCTGTCCGGTCGATGCCATACGCATCGACGCGACGACCGGCGCCAAGACAGTGCATGAAGACGTCTGCGTCGGCTGCAAGGTGTGCACGATTGCCTGCCCGTTCGGCACCGTGAATTACGTCGCCGAAACCGGCAAGGTGCAGAAGTGCGACCTGTGCGGGGGCGAACCGGCCTGCGCCGATGCCTGCCCGACCGGCGCCATCACCTATGTCGATGCCGACTGGACGGGCCTGGACAAGATGCGCCAGTGGGCCGGCAAGACCGACACGCAACCGCGCGCCACAGCTTAAGGAGACAGACATGGCATGGAACAGAAAGATACTGCGCGTTGACCTGACCAAGGGCACCTGCAAAGCCGAACCGCTCAACATGGAATGGGCCCAGGAATACCTGGGGCAGCGGGGCCTGGCCACCAAGTACTTCGTCGAGGAAGTCGACCCCAAGGTCGATCCGCTCTCGCCGGGCAACAAGCTGATCATGACCACAGGGCCGCTGACCGGTACCGTCGCCTCCACCGGCGGGCGCTATTCGGTGGTCACCAAGGGCGCGCTGACCGGCGCCATCGCCTGCTCGAATTCCGGCGGCTATTTCGGCGCCGAGTTGAAGTTCGCCGGCTGGGACATGATCATCTTCGAAGGCAAGAGCCCGAAGCCGGTTTACCTCTCGATCGAGGACGACAAGGCCGAACTCAAGGACGCCGCCCACCTCTGGGGCAAGACCGTGTTCCAGACCGAGGAGATCATCAAGAGCAGCCACCAGGACCCGCAGATCCGCGTCTCCAGCATCGGCCGCTCCGGCGAGAACGGCGTGCTGTTCGCCTGCGTCGTCAATGACCTGCATCGTGCCGCCGGACGTTCCGGGGTCGGCACCGTGATGGGCTCGAAGAACCTCAAGGCGGTCGCCGTGCGCGGCGCCAAGGGCAGCGGCGGTGCCATCAAGGACCCCAAGGCCTTCATGGCGGCGACCAAGGCCGCGAAGAAGGTGCTGGCCGACAACGCCGTCACCGGGCAGGGCCTGCCCAAGTACGGCACCCAGGTGCTGATGAACGTGATCAACGAAATGGGCGCACTGCCCACGCGCAACCACCGCGACGTGCAGTTCGAGGATGCGCGCAAGATTTCCGGCGAAGCCATGCACGAAAAGCGGCCCACCGACGGCAAGACGCATCTGGTGACCAATGCCGCCTGCTTCGGTTGCACCATTGCCTGCGGCCGCATCTCGAAGATCGACGAAACCCACTTCAGCGTGGTGAACAAGCCCGAGTACTGGGGCGCCTCCGGCGGCCTCGAATACGAAGCGGCCTGGGCGCTGGGTGCGGCCAACGGCGTGGGTGACCTGGAAGCCCTGCAGTATGTAAATGTCCTGTGCAACGAGGACGGTTTCGATCCGATCACCTTCGGCGCCACCGTCGCCGCGGCCATGGAGCTCTACGACCTGGGCATCCTGACCAAGGAACAGATCGGCATCGAAGCGCCATTCGGTTCGGCCAAGGCCCTGGTCGAACTGGCGCAGATGACCGCGCAGGGGATCGGCTTCGGCAAGGAACTCGGCATGGGCTCGGCCCGGCTGTGCGAAAAGTATGGCCGTCCGGAACTGTCGATGGGCGTCAAGAAGCAGGAATTCCCCGCCTACGATTCGCGCGGCATCCAGGGCATGGGCCTGGCCTACGCGACGTCGAACCGCGGCGCCTGCCATTTGCGTGGCTATACCGTGGCGTCCGAGGTGCTGGGCATTCCGGTCAAGACCGATCCGCTGGTCACCGAAGGCAAGGCCGATCTGGTCAAGGCCTTCCAGGACGCGACCTCGGTGTTCGACTCGGCCGGCGTCTGCGTGTTCACCACCTTTGCCTGGACCCTGGCCGACCTGCAGCCGCAACTCGATGCGGCCTGCGAAGGCGACTGGACCATGGAGAAGCTGTCGCTGCTGGGCGAGCGCGTCTGGAACATGGAGCGCATCTTCAACAACGCCGCCGGCTTCACTGCCAAGGACGACGACCTGCCGCCGCGGCTGAAGAACGAGCCGGCCAAGACCGGCCCGGCCAAGGGCCTGGTGAATGGCATCGACAAGATGCGGCCGGAGTACTACAAGGCGCGCGGCTGGAGTGCGGAAGGCGTGCCGACCAAGGAAACCCTGGCGCGGCTCGGCCTGTAATCATGTAAGAACCTCAGGGGACCGGCGTCGCCGGTCCCCTGCTCGTTTTGAGGATAAGCCCATGAAACACGTCATCATTGGCAACGGCCCGACCGGACTGGTCGCCGCCGAAACCCTGCGCCGCCTGCAGCCCGACGCCGAAATCGCGCTGATCGGCGACGAGGCGGAGCCGCCGTATTCGCGCATGGCGATTCCCTATTTCCTGAACGGCAAGATTGCGGACAGCGGCACGCACTTGCGCAAGAGCCACGACCATTACGCGCGGGAGCGCATCCACCTCATCGAGGGCCGGGTGGTCAAGGTCGATGCGAAGGACAAGCAGGTCGAATTCGCCAGCGGCGAACGACTGCCTTACGACCGATTGCTGATCGCGACCGGCTCGCAACCGATACGGCCCAAGGTTGCCGGCATGGACCTGGCCAACGTACATACCTGCTGGACCATCGAGGATGCGCGCGCCATCGCCGCCAAGGCCAAGCCCGGCAGTCGCGTGCTGCAGCTCGGTGCCGGCTTCATCGGCTGCATCATCATGGAAGCCCTGGCCGCGCGCGGGGTCAAGCTGACCGTGGTGGAAATGGGCGACCGCATGGTGCCGCGCATGATGACCGCCAAGGCCGGCGCGATGATCAAGACCTGGGTCGAAAAGAAGGGGGTCGCCGTGCATGTCAATGCGGCGATCACCGAGATCGTGCAGAAGGACGGTGCGCTGGCCGTCAAGCTCAGTACCGGCGGCGAACTGGCTGCCGATCTGGTGATCTGTGCGGCCGGCGTGCGGCCCAACATCGAATTCCTGCAGGGCAGCGGCATCGCCATGGAGCGCGGCATTCGCGTCGATGCCGGGATGCGCACCAGCGTTGCCGACATTTATGCCGCGGGTGATGTGACCGAGGCGGCGGATTTTCATACCGGCAAACCTGAACTCAATGCGATCCAGCCCAACGCCGTGGACCAGGCGCGCATTGCCGCGCACAACATGGCCGGCGGCGAAGCGGTGAGCGGTGGCAGCCTGGCGATCAACGTGCTGGATACCCTGGGCCTCGTTTCGACGTCCTTCGGCCAGTGGCAGGGCGCCGCGAAGGAGCAGGGCGGTGCGGGTGTGGAGCGGGTCGATGAGGCCAACTATCGCTACCTTTCGCTGCAGTTCAGGGACGACGCGCTGATCGGCGCCACCAGCATCGGCTGGACCGATCACGTCGGCGCACTGCGCGGGCTGGTGCAGACCCAGGCGCCGCTCGGTGAATGGAAGGCGCGCCTGCTGGCGGATCCGACGCAGTTCATGGCGGCGTATCTCGCCACCGCGCAGAAAGCCGCATGAAAATTACGTTCAAGCTGTTTGCCCACTTGCAGGACTATCTGCCGCCCGAGGGTAAAAAGACCAACGCGCTGACGCTGGAACTGCAGGAAGGCACCACCGTCGCGCAAGTCGTGGAGCGCTTCGGCCTGCCGCAGAAGCTGGTGCACCTGGTGTTGATCGACGGCAACTTCGTGCCGCCGGCAGAACGCGACGGGCGTGCGCTGCGGGAAGGCGAAACTCTCGCGATCTGGCCGCCCGTGGCCGGCGGCTGAGGGCGCTTTGGAAGAGTCGGCGCTGGCCGGACGGCAAAGGAAGTCCCCCGCTGCGACCCGCCACTGCTAGAATTCGCGCCGCGGCGGGTCTCCCCGCATTGCGGGGCGGTGAATCTGGTCAGGTCCGGAAGGAAGCAGCCACAGCCGTTTTCCGCAAGTGCCGGGGGTCAGGCTCGCCGCCCCTCTTCCGCATTTCGCCGCCAGCCGTGGATTGGTAACCTTCCCTTACAAACTCCTTGCCCCTGTCACACGGGGCTTACAGGCGTCGGTTGAAATGCATCCTGCCATGAGGCATTCACGACAGGAGCACTCCATGAATCTGAATCGAAAAATCATTACCGGCTTTCTTGCCGCCAGCGCCGTCATGTTCGGCGTCGCCTATGCGCAAGGTCCGGGTTGCGGTCCCGACGGCGGGCCGGGCATGAAACGCAGTTCGATGCAACGCGGCGGCATGATGGACCCCGGTGCCCGGGTCGAACAGCGTCTGACCCGCCTTAAAGGCGACATCAAGCCCACCGCCCAGCAGGAACCGCTGTGGCAGGCCTTCGCCGAGAAGTCGAAGGCCGAGGCGGGCAAGGGCATGCAGGCCATGCGCGAGCGCATGCAGGGTGACAAGCCGCTGACCGCACCGGAGCGCCTGGCGCAGATGCAGACCACGATGAAGGACCGCGTCACCGCGATGGAATCGGTGAATGAATCCTTCAGTCGCTTTTACGCGGCGCTGACGCCGGAGCAGAAAGCGGCGGCGGACAAGCATTTCAGCGCAGCCGGCCGCCACCAGCATGGTCCCGGTCGCGGCGCACCGCGCGGTGCGCCGGGTGCTGCGGAACCGCGCCAGGGCTGATATCGGCGCGCAAAGCGCGGCTTCGAAGCGCGACAACGCGGGGCAGCCATCGATGATGGGCTGCCCCGTTTGTTGCCGGCGCGCGAAGCGCTTTCCCCGGCATGCAAAGCACCGGCGCGCGAAGCGCTTTCCCCGGCATGCAGAGCAGCGGGCCTGATAAAATCGGCGCATGAGTTATCAGGTCCTCGCGCGCAAGTGGCGCCCCAAATCTTTCGCTACCCTGGTCGGGCAGGAGCACGTGGTGCGCGCCCTGACCCATGCCCTGGACCAGAACCGGCTGCATCACGCCTATCTGTTTACCGGCACGCGCGGGGTGGGCAAGACCACGCTGGCGCGCATCATGGCCAAGGCCCTGAACTGCGAGGTGGGCATCAGTTCCACGCCCTGCGGCAAATGCTTGGCCTGCACCGCGATCGACAGCGGTCGCTTCGTCGATTACATCGAGCTCGATGCCGCATCGAATCGCGGGGTCGATGACATGACCCAACTGCTCGAGCGCGCCACCTACGCGCCGACCATCGGCCGCTACAAGGTGTATGTGATCGACGAAGTGCATCAGCTCTCCGGGCACGCCTTCAACGCCATGCTGAAGACGCTGGAAGAACCGCCGGAGCACGTCAAGTTCATCCTCGCCACCACCGATCCGCAAAAAATCCCGGTGACGGTGCTGTCGCGCTGCCTGCAGTTCAACCTCAAGCAGATGCCGCTGGCGCACATCGTCGAGCATCTGGCCCGCGTACTCGAAGCCGAGGGCGTTGCCTTCGAGCCAGCGGCCCTGCGCCATCTGGCCAAGGGAGCGGCGGGCAGCATGCGCGATGCGCTCTCCTTGCTGGATCAGGCCATCGCCCACGGCGCCGGCAGGATCGAGGACGAGGGCGTGCGCGCCATGCTCGGCACGGTCGGCGACGAACACCTGTTTGCGCTGCTCGACGGCCTGGTGGCGCAGGACGTGCCGGCCATGCTCGAGGTGGCGAAGCTGATGGATGCGCGCAGCCTGTCCTTCGACGGCGGATTGCAGGAGCTGGCGACCCTGTTTCACCGCATTGCCCTGATTCAATTCGCGCCCGACGCCCTGCTCGACGAGGCCGAGCGCAGCCGTCTCGCGCCCTATGCCCAGGCGCTGGATGCCGAGTACCTGCAACTGGCCTACCAGATCGCCATCCACGGCCGCGACGAGCTGGCCCTGGCGCCCGACGACTATGCCGGCTTCGTCATGAGCCTGTTGCGGCTGCATGCATTCCGGCCGGAACGCGGTGGTACGGCGAGGGTCGCCGCCGCGCCGACGCCGGTGCGCAAGGCAGCGCCGGTCGCGGTACCCGCCGCTGCACAGGTTCGGCAGTCTCCCGCCATGGCGCCGGCGCCAGCGCTCTGCGTCCCTTCGGGAACTCCTGTTGCGTCGGCTGCATCCGCAATCACCACGCCGGCCGCAATTGCACCCGCAGCCCAGGCGGTGGCGGCGGCAGACGAGGATTGGCACGCACTGGTCGCGCGCCTGCCGCTCAGTGGCATGGCCAAACAGCTGGCCCAGCACTGCGAATTGTCGGAACGCAGCGAGACGGCGATTCGCCTGCGCCTGGCACCGGTGCACAGGCATTTGCTCGGCAAGCCGCAGCAGGACAAGCTGCAGGCCGAATTGCAGACCTGCTATGGACGTCCGCTGCGGCTCGAGATCGACGTCGCCGAGCCTGCCACGGAAACCCCGGCGGAACGCAGCCGCAACGCCCAGCGCGAACGCCAGGAACGCGCCATCGCCTCGATTGAACAGGACCCCTTCGTGCGTGACGTGGTGGACCTGTTCGATGCGAGCATCGACGAATCGACGATCAAACCCGTTTAGTTCAAGGAGTACGGAAAAATGATGAAGGGTGGCATAGCCGGATTGATGAAGCAGGCCCAGCAGATGCAGGCCAACATGGAAAAGGCACAGGAGCAGCTGGCGCAGATCGAAGTCGAGGGCCAGTCGGGTGCCGGCGCCGTGAAAGTGCTGATGACCTGCAAGCATGACGTCAAGCGCGTCACCATCGATCCGTCGGTGATGGACGACAAGGAAATGCTGGAGGACCTGATCGCGGCTGCACTCAACGATGCCAACCGGCGCGCCGAGGCAACCACGGCCGAAAAGATGGGCGGTTTTGCCTCCGGCCTGAACCTGCCGCCCGGAATGAAGCTGCCGTTCTGAGAGACTTCCAACCGGCGGTAGCAGACGTGGCCCGTGATTTCGAGCGCAGCGAGCAAATGAGTAACCCCCTCCCCGGGAGGGGGACAGGGGGAGGCTGTTCCTTGAATGAGTTCTTCGAGGCTAGACGTGTCGTCTAGCCTCGAAGAACTCATCGAGGCGCTGCGCTGCCTGCCTGGCGTCGGCCCCAAGTCGGCGCAACGCATGGCCTATCACCTGCTGCAACGCGACCGGAATGGCGCCGATCGCCTGGCGCGCGGGCTCGATGCGGCCTTGCAGCTGCTGCATCACTGCGCACGCTGCAACAGCTTCACCGAAGCCGAGGTCTGCGAGCGCTGTCTTTCCTCGCGCCGCGATGCCTCGCAGCTGTGCATCGTCGAAATGCCGGTCGATGCCAACAGCATGGAACAGACGCATGCCTACAACGGGCTCTACTATGTGCTGATGGGGCGGCTGTCGCCGCTCGACGGCATCGGGCCGAAGGAACTGGCCTTCGAGCGCCTGTTTGCGCGGGCTGCGGATGGCATCGTCAAGGAAGTGATCCTTGCCACCAATTTCACCAATGAAGGCGAGGCCACCGCACACTACCTGTCCGAACTGCTGCATGCGCGCGGACTCAAGGTCAGCCGCATCGCGCGCGGCCTGCCGGTGGGTGGCGAACTGGAATATTCCGACGCGGCGACCGTGGCGCAGGCCCTGCGCGAGCGACGCGACTTCGTGTGACTGAAGGCGCCAAACCACTTGCCGGCGTCAAGGTAATCGAGTTCGGCACCCTGATCGCGGGACCTTTCTGTTCGCGCATCCTCGCCGAGTTCGGCGCCGAGGTGATCAAGATCGAAGCGCCGGGCGAGGGCGATCCGCTGCGCAAGTGGCGCAAACTGTATCCCACCGGCGATGGCGAAACCTCGCTGTGGTGGTTCGTCCAGGCGCGCAACAAGCAGTCGGTGACGCTGAACCTCAAGCACCCAGAAGGCATCGCGATCGCGCACAAGCTGGTGGCCCAGGCCGACATCGTGGTCGAGAACTTCCGCCCCGGCGTCATGGAGAAATTGGGGCTGGGTTGGGAGGCACTGTCCGCCATCAACCCCGGCCTGGTCATGGTGCGCCTCTCGGGTTTCGGCCAGACCGGGCCGATGGCCGCGCAGCCGGGCTTCGGCGCCATCGGCGAATCGATGGGCGGCTTGCGCTACGTTACCGGCTTCGCCGACCGGCCGCCGGTGAAGACCGGAATTTCCATCGGCGACTCGATCGCCGCCCTGTGGGGTGCGCTGGGTGCGCTGATGGCCTTGCGCCACCGCGAAGTCAGGGGCGGCGCGGGGCAGATGGTCGATGTCGCGCTGTACGAAGCCGTGTTCGCCATGATGGAAAGCCTGGTGCCGGAATTCGACGTGTTCGGCTTCATTCGCGAGCGCACCGGCAACGTCATGCCGGGCATCACGCCGTCGAATACCCATACCACCCGGGACGGCAAGCATCTGATCATCGGCGCCAACGGCGATGCGATCTTTCGGCGCCTGATGCTCGCCATCGGTCGTGGCGACCTGGCGGACGATCCCCAGTTGGCAAGCAATGCCGGTCGTGACCTGCGGGCGGCGGAAATATATGGCGTGATTGATGCTTGGGTGGCTGCAAACGATGCAAAAGACGTTTTGCGCATCACAGCCGACGCCCAGGTGCCTTCCAGCCCGATTTACTCGGCGGCAGACATGTTTCGCGATCCCCAGTTTCTCGCCCGGAACATGCTTGAGATAGCGCAACTCCCTGATGGGAAAGACTTTCGTGTCCCTGGCGTCGTACCGAAACTGTCTTTGACGCCGGGCGAAACCCGATGGATTGGTCCGGCCCTGGGCGAACATACGGATTCGGTCCTTGGCGGCCTCGGTTACGTCCCCGAGGAGATCCTTCGGCTACGGAGTAATGGCGTTATCTAGCTGATTATTTGTGATTATTTTCATTGCAACAGTCAGCGGCGATAAGTTGCCTCAGTTCAGGGCTTTAATCGCCGTGCGAGATTCGCTACAATTGCGGTCTTTCCGGTTTCGCATTTCAGCATTGGGACTATCACCATGAGTTGTGACGATACAGTCGATTGCGGTCGGCGGCGTCTGCTGGTTGCCACGGCAGCCGCAGGCGGAGTGGCCGGAGTGGCGGCAGCTGTGCCCTTTGTGGCCAGCATGCTGCCCTCCGAGCGGGCCAAGGCGGCCGGTGCGCCGGTCGAAGTGGATATCAGCAAGCTTGCCCCCGGTCAGATGATGACCGTCGAATGGCGCGGCAAGCCGGTGTGGATCATCAACCGTACCAAGGAACAGCTCGAGTCCCTGGCCAAGATCGGCGAAAAACTGGCCGATCCCAAATCCGACAAGAACATGCAGCCCGCCTACGCCAAGAACGAAACGCGCTCGATCAAGCCGGAGATTCTGGTGGCGGTGGGCATCTGCACGCACCTTGGTTGTTCGCCCACCGAGAAGTTCAAGACCGGTGCCGAGTCCGGCATCGACGCCGACTGGCCGGGCGGTTTCTTCTGCCCCTGCCACGGTTCCACCTTCGACCTGGCCGGTCGCGTCTACAAGAGCAAGCCGGCGCCGGACAACCTCGAGATCCCACCGCACATGTATCTTGGCGATGCCAAGCTTGTGATTGGCGAAGACAAGAAGGCCTGATGCGATGAGCAAAGTGAACGCCATATTGCAGGGGACGCTGAACTGGGTCGACGAGCGCTTTCCGCTGACGTCGAACTGGAAGGCCCATCTCTCCGAGTACTACGCGCCGAAGAACTTCAACTTCTGGTATTTCTTCGGTTCGCTGGCGATGCTGGTCCTCGTGATCCAGATCGTCACCGGCATCTTCCTCACCATGCATTTCAAGCCCGACGCCTCGCTCAATGCGTCCGGTGTGCCCGTCGCCTTTGCCAGCGTCGAGTACATCATGCGCGACGTGCCCTGGGGTTGGTTGATCCGTTACATGCACTCGACCGGGGCCTCGGCCTTCTTCGTCGTCGTGTATATGCACATGTTCCGCGGCATGCTCTACGGTTCCTATCGCAAGCCGCGCGAACTGATCTGGATCTTCGGCATGATCATCTTCCTCTGCCTGATGGCCGAGGCCTTCTTCGGCTACCTGTTGCCGTGGGGGCAGATGTCCTTCTGGGGTGCACAGGTGATCGTCAACCTGTTCTCCGCGATTCCGCTGATCGGACCCGACCTGTCGATCTGGTTGCGCGGCGACTACGTGGTGGGTGACGCGACGCTGAACCGTTTCTTCGCCTTCCACGTCATCGCCGTGCCGATGGTGTTGCTGGGCCTGGTTGCGGCGCACATCCTCGCCCTGCACGAAGTCGGCTCCAACAATCCGGACGGCGTCGAGATCAAGAAGAAGAAGGATGCGAACGGGATTCCGCTCGACGGCATTCCCTTCCACCCCTATTACACGGTCAAGGATATCGTCGGCGTCGTGGTGTTCCTGATGGTGTTCTCGGTCATTGTCTTCTTCATGCCGGAGTTCGGCGGCTACTTCCTCGAGTACAACAACTTCTTCCCGGCCGATCCGCTGGTCACCCCGCCGCACATCGCGCCGGTGTGGTACTTCACGCCGTATTACTCGATCCTGCGCGCAGTGACCTATCCGCTGTTCGGCATCGACGCGAAGTTCTGGGGCGTCGTCGCGATGGGGGCTTCGACCCTGATCATCGCCCTGCTGCCGTGGCTGGACCGCAGCCCGGTCAAGTCGATCCGCTATCGCGGCCCGCTATACAAGGGCTTCCTCGCGGCGTTCATCATTTCCTTCTTTATCCTCGGCTATCTCGGCATGCTCGGCCCGACACCGATGCGCACCATCGTGGCGCAGATCTGCTCGGTGATCTACTTTGCCTTCTTCCTCTTGATGCCGATCTACAGCAGTCTGGACAAGTGCCAGCCGGAGCCGGACAGGGTGACCTCGAAATGAAGAAATTCCTTACCGCAATCCTGTTTGCGCCTTTGCTGGCGTTTGGCGCGGGCGCCGAACTGCATCTCGACCGTGCGCCGGACAAGTCCAGCGACATGGCGGCCCTGCAAAACGGTGCCAAGATTTTCGTCAATTACTGCCTGAACTGCCATTCGGCGTCCTACATGCGCTACAACCGGCTTACGGACATCGGGCTCAACGATGCGCAGATCAAGGACAACCTGCTGTTCACCGCCGAGAAGGTCGGTGAGCCGATGAAGATCGCCATGCAGCGCGCCGACGCCAAGGTCTGGTTCGGTGCTGCGCCTCCCGATCTGACGGTGATCGCCCGGGCTCGTGCTTCCGAGTTCGGCAGCGGCGCCGATTGGCTCTACACCTATCTGCGCACTTTCTATCGCGACGAGAATCGTCCGACCGGCTGGAACAACGTGGTGTTCGAAAACGTCGGCATGCCGCACGTGCTCTGGGAATTGCAGGGTGAACAGGTGATGGGCACCGACCACAAGCTGACGCTGGTCAAGCCGGGCAAGATGAAGCCGCAGGAGTTCGATGCGGCGATCGGCGACCTGGTGGCCTACCTGAAGTACATGGGCGAGCCGATGGCCGAGTTCCGCAAGAAGCTGGGTGTGATCGTGCTGATTTTCCTGGCTGTAATCTTTGTCTTTGCGTACGCGCTGAAACGCGAGTACTGGAAAGACGTTCATTAACTCTGATACGTGAGTGCAAACTATGGGGCATCGAGAAATGAACGCGCCGCCTGTCCGCAAAGTGGTGCGTGATGCCGACTATTCCTGGGGCACCAGCGCCATGATGAACCTGTATTCGGGCACCACATGTCCGTTCAGTCATCGCTGCCGCATCGTCTTGTACGAGAAGCAGATGGACTTTCAGGTGATCGACGTCGATCTGTTCAACAAGCCTGAAGACATCGCGATCATCAATCCGTACAACCGGGTGCCGGTACTTGTCGATCGCGATCTGGTGCTCTACGAGTCGAACATCATCAACGAGTACATCGACGAGCGCTTCCCGCATCCGCAGCTGATGCCGCCCGATCCGCAAACGCGGGCCAAGGCGCGCCAGCTGTTGTTCACGATGGAGCACGAGTTGTTCAGCCACATCGATGCGCTGGAAAAGAATCTCAAGTCGGCCGACAAGGCGCGGCAGCACATGCGCGACCGGCTGATCGAGCTGGCGCCGATGTTCAACAAGCAGAAGTTCCTGCTCGGCGACGACTTTTCCATGCTCGACGTGGCGATCGCTCCCTTGCTGTGGCGCCTCGACCACTACGGCATTGAAGTGCCGAAGACTGCGGCGCCGTTGATGAAGTATGCCGAGCGTATCTTTTCGCGCCAGGGCTTCATCGATGCGCTGACGCCGACCGAGAAGATGATGCGCCGTTAAGGCGCATCGTCCGCGTCCCTAGTGGTTCACCTGGGCGCAACGCCAATGTTGTCCACCAAGCCTTACCTGATCCGCGCCATTCACGAATGGTGCGTGGATCAGGGCTTCACGCCTTATCTGGCGGTCAAGGTGGATGCGACCACGCGGGTACCCCGCGAGTTCGTCAAGGATGGCGAGATCGTGCTCAATGTCGGTACGGAAGCGACTCACCAGTTGTCGATGGGCAACGAGGAAATCAGCTTTCAGGCGCGCTTCGGCGGCAAGGCATTTCCCGTGGTGGTGCCGATCGGGCGCGTGGCGGCAATCTACGCCAGCGAAAACGGCGAAGGCATGGCCTTCGAAGTGACGGACAAAGTCGTGGCCGACACCGTTGCCGTCGAGACCCAGCCGCAGGATACGCCGCCGCAGGAGACACCTGCCGAGCGCCCGACCGGGAAGCCCTTCCTTACCCGCGTCAAGTAAGCCGGTCGCACGCGGACCGGCACCCGGTCCGACTTATTTGGATTCCATCACCCAGACGCCGTCCCAGTCGTCGCCGGGCGGGTCGGCGATGAAGTGATCGCAGCGTTTGATGTACTCCTTGGCCGCCTTGTCGTGTTCGTTCAGCGCCAACACGTCATTGAACTCGCCCTTGGCATCCTCCCACTTCTGCTGCCGGTACTTGACCAAGCCTGACTTGAAGTGGCGCAGGGCATCGATCATCTGCGGATAGCTTTCCTCGGTATGGTAGTCCATGATTTCATAGATCGCCACCGGCTGGGTCTTGCCCTTGACCACCACCAGGTCCAGCTCGCGGCTGAAATAGGTGCCGCGCAACTGCTTGTAGGTGAATTCGCTGATCAGGATGTGCGCACCGTACTGCTTGCATGCGGATTCGAGGCGCGCGGCGAGGTTAACGCCATCGCCGATGATGGTGTAGTCCATGCGCTTCTTCGAGCCGATGGTGCCTGAGACGACGTTGTCGGTGTTGAGGCCGATGCCGATGTCGACCGGCAGCTTGCCCTCGGTGCTGCGTACCTTGTTCCAGGCCCAGAGCTCGCGAATCATCGCAATCGCCGTGCGCACCGAGCGATCGGCGTCGTCGTCATGCGCCACCGGAATGCCGAAGGCGGCCATGATCGCGTCGCCGATGAACTTGTCGAGAAAGCCCGCCTCGCGCTGGATGCAATCCACCATCAGCGTGAAGTACTCGTTGAGCAACGCCACCGTGCCCTGCGCGCCCAACTGTTCGGTAATCGTGGTGAAGCCGCGGATGTCGGAGAACAGTACCGTCGCCTGAACGTTCTTGCCACCCAGGGTATCGACGCCGCCGGCCAGCATCTGGTCGGCGATGCCGGGATCCATCAGGCGCGACATGGTCGAGCGCATGCGCTTCTCGTTGGAGATGTCTTCCAGCATCAGCATCGAGCCGAGGCGCTTCTTCTCCGCCGACAGCAGGGGCAGGGCGGTCAGGTTCACCGAGAGCTTGTCCTCGCCGACCATCAATTCGGCTTCCATCGCCAGTTCGGTGGTCTGGGTTTCGCCGACACGCTTGAGCTTTTCCTGGATCCAGGCATTGCTGCCGGAGAAAAAGTCCACCGCGGGCTGGTGCAGTATCTGGGCCGGCGTCACGCGCAGGATGCGCAGGCCGGCGGCATTGCAGGTGGCGATTTTCTCCGCCTCGTCGAGCGTGATCACCGCGTTCGACATCGACTCCAGCATCGCCTCGTTGTAGTTCTTCATGTTCTGCACGTCGGCGAACAGCTTGGCGTTTTCCAGCGCGATCGAGATCTGTGCAGTGAAGGCGCGCAGGCGCGATTCGTCCTCGCCGGTGAAGGGGCCGCCGCGCTTGTTCAGCACCTGGGTGACGCCGATCACCTTGCCGTGCTTGTTGACGATCGGCACGCAGAGTATCGAGCGCGTGAAGTAGCCGGTCTTCTTGTCGAAGGCCGGATTGAAGCGCAGGTCGGCGTAGGCGTAGGGAATGTTGATCGCCTTGCCCTGGGTGAACACGGCACCGGCGATGCCGAGATGGTTGGGCAGACGGATCTGCACCGATTCCAGGCCCTGGCCGACTTCGGACCACAGCTCGTTGGTCTTCTCGTCGTTGAGGAACAGCGTCGAGCGTTCGGCATTCAGCAGGCGCGTGGCTTCGCCCATCACCTTCTGCAGCAGCGAACCGAGCTTGATGTCGGCCGTGACCTCGGAGACGACGTCGATGAACTCCATTTCCTGGCGGCGGATGGCCTGCATGCGCTCGATGAACTGCGCGCTTTGCAACGCCAGCGTGCCCTGGCTGGTCATGGCCTCGAGCAGGTTCAGGTCATGCCGGGTGAATTTTCCGTTGCGCTTGTTGAGCGTCTGCGCGACGCCGATGATCTCGCCCTTGACCGTCTTGATCGGGACGCAGAGGATGTTGCGCGTGGTGAAGCCGGTCTGCTCATCGATCGAACGGTTGAAGCGGTCGTCGGCATAGGCATCGGCGATGATCAGCGCCTCGCCTGCGGTGTAGACATAGCCGGCGATACCGCTGGTGTTGAGGATGCGGATTTCGCGCTGGATGTTGCCCTGCGCCACGCGCGAATACAACTCGTTGGTATCCGGATCGTTGAGGAACAGCGAGCCGCGCTCGGCATTCAGTTCGGTGGTGGTCATTTCCACCAGGGCCTGCAGCACTTGATCGAGGGTGCCGTAGCTGGCCATGCGGCGCGTGACTTCGAGCAGCAGTTCCAGGTGACGCAGGCGCCGCCGGCCTTCCTGGTCGCGTTCGGTCGGCTTCTTTTTCGCGGGGACGGGCTCCAGGGGTTGATCCACGGCGTTCATGCTCAGCTCCGGCGCAAGGCTTCGATCTGGTCGCGCAGCGCCTGGATGGTGCTTTGCAGCTGTGCGCCTTCATCGGCGAACAGGCTGCGTTCGCGATTGACCGAATTGGTCCGGTCGATCTGCGCCAGTTCCAGGCTTTCGCGCAAACCGCTGACGGTCTGCCGCAACTGGGCGATTTCGCCCTGGGCGCTGACAATCGCTGAGCGCACGGCATTGTCGGTATCCGCCCGCGCCCGTTCCAGTTCGTCGCGCAGGGCCGCTGCGGTGGCCTTCAGCTGCTGCATTTCGTTATGCCCGGCCACGCGTTCCTGCTGTACCGCATGATCGCGTTCGGCGCGCGACTGCTCGAGTTCCTCGCGCAAGGCGGCCGCCGTGGCCTTGAGCATGTGGGCTTCCTGGCTGGCGGCGACCCGCTCCTGCTGGATCGCCTTCTCGCGTTCGATGTGCGCACGCTCCAGCTCTTCGCGCAGGGCGCCGACCGTGGTCTTGAGTTGGGATATTTCGGCCGCGTTGACCTGGGTCACGCGCGCGGTCGTCGCCCGGATTTCCGCCTGTGCCGCCTCGAGTTCCGTACGCAAGGCAATCACCGTGCGCTTCATGTCACGGGAATCTGCCTGGGCCAGGATCAGTTGTTCTTCGAGGGTCGATTCGTCGGCAATCATCATCTGAATAATACGCCTGACTAGACACTGGCGCCCAAGTCAGGAATCGAACCTGAGACCTACCGCTTAGGAGGCGGTCGCTCTATCCACTGAGCTACAAGGGCGCAAGGCGCGAATTTTACCCTGCGCGCCTATAATCCGGCACCCATTTCCCGGCTCCGTTTCCATGCCCGTTATTTCCCTCGATCGCGCCTGTCTCGCCTACGGCCATGTTGCCCTCCTTGATCACGCCGCGATGCAAATCGATGCCGGCGAGCGGGTGGGGCTCATCGGTCGCAACGGCAGCGGCAAATCCAGCCTGCTGAAGGCGCTGGCCGGCCTCGGTACGCTCGATGACGGCGAGGTCTGGCGCGAGCCCGGCCTCTCCATCGCCTATGTGCCGCAGGAACCGGAATTCGCCACTCACGACACGGTGTTCGAGGCCGTGGCGGCCGGGCTGGGCGAGGTGGCGCGCGTGCTGGCCGAGTATCACGAGGTGACCCACACAGTCGGTGCCGGCGACACGGCGACCATGGACCGCATGCAGGAATTGCAGACGCAACTGGAGGCCAACGACGGCTGGCGCCTGAATTCGCGCGTCGAACAGGCCATTTCGCGCCTGGCGCTGGATGGAGATGCGCGCGTCGATGCTCTCTCCGGCGGCGGCAAGAAGCGCGTCGCCCTGGCCCGTGCGCTGGTCGCCGAACCGGATTTGCTGCTGCTCGACGAGCCGACCAACCACCTCGACGTCGACGGCATCCTCTGGCTGGAAGACTTGCTGCGCGGCTATCAGGGGGCGGTCATGCTGATTACCCACGACCGGGTCTTCCTCGACAATGTGGCGACGCGCATCCTCGAACTCGATCGCGGCAAGCTGGTGTCCTTTCCGGGGCGTTTCGTCGCCTATCAGGAACGCAAGGAATTCATGCTCAACGAGGAGGCGCTGGCGAATGCCCGTGCCGACAAGATGCTGGCGCAGGAGGAAATCTGGATCCGCAAGGGCGTCGAGGCGCGGCGCACGCGCAGCGTCGGGCGCGTGCAGCGCCTCGAACACTTGCGCGCGGCGCGCGCGGCTCGGCGCGATCAGCTGGGCAAGGTGGATTTCCGCGTGGTGCGCGGCGATGCCTCCGGCAAGCTGGTGGCCGAACTTGAGGATGTCTCGAAACGATTTGTGACAACAGCGGGCGACAAGACCGTGGTCAAGAACTTTTCCTGCCGCATCCAGCGCGGCGACAAGGTCGGCCTGATCGGTGCCAACGGCACCGGCAAGACCACGCTGCTGCGCCTGATCCTCGGCGAGCTTGCCGCCGACTCCGGCAAGGTGCAACTGGGAACCAAGATCGAGGTTGCCTACTTCGACCAGTTCCGCACCCAGCTCGATCCCGAAGCGCCACTGTGCGAAATCATCAGCCCCGGCTCGGACTATGTCGAGATCGGCGGTTCGAAGAAACACGTGATCGGCTATCTCGAAGATTTCCTGTTCGCGCCGCAACGCGCCCGCTCGCCGGTCAAGTCGCTGTCCGGCGGCGAGCGCAACCGGCTTTTGCTGGCGCGCCTCTTCGCGCGACCGGCCAATGTGCTGGTGCTGGACGAGCCGACCAATGACCTCGACATAGAGACCCTGGAACTGCTCGAAGCCCTGTTGCAGGATTATTCCGGCACGGTGTTCCTGGTCAGCCACGACCGGGCCTTCCTCGACAACGTGGTGACGCAGACCATCGCCAGCGAGGGCGGCGGGCAATGGAAGGAGTATGTCGGCGGCTACAGCGACTGGCTGCGCCAGCGCCCGGCCGGCGGGGCAGCGCGCTTCGATGCCACGGGCGGACCCGACGCCAAGCCGATCGCAAGAGTTCCCGGAGGGACGCAGAGCGCTGGCGCTGGCAATGCGGCGAAAGCGACGCCCGCCGAGCGCAAGAAGCTGAGTTTCAAGGAACAGCGCGAACTCGAACAGCTGCCCGATCGCATCGCCGCGCTGGAAACCGAGCAGGCGGTGCTGCAAGGCCGGCTGACCGATCCGGCCTTCTATCAGAGCCCGGCCGAGGCCCAGCGCGAAGTGCAGACCCGGCTGGCCGGGCTCGATGCCGAGATCGACGCGGCATTGACGCGCTGGGCGGCGCTGGAGGCCAAGGGCTAAAAGCTGGAGGTAAAAAGGAGTTTTTTTCCAAGTCTCATCCGGCATCGACTGCGTTTAATCTGATCATGGTCAGCCGGACAGGGAGACTCATGTGGTCGTCATCAACGGGAATCGCACTACCGCCATCGTGATCCGCCATCGTGGCGACAGCGTCACGCTGGTGCCGATGAAAAGCGGCAAGCTTTCGGCCAAAACGGTCGGCTTCGACGAGTTTCGCCATGAGTGGAAGGAAACCGGCTACGCGCTGTCGCAGGCGCTGACCACCTTCCTGGCGCACATCATGAAGTGGGGCGCCTCGCTCGAAGTGGTCAAGGGGCTGGAAAAGCTTGCCGCGCGCGATCGCTTCGTTGTTGCCAGTCTTTTTTAACGTGGATCAACTGCGATCCCGTTCGCCCTGAGCCTGTCGAAGGGCTCTTCGACAGGCTCAGGGCGAACGGTTTGATCATCACCCTTAGGCCGGCCATGAACCCCGACGACTTCTGGCAGGCCTGGTTCGACGGCTCCGCGCTGCCCAATCCGGGCAAGATCGGCATCGGCCTGGTGCTGATCGCGCCCGACGGCCGCTGCAGCGAAAAATCCCGGCTCCTGAATGTCTCCGGCTGCAACAACGAGGCCGAGCTGCAGGCGCTTTGCGCGGCGCTCGAACTGGCCGCGGCCGCGGGTGCGCGCAGGCTCGTGCTGCACGGCGACAGCGATGTCGCCTTGCGCTACGTGCGCGGCCCGGACAGCACGCAAATTGCCCGACTGCAGGTACTGGTGGCTCAAGCGCGCGACTGGCTGCCGCGTTTTGACGAGGTGCAGCTGCTCTGGATTCCGCGCCATCGCAATCGCGAGGCGGATCGCCTGTCGCGCCAGGCGCTGGGCCTGCCGCCGGGTCCCGCGCCGGTCTTGCGCAACCGGCGAAGGGCGCGCTGAGCGGATTTGCGGCCGGTTTCCGCTATGATCGGCGGGCATTGCAAAAAGGAGAATTTGCTTGGGAATACTGACCAACATCGTCGCCGCCGAGGAGGACGAATACGCCGCCATCGGCGAATCCCTGCGGCCGGTGGACGAATGGAGCGGCATCGAGCGGCGCGGCATCGACACGGCCAAGATCGCCACGCTGCACTGCCTGCTGACCGGCGACGAATTCGAGGAGGCAGTGGGCAGCTACGAGCCGGTTTACGTCGCCGACGAGGGTGCCCTCGTGCTGCGAATTGCCGACGAGGTCATGGAACGCCTGGCCACGCTCGACGAGGAGGCGCTGGAACTGGTCGCCGAGGAGCTGGCCGCCACCGAAGAGTACGAAATGGAGCAGTGGGAGGCGGCGGACGTGCAGGCGATGGTGTTCGAGCTTGCCGATCTGGCGCGGCTGGCGGAATCGCAGGGACAGGTGCTGTTCGTCTGGATGCACCCGCTATTGACCTGACCCAATGGCAGCGAGCAAGACCTGGTACGTCTACCTGATCGAGTGCAGCGACGGCAGCTTGTACACGGGGATCACGGTCGATCTGGCGGCGCGCTTCGCGGCCCATCGCGACGGACGCGGCGCGCGTTCCATGCGAATGCATGCCCCCGTGCGCATGCTGGCGGCTGAAGCGCATTCTGACCGCTCGGCGGCCTCGAAGGCGGAGTACCGCATCAAACAGCTGACGCCCGCAGCAAAGCGCGCCTACGCGGCTACCATGACGCCCGACCCCTTGTCGCCCAACCCGGCGTCCGACGGATCCACGGCGGCGCCATGATCGTTTTTTCCCACGCCAACAGCTACAACGCCTCGACCTACCGCCAGTTGTTCGATGGCTGGCGTGCTGCCGGCCACGAGGTGGCCGCGGTCGAGCACTTCGGCCACGACGCACAGTTCCCGGTCGATCGCCGCTGGCGCGGCATGACGCAGCAACTCACGGCCCTGATCGACAGCCTGCCGCAAGCGCGCGTCTGGCTGGTCGGGCACTCGATGGGCGGCTACCTGAGCCTGCTGGCGGCGGGCCAGCGCCCCGAACGCGTGCGCGGCATCGTCCTGCTCGATTCGCCGATCGTCTATGGCTGGAAATCCGGGCTGATCAGCGTGGTCAAGGCGGTCGGCCAGATGCGCCGGGTATCGCCCGCGGCAGTGGCGGTCAGGCGCCGCGACCGCTGGCCGGATCTCGGCGAGGCGCACCGGCACTTTTCTGCGAAGCCGATGTTCGCCCGCTGGCATCCGGACATCCTCGACGACTATGTCCGTTTCGGCACCGAACAGGATCCGGCCGACAGCGCCGGGACGGGGCGCCGCCTGAGCTTTCGTCCCGCGATCGAAGCGGAAATCTACTCGACCGTGCCGCACCGCCTGGTGCCCTATCTGCGCCTGCATCCGCCGGGCGGGCCGGTGGCCTTCGTCGCCGGCACGCGTTCGCGCGAGGTGCGCCAGGTCGGGCTCGACGCCACGCACCGCATCACGCAGGGGCGCATCAGTTGGCTCGAAGGCTCGCATCTGTTTCCCTTCGAGAAGCCCGAGGAAACCGTGCGCGAGGTGCTCGACTGGATGCGGCGGCTGGATCTGCTGCGTGCCGAAGCAGCCTGAGGCGGGAACGCCGCGCAAAAAAAGCCCGGCTTGTACCGGGCTTTTTTCTTTATCGCGAACTACTCAGCCGCAGGTGCCCACCGCGCCGCAGGCGGAGCAGAAGTCGCAGCCATCCTTGCGGATCACCGTGTAATTGCCGCATTCGCCGCACAGCGAACCCTGCATCACCTTGACGCCGCCGCTCTTCTGCTCGGGGACTTCGAGGATGCCCATTTCTCGGGTCGGGTAGCCGTTCTCGTCGAGGATGCCGAGCATGGCGTAGCGGTGCATGATCAGGCGCGCGATGTAGGCCACGGTCGAGGGCCAGTTCTGCTGCTTGTTGGAGCCGGGGACGCGGGCCATGAAGTCGCCCAGCGGCTCGGCGTAGTTGAGCAGCTTGCGCAGTTTCATGCCGATCCAGGCCGGATCGAGCACGCGCATGTCGAGCGAGAGCAGGCGCGTCAGGCCGTCCAGGGCGCGCGGATAGTGGCCGGAGAGCCATACCGAGTAGGGCCGCGTGACGCCGTCGGGCAGGGTGATTTCCTTGAGGCCCAGCACGAACTCCTCGCCGGCCGCCGGATTGACCACGTCAACGGTCCAGGACAGCGTGCCGTCGGTGCCGGTCTTCGGTTCGTCGCGGCTGAACATGCAGTCGATCACCGGGGTGGCCTCGGTACCTTCCAGCGCACCGAGCTTTTCGCAGCGGTAGCGCACCACCTGGGCCAGGGCCGAGACCACGCCGGGCACCAGTTTGCGCTCGCCGTTGGGCGGCAACGGCAGCTCGAAGGAGTCGTCGTCCGGGGTCCTGGCCAGGGCGTCGAGCTTGAGCTTGAGCCAGGCCTTGTCGTTGGCGCGCATGTCCATCGACAGCGTCTTGGCCACGGCGCCGATGCCGCGCGGCTGCTCGGCGCCATTGACCCAGACTTCGAAGGGTACGTCGCGACCGAGGTCGTTTTCGATCTGGCCGACGAACAGGGCGAATTCGCCATGCGGGGCCTCGACCATGTAGGTCCATGCCGCGTTGCCGTCGGTCATGCGCGGCCGGCCCGGCCAGCGCAGGCTGGCCAGCACCGGAGCGGGCAGGGCGCCGATCGACAGGCGGCGGTTGGCGTGGTCGATGGTGACGTCCTGCGGCTGTTTCTGGGCGTTTTCTGCCGGCGTGCTGCTACCGACCGAGAGCACGCTGCCCAGCACCGAGTTGGGCCGATAGGTGGCGAGACCCTTGAGGCCGGATTTCCAGGCCACCATGTAAAGGTCCTCGAAGTCCGCATAGGGGTAGTCGGCCGGGACATTCACCGTTTTCGAGATCGAGGTATCGATGAAGGGCGCGACGGCGGCGACCATGCGTTCGTGGGACTGTGCCGAGATTTCCAGCGCGGTGATGAAGTAGTCAGGCAGCTTGCTGACGTCGCCGCCCTGGTGCTTGTAGAGGCGCCAGGCGTAGTCCTCGACCGCGTATTCCTTGAAGGTGCCGTCGGCCATGCGCTTTTTGCGGGTGTAGACCCAGGAGAAGGGTGGTTCGATGCCGTTCGAGGCATTGTCGGCAAAGGCCAGGCTGATGGTGCCGGTGGGGGCGATCGACAGCAGGTGCGAGTTGCGCAGGCCGTGCTTGCGGATCGCGTCCTTGATCTCCTGCGGCAGGCGCGAGGCAAAATTGCCGCCGGACAGGTACATGTCGGCATTGAACAGCGGGAAGGCGCCGCGCTCTTTCGCCAGTTCGACCGAATACAGGTAGGAACGGTCGCGCATGTATTCCGAGATCTTGGTCGCCATGGCGCGTGCGGCATCGGTGTCGTAGCGCAGCTTGAGCATGATCAGCGCATCGCCGAGGCCGGTGAACCCGAGGCCGACGCGGCGCTTGTTCTGCGCTTCCTTGAGCTGCTGTTCGAGCGGCCAGTGGGTGGCGTCGAGCACGTTGTCCAGCATGCGCACCGAGCTGTCGATGACGCGGCCGAAGGCGGCGAAATCGAAGCTGGGGTTCTTGCTGAAGGCATCCTTGACGAACAGCGTCAGGTTGATCGAGCCCAGGCAGCAGCAGCCGTAGGGCGGCAGCGGCTGTTCGGCGCAGGGGTTGGTGGCCTCGATGGTCTCGCAGTAGTAGAGGTTGTTGTCCTTGTTCATGCGATCGAGGAACAGGATCCCCGGCTCGGCGTGATCGTAGGTGGAGCGCATGATCTGCTCCCACAGGTCACGGGCGCGCACCTTGCGGTAGACCCAGCTGCCGTCGCCGCGCTGGTAGGCGCCGGCGGCCTTGATGTCGGCCGAGGGCGTGGCGCGATGCGTGAGTTCGATGTCGCCGTCGGCTTCCACGGCCTGCATGAAGGGATCGGTGACGCCGACCGAGATGTTGAAATTGGTCAGGTCGCCGGCATCCTTGGCATGGATGAATTCCTCGATGTCCGGGTGGTCGCAGCGCAGCACGCCCATCTGCGCTCCGCGGCGCGAACCCGCGGATTCGACGGTCTCGCAGGAGCGGTCGAAGACGCGCATGTAGGACACCGGGCCGGAAGCGCGCGATTGCGTGCCCTTGACGTGAGCGCCGATCGGACGGATGGACGAGAAGTCATAGCCGACACCGCCGCCGCGGCGCATGGTTTCGGCGGCCTGCAGCAATGCGGTGTAGATGCCGGGACGGCCGTCGACGATTTCCGAAATGGAATCGCCCACCGGCTGCACGAAGCAGTTGATCAGCGTCGCGCACAGATCGGTACCGGCGGCGGAGTTGATGCGGCCGGCGGGAACGAAGCCGTTTTCCTGGGCTTCGAGGAAGCGCGCCTCCCAGAAACCGCGCTTGTCTTCGACTTCGATGGAGGCCAGGGCGCGGGCTACGCGGCTGCGCACATCGCGCACGTCGCGTTCCGTTCCCTTGGCATATTTTTCGATCAGGACTTCGCCCGATATTTCCTGCGGCAGAGGCAGATCCATCTGCCCTGTGTGCTCGTAGCTCGATGATTCCTCGGTATTATTTATTTTAGTAGTCATGGTCTCTTCCGAAAGGATAGGTTTGTTTAGGTATCCAGTGAGCGCCGAAGCATAACTCCGGCTCACAATCGTGAAAAGCAAAAAATTTTTACAATAATAAAAACAGCAACTTAAAAATATGGCTAGTGCGGGTGATGGGTAGGCCCTACTAGATATAGTATGTTTTTCCGAGCTGAAAGAAGAAGAAAAACAGCAGGATGGCGGTGCTTTTCAAACCTTGGCCGGAGCCTGACTTGGGCCGCTTATTGCTTCGGTGCTTCGTCGGCGCCGACCAGGGGGGTTGACAGGCGCGACAGGACTGTAAAAAGCCGAAAGTGACCGCTCAGGGGATGAGCTCCGCCGTGTGCCGCGCAATTATCCATTCTTCGTTGGTGGGTATCACGCAGACCTCGATTCTGCTTCCGGGTGCCGAAATTATCGGCGCGTTGCGGGCATTTTCACCCGCATCCAGTTGCAGACCGAGCCAGCCGAGTTGTGCGCAAACCTGCTCGCGTACCTGGGCGCCACGTTCGCCGATGCCGCCGGTGAATACCAGCGCGTCGAGCCCGCCCAGCGCGGCCATCAGCGAACCGATCTCGCGGACGATTCGATAGCAGAACAGGTCGACCGCCTCGCGTGCCTCGGGTTCCGGAGAATCGAGCAGCACGCGCATGTCCCCACTGATGCCGGATACCCCGAGCAGGCCGGATTCCTTGTAGAGCAGCCGGGTCAGGGCCTTGGCGTCCATCTTCTGATAATCCATCAGGTAGAGCAGGACACCCGGATCGAGATTGCCGGTGCGGGTGCCCATCATCAGGCCGTCGACCGCAGTGAAGCCCATGGTCGAGGCCAGGCTCCTGAGGTCCTTCATGGCGCACATCGAGGCGCCATTGCCCAGGTGGGCGACGATCACGCGACCCTTCGCGCGGCCATCGGCGAGATGCTGCGGCAGCACTTCGGCGATGTATTCGTAGGACAGGCCATGGAAGCCGTAGCGGCGCACGCCCTGTGCGGTGATGGCGCGCGGCAGGGCGAACAGCTGCGCCAGTTCCGGCTGGCTGCGATGGAAGGCGGTGTCGAAGCAGGCCACCTGCGCCACGCCCGGCAGCGCGGCGGTCATGGCATCGATGCCGGCCAGGTTGTGCGGCTGGTGCAGCGGCGCCAGCGGAATGTAGCCACGCAGGGTGTCGATCATGCTGCCATCGAGCACTACCGGCTGCGAGAACTTCTGTGCGCCATGCACCACGCGATGGCCGACGCCGGCGATGCGCCAGCCCGCCTCGTGCCGGCGCAACCATTCCACCAGGAAGCTCAGCGCGGCCTTGTGCGGGGATTCCGCCGGGCCGTCGAGGTCGAGGTCGAGATCATCGAGCGTTTGCCCCGCCGAGTCTTTGACCTTGAGGTGAGCGGGCTGCCCGCCGATCGCGCCGATGCCATCGATCTGCCCAACCAGTTCAGGTTGCTGCGGAATCGTCGCGCTGCGCGCGAAGAGGGCGAACTTGATCGACGACGAGCCTGCGTTGAGGGTGAGGACGGCGTCAGCCATGCGCGTCAGACCTTCTTGCGCTTGGCGTGGGCCATGACCATGGCCACGGCGGTCGAGGCGGTGCGGGTTTCGGCGGAGTCGGCGCGGCTGGTGAGCACGATCGGCACCCGCGCGCCGAGTACGATGCCCGAGGTCAGCGCGTCGGCCAGGTATTCGAGCTGCTTGGCCAGCATGTTGCCGGATTCGATGTCCGGCACCAGCAGGATGTCGGCCTGGCCGGCGACGGCCGACTTGATGCCCTTGGTGCGCGCAGCGACCAGCGAGATCGCGTTGTCGAAGGCCAGCGGGCCGTCGAGCAGGCCGCCGGTGATCTGGCCGCGGTCGGCCATCTTGCACAGCGCTGCGGCGTCGAGCGTGGCCTGCATCTTGATGTTGACGGTTTCTACGGCGGCCAGGATGGCCACCTTGGGATCGGCGATCTTCAGCATGCGCGCCAGGTCGATGGCGTTCTGCACGATGTGGACCTTGTCCTCCAGCGTCGGCGCGACATTGACCGCGGCATCGGTGATGAACAGCAGGCGCGGATAGGTCGGTACGTCCATCAGGAAGACGTGGCTGATGCGCCGTTCGGTGCGCAGCCCCGTGGCCTTGTCGATTACTTCGCTCATCAGTTCGTCGGTGTGCAGCGAGCCCTTCATCAGCGCTTCGACCTGGCCCTCGCGCGCCAGCGACACGGCGACTTCCGCTGCGGCATGGCTGTGGGCGACGTTGATCAGGGTGCAGCCGTAAAGGTCGAGCTGGTTGCCTTCGGCGATCTGGCGGATCTTGTCTTCGGGGCCGATCAGGGTCGGGATGATCAGACCGCGGTCGCGCGCCTGCAAGGCGCCCTTGAGCGATTCGGCGTCGCAGGGATGGGCCACCGCCATCGAGATCGGCGTCAGTCCCCGGGTGATTTCCAGCAGGTGCTCGAAGCGCGCCTTGCGGGTTTCCGACAGCTTGAAGTCCGGCAGGTAGGCCTTCAGGCGCTTGATCTTCTCGGTCGGCGCCAGCACCTCGGCGGTGCCGCTGATGACTTTCTGTCCATCCTGGTTGGTGCACAGGCAATCGAACACCATGTGATGGGTGCGCGGGAACTTCTTTTCGCAGGTGATGGTGACCGTCAGCGTGTCGCCGACGCGAACGGGAAGGGAAAAATGCAGGGTCTGATCCTTGTACACCGTGCCCGGGCCGGGAAATTGCGTGCCCAGCACATTGGAAATCAGCGCGCCACCCCACATGCCGTGGGCTATTACCTCGCGCAGCATCGACGAATGTGCGTACTCCGGATCGACGTGCGAAGGATTGATGTCGCCGGACATGATGGCGTACATCTGGATGTCTTCCTGGCGCAAGGTGCGCACCAGCATCGCGCTGTCGCCGACGTTGATTTCGTCGAAGGTGCGGTTCTCGATGTATTCGGAATTGTTGGCTTGTAACTGGATCATTTGCGTGCTCCCTGAACTATCGATCATATCTTAGCGCGAAATTGCTGCATTGCAATAAAGTGATCCGCTCAAGGCCCCGGCGGGCTGTCCCGGTGGCGGCCGGGCCATGGCGCGAATTTCTTTGACATTCAAATTGATCGCACTGTAAGAAATTGCGTCGTGCTCCGACTACATCCGCAGCAGGCTCGCAAACCGGAGCAACTGCGACTCAACGGAAGCTTTCAACCCCTACGAAAAAGGAGCTTTGCCATGACCAAGACCATTACCGCCGCCTCGCTTGCCTTCGCCCTCGGTACCGCCCTCACCGTCGCTGCTGCCCCTGCCTTTGCCGCCTCCCACGGCGGAGCCATGAAAGCGGAGACGGAAAAGTGCTACGGCGTCGCCCTCAAGGGCAAGAACGACTGCAAGGCCGGCGCCGGAACCTCGTGCGCCGGTACCTCGAAGGTCGACCACCAGGGCAACGCCTGGTCGATGGTGCCCAAGGGCACCTGTGCCAAGACCATGTCGACGACCTCGCCGACCGGCATGGGCCAGCTCGCCGAGTTCAAGGAAAAGAAGGCCTGAGCGGCCGTCGATGAAAGACCGGCGCCGACCATGAACGCACCTGATCCCCACGTGCCGACTGCCGTCGGCGCCGCTGTCGCCCGGGGCCTGCCGCTCCGCGGCGGCATCGGCCTCAAGCCGGAGCATTTCCGCGAAATCCTCGAAACCCGCCCCGACATCGGCTTTTTCGAAATTCACGCCGAAAACTACATGGTGGACGGCGGTCCCTTCCATCACTACCTGGGCCGCATCCGCGAGTTTTATCCCTTGTCGGTCCACGGCGTCGGCCTGTCGATCGGCGGCGAGTCGACGCTGGACGAACGCCACCTGGAGCGCCTGGCGCGGCTGCTCGATCGTTACCAGCCCGAATCCTTTTCCGAACACCTGGCCTGGGCCAGCCACGGCGGAACCTTCCTCAACGATCTGCTGCCCTTGCCCTATACCGCGGCCACGTTGGCGAGGGTTTGCGAACACATTGAACGCGTGCAGGAGCGCCTGCGGCGCCGCATGCTGCTGGAAAATCCGGCCACTTACGTCGAGTTCACCGCATCGACCATGGCCGAAACCGAATTCATCGCCGCCGTCGTGCGGCGCACCGGCTGCGGGCTGCTGCTCGACGTGAATAATGTCCATGTCGCCTGCGTCAATCACCGGCGCGATCCCCACGCCTACATCGCTGCGCTGCCCTTGTCCGCGGTGGGCCAGATCCATCTGGCGGGCTTCGCCCAGGATACCGACGCGGCCGGCGCTCCGCTGCTGATCGACAGCCACGGCGCGCCGGTGGCGCAGGCCGTGTGGGACCTGTTTGCGCATGCGCTGGAGCGCCTGGGTCCGGTGCCAACCCTGATCGAGCGCGACAACGACATCCCGCCGCTGCCGGTGCTGCTGGCCGAGGCGCAGCAGGCGCAACGCATGATCGCGGCCAGGGCAGTCGCCGAGGTGTGCGCATGAGCGCCCAGCAAGCCTTCGCCGACGCCGTGTTCGCCGCCGGGACCGCCTGCCCGCCGGGCCTGACGGCATGGAATGGCTCCGATCCGGCGCGGCGCTTCGCGGTCTATCGCAACAACGTCATGGTGTCGCTGATCGATGCGCTGGCCGACAGCTATCCGGTGACCCAGGAACTGGTCGGCGAAGACTTCTTCCGCGCCATGGCACGTCTGTTCGTGCCGGCGCATCCGCCGCGCTCGCCGGTGCTGGCGCTCTACGGCGAGGAACTGGCGGACTTCATCGAAGGCTTTGCCCCGGCCGCCGGCCTCGCCTACCTGGCCGACGTGGCCAGGCTCGAAATGCTGCGCATACGGGCATTCCATGCGGCGGACGCGGCAGCGCTGACGGCGCAGGAACTCGCCGGCTTGCTGGCCGACCCCGCGGCGCTGGCGCAGGCGCGATTCCACTGCCACCCCTCACTCGGCGTATTGCGTTCCCGCCACGCGTTGGTTTCGCTGTGGGCCGCGCATCAGGCGACCGATGTCGCTTCGGCGCTGGCGCAGGTGGCTGTCGACCAGGCCGAGGGCGCGCTGGTGTGGCGCGACGGACTCGAGGTGGACATCGCCTGCATCGGCGAAGGCGTGGCCGCCTTTATCGTCATCCTGAAACAGGGCGTCGCCTTCGGCGCGGCGGCGGAGCAGGCCCTCGCCGTCGATCCCGGATTCGACCTGGTTGCCACGCTGGGATTGCTGATCCGCGTCGGCGCCATCACCGGTATTGATATTTCAAGGAGCGCGACAGCATGAAGGCAAACGCCATTCCGGCCGTGCCGGATCACGACGATATCGCCGCAGCGCAAGGCCTGATCCGAAGTCCCCGCGGCATATCCCGATAGAACGCCGGGACGCGCGGCTATTTGCCATGCTGCTGGAACACCAGCGTGGCCAGGCGCAGCATGTCCTCGCGCCCGGTGTTGCCCGACAGCGCATAGCCAAAGCGGCTGTCGGTCCAGTAGAAAACATCGATGCCGTTTTCACGTGCGTAGCGGAAGGCGGTGTCGCCCTGTTTGGGCGCAGCGGGGCGGATGTAGAGCGTCAGGCGGTTGCGGGCGGTGTTCTCGTACATGAACTGCGCCACTTCGCCGCTTTCGCCGGGCAGCAGGCGGCCGCCGACCAGCCGGTAGCCGACTTCCTCGAGTTGCGGCGGCTTCAGCGGCGCGCCGAGGCGCTTGGACAGCCAGCCGACGAGGTGCGCTTCCTGGTCGGCGCCGACTTCGACCGGGTGGCGGACCTCGGGAACGAAGACCGCGTGGGCCACCGCCGCCTGGCGCGGCAGCGAATTGGCGAGCTGGGCAGCGCCCGGAGCGGGCGCAGATTCGCCGCGCAGGAAAAAGCCGGCGACGGCGCCCAGGCCAAGCCAGGCCACCGCCGCCAGCTTGCGCGCATCGAGCCAGGATGAGGCGTTGGCCGCCGGAATCAGGCGCGCCGGAATCGCTTCGTCGAGCACCCGATCGTAGGCGCGGTGCAGGCCCGCGGCCTGGGCGCGCCATTCCTCGACCTGTGCCCGCCGTTCGGGATGCGCCGCCAGCCAGGATTCGACCTGCATCAGGCGCGCCGGGTCGAGCTGGCCGTCGGCGTAGGCGTGCAGGTCGTCTTCGGAAATCGGCGGATTCATGTACTGACCACTTTCAAAATCGGCGTCGCCTCGCCGGCCAGCAGGGCCTTGAGGCGGACGCGCGCGCGCGACAGGCGCGACATCACGGTGCCCTGCGGAATCTTGAGCGCGCGCGCGACTTCGGCATAGCTGAGTTCCTCGAGGCCGACCAGCAGCAGGACTTCGCGCTGATCGGTCGGCAGCAGCGCCAGGGCGCGTTCGAGGTCGCGCAGCTCGAGGCCGTCCTGCTGGCTGGCGCGCTGCACCGGCACCGGCAGGTCGTCGTCGTCGCGGAAATCGATGCGATGGTCGCGGCGGCGGCCATCGACGTGGAGGTTGTGCATGATCGAGAACAGCCAGGGTCGCAAGTCGCGTTCGCGCTGCCACAGACGCCATTTTTCCAGCGCGCGCTGCAACGTCTCCTGCACCAGGTCGTCGGCGACGTCGGCGCGCCCCGTCAGCGCCCGGGCATAGCGGCGCAGGCGGGGAATCTCGGCAACGATGGCGTCGCGGCTGCTCAACTCAGCTCAACCCAGGCCGTCAACGCGTGGCGCCGAACTGCCTGCCGGCGGCGAAGAGTAGTCCTGTTTTCAATGTGGTCTCCATGCTGGGGTGAGGGGTGCTGCACCGGATATACGGATGGACGCTGCAGTTTATTCCCGCCGCGCCCCCGCGGCGAGTGTGGAACCGCGCCGCCCGCGTATTACAATCCGCCGTCACCATCGACAGCGGGCCTTGGCATGGACATCGAATACAGCATCGGCATCGACGAAATCGATGCCCAGCATCTGGAGATACACGAGGTCGCCAAAGCCGTCATTGACGCTGTCGAATCGAAGGACAAGTGGCACCTGGTGCATTACATCGTGGTCCGCCTCTACGAACTGCTGCGCTTTCACTTCGCCGTCGAAGAATCCGTGATGCGCATCGTCAAATTCCCGGACATCGAGGACCACAAGCGCGTGCATCGGGAACTGCTGCAGACCGTGGAGCGGCTGAAGGCGGCCACCTTGAGCCCGCGCGGCGGCGGCGACGAGGAAACCCTGACCAAGCAGTTTTCCTTCCTGCCGCACATCCTCGGCCACGACAAAAAGCTCGCCGAGTACATCGCCGCCAACATGCCTGCGTTCGGGCGTTGATCCTGCCCGGAAAAGTACTCAGGGCTTGCGCCAGGTAATCCGGTAGATGGCGCCGGCGTGATCGTCGGCCACCAGCAGCGAACCATCGGGCAGCACCAGCACATCGGCCGGGCGGCCCCAGGCCGATTCGCCCTGCAGCCAGCCGCCGGCAAAATTCTCGTAACTCACCGCGCGGCCGTCCTTGACGCGCACCAGCGTGATGCGATAGCCGATCTTGCTCGAACGGTTCCACGAACCGTGCTCGGCGATGAATATCTGGTTGCGGTATTCGGCCGGAAACATCGTGCCGGTATAGAAGCGCATGCCGAGGCTGGCGACATGGGGGCCGAGCTTCTGCGCCGGCGGTTCGAATTCGCCGCACTTGCGCCGGGTGCCGAATTCGGGATCGGCGATGTCGCCGCCGTGGCACCAGGGATAACCGAAATGCAGCCCGGCGCGCGGCGCGCGGTTGAGTTCGTCGGGCGGGATGTCGTCGCCCAGCATGTCGCGCCCGTTGTCGGTGAACCACAACGCGCCATCGAGCGGGCTCCAGTCGAAGCCGACCGTATTGCGCACGCCGCGGGCGAACACTTCACGCCCCGAGCCGTCGGCGTTCATGCGCAGGATCGCGGCGTAGGGGTCGCCGGGATCGCAGATGTTGCAGGGCGCGCCGACCGGCACGTAGAGCTTGCCGTCGGGGCCGAAAGCGATGAACTTCCAGCCGTGGTGGGTTTCCTTCGGCAGCGTGTCGGTGACGATCACCGGCGCCGGAGGCTTGTCGAGCCGGCGGTCGATGTCGTCATAGCGCAGGATTCGGCTCACCGCGCCGACATACAGCGAGCCCTTGTTCCAGGCCAGGCCGCTGGGCATCTGCAGGCCGTCGGCGATGCGCAGCACGGCACCGGCCTTGTATGCGGCGTCGAAGCGTACCGCGTGCAGCTTGCCGGCGCCGCGCGAGCCGACGTAGAGCACGCCCCCTTTTTCGTCCGTGCCGCCCAGCGCCATCTGCCTGGCGTTGTCGACCTTCGCCCAGAGCTCGATGGCGAAGCCAGGCGGCAGCTTGACGGTTTCCAGCGGCAGCGCCGCGGCGAGTGCGGCCCGGGCGCCGAGTACCAGGGCCATCAGGAAAAGCAAAAGCAGGTAGGGGCGCATGGCCATGTTCGTCGCCTCGCAAGGGAAGGTGATTGATTATTGTGAATAATCGCCGGCCATGCAATCATGCGCGCCGGATAGCCGGCGTCGAACAACAAGGGAGAAGCACATGGCTGAGATCACCGGCGGCGAAGTCGTCGCCCGCATGCTGCAAAAAGAAGGCGTCGAGAAAGTCTTCGGCATCATCGATGGCACCTATTTCGGCTTCTACTCCGCGCTGCACCGGCTCGGCATCGAGATCGTCACGCCGCGCCACGAAACCTGCGCGGCGCACATGGCCGGCACCTATGCCCGACTGACCGGCAAGCTCGGCGTCTGCATGGCCAGCAACGGCCCCGGCGTCGCCAACCTGCTGCCCGGCCTGGTGGTCGAGCAGGCCGACGGCAACCGCGTGCTGGCGATCACCAGCGCGCGCCGGCCGAGCATCATGTACCCGGACCGCGGCGGCAGCTACCAGTGCTTCGACCAGAGCGGCGTGATCGGCAAGATCGGCAAGTGGAGCGCGGCGGTGTCCTCTTTCGACCGCGTGCCGGAACTGGTCAGGAAAGCCTTGCGCAAGAGCTGGGAAGGGCGGCCCGGCGTGGTGCATGTCGACGTGCCCGAGACCATTATGAACGGAAAATTCAAGGCCGAGGTCAGTTACTGGGCGCCGCACCAGTACCGCAACGCCGTGCCGCCAGCGCCGACTCTTGAGCAGGTGAAGCAGGCCGCCGACTGGCTGATCGCCGCGGGCGCGCCGATGATCCATGCCGGCAGCGGCATCATCCATTGCGGTGCCTACGACGCGCTGCGCCGAGTCGCCGAACTGCTGCACGCGCCGGTCACCACCAGCTGGGCCGCGCGCGGCATGTTGAACGAGGATTCGCCGCTGGCCATTACCATGCCGCACGTCAAGCTCAACCATCAGGTGCGCAACGATGCCGACGTGGTGCTGATCCTCGGCTCGCGCATCGGCGAAACCGACTGGTGGGGCAAGCCGCCCTACTGGCGCCATCCGTCGGAGCAGAAGACCATCCAGGTCGACCTCGACGGCGACATCATCGGCCTCAACAAGCCGGCCGACCTCGGCATCGTCGCCGATGCCAAACGCTTCCTCGAACTGCTGGGCGACGAACTGCAACGGCGTCAATCCGAGATCAAGCTCGACGCGCGCCGCACCCGTGTCGCCGGCTACGCCAAAACCATGAAGGACGATCGCGCCGGCTGGGACAAGGCACTGTCCGACATGGCGATCCCGATGCACCCGGCGCACATCGGCGCGGTCTGCCGCGAGCTGTTCCCCGAGGATTCGGTGCTGGTCGCCGACGGCGGCAACGCGACGATCTGGGCCATGTTCTATCACCGGGTGACGGTGCCCAACACCGTGATCTCCACCTTCAAGTTCGGCATGCTCGGCGCCGGCATGTCGCAGGCCGTCGCCGCGGCCATTGCGCGGCCGGGCAAGCCGGTCTGCTGCATCATCGGCGACGGCGCCATGGGCTTCCATTCGCAGGAAGTCGAGACGGCCGTGAGAAACCACGCGCAGGTGATCTACATCGTCCTCTGCGACAAGCAATGGGGCATGGTCAAGATGAACCAGCAGTTCATGCTGCGGCCGTTCAAGACCATGATCTTCAAGCACCTCGATCCCGACGAAACGATCAAGGCTGACCTCGGCGAAATCAAGTTCGACAAGCTGGGCGAGAGCATGGGCGCCTACGGCGAGCGCGTCGCCGATCCGGCGCAATTGAAGCCGGCACTCGAACGCGCGCTGGCCACTGGCGGCTGCGCGGTGATCCACGTCGACGTCGATCCGGTCAAGCACATGTGGGCCCCGGGACTGATCCACTTCAAGAAGATGCACGAGGAACCGAAGGCTTAGGCGGGGAGTTCGTCATGAACGAAATCGACCTGGTCCGGCTGAATTTCAATCCGCAATCGCTCTGGGCGCTCAACGCCATCATCGGTCTGGTGATGTTCGGCGTCGCGCTCGACCTCAAGCTGGCGGACTTCAAGGCGGTACTGACCATGCCCAAGCCGGTGTTGATCGGCATGGCCGGGCAGTTCGTGCTGCTGCCGGCCTTCACCTTCCTGCTGGTCATGGTGATCAGGCCGGCACCCAGCATCGCGCTGGGCATGATGCTGGTGGCGGCCTGTCCGGGCGGCAACATTTCCAATTTCCTGACCCATTACGCCCGCGGCAACACCGCGCTGTCGATCACCATGACGGCGCTGTCCACTGCCGTGGCCATCGTCATGACGCCGCTCAACCTGTCGCTCTGGGGCGGGCTGAATCCGGAAACGGCGAAGATCCTCAAGGAAGTGGCGCTCGATCCGCTGGAAATGCTGCTCGCCGTGTTCCTGCTGCTCGGCCTGCCGATGGCGGCGGGCATGTGGACCGGCTACAAGTTTCCGCGCTTCGTCGAGCGCGCGCACAAGCCGGTGAAAATTTTCTCGCTGGTGGTGTTCGGCATCTTCGTGCTCGGCGCGCTGGCCGCCAACTGGCGCCATTTTCTAGACTACGTCGGCTTCGTCGTCTTCGCCGTGTTGCTGCACAACGGCCTGGCGCTGACCACCGGCTACTACGCAGCGAAATTCAGCGGCCTGCCCGAGCGCGACCGGCGCGCCGTGTCGATCGAAGTCGGCATCCAGAACTCGGCACTGGGCCTGATCCTGATATTCAACTTCTTCGACGGCCTCGGCGGCATGGCCATCGTCACGGCCTGGTGGGGCATCTGGCACATCATTTCCGGACTCACCGTGTCGACCATCTGGAGCAGGCGAGACCCGCAAACCTCGACATGAGCGTTGTCCTCGTCACCGGCAGCTCGGGTTACCTCGGCAGCCAGGTCGTCACCCGGCTGTCGGCGCGTCCCGACCTGCGCACCATTGCGCTCGACCTGCGCGAGCCCTTGCAGCGGCTGCCCGGCGTCACCTACGAGCGGGCCGACATCCGCGCCGCGGAAGTGGATGCCATCATCGCGCGCCACCGGCCGCAGGTCGTCGTGCATCTGGCTTCCATCGTCACGCCGGGCAGGAACAGCAATCGCGAATTCGAATACAGCGTCGATGTCGAAGGCACCCGCAAGCTGCTCGAAGCCTGCGTGCGCCACGAGGTGAAGCGCATCATCGTGTCGTCCTCCGGCGCGGCCTACGGCTACCATGCCGACAACCCGCAATGGCTGACCGAAAGCGATCCCGTGCGCGGCAACCAGAGCTTCGCCTATTCCTGGCACAAGCGCCTGGTCGAGGAAATGCTGGCCGACTACCGCGTGCGGCAGCCGCAGCTGGAACAGACCGTGTTCCGCATCGGCACCATCCTCGGCGTCTCGGTGAACAACCAGATCACCGACCTGTTCGAAAAGCGCTACCTGATCGCGATCCGCGGCAGCGACAGCCCCTTCGTCTTCATCCACGACAAGGACGTGGTCGGCGCCATCGTGCAGGGCATCGGATCAAAGGTGACGGGCATTTTCAATGTCGCCGGCGACGGCACGCTGGGCATCCACGAAATCGCCGCGCGCCTCGGCAAGCGCTGCGTGGTCTTTCCTCCCGGCGTGCTGCAGGCCGCGCTGTGGCTGTTGAAGAAGCTGGGCCTGACCCAGTACGGTCCCGAGCAGATCGACTTCCTGCGCTACCGGCCGGTGCTCGACAACCGGCGGCTGAAGGAAGAATTCGGCTACGTGCCCAGGCTCAGTTCGTCGGAGGTCTTCGAACTGTGGCGGACCTCGCACCGCCCGTTCATACGATGAGCGGCCGCGACGTCGGGGGCAGGGTGGTGCTGATCACCGGCGCCGCCGGCGGGCTGGGCGCCGCGCTGTGCCGGCGCTATGCCGCCGCCGGCGCGCGCATCGCCGCCATGGATCTCGATGCGCAAAAGCTCGACGCCCTGGTCGCGGCGCTGCGCGCCAGCGGCGCCGAGGCGCTGGCGCTGCCCGCCGACATCACCGATCCCGTCGCGTGCACCGCCGCCGTGGTCAAAACACTGGAGCATTTCGGCGCGCTCGACGGCCTCATCAACAACGCCGGCATCAGCCACCGCAGCCTGTTGCAGGACACCGATCCCGAGGTGATCCGCCGCGTCATGGAAGTCAATTTCTTCGCTGCGGCGAACCTCACCCGGGACGCCCTGTCGCACATCGTCGCGCGGCGCGGCTTCATCGTCGCCATCTCCAGCGTCGCCGGCTTCGCACCGCTGACCGGCCGTACCGGCTATGCCGCCAGCAAGCACGCGCTGCACGGCTTCTTCGACAGCTTGCGCAGCGAAGTCGAAGGCGCCGGCGTCGGCGTCACCCTGGTGTGTCCGTCATTCATCCGCACCGGCATCGGCACCGCGGCCACCGACGGCGGCGGCGCGCCGGTCAGCAGCCCGCGCATCACCACCGGCGGCGAATCCACGCCGGAAGAAATCGCCGAGCGCGTGTTCGCAGCCGTGGCGGCAGGGCGCTGGCTGCTGCTGCCCGACGCCACCGCGCGCAAGGCCTGGTGGCTGAGCCGGCTGGCGCCGGGGCTCTACGCCCGGATCATGAAGCGGCGTGTGGGCGCGGAGTTCTCTGGCTTGCCTTGATTGGGCACCGAACAGGCCAGGAGTCGGCGCTGGCGCTACGGCGACATCAAGGCCTTCCATGACTCGCTGGACGCCCCCGCCGCCGAATGGCGCGCCCTGCGGAGCGCCTGATCAACAATCCCTCAATCGCAAGCTCGCGGAACAGTTGCAGGCCGGACAAGACAGCTTCGCCGCCTGCGCCATGACGCAGGATTTTTCGCGAGGTGTGCGTGGTTTTGTGGCGAAGAAGAAGCCCGGATTCCTCGGGAACTGACAAAGTCTCCGGCTGTACCGCTGAACGTTGGGAGTTCCGGATTGACGTGGGCCGGGATATGTCAACCTGAATCCACAGGGCTTGGGTGCAGATTCCGAAATTGACGCCCGGCTTGTGCTGTAGGGCGCGCAGGATAGATCAAGAGCCGGCGCTGGCCATACGGCGGGGGTCCCCGGCTTTTAGCGCGTATTGGCCGCTGGTAGGAATCGCGCATAGTTAAAGGTCTAGTGGTTACGAACACGTAGTTCGTTAGGTTGGGCTTGACAACCCAATTCAGAGTGGTAAGATTTCCATACCACATGGTAAGAAACGGAGGCCGAGTATGTCGCTGAAAGATATTGAACAGATCATCATTGATGTGCTGAACGAGATTCAAACCATCAGTGGGCGAGAAACTATTCCTATGTCTAGTGCAACCTGCGCTATAGGCGATCTGCCTGGCTTCGACAGTCTTAACGGAATTGAAGCCACCTTGGATATCTCAACCAAGCTCGGATATGACTTTGACGTGGATAATCTTCTGGTAGCCGAAGAGGGACACCGCGCTTTGACGATAGGAGAAATTGCCGAGCGCGCAAGGGATCTAATGGAAAAGGCAGGGGTCGCAAAATGACTACCCAGTCGAACGACCTTCGTCTGTCGATTGGTGAACGGCTACGCACGGCTCGCACAGCTGCCGGTCTGAGTCAAGGGCAGGTAGCAAAGCTACTTGGCGTCCATCGTCCAACCATTTCCGAAATTGAGGCCGGTCGTCGGCGAGTGTCCGCTGAAGAGCTAAGTCAGTTCGCGGAGATTTATGGAGTTGGCACAGACTGGATTCTCGCAGAGCGCGATTCAGACTCAGACCCAAGTGATGACAAAATCCTCCTGGCTGCGCGTCAACTCAGCAGGATGAAAGACGACGATTTGAATCGGCTGATGAAGCTGGTCCAAATGCTCAAGAAGCCAAAGGCCAAGTGATGAGTATCGACCGTCAGCAGTTGGCGAGGATGGCAACAGCCAAAGCGCTACAGCTTCGAAAGCGTGGAGCGATAGAGCCTTGGGGGGCGGTTTGCGTGTTCGATCTTGCAGAGCGCCTTGGTGTTGATGTTCGGTTTATCGATATTCCATCTATGGAGGGCGCGTACTGTCTAGCCGCGCACCCAACTATTATTGTTTCGTCACTTCGGCCTGCGGGCAGGCAGGCGTTTACGGGAGCCCACGAGTTGGGTCATCACGTATTCGGTCATGGTGATCAGTACGATGAACTTGTCGATATCAGGCGCGCCGAGGCAAAGTTTGACCCAAATGAATTTGTTGCCGATTGCTTTGCTGGTGCAATGCTGATGCCGAAGTTGGCGGTGGATCACGCCTTCGCGGTGCGGGGACTGGACCCAAGTACTTGTCAGCCGGAACACATGTATTCCGTGGCAAGCTACTTGGGGGTTGGCTACGCAACGCTCATTCGTCACATGCAGTACGCTCTCGGAGCGTTGACTCAGGTCCGCTCAACAGTTCTCTTGCGCAGCACTCCTCAATCTTTGCGGTCATCTCTCCTCGGACGAGAGTGCCGAGAGCCGTTGGTCTACGTTGACCTGCACTGGACGGGCAGAGCAATCGATGTGCAAGAGTCAGATCTGATTCTGTTGCCTCCCGATACTGTCATTGAAGGCCGTGCGGCAATGGTCGTCGAACAAAGTACCGCGGGAACAGTAGTCAATGCTACCCGGCCAGGAATTTGCCGTGCCAGTGTTCCGGGAAAGACATGGACTGCTTTCATCCGCGTAACCCGAAGGAGCTACGTTGGACGTGCTAAGTATCGTTTTGCCGAGGAGGTATCTGATCTTGACTGAGCCCCTTTACCCAGCCTCCCACAATCTGTCGCTCGCATGGGCCGACGCATTTCTGAGGCTCAGCGACACCGGCGTAACTGAACTTTCTCCCGTGGTCATTGTGGTTAAAGACTTCGTTGATGGCGTTGTGCGAGAAGATAACGAGATTCGCCGACTACTAGACGTCGAAATGAAGCGTCTAGGTCAGCGCAGCTGTGAAGATGTCGCGAGCACCATTTTCCCAATTTCGATGTGGAATCCATCGATCCCGGATAATGCCGAACAGCTGTTTGCACGGTATGAGCGTATCTGGCCCGCCATCAAGCATTCTGACCGCGCAAACAACAAGGGCAACTATTTCCGACGCCTAACGAATTATTGCCCAGACGTTCCAAATGCTCTTCCGGTCAATCAACTGAAGCACGTGATTGATACTTTTAGACGCGGAAATCACAGGCGAAGCGCACTTCAAGCCGCGGTATTTGATCCAACGCGCGATCACGTCCATAACAGGATTCTCGGTTTTCCCTGCCTTCAACAGGTGGCATTTGCCCCCATCGGACACAAGGGATTATCGGTGACCGGCTTTTATCCTCTGCAATATATGTTCGAGAAGGCCTATGGAAACTACCTTGGGCTGTGCCGCCTTGGGAATTTCATGGCCAGTCAAATGGACCGTACGTTGGTCCAGATGACCTGCATCGCGGCCGTGCTGACACTTGGCAATCATGGAAAGTCAGATCTAAAGCCTTTTGGCGACAACTTGCGTCAGTACCGCTTGGCACATAGGAACGAGGAATGACAACAAATAGATGCGGCTCGCTGTTCGTCCTTGAAGGCGCAGATGGTGTCGGAAAATCAGCGCTGGCGAAACTGCTGTTCAAGAACTGGAAGAGAAAGTCGCGCGAGTGCGAATTGCTCACATTCCCGGGTCGGGAATCGGGATCACTCGGTCGTCTCGTCTACGAGTTGCATCATGGGCCACACAAGCTTGGGGTCAGTGCCGTCAGTTCTTCCGCGCTCCAGGCGGCTCATATAGCAGCGCACATTGATGCCATCGAGACACGAATTCTCCCCGCATTGAAATCCGGCAAGACAGTCATCCTAGATCGCTACTGGTGGTCCACCAGAGTGTATGGGCTTGCGAATGGCGCGAACGAGCCGGTTATCGCAAAACTCATTGAAGCCGAGTTGGCCAGCTGGCAAGGTATTCGCCCTTCGGCAGTCTTTTTGATCCAGCGAAAGAAGCCGCTCCGCGAAGAACCCCTTCGTGAATGGAAGGGCTGGAGCTGTTCGTATAGAAATCTCGCAGAAAAAGAGGGCGTGTCGTATCCCGTATTTACTATTGACAACGACGGTCAAATTGAAGACGCACTTGAAAGAGTGTTGTGCTTGATGCGCAGCGTCGAGCAAAGGGACACAGACGGTGTGGCGCATCCCGCCTTTGCGTCGACGGCACGTACGCGACAAGCACCGTTGATCTTTACGTCGTTGTCGCCCGCAAAGCCTACTATCGTTTTTGATACCTACTGGCGATTCGCTGCTGAGCGTCAAGAAATGTTCTTCAAACGATTCGATGGAATTCAACCACCATGGACCGATGACCCAATCCTTCAAGTGCACAAATTCACCAATGCCTACCGTGCATCTGATCGGGTTAGTCAGTTTCTGATTAGGAAGGTCATTTACGAAGGCGATCAGTCTGTGGAGGAAATTTTCTTTAGAACGATTCTGTTCAAGTTGTTCAACAAAGTGGAAACGTGGCAGCTACTTGAGTCAAAGTTGGGGGGGGTTACATGCTCGGAGTACTCATTTGAGCGGTATGACGAGATCCTGACGCAAGCAATGGCAAGTGGCGTGAAGATATATTCAGCCGCATACATAATGCCATCTGGGAGTAAGATCTTTCATACTGATCGGAAGCACAGGGCACATCTAGCGCTTCTCGGACGAATGATGGAAGACGAGTTGCCGCAGCGCATAGCCAATGCAAGATCAATGCAGGAGACCTTCCGTTTGCTACTGTCTTATCCAATGATCGGTGACTTTCTAGCCTACCAGTTTGCCACTGACCTCAATTACAGCGGGAAAGCGAACTTCAGCGAAATGGAGTTCGTTGTTCCTGGCCCAGGCGCCTTGAACGGCATTCGCAAGTGCTTCAGCTCGTTAGGTGGATTGAATGAAATCGACATCATCAAGGTTGTCGCCGATAGGCAAGAAGAAGAGTTTCAACGGCTAGGGATTCCCTTTCGAACGCTATGGGGAAGGCGCCTACAGTTAATCGATTGTCAAAACCTCTTCTGCGAAGTAGACAAGTACTCACGAGTAAAGCATCCCGAAATAGCAGGGGTGACCCAACGTACCCGTATCAAACAGAAATTTAGGATGACACCGAAACCAATATCTTTTTGGTACCCCCCGAAATGGGGAATAAATGAATTGATTCCAAGAAAGCAGTAGGTATCACATGCCTCGATGCTTTGAAGGGAGGACTGCTGACCTGGCATGGCGTGCTGGCGCAAGCGCTTTGTTGTCGGGTCCCGATACGATCGAGCAAGACAGCCAACATGGGGCAACTCGCGAACTACTCCGTGCCAGTTTTCATATCGATGATCCCCGGAACCGTTGGGTGCTTTCACGCCAACCCGGTATCAATCCCGCATTTGCGATTGCAGAGATATTCTGGATTCTTGCCGGGAGAGATGATGCGCGGTTCATTGCGTTTTGGAACAGCAAGTATTGCAAATATGCAGGCATGGATAATCATCTACATGGGGCCTATGGCTATAGACTTCGCCAGCAATTCGGGCTCGATCAACTTGAGCGTGCATTCTTGGCCCTCCAAAGCAGTCCGGATAGCAGACAAATAGTACTTTCGATATGGGACGGGAGGTCGGACCTGCCCTCTGCTGAGGGGGTGCCTGTCTCCCGGGATGTTCCGTGCAATATTTGTTCATTGCTAAAGATACGTAACGGCCGACTTGAATGGACGCAAGTAATGAGAAGCAATGATTTGTTTCTCGGTACGCCATACAACTTTATTCAGTTCACGACGCTTCAAGAGGTATTGGCTGGATGGCTTGCTGTTGAACTGGGTTCGTATTTCCATCTGAGCGACAGTCTGCACGCATATGAAAGCTACGAAGGAACTCGCGAAAAATTCTCGATTGCAGATCAACCAGCTCAAGTGGCGAATAGCGATCGGCTAGGACTACCCAAGGCAGTGTTCGATGTGACGTTAGAAAGGGTAGTCGGAATCCTGGAGCAGTTCGCCATGCCAGACTTGTCCAACGTGCAATTCAGAGCACTCACCGCAACTGACGACTTACCGGTTGGCTACAGAAATTTAGTGCTCATAGCTGCGGCTGACGCGGCTCGGCGAAGAAAGTGGTACACGGATGTGGATCATGCACTTGCTCGCTGCAACAATCCGATGCTGATAGCCGCTTGGGAGAATTGGAGAAGCCAATACGCAGCTCGGCGGCTGGGTGATTCTGGGTCAGCCTAGTTGGCGTCGTTTATAACGCGAATCGCCGTGTCATCAACGTTAACTTTTCAAACGTGACTGAACTTCTCGCTCAGTCTCTCCGCCGCTTGGCGCTCGCCGCGCACGCGCAGGAGCGCACCATCCTCGTCGGCGACCTCTGGGCAACCCTGTGTAGACTTCTTACAGTCGCGGAGAAAGCCCAAAGATCTTAGCTAGTATCCGGCCACCCTCCGCATTTAGCGTTGCAAATCGGCCGGTTGTCAAATTGGGGATCAATGCGGCCAACTCGGAATGTATGAGCGCCGACCCGTCATCTGGATCGTCGAGCAGCGCCCAGCCTTGGCGCATCCATGGCCAAAAGCCACCGACTTCACCAGTTACTGTTTCCGTCGCGGAGTGAGTCCAATCGTGCCTTTTCTCCTTGTTGGTGCGAGGTTTGCGCGCAGCGACGGCTGGCACCAGGACTGAAAGCAGCCCGTTGTCATACCGTTCACCCCGTAGGTGGGCGAGCAGCGCAATATCGTAAGGGATTGGCTGATGGTTCAAGACGTAGAAATATGCCATTCGGCGAATACTCTCCACATCGCCGATAGAATCGTAAAGGTAGGCGCTAATCGCTCCAAGCACGGGGTCACTGTGCTTCCATTGCCGGATTTCGGCGGCCAGATCAGTTACGGCGTCGGCGCGGAGCGTACCGCTTTCTAGCTGTGCGACCGCCATCTCGGCTGCTGCCGTCGCTTCCATGGGAGTGTCGATTTGGCGATAGATTAATGCTGCTAACCCGCGCTGGTCGCGCAGTACGGTAGCGATGAACCTAGGGAGCGCGGTTACCGCTCCAAAGGTGCCGTCCTCAAATTCTATGAGCACTGGAGTGGAACTTATTAGCTGGTAACTTGACTGATGGCCTATTCGCCACCAATTGGCCGCACCATGTGATTCGACGAATAAGTCTGCGCGCGTCCAGAGATTGCGAACCTTGCCACCTTCGACCACAAAACCGGACCCGGTCTCGAATCTTTCCGGCCTCGATTGACTCCGAATCCTTTTGAGCAGCAATCGTCCCACATTTTTCAGTTTTCGCTGACGACTCTTAGGTGTCAGGCTCGTTAATTCGCTTGGGGCTTTCAGTCGCGCGCCTTCAGTGCCATAGACATAGTCAAACCTGTCAAGCAAATTCGCTTTGTCGATGCTTATTCGAGGAGATATGCGTTGCGCAGACGGTCTCAGCGGGGCGTTCGGCTCGCCTGTAGGCGAAATCGGCGTCGACGGCCATGGCGGAATTGATGGCGGAGTGATCAAGCCTCCGTGTTCAAAGTAAATGTCCTCGCCTTCTGGAAATGTTGGGCTGATGCTGGGGGACAATACTCGTTTGTATTGAGCGGCACGTTTCGGCACTTCGTCCTTGAGAAATGCCCCGAGACTGCGGCTTGTGACTTTGTCCTTGTCGATCTTCGAAAAGGCACCTAGCTTTAGTCCCCAAAGACCTTCCATCAGCACGCCTGAGAATAGACATCGGTCATTTTCCGGGGTGTCGCCAGGCACCATAAATGTAGCACTTCCGTCCTGAGCGGCAATGAACTTGTCGATGGGCGGATCATTCTTAGGGTTCGGACCAACGCCCAGTACCGGGTCGGAAGCGAGATCTGCCGCGTCGATGTTTGGAGGCAGCGATCGGCAAGAATCAGAAAAGATGGCAATCTGCCCGACACCGAACCGATATAGCCGTCGCCTGAGTTGCTCGACGGCCACTGCCCGCAGTCGGTCGTGCCAGTCCGATAGCAGCCATAATCCTTCTTCGGCTTCGCGGATTAATCCATGTCCGGCGAAATAGATCACGAGCCGATATATCGGGGGAGTCGGAATCTGCAGTTCTGCCAAGAACTCGTCCTCCAACCGTTTGATCGTCACCGGCGTGTTCGGGTCGGCATCGACCACAAGCCTGGAACTGTATCCAAGCCTAGAGGCCCATTCATGGAACTGGCGCGCACTGTTGACCGCGCCACCCAGATATGGGAGCGGCTTAGCGTCTCCGACGCCAATAGCAAATGCAACCATTCGTTTTCGATCCGGCATCATTCTCCCCCTGGCGATTGCGATCTCCCAATTCGTCTATGCTAGACGATTTATTTGATATAGACTAATTATTAGCATCTCCCAAAGTGTTACGCGACCGAGTGATAGACAATTATGGAGAGACAAATGACGATCAACATCCAGGCAGAAGCAAGGCAATTTATCAGTTCAGTCGACCTGAGCGGTACGCCGCGAGGAGTTGTTTCTCAGAACGCGGCAATCGAGAGCGGCGAAGCTTTCGACACGGCGAAAACGCAGGCACAAGTCGTCGGCTCAGGCGTGTTCTCGTTCGTACAAGGTGTCACTGCAGAGGTTCGTGAGGCCATCTCCGATTCAGCCCTACTTGCTCAACTGGTCGCAAACAAGAAAGTATCTGCTGAACAGGATCCGGTCGCTTGGTTCACGGCTTATTCGGACGTACTACAGAAGCTTGGTTGGACCCTTCAGGATGGTGGTTGGGCCGACTACACCGCTGACGGTACGGCTGTCGAGGTCAATGAGAAAATCATTGAGGTATTGACAGTCGCGCTCGGAGTGGCCCCGGCCGCAATCGCAATAATCACTGCGTCCATAAATGCTCTCAAGGCAATGCAGCCCGACAGCTCATGGATAACCATCTTCAGCCGCGAGTCTCAGAAGGCCAAGATCGGCCGTTTTCAGATCGGATTTGTCGATAGGGAAGCGAACGGCGACGTCTTCGTCTCTCTACTTGGTTGCCTGATCGAAGCGGAAAATACAATTACGCAAGTATTGTTTTTCAAGTTCAAACAGGCGAATGCTCGTTTCAAGGCAAACAGCGCCAAAATCTCGATCAACCGTGCGTCACTCACCGAACTTGGTCCTGCAATACGAACTAAGACGCGCGCATACCAGGTGGACTATCTGAGCAGCATTACAAATTTGGACGAGTAAATGATTTAAGGGTCCAGGCTCGATTTCTTGTCTGGCACCTGGAGTCGCCGTGTTGCCAGCGCCCGATCCACCGATATATGCTTGGCTCTAATATTTTCAAGCGGCCCGAGCCAATGCCATGCGAATCTCGACGGCATCGAAGGGAACGGTCACCATGCCGTCATCGGTGCGTTCGATCAGCCCCAGTTCGACGAGGCGGGCAACATCGGCATGGACATTCGAGTAATTGCGCCCGGCCGTCTTGGCCAGCGCATACACGCTCGTCGGGCCCATGCCGCGCAGGGTGTTGAGAAGATCCAGGCGGGCGGGAGTCAGCTCGGCAAACAGCGTCCGTGCCGACTCGAAGGAAAGGCGGTAGTACGGGGCCCGGCCGCGTTCCTTCTGCGCGTTTGTTCCCGTGCGGCCTTGAATACGGTGCCTTTGCTGCCAACTTCGATGATGGCTTTCATTGCTCGTCCCTCCTTTCGTCACGTCGCGTTCGAAGTCGGCCAGCAGCGCGTCGAGGTCGGTGAACTCGTAGCTCGGCCGGGCGCGAATCCGGGAATGCTGGCGCTGGCCAAATTTTGCCAAATATTCTAGTCTTGCCCCATGAGCACGATGAACATCTCCTTGCCTGATTCGCTCAAGGCCTTTGTCGACGAACAAGTCGAGCAGCGTGGCTATGGCACCAGCAGCGAATATGTGCGGGAACTGATCCGCCGCGATCAGGATCGGCTGCACCTGCGAAATATCCTCCTGGCCGGTGCCGAATCGGCGGTGGCGGCGCCTGCCGATGCTGCCTATTTCGCGACGCTGCGCGGAGGTATCCGCCGACGTCTTCGCGGGTAGCTTTCACTGATTGAGTCGCCGTTCCGCCAGCGCCGACTTTTCACGTAGCGGAGCCTGAATCGAGCGTCATGGCGCCGGTCTTGCCGCCGCTTGCTGCGGCAGAACAATCTGCTGCACCACGCTCGTCTTCGTGAGGAGGGGCGGGCCGGGGGTAAGATTCCTGCGCGACCCAGGTGCGGCTGCCGAACGGCTGCCGCGTGCTTCAGGACGATCAACACTAAGGATTTCGACCATGGCAAAAATTGCATTTCTCGGTACCGGTTTGCTCGGCAGCGCGTTTGCCGAAGCGGCGGCAAAGCGCGGCGATGAAGTCAGCGTCTGGAATCGATCCGCGGACAAGGCGCAGGCGCTGGCGCAGTTCGGCATTGCGGTGGCCGCTTCGCCGGCCGCGGCGGTGCGCGATGCCGCCCGCGTGCATCTGGTGCTGAAGGACGATGCGGTGGTGGACGCGGTGATTGCGGTGGCGCAAGCGGGGCTGGCCGCCGACGCGGTGCTGGTCGATCACAGCACCACGCTGCCGGCGCTGACTGCTGAGCGGGCGCAACGGCTGGCCGCGGCCGGTGTGAAGTATCTGCATTGCCCCGTCTTCATGACCCCGCTGGCGGCGCGCAATGCCAAGGGCTCGATGCTGGTTTCCGGGCCGCGTGCGGTGTTCGATACCGTCGCCGCGGATCTTGCCGCGATGACGGGGCGCCTCGAGTATCAGGGCGAGCGCAGCGATCTGGCGGCGGCCAAGAAGCTCTTCGGCAATGCCTTGATCCTCAGCCTGTCGGCCGTGATGGCGGACATGCTGACCCTGGCGCAGGCGACCGGCGTCGATGGCCAGGAGGCGATCGACGTGGCCGCGCTGTTCGACCTCAACGGCATCGCGGCCATGCGCGGCGGGGCCATGGCGCAGGGCAAGTTCGCGCCCAGCTTCGAACTGGCCATGGCGCGCAAGGATCTCGGCCTGATGCTGCAGACCGCCGGCGCGCGGCCGCTGGCGGTGTTGCCGGGCATGGCGGCGCGGATGGATCAGTTGATCGCCGCCGGACATGGCGCGGATGACGTCACGGTTCTCGCCAGGGACGCGCTGGCGCGCTGAGCGGCGCGGCGCCGGGCCAGACTTTACACTTGCCCAATGTGCAATCGTTACGTCTCACCCGATCAGGCGGCCATCGAGCGCTTCTGGCACGTCGGCCGGCACAACCAGCCGCAATGGGCGCGGGAGATTTTCCCGCGCGCGCCGGGCCCCTTCGTGCGCCCCGGCGCGAGCGCGGCGCCGCGCGAGCTGGTGGTCGGGCAGTGGGGCCTGGTTCCCTGGTTCGCCAAGACCGCGAAGCTGACGTATTCGACCAACAACGCCCGCTCCGAGGAGCTCGCGAGCAAGGCCTCGTACAAGCAGTCGTGGCTGCACGGCAAGCGCTGCATCATCCCGGCCTGGTCCTTCGACGAGCCGTGCTGGGAGACCGGGCGCAACGTGTGGTGGAACTTCCGCCGCGCCGACGGCCAGCCCTGGGGCCTGGCGGGCCTGTGGAACGACTGGACCGACCCGCAAAGCGGCGAGGTGATCTCCAGCTACACCATGCTCACCATCAACGCCGATCTTCACCCGCTGATGTCGCGCATGCATCGCCCCGACCCGAAGCTGCCGCCGGACCGGCAGGACAAGCGCAGCGTGATCGCCATCGAGCCGGGCGACGTCGAAGCCTGGCTGCAGGGCTCGATCGACGACGCCAGGGAGTTGCTGCGCGTGCCGTCGGTCGAGGCGATGGAGGCCGGACCGAAGGACTGAGCGGGCCCGGCCGAACTGCTCGCAGCGGCTGGCCGGGTTCGGCATTGGTTTGGGCAGATGCCAATAGTCGGCGCCGGCGGCACGGCGGCGCGCCATGGCTTTTTACGGCAAAGGCCCCGGCCAGGCGCCTTCCCGCGTCAGCAGATCCTGCTTGCGCGCAAGGCCGCCGGCGTAACCGGTCAGGCTGCCGTCGGCGCCGAGCACGCGGTGGCAGGGCACCACGATGCTCCACGGGTTGCGCCCGACCGCCGCGCCGACGGCGCGCACCGCCAGCGGATTATCGAGTTGCGCGGCGATGGCGCCATAGCGGGTGGTGGCACCCCACGGAATCGCCGCCAGGGCTTCCCACACGCTGCGCTGGAATGGCGTGCCCCAGGCGGCCGCGCGCGGCGTCCTGAACTGCCGGCATTCGCCGCGGAAATAGGCCTGCAGTTCCGCGGCGGCCTGATCGAGCCAGCGCTGCGATTTCACGGCCTGCCACGCGGATGCGTCCGGGTGGTGGCTCTGGCCCTCGAACCACACGCCCGCCAGGCCGGCATCGCCGGCAGCCAGCAGCATGGGGCCCAGGGGGGTGGCGATGGTCTTGCAGACGAGTTTCATGGGGATCCTCCGTGCCAGAGTCGAATGACGGCGTAGCTGCGCCAGGGTTGCCAGGCCTCTGCCAGTGCGGTGGCGGCGCGTGCGGGGTGCGGGCCGTCGCGCACGCCGAGGCGCTGCTGCACCACGATGTCGCCCGCCGGAAACGCATCGGGCCAGCGCAGGGCGCGCATGGCAATGTATTGCGCGGTCCATTCGCCGATGCCCGGCAGGGCCAGCAGGGCCTGCACCGTGGCCTGCACCTGCGGCCCCGGTTTCAGGTCGAGGCCGCCATGCAGCACCGCCTCGGCCAGTGCCTGGATGGCCTTCTGGCGCTGGCGCACGATGCCGAGTTGCCCCAGTGCGTCGGGCCCGGCCTGCAGCACCGCGGCGGGTGTCGGAAACGCATGCGTGAGTTGCGGCCACGGCGTCGCCAGCGGTTCGCCCAGGGTCTGCACCAGGCGCCGGGTCAGCGTGCGCGCCGCCGCCACGGTGACCTGCTGGCCCAGCACCGCGCGCACCGCCAGTTCGAAGCCGTCCCAGGCGCCCGGCA
>JALHPU010000021.1 GCA_022842325.1 Sulfuritalea sp. | reverse complement strand
GCGCCGGCACAGGCGGCTCCGGCCTCGCCCGCGCCTGCCGCTGCAACCGCGGCAGCGTCGGCGCCACCGCAAGGCGGCTCCGCCGCTCGCCCGGGAAGCTACCGCGAAACCGGCTCGGTGATTGCCAATGCCGAGAACGGGGTCATCAATGTTCGCGCCACCCAGCGCCAGCATGAAAAGGTGCGCGAGTTCCTTGACGGCATCATGGGCAACGCCCGACGCCAGGTCCTGATCGAGGCCACCATCGTCGAAGTCGATCTGTCCGACCGCTACCAGCAAGGCATCGATTGGGGTCTGCTGTATCGCGCGGACGACCCGGCCAATGCGAGGGGGCTGATCTTCACGCCCGGCGGTCCGACCAGCGGCCAGCTCACTGGCGGCCTGCTGAGCAGCGTGGCGACCATCGGCTACAACCGGACCATCGGCCAGAGCACCATCGTTACGGCGCTCAGGCTGCTCGAATCCTTCGGCACACTGCGGGTGCTGTCGAGTCCGAAAGTGTCCGTGCTGAACAGCCAGACCAGCATCCTCAAGGTGGTCGACAACGAGGTGTACTTCACCATCAGCGTGACTCCTGGTACGGCGGCCACGGCCACCTCGGCGGCGACGCCGGCAACTTACACCAGCGTCATCAACACGGTACCGGTCGGTTTCCTGATGACCGTCACGCCGCAGATCAGCAATCACGGTGAAGTGATCCTGAACCTGCGGCCGACCATAAGCCGCATCAGCGCCTTCGCCACGGACCCCAGTCCGGCCCTGGCCCTGGCCGGTGTGGTCAATCGGATCCCGGTGGTGCAGAGCCGCGAGATGGAGTCCATCCTGCGGGTCCAGTCCGGCGACATCGCGGTGCTGGGCGGCCTGATCCAGGATACGCGCGACAGAAAGACCGACGGCGTGCCGGGGCTCAACGGCGTGCCGGTAGTGGGCGACCTCTTCAAGTACGCCGACAACCGTAGCCGCAAGACCGAACTGGTGATATTCCTGCGTCCCACGGTGCTGACCGATCCGAGCCTGGATGGGGATTTCCGGAGTTTCCGCGGGGTGCTGCCGGATGCCCGCAATGCCTACGCCCAGCCGGGCGATGAAGGCAAGCCGGTTCCGGTGCGGCCCTGACATGAGCTTGCTCCTCGATGCCCTGCAGCGCGCCAGCCGGGAAAAGGAAAAGCTTGCAGAGGAACGTGCCGCCGCCGACAAGGCAGCGCGGGAAGGCGAGCCGGCTAAGCCGGTCAGCTTTCCGCCGCTGGCGATCGATTTCGGGCCCGATGCGCCCGATATGACGTCAGCCGCATTGCCGGTGAATCCGGTACCGGTCGAGCCGAACCTATCGGCAAGCGAGCCGGCCTGGCCGGCGCCAGCCGCGGCCCCGTCCGCCAGCGAGCCGCGCCCGGCAACGACGCCAGTGGAGCTGACGCTGGACCCGATGCCGCCCTTCGAAAGTGCGACGCCGGCCAAGGCCGTGGCCGTAACGCCAGCGCCGGACGTCGCCCCGACGCCAGGCGTCGAACACGTGCCGGAAACGGCGAGCAGGCGTGCCGAACCTAGCGCCGCGCCACGATCGCTGGTGGCCGAGGCCGCGCCTGCCCGTGCGGCGGCGCATCCCAGCCCCGCTGCCTCGCCGCAAGTTGCGCGCGAGATTCTGGGCGCCACGGTAAAGCCGGCGCAGTCGAGCCCGAATCGACGCCTGCTGGTTCTTGGCGGGTTGGCGCTGCTGGCTGCAGTCGCCAACGCAGCGTTCTTCTTGGGTTTTCTCGACAGTTTTCTGGGCATTTCAGGTTCCGGTCTGACTCCGCCGGGTACGCCGCCCCCGGTGGTGGTGGCGCCGCCGCCACCGCCGCCGGAAGCGATTGCCGCAGCAGTACCTGCGGAGGTCAAGGCGCCGGTTGGCGCAGGCACCTTGGCGACGACCGTAACGTCGCCGGATGCCGCGCCGCGCGCCGCTGCACCGCGCAATGAGGATTCGCGTGCATCGGCGCCGCGCCGCGCCAGCCCCAGGCCAGCCCCTGCCGGGGCGGCAGCGCGGGCGCCCGGTGCGAATCCGGCGACGCCGGTGTTTGTCGCCAAGCCGGCGGCGGCCAGCGTACTGGATATCGCCTATGCGGCATTGAGCGAAGGCCGCCTCGACGAAGCGGCCGTGTCCTACAACATGGCACTGGCGAAAAACCCGGGAGAACGCGATGCGCTGCTCGGCCTGGCCTACATTGCCCAGCATCAGGGGCGTCGCGACGATGCCCGCGCCTACTACCAACGGGTGCTGCGCCAGGAGCCGGGACATCCGGGCGCCAGCGCCGGCCTGCTGACAATCGCGGCCGAGGGTGATCTGCAACTGACGGCCAGCCGCGCCCGGGAAATGGCCGAGCGCAATCCGGATTCGGCGGTCGTGATGTCCACGCTGGGCGGCATCCTGGCCAGGGAAGGGCGCATCGCCGAGGCCCAGCAGGCCTACTTCCGTGCGCTCACCCTGGAGCCCGAAAACGCCCTTCACGCCTACAACCTTGCGGTGGCCCTCGATCGTCTGCACAAGTACCTTCCGGCGCAGGGCTATTACCAGAAAGCGCTGGCCCTGGCGGAAAGGTCGGGCAGCGGAGAGCGCACCAATTTTCCGCGCGCCGCGGCGCAACAGCGGCTCGAGCAGTTGCGCAAGCCGGAAACAAGCGCCCAAACCATGTCTCCCCCGGAATCGGGATCCAGATAGCCGGCCGGGAGAACGATCGCCATGAGTGATCTGAAAACGTCGCCGGAACGACCGCCAGTGCGGCTGGGCGACCTGCTGCTGGAACAGCAGCTGATCACGCAGGATCAGTTGCGCATCGCCCTGCTCGAGCAGAAGTCCATGGGCAAGCCGCTGGGCGAAGCCCTGCTGATCCTCGGCTTCATTACCGAAGAGGCCTTGCGCAGCGCGCTGGCGCTTAATCTTGGTGAGGTGGCGATCAGCCTCAAGGGAATCGTCGCCGATCCTCTGGCTTTGAAACTGATTCCGAAGCCACTGGCCAAACGTTACACCTTGTTCCCGGTGAGCCTCGATGCCGAGCGCAAGGAATTGCTGATCGCCAGCGCCGACCCGGGCGACATTGTCGCCGGCGACCAGATCAACGCGCTGCTGGCGGGCAAGGTCAAGGCCATCTGGCGCCTGGCCAGCAGTGCCGAAATCCAGCCCGCGATCGAGCAGTTCTACGGTCACGAACTGTCCATCGACGGCATCCTGCACGAGCTGGAAACCGGCACCATCGACACCGCCAGCCTGACGCAGAATACCGGCGGCTACAGTCATCCGGTGGTGCGACTGATGGATGCGCTGCTGGCCGACGCCACCTTGCGCGGCGCATCCGACATCCACTTCGAACCGGAACCGCACTTCCTGCGCATTCGCTATCGGATCGACGGTGTGCTGCGCCAGGTGCGCGTGCTGCATCTGCGTTACTGGTCGGCCATGGTGGTGCGCCTGAAGGTGATGGCCGGGATGAACATCGCCGAGACGCGCGCTCCCCAAGATGGCCGCATCTCGCTGACCATATCCGGCCGCCAGGTCGACTATCGTTCCGCCGTGCAGCCGATGATCCATGGTGAGAATTTCGTGCTGCGCGTGCTCGATCGCGCGCGTGGCCTGGTGCCGATCGACGGCCTCGGCCTGTCGGAAAAGCAACTGACCCTGCTGCAACTGATGCTGGCCCGGCCCGAAGGCATTCTGCTGGTCACCGGCCCCACCGGATCGGGCAAGACCACCACACTCTACTCGGTGCTCGGCCACCTCAACAACGAGGGGGTCAACATCATGACCCTGGAGGATCCCGTTGAGTATCCGATGCCGATGATCCGGCAGACCTCGATCTCGGAAGTGTCGAAGATGGATTTTGCCGAGGGCATCCGTTCCATGATGCGCCAGGATCCCGACGTCATCCTGGTCGGCGAGGTGCGCGATCACGACACGGCAGAGATGGCGTTTCGTGCGGCGATGACCGGTCACCAGGTGTTCTCCACCCTGCACACCAACTCGGCGATCCAGTCGATTCCGCGCCTGCTCGACCTCAACATCAAGACCAACGTGCTGGCCGGCAACCTGATCGGAATCGTCGCGCAGCGCCTGGTGCGTACGCTCTGTCCCAAGTGCAAGAAGGCCGGTGGGCCGAGCCCGGTCGAAGCTCAGCTGCTCGGGCTCGAACCCGACGAGCAGATCAGCGTCTATCGGCCGGTCGGATGTCCGGCCTGCGAATTCCAGGGCTACAAGGGGCGCATGGCGATCTTCGAACTGCTCAAGTTCGACAAGGGACTCGACGGGCTTATCACCAAGAATGCCAGCGTCAACGAGATGAACGACTATGCGGTGGCGCGAGGCTTCGTCAGCATGGCCGAAGATGGCTTGCGTCGCGTCAGGGACGGCCTGACCACGGTCGATGAAGTCAGCCGGGTGGTCGACCTGACCGAGACGCTTGCCTGATGCCACTCTTCAAGTACCGGGCGGCCGACGCCGATGACAAAATCATCAAGGGGCAAATGGAGGCCCTGCACGAGACCGACCTGGTCACCCAGCTCGGTCGCCTGGGCCTGACGCTGGTCCGCGCCAAGGCCGTCAAGGAGCGTAGTCGTTCGGTAAAAAGCCTGCCGCAACAGGAAGTCATCAGTTTCATGTTCCAGCTCGAAATGCTGATTCGCGCCGGCGTGCCGATGCTGACGGCACTGGGCGACATGCGTGATGCCGCCGATTCGATGGAGGGACAGCTGCTGGCGGCGGGAATCTATGAACGGGTCGAGAGCGGGGCAACCATGGCGGAAGCCCTGGCCCACTATCCGGGGATATTTTCCGAAGTGGTGGTCAACCTGGTGCGCTCCGGCGAAGTGACGGGCCAGTTGCCCGAGGTACTCAAGGAGCTGGTGCGCTCGCTCAAGTGGCAGGACGAAATGGCCGCGCAGACCAAGAAGCTCATGATGTATCCCGCGTTCGTCGTGGTCGTCATCAGTGCCGTGGTGTTCTTCCTGATGATCTACCTGGTGCCGGAACTGGTCGGCTTCCTGAGCAACATGGGGCAGAAGATTCCGTTGCAGACACAGTTGCTGATCTGGGTCTCGCACATCTTTGTTACCTACTGGTGGCTGCTGCTGTCCGTGCCGCCGCTGGCGGTGGCCGGCATCGCCACGGCCGCGCGGGTCAATCCGAAAGTGCGCTATTTTCTGCATCAACTCCTGCTCAATGTTCCGGTGATCGGTCTGGTGCTCAAGAAAATGATCCTGGCGCGCCTGGCCGATACCTTCGCGCTGATGTACCGTACCGGCATTCCGGTCCTTGAGAGTCTCAAGTACTGCGAAAAAATTTCCGGCAACCTGGTGATCCAGGCCGCCCTTGAACGCGTCATCGAGCGCATTGCCACCGGAACCTCGATCTCCAACGCGTTTGCCGCGGAGCGGCTGTTTCCCTCGCTGGTGATTCGCATGCTCCAGGTGGGCGAGTCGAGCGGTGCGCTCGACCAGGCGCTGAACAATGTCAGCTACTTCTACACCCGCGAGATCGACGAGTCGATCGGCAAGGTGCAGGCCCTGATCGAACCGGTCATGACGGTCACCATGGGCCTGATCCTCGGCTGGATCATGATGGCTGTGCTGAGCCCGATCTACCAGACCATTGCCAAGATGAAGACATGAAATACGTGCTCTATCTAAGCCCGACCGAGCGCCAGCTGTGGGGCAGGGGCGCGCAGGGCTGGCAGCGGATCCCGGGCGAGCCCGGAGGGCCGGTCTGGGTGATCAGCGACCTGGTCGAAGAAAGCTTCGCTGCGATCCGGACCCCGCGCCTGTTCGGCCGTGACCGCGCGTCCTATCTTGCGCGCCAGCTCGCTACCCGCTATCCGGACACGCCCTATCGAAACTACCTGATCCCCAGCCAGGAGGATGACCTGATCGGCAGGATTGCGCCGACCCGCTACGTTCTGCTCGGCGTCGAAGCGGCGGAACGGCTCGACAGCGAACTCGATGCCACCCGCGGCCCGGTGGCGGGGGTCTGGCCGGTGTCCATGCTGCTGGCCCTGCTGGGTCGCGACCGGGAGTTGCCGCCAGATCTTTTCGTGGTGCTGCCAGGTCCCGGCACCTTGCGCATCGTCTTCCTGAAAGACCGCACGCCGGTGCTCACCCGGCTGACCCTGACCGCGAACCAGCCCAAGCCCCAGGTCGACGAGATCGTCCGCACCCTGCGCCATCTCGAAAACACGCAGATCGTGCCGCGCGGCCGGCAGGATCATCCGGTGCTGCTGCTGGCCGATCCCGGCGGCCTGGAAGGGCTGCTGGCCGTTGCCCATCTGCGCCTGGTCACGCTGCGACCCTGGACCGCTGCGCCGCCCGGTGACTGGCGTTTGCCGCTGTTCGACCTGGCGCTGCAGTCGCCTGCCGGCCAGTTGGCACCCCTGACGCGGCGATCCGACTACCTGGTCGCCCGCCTGAGCAAGGCATCGCTGGTGCTGGCGGCGGTGATTGCCCTCGCCGGGATTGCCGGCGCCGGCAACAACCTGTGGTCGCTGTTCACCATGCTGGGCGAAAGTCGCCGGCTGGATGACTCGATCCAGCAGATCAATGCCCGGATCGCGGCTGTCGAACTCGACATCGCCAGGTACGGCGTCGCCCCGGAAGACGTACAACGCGCGCTTGCGCTGAATGAAGAAGAAATCGCATCCGCCCCGGACATGGAACGGCAATTGCGCCGGATTGCGGGCGCGCTGGCGATCGATCCGAACCTTCGCCTCAAAGACCTCAAGTGGCAACTGCTGGCGCCGGGTGCGCCGCCCTGCAACGCGAGTGCGGTGCCCGATCCGGCCGCCACAGCCGTGCCAGGCCAGGAGGCAGGGGGTGACAAGCGCAAGGTCGAGCTGAGTTTCGAGCTCGCCGTACCCGCAAGCTATGGGCCGCGCGACCGGGCGCAGACGCTGCGCAACATTTTCGGTGAATTGGCCGGGATCGAGGGCCTCGTGCTCTGGCAGGACGCCAACAAGGATTACGCCGGCGGCATCCTGCGCGGTGGCTCCACTCTGGGGGCGGCGACCAAACTTTCCTGGTGCATGACTCTGCCTGGAGTATCCGGTAACGCCGACGCCCCGTCCGGGAAGTCAAAGCCATGAATCCCGCCCTGTCCATTTTCAAGCGCGCGCGCCGCCCGCTCAATGTGCTGGCGGTGGCAATACTCCTGACGCTGACCCTGGTCCTCGGCAGCATCTACGGCCGCGACAGCCTGCGGAAAAGCCTTGCCCAGAGTCGCGGCCAGCTCGGCGCCCTGCAGCCCAGTCTGACCGCAAAACAGCAGGACCTGCGTAACATCCAGGCCCATATCGAGCAGTTCCGCGCGCTCCGCGCGCAGGGACTGGTCGGCCGCGCCGATCGCGAAGGCTGGGTCGAGCAACTGGTCCTGAGCCGCGAACAACTGAAGCTGCCCGATACCCTTTCCTACGTCCTGAAGCCGCCGCAGGCGCTGACCGACGCGGCGACCGCGGATCCCTCGGCAAGCACTCAGCCGAGTGCCGACGTTGCGACGACGCATGATCTCGATTTCGAGCTAAGGGCGATCCACGAACAGGAACTGCTCGGCTTTCTGAATGACTATCGGACCCGGGTTCACGGCCGGTTCCGGGTGCAGTCCTGCCGTTTCAGCGAGCCCGCCGAAACGGGACTCGTTGCCCAATGCACCCTGCGCTTCTTCAGCCTGCCCGAGGCGGCAAAGCCGCCGGGTGCGTGACGCTCATGGGCTGCATTCCCATTTCCGCAGGCATGTTGCTAGACTGAAATGATGACTTCGCTCAAGATTCGCGTAAAAGTGCCCGTCGTCGTCGTCCCGGCCGGTGCGCTGCTATTGGCATTGCTGCTGCCTGGCGCGGCCGGTGCGCAATCCGGCGAGGATCGCATGGGGACCCTGTTCTTTTCGCCGGCGGAGCGCGCTGCAGTGATGGCGAAGCGCAGGGGCGAGTCGCAGGAAGTGGTCAATTTCGGTACCACTGTTTCTGTCAGCGGACTGGTCAAGCGCGGCGGCCAGAAGAGCACCGCCTGGATAAATGGCCAGACGGTGACCGAAGGTCAGGCCGTACCCGCTGCCGGAATTCCGGTTATCTCCGCCAGGGGCGTGAGGATCGACGGTCAGGACGTTCGTGTGCGCGAAACCCTGGACCTCGAAAGTGGCGCGCGCAGCGATGCCTTGCCCAAAGGCGCCGTCAGCGTCCGGCGGCAGAAATGAAGCGCGGCGCAACCAGAAGACAGCGGGGCGCAGCCTTATTGATGATGTTGCTGGTCGTTGGTGTGCTGGGCGCGTACTACACGGTTCGAACCTTCGGCTCTGCAAGGCAACAGGTCTCGCAGGAGAAGTCGGTTTTGGCGGCGATGGTCGAAGCGAAAGATGCCCTGCTGGGATTCGCTGCGGCCAACGGCCGCCTGCCGTGTCCGGCAACCGCCGCGTCGGCCGGGGTCGAAAGCCCCCTAGGCGGTGGAGTTTGCACTCTGCCCTATACCGGCTTCTTGCCGGCGACCACCCTGGGCCTGTCGGGAGTGGATGCCAACGGATTCCTGGTCGACGCATGGGCTGGCCGCATTCGCTATGCGGTAACCACCGCGAGCGGCAACGCAGCCACCACGACGAACGGCATTCAGGCGGCCACCACGGCGGTGTTTGGTCCCGCGGCAAGCCTGCGCGTCTGTGTCAGTGCCACCGGCATCACGGCAACTACTTGCGGTACGGCGACCGCGATCACCACCAACGCCGTGGCCGTGATTCTTTCTTCGGGATCGAATGCCGGGACAGTGGGCGGCGTAGACGAAGCGGCCAACCAGAATGCCGACCAGGTATTCGTCAGCCATCCGCGGACCGAATCCGCGGCAGCAAATGGGGAATTCGACGACCTGCTGAGCTGGCTGCCGCCCAATCTGCTGTTCGCCCGCATGACTCAGGCCGGCCGGCTGCCGTGACCGAATCGATGAGGACGACCCAACCATGAATCCAGTTTCCCGTCGCGCCACGGGCTTCACCCTGATCGAAATGGCGATGGTGCTGCTCATCGTGGCCTTGTTGCTGGGCGGCGGCTTGTCGGTGATCAGTGCCCAGATCGAGCAGCAGAAGTTCAAGGATACGCAGAAGATCCTCGATGACGCGAAGGAGGCACTGATCGGCTTCGCCGCTGCTAACGGGCGCCTGCCCTGTCCGGCCTCGGCCGCCTCGAACGGCATTGAAAGCCCCGCGGGCGGGTCCACCGCAGTGACTCCCTGCACCAATCCCTACAACGGCTTCCTGCCGGCCGCGACGCTTGGAATGTCGGGCCTCGATGCCAACGGCTATTTGCTCGATGGGTGGCAGGGGCAACTCAACCGCGTTCGCTATGCCGTGACCACGGCTATCACTCCGGGCGCCAACGCCAATGCGGCCACCAGCCCCAACGGCATCCGCATCGCGACGCTGGCGACTTACGCCGCGGCTCCCAACCTGAGGGTTTGCGGCAGCGCCACCGGCATCACGGCAACGACCTGCGGCGCTGCCCCGGCACTGACCACGACCGCGGTGGCCGTGGTTTTCTCGCTGGGTGCGAATGCATCGACCGGTGTCGCCGGCGGAATCGACGAGGCCGCCAACCAGAACAACGATCAGGTTTTCGTCAGTCATGTGCCGGTCGCCATCGGCGGCACCAACGGCGAATTCGACGACATCCTGACCTGGATACCGTCCGCGATCCTTTTCAACCGCATGCTGCAGGCGGGCAGCTTGCCGTGATGGCCTGACGTCGTGCCGGCACCCCTCCAATCCCTGCTAATCGTCGAAGACGACCCTGCGCTGAGGGGCTATCTCGCTTCGGCGTTGGGGGACGAAGGTTATGTCGTGCAGCAGGCGCATGATCGCGCGACGGCGCTGGCCTGCCTGAGCTCGGACGCGCCGCCCGGCCTGGTCCTGCTCGATCTCGGCCTGCCGCCCGCACCCAGCACCATGACAGAAGGGCTGGCCGTGCTCGACCAGTGCCTGCGCCATGCGCCGGCGACCAAGGTCATCGTGCTGACCGGTCAGGACGAGCGGGCCGCGGCACTTGAAGCCGTGCGCCGCGGCGCATTCGATTTCCTGGTCAAGCCGGCGTCGGTGGCAACAATTGCCCAGGCCTTGCGCCGGGCGGTGCTTTTTGCCGGCGAGGAGTCGCGCATGGCTGAATCCGGAGAGGCACGCCTGCACCTGACCGCGCGCCTGGACGAAGGGCCGAAGGAAGTCGCGGCGGCGGCCGAAGAGCTGCTGCTGCGCCGTGCCCTGACGGAAACCGGCTACAACATCGCCGAGACCGGCCGTCGTCTCGGTATGGCGCGCGAGCATGTCTACTACTACCTGAACAAGTATGGAATTCGCCGTCCCGAGTAATCTGGACCGGCTGGGCTTTATCCTGGTCGCGATCGGGGTGACCCTGCTGGCGGCCAGCTATCGCATCGGGCGCGTGGCGCGCGCCTATAGCGGGCGCATGGAAAACCTGCTGCACCTGGCCAGCCAGCCGATCGACCCGCTCGAGCTTCCTGCCGCCGCCTGGCCAGACCTTGCCGGCGGCGGCTGGCAGCGTCTGGAATGGGACGGCAGTTGGTTCGGCCAGCCGGTGGCCGGCACGCTCGGCCTCGCTGCCCCCACGAAGAAGGCGACGGCGGCCCATGTCCTCGGCTTCGATCTCGCCAGCGGCGACGAGGTCAGGCTGCGGCTTGCCTTGGTCCATGCCGACGCATGGGGCGAGCACCGCCTGTTCGCCGACCACCTCGCGCGCGTCTTCGTGCTGCTGCTGGAGACGCGCATGCATGCGCGAACCGAGGCGCTTTCGGCGGCGCTGGCGGAACGCGCCAGGCTCTCGCTGTACCTGCAGCATGACATGCGCAATCAGGCGCAATGGGTGCTCTGGGTCAGCGACGATTTCGCCGCCTGTGAAACGCAGGATGCCCTGCTCGCTGCCGGCCGCCGCCTGCGCGACAATGCGCCGCTGGCCAGGGAGCGCGCCGAGCGCCTGATCGGGGCCCTGGGCAAGTACCCGGCAGTGGAGCAAGCGGCCCGGGTCGACCTGCGCCATGCCACGCTGCATGCCGCGCGCCTGGCCGGCGTGGAGCCGACCCTGGCGGGCGATGCCACCGCATGGGTAGCCGCCAGCCTGCTGGCACGGGCGCTGGACAACCTGTTCACCAACCTCGCCGGGGCCTGGCGCGAAACCCCGGGCGCCAGCCCTGCGCTGCAACTGCGCACCGTGCAAGACGCGAGAATGGTCATGGCTGAGCTGGATTTCTTCTGCCCCTGGCCGCCGGGCATCGTTCCGCTGGCGCCGGAAAAGGTCTTCGAGCCCTTTGCCAGCGGGCGTCCGCAAGGCCTCGGTCTGGGGCTCTACCAGGCACGCAAGAGCCTGCGCGAGGCCGGCGGCGACCTTCAGGCCCGGCCTGCCGCGGGGGGGCTGAGTTTCCTGCTGCGTCTGCCGGCGCAAGGACCGTAAAATTTCCTGACTTCCGGGGTTCGAGATCCATCACTAAAGTGCTAAGGGTCAGTCATCAGTTCGCAAACACATCCAAACACATCACGAGGAAGCCATCATGAATAATCTCAGAAATCGAATCGCAAGCCGCCAGTCGGGCTTCACCCTGGTAGAAATCGCCATCGTGCTGGTCATCATCGGCCTGCTGCTGGTCGGCGTCTTGCAGGGCCAGGAAATGATAGAGAACACCAAAGTCAAGTCCGTCGTCAGCGACATGAAGGCGGTTCAGGCCGCCTATAACGGCTACGTCGATCGTTACAAGACAGTGCCGGGCGATGAATTGCCCGCCACCTATACCGCACGCGGCTGGGCCACCACCGTGGGCGGCAACGCCAACGGAATCCTCCTCGCTCCGGTTGCTGCCACATTCACCAATGCGGCTGGCGAGAACCAGGCATTCTGGCAATCGTTGCGCGCGTCCGGCTTTCTTTCCGGCAACGTCACGGATGTTCTGGTCGCTGCGCTGCCGAAGCACTCCCTGAACGGGTCAATTGGTGTGGCGGTTGGCGCGCCTACCGTATATGGGCTACCCGGGACTTTTGTCTGCGCGTCGAATCTGACCACCAAGCAGGCGGCCGCCGTTGATGCCACGATCGACGGGCCGATGGCGGCCGACAACGTCGGCAACAGCAGAGGCAACGTGCGTGGCGCTACAGGTGCTGCCAACCTGGCTCCGGTGGCGGGCGTGCCGGCGGACCTTGCATATAACGAAACCGTCACGGTCACTACGTGGACTCTGTGTATGAGGATCGGTTGATGCATGGCTGTTTTTTGCCGGCGGTGCATCTAATGTTGGCGAATCGATGAAACGAACGGCAGGCGGCGCGAAATTGCACCGCCTGCCGTTTTTCTACTAATGCCATACTGCTGCCAATGAGCATACTCGCCGCATTGCCAGCGCCGACTCCTGAAACCTGTTGCCTGGGGTCCTCGGCTGCATTTGCGGCGCCGAGGCCATCGATGGAACACGCTTCACCGTGACCGAAGATGTTCGTTTCCATCTGTCGCGGGAGGCCAAGCGAAAGATCTATTCGGCCACGATCATGGCCGTCATTGCGGTGCTGACCGTCGGGCAGCGACATGCAGGCTTCCTGCTGTTACTTGGCGGCTTGCCGCTGATGGTCTGGCTGACCTGGAGCGCATGGGTGATCGTGCGCCGTCCCTACGCCCGCCTCGGGCAGTTGATCTGCGTCACGGTTTGGCTGGTCGCGCTAGCGCTGCTGGCTGGCATCCATTGGGTGTGGCACCAGACCACGCGACGTGACGCGAACGAAATCGTCAAGGCGATCGATGCCCATACGGCAAGCTATGGACGTTGCCCGCAATACCTCGAGAACCTGGGGTTCAAGCGCGCGGTGCTGGTCGAAAAGTTGGGAGAGAACTACGTCTACGCCTGCAATGCGGGCAGTGCGAAACTGGCCTATGTGGCGACCTTCACTATCTTTGATACCTACGCCTACGATTTCGAAAAAGACGCCTGGGCCTACGAAAGCTGGGCGGACAAGAAGAAGTTCGTCGATACCCGGCCGCCCGGGATGAAATAAGGTCCCGCTCGGCCCTGCCGCGCTGCAAGCGACCCAGATCTCAGTCCTTCAGCGTCCGCGCCAGTACCCGGTTCTCGACGCGGAGTGCGCCGTGTGCCTTGAGTACCCGCGCCAGTTCGTCGAGCGTGGTGCCGGTGGTCATCACGTCGTCGACCACCAGCACCGTTTTGCCCGTCAGGTCGATTTCGCATTCGAAGGCATGACGGATGTTCTGCCTGCGTTCCTTCCACGGCAGGCTGGCTTGCGGCGCGGTGTCCCGGCGGCGGCGGACGTGGCGGATCTCGAGCGGTGCGCCGAGCGCGCGGGATAGCGGGCGGGCGATTTCCAGCGCCTGATTGAAGCCGCGCTCCGCGAGTCGGGCCGGCGCCAGCGGCACCGGCAGGATCAGGTCGGGGCGGAAGGGAGTCGGTGGCCTTGCCAGTGCGCGGCCGAGAAAGTCGGCGCTGGCGAGACGGTGAGCGTACTTCAGCGACTGGATCAGGCGGTCGAGCGGAAACTCGTAGCGGAACACAGCCAGGGTCGCATCGAAATGCGGCGCCTGTTTGAGGCAGGCGCCGCAGCGGTTCGCGCCCGGGGTCGGCAATGCGCAGACGGGGCAGTGCTCGGCGCTCAGGCGTGGCAGGCCGGCGAAGCAGGCGGGACACAGCAGGCGGTCGCCGCTCGCATCGGCGCAAAGGAAGCAGTGCTGCGGCAACAGGGTCGTGGCGGCACGCTGCAAGGCCTTCTTCAGATCCGCTGCAATTGACAAGCCGGGCTCCTTCCACCAAGATTCGCGCCTTCCCGCATTCTAGCGAGTCCGCTGCGATGACTGCCACAGCCACTGCCCAAACCACTTCCCCCGCCTTCGTTCCCGCGCCGCGCTGGACCATCGAGGCCCTGGTTGCCCTGTTCGAACTGCCCTTCAATGATCTGCTGTTCCGTGCCCAGCAGGTGCACCGCGAGCACCATGACGCCAATGGCGTGCAGCTTTCGACCCTGCTGTCGATCAAGACCGGCGGTTGCTCGGAAGATTGCGGCTATTGCTCGCAGTCGGCGCATCACGGCGAGGCGCAGCGCGAGGCCCTGCTGGAAACCGAACAAGTCGTTGCCGCCGCGCAGGCCGCCAAGGACAAGGGCGCCACGCGCTTCTGCATGGGCGCCGCCTGGCGCGGACCGAAGGACAAGGATCTGGATCGCGTCACCGACATGATCGGTGCGGTCAAGGCGCTCGGCCTCGAAACCTGCGTCACGCTGGGCATGCTCAAGGATGGCCAGGCCGAACGCCTCAAATCCGCCGGCCTCGACTATTACAACCACAACCTCGATACCGCGCCGGAGTTCTACAACCAGGTCATCAAAACCCACGCCCAGAGCGAGCGTTTCGACACCATCGACAAGGTGCGCGAGGCCGGGATCAAGGTCTGCTGCGGCGGCATCGTCGGCATGGGCGAGACGCGCCGCCAGCGCGCCTCGCTGCTGGTCGAACTGGCCAACATGAACCCGCCGCCCGAATCGGTTCCAATCAACGAGCTGGTACCGATGCCCGGCACTCCGCTGGAAAACGCGCCGCCGCTCGATCCCTTCGAGTTCGTCCGCACCATCGCCGTGGCGCGCATCACGATGCCCGGCTCGATGGTCAGGCTGTCGGCCGGACGCCAGGAAATGAGTGACGAACTGCAGGCGCTGTGCTTCCTCGCCGGCGCCAATTCCATTTTCTACGGCGACAAGCTGCTGACGGCTGGCAACCCCGAGGCCGATCGCGACGAAGCCTTGTTTGCGCGGCTGGGGCTCAACGCCGCTTAATACGTCGTGCGCAGCGACTTCGCCGGGGCTGCGGACACCTACGACTTGGCCGCGGTCCTCGCCCGCGAAGTGGGCGCTCGCATGGCGGCGCGGCTGGATCTGGTAAAGATCGCTCCCCAGCGCATCGCAGACATCGGCTGCGCCACGGGCGACGGCATCCGCGCGCTGCAACAGCGCTACACCAAGTCGCTGCCGCTGGCCCTCGATTACGCCTTGCCCATGCTGCACGCCGTGCGCAGCCGCACGCCGCGCCTGCAGCGGATGATCGGACGCGGCCCGCGCCCGGTCAATGCCGACGTCCGCGCCTTGCCGCTGGCGGCCAATTCCCTGGGCCTGGTCTGGTCCAACCTGATGCTGCACTGGCTCGACGACCCGCTGCCGGCGCTGAAGGAACTGCACCGCGTGCTTGAAGTTGGCGGCCTGCTCTGCTTTGCCACGCTCGGTCCCGATACGCTGAAGCAGTTGCGTGCCGCAGCCCAAGGAGTCGGCGCCGGCGATACGGTGAAGCGCTTCCTTGACATGCACGATCTGGGCGACATGCTGGTCGCCGCTGGTTTCGGCGATCCGGTGATGGACATGGAAATGATCACCCTGAGCTACGCCGCGCCGCGTGCCTTCCTTGCCGACCAGCGCCATCTGGGCGTGCGCGACGCGCTGCTGGGCCGGCAGGGCTGGCGCGACTGGCGCCGGCTGTTGCGCGCCTGGCCGCGGGATGCCGAGCGGCGCCTGCCGGCAAGCTTCGAAATCGTCTATGGCCACGCCTGGAAACCCGAGCCGCGGCAGATTGCCGACGGGCGTGCGGTGGTCAAGTTTCGTTCGCGATGAAGCGCGCGAAAACAAGGCCGCGGCGGCCGATCAAACCACGCAATCCGCTGGCACTGGCGCCGCTGCTGCAAAAGGGCGGCGCCCACCAGCGCCAGGACAAGCGCGCCAGCCGCGCCCGGCAGAAAGCCGCATTGCGACGCCGCACTGACGAAGCCTGATTTGTTGCAGTCCAAAGGCCGGCAGCAGGGGAGGATTCATCCCTGCTGCCGGCCTTTGGCTTTTTACTGTGGAAATCCACATATTGCGTATTGTGAAGCGCTATCTTACAATGCGAAACACTCGCAGCGTGTCGTTTCATAAACTAGGTCTATGCTGCGAAAACAAAACGAAGCAAGGCGGAGTTTCAGTGCAGGCTAACGCCAGTTAGATCGGCGTTAAGCGAAGCGGCCGTAACTAAAACGAAGCAAGGCGGAGTTTCAGTGCAGGCTAACGCCAGTTAGATCGGCGTTAAGTGAAGCGGCTGTAACCAAAACGAAGCGAGATAGTCCGCAGCGACGACGTGCGGCGGACTCCAATAATGTCAGTACGAGGAGAAGTCATGGCTGCGCCCCAACTCGCGTCTTCCGACGCCGATCCGCAGGAAACCCGTGAATGGCTTGACGCGCTGGAAGCCGTGATCGCGCAGGAAGGCCCCGAGCGAGCGCATTTCCTGCTCGAACAATTGATTGCGCTGGGTCACCAGACCGGCATCAACATGCCCTACAGCGCCAACACCGAATACACCAACACCATTCCCGCCGACCAGCAGCCGGTCACGCCCGGCGACTACGAGATGGAACAGAAGATCCGTGACTACGCGCGCTGGAACGCGCTGGTCATGGTGCTGCGCGCCAACAAGGACGATTCCGGCCTTGGCGGCCACATCGCCAGCTATGCCTCGGCGGCTACGCTCTATGACATTGGCTTCAACCACTTCTGGCACGCACCGTCCGACACGCACGGCGGCGATCTGGTGCTGTCGCAGGGCCATTCGGCGCCGGGCACCTATGCGCGCGCCTTCATGCTCGGCCGTCTGACCGAGGAGCAGATGGACAATTTCCGCCGCGAGGTCGACGGCAAGGGCCTGTCCTCCTATCCCCACCCCTGGCTGATGCCGGACTTCTGGCAGTTCCCGACAGTATCGATGGGCCTCGGTCCGCTGCAGGCGATCTACCAGGCGCGCTTCATGAAGTACATGCAGCACCGCGAAATGATTCCCACCGACAACCGCAAGGTGTGGGCCTTCATGGGCGACGGCGAGATGGACGAACCGGAGTCGATGGGCGCCATCGGCATGGCCGGGCGCGAGCGTCTCGACAACCTGATCTTCGTGATCAATTGCAACCTGCAGCGCCTTGACGGCCCGGTGCGCGGCAACGGCAAGATCATCCAGGAACTCGAGTCCGATTTCCGCGGTGCCGGCTGGAACGTGATCAAGGTGATCTGGGGCAGCTACTGGGATCCGCTGCTGGCGCAGGACAAGACCGGCCTGTTGCGCCAGCGCATGATGGAGTGCGTCGACGGCGATTACCAGACCTTCAAGGCGCGCGACGGCGCCTATGTGCGCCAGCACTTCTTCGGCAAGTACCCGGAGCTGGCGAAGCTCGTGTCGACCTGGTCCGATGACGACATCTGGCGCCTGAACCGCGGCGGCCACGACCCGCACAAGGTCTATGCGGCCTACGCAGCGGCAGTGGCGCACAGCGGACAGCCGACGGTGATCCTGGCCAAGACCATCAAGGGTTATGGCATGGGCGAGGCAGGCGAGGCGATGAACATCACCCACCAGCAGAAAAAGATGGGCACCACCTCGGTCAAGGCCTTCCGCGACCGCTTCAAGCTGCCGGTCAAGGACGAGGAGCTGGAAAAGCTGCCCTACCTGACCTTCCCCGAAGGCTCCAAGGAACTCAATTACATGCGCGAGCGGCGCATGGCGCTGGGCGGCTATTCGCCCGCGCGCCGACGCAAGGCCGAGTCGCTGCCAGTGCCGCCGCTGTCCGCCTTCGACGCCCTGCTCAAGGCCGGCGGCGAGGGGCGCGAATTCTCCACCACGATGTCCTTCGTGCGCGGCCTCAACGTCATGCTCAAGGACAAGGTCATCGGCAAGCGCGTGGTGCCGATCGTGGTCGACGAATCGCGCACCTTCGGCATGGAAGGCCTGTTCCGCCAGATCGGCATCTGGAACCAGGACGGCCAGAACTACGTGCCGCAGGATGCCGACCAGATGATGTTCTACAAGGAAACCAAGAACGGCCAGATCCTGCAGGAAGGCATCAACGAGGCCGGCGCCATGGCCGACTGGATCGCCGCCGGCACCAGCTACTCGACGCACGGCGTGCAGATGATCCCGGTCTATGTCTGCTATTCGATGTTCGGCATGCAGCGCACCATGGACCTGGTCTGGGCCGCGGGCGACCAGCGCGCGCGTGGCTTCCTGGTCGGCGGCACCGCCGGGCGCACCACGCTCAACGGCGAGGGCCTGCAGCATGAGGATGGTCATTCGCAAGTGCTGGCCGGCACCGTGCCGAACTGCATTTCCTACGACCCGACCTTCGCCTACGAGGTTGCCGTGATCGTGCAGGACGGCCTGCGCCGCATGGTCACCGAGCAGGAAGATGTCTTCTATTACCTGACGGTGATGAACGAGAACTACGAGCATCCGGCAATGGCGGAAGGCGCGGCACCGGACATCCTCAAGGGCATGTACCAGTTCAGGAAGGGCGCTGCCAGTAACGGGGCGCGCGTGCAGCTGCTCGGCTCCGGCACCATCTTCATGGAGGCGATTGCCGCCGCCGACTTGCTGAAGAAGGACTGGGGCGTGGAGGCCGATCTCTGGTCCTGTCCCAGCTTCAACGAACTGGCGCGCGACGGCAACGACTGCGCGCGCTGGAATCTGCTGCATCCGACCGAAAAGCCGCGTGTGCCGCATGTTTCCGCCTGCCTTGCCGAAACACGCGGGCCGGTGATCGCGGCGACCGACTACATCCGCGTCTTCGCCGAGCAGATCCGTTCGCTGGTGCCGCGCCATTACACGGTGCTCGGTACCGACGGCTTCGGCCGTTCGGACACGCGCGAGAAGCTGCGCCACTTCTTCGAGGTGGATCGCTACTGGATCACCCTCGCGGCGCTGTCTGCGCTGGTCGAAGACGGCCAGATGAAGAAAGAGAAAGTGGCCGAGGCGATCAAAAAATACGGCCTCGATCCGAACAAGCCCAATCCGGTGAAGGTGTAAGCCATGGCCAACATAGTCGAAGTGAAAGTCCCGGACATCGGCGACTTCAAGGACGTGCCGGTGATCGAGCTGCTGGTCAAGGTAGGCGACACCGTGAAGGCCGAGGATTCGCTGGTGACGCTGGAATCCGACAAGGCGACCATGGACGTACCGTCGCCGGTTTCCGGCGTGGTCACCGAACTCAAGTTGAAAATCGGCGACAAGGTCGCTGAAGGCAGCCTCGTCGCGCTGATCGACAGCGCTGCTGCCGGGCAGGTCGCCGCCGCGCCTGCCGCCGCCGCACCCGCTGCGGCACCGAGTGCTCAGCCCGCCGCCGCCGCGCCAGTTGCCGCGCCCGCCGCTGCGGCAACCGTGATCGAGGTCAAGGTGCCCGACATCGGCGATTTCAAGGATGTGCCGATCATCGAGTTGCTGGTCAAGGTCGGCGACACGGTGAAAGCCGAGGACTCCCTGATGACCCTGGAATCGGACAAGGCGACCATGGATATTCCCTCGCCGGTTTCGGGCGTCGTCACCGAGCTGAGGGTGAAGGTCGGCGACAAGGTAGCCGAGGGCGTGGTACTGGCGCTGGTAAGAGTTATGCAAAGCGGTATCCCCGGGGACGGCGCTGGCGCTACGGCGGTTGTGGCTGCAGCGGCGCCGGCCGCTGCTCCGGCTGCGGCGAGCGCGGCACCACAAGCGGCGCTGGCAGCTGCTGCTGTGCCAGCGACGGGTGGTGCGGCGGCTGACTTCCGGCCCGGCGATGCCGACCTGATCTCCGCCCAGCCGCGTGTCGCCATGCCGACGCCGGCGGACCGGATATCCGGCCGGGCGGCCCATGCCAGCCCATCGGTGCGCCGCTTTGCGCGCGAACTGGGCGTCGATATCGCCAAGGTACCGGGCAGCGGCCCCAAGGGACGCATCATGCAGAGCGACGTCCAGGCCTGGGTCAAGGGCGTGGTCAGCGCGGCGGCGGCACCTGCTGCCGCGCCTGCTTCAGGTTCGGGGGTTGGGCTCGACCTGCTGCCGTGGCCGAAGATCGACTTCTCCAAGTTCGGCGCCATCGACGTGCAGCCGCTGTCGCGCATCAAGAAGATTTCCGGCGCCAACCTGTCGCGCAACTGGGTCATGATCCCGGCCGTCACTTACCACGAGGACGCCGACATCACCGACCTCGAAGCCTTCCGCGTCCAGGTCAACAAGGAGAATGAAAAGGCCGGTGGCGCCAAGCTGACCATGCTCGCCTTCCTGATCAAGGCCTGTGTCAAGGCGATGCAGAAGTATCCCGAGTTCAACTCGTCGATCGACGGCGACAACCTGGTGCTGAAGAAGTACTTCAACATCGGCTTCGCCGCCGACACGCCGAACGGCCTGATGGTGCCGGTGATCAAGAACGCGGATAGCAAGGGCGTCTTCGAACTGGCGAAGGAAAGCGGCGAACTGGCCAAACAGGCCCGTGAAGGCAAGCTGAAGCCGGCCGACATGCAGGGTGCCTGCTTCACCATCTCCAGCCTCGGCGGTATCGGCGGTACCTACTTCGCGCCCATCGTCAATGCGCCGGAAGTGGCGATCCTCGGCGTCAACAAGTCGGCGATGAAGCCGGTCTGGGACGGCAAGGCCTTTGCTCCGCGGCTGATCCTGCCGCTGTCGCTGACCGCCGACCATCGCGTGATCGACGGCGCGCTGGCGACGCGCTTCAACGTCTATCTGGCGCAGCTGCTGGCCGACATGCGGAGAAGCATGTTGTGACCACGCTCACCGTAGTCAAGAAGGGTACCCAAGTCGCCATTGCCGCCGACGGCCTCACCACCTTCGGCGATACCCGCCTGCCGCGCAGCTACAAGGGCGAGCACGACAAGATCCTCGACATCGCCGGCTCGAAGATCGGCATCTGCGGGTCCTCGGCGCACCACCTGGTGCTGCTTTCGGCCTTCTCCAGGCTGGAGGACGTGAAGCTGGGTTCGCGCATGGAAGTCTATGAAACCTTCCGCCGTCTGCACCCGATCCTCAAGGAACACGCCTTTCTAAATACCAAGGAAGACGAAGACGATCCCTACGAGAGTTCGCAGATCACCGCCCTGATCGCCAACAGCACCGGCATCTACGGCGTGTATTCGTACCGCGAGGTGTTCGAATTTGACCGCGTCTGGTCCGCCGGCTCCGGTCGCAGCTTTGCCCTCGGCGCAATGTACGCGCTTTATGACGGCCCGCTGACGGCGGCGGAGATCGCCAATGCCGGCGTCGCCGCCGGCATTGAATTCGATACATCCTCCGGACCGCCGATCGTGGTCTATGAGTTCAAGCTGGAAGGAGAGTCAAATGAGTGACAGCGTTGAAGTGAAAGTACCCGACATCGGCGACTTCAAGGATGTGCCGGTGATCGAAGTGCTGGTCAAGGTCGGCGACACGGTCAAGGCCGAGGATTCGCTGATCACCCTCGAATCGGACAAGGCCACCATGGATGTGCCGTCGCCGGTCTCGGGTGTTGTGACGGAACTGAAGATCAAGGTCGGCGACAAGGTGGCCGAAGGTACGCTGGTCGCTTTGGTAAAAGTCGGCGCTGGCGCTACGGCGGCTGCACCCGCTCCGGCGCCGGTCACGGCCCCCGCGCCTGCGGCTCCCGTCGCGGCGCCGGTAGCGGCACCCGTCGCCGGCAGCGCAGTTGGCAAGTTCGCCGGCAAGGTCGATCTCGAATGCGAAATGCTGGTGCTCGGCGCCGGCCCCGGCGGCTACTCGGCCGCCTTCCGCGCCGCCGACCTCGGCATGAAGACCGTCATCGTCGAACGCTACGCCACCCTGGGCGGCGTTTGCCTCAACGTCGGCTGCATTCCGTCCAAGGCTTTGCTGCATGTCGCCGCGGTGATCGAAGAGGCCGAGCATGCGAGCGACCTGGGTGTCAGTTTCGCCGCGCCCAAGGTCGATGTCGACAAGCTGCGTGCGCACAAGGACAAGGTGGTCGGCAAGCTCACCGGCGGCCTCTCCGGCATGGCCAAGGCGCGCAAGGTCGAGACCGTGCGCGGCTACGGCCACTTCCTCGACGCCAACCATCTTGAAGTCGAGGCCATGACCGGCAGCGCACAGGAGAAGACCGGCGAGAAGAAGGTGATCCGCTTCCAGAAATGCATCATCGCTGCCGGTTCCGCGGCCTTCCACCTGCCCTTCATCCCGAAAGACCCGCGCATCGTCGATTCCACCGGCGCGCTGGAGCTGCGCTTCATGCCGAAGCGAATGCTGGTCATCGGCGGCGGCATCATCGGCCTCGAAATGGCCACCGTGTATTCGACGCTGGGCGCAAAAGTCGATGTGGTAGAAATGCTCGACGGCCTGATGCAGGGGCCGGATCGCGACCTGGTCAAGGTCTGGGAAAAGCAGAACGCCAAACGTTTCGACAAGGTCATGCTGAAGACCAGGACCGTTGCTGTTGACGCCAAACCCGACGGCCTCTGGGTCAAGTTCGAAGGCGAGCAGGCGCCGGCCGAAGCGCAACGTTACGACATGATTTTGCAGTCGGCGGGCCGCTCGCCGAACGGCAGGAAGATAGGCGCCGAGAAAGCCGGCGTGACGGTGAACGAGCGCGGCTTCATCCCCGTCGACAGCCAGATGCGTACCAATGTTCCACACATCTTCGCCATCGGCGACATCGTCGGCCAGCCGATGTTGGCGCACAAGGCGGTGCATGAGGCCCACGTTGCGGCCGAAGCGGCGGCGGGGCAGAAGAGCCATTTTGATGCGACAGTGATCCCCGGCGTCGCTTACACCCATCCGGAAGTGGCCTGGGTTGGCGTCGGCGAAGACGAGGCGAAGAAAGCCGGGCGCAAAGTCAGCGTTGCCAAGTTCCCTTGGGCGGCCTCCGGCCGCGCGATCGCCAACGGTGCCGACTACGGCTTCACCAAACTGGTGTTCGACGAAGAAACCCATCGCGTGATCGGCGGCAGCATCGTCGGCCCCAATGCCGGCGACATGATCGGCGAAGTCGCGCTGGCCATCGAAATGGGGGCCGATGCGGTGGATATCGGCAAGACCATCCATCCGCATCCTACCCTGGGCGAAACCATCGGCATGGCGGCCGAGGTCGCGCACGGTTCCTGCACCGACCTGCCGCCGATGCGCAAAAAATGAGCTGATCCGGGTACACTCCCGGTACTGTGTTCAACAAGTTCCTCTCACGGTTCCAGGAAAAGAAGACGTCGGACCACCCTTGGGCTTCGGACGCGAGCCTGAACGCCCTGATGGCCGACATCCCGCAGTCCGACTCGCGGCGCTTGCTGTTCGACGTCGATGAGTCGCTGGCCGGGCTCGATGCCACCGTTGCCGAAATCGGCCCCAAGCTGGCGCTGCGGGCACTGGCCCGGCTGGACCAGTTCTCCAGGCCCAGCGCGGTGCAGTTGCTTACGCGCTACCTGTCGGTCGGCGAGCGCGAATACCTGGCGGACTCGGTGTGGACCACGCTGGATACCCATGCCGCCCATCTGTTCCGCTGCTACCGGTCATTCCTGAACACATCGATCGAACTCGCCACGGACGACGACAAGCTGCGTACCGCCCGCTGTGCCGCGCGTGCGCTGATGGCCTGGGCCTTGCGCAAGAAGCTGCAACGTTTCCGCTATCGCACTCCGGACGCGGAACTGTGGCAGGAGGCCCACGACCTGCTCCAGATACTGAATCGCCTGGGCCTGCTGAAAACTCGCGTCGCGCCTTATCGCAACGACGCAGAATCGACACCGCTGGGCGAGTACCTGATCGGGCTTTATCTCGAGTTCGTGCCGGTCGGCAACGTGGTGCCGCAGCAACTGGAATTCGCCGAGCGTTTCCTGCGCGCCAGCGATGGTCTCGACCTGAGTTCGCAGCCCGATGAGTTGAGTACCGACCGCATCGACCTCGCTGCGGCCTTGGGCCCGCTACGGCTGAAGCAGGGCGACCAGGGCGGCGGCAGCGTCCGTTACTGCTCGGTACGCAAGCTGCGCGGCGCAGTGCTGCGGCTTGCCGCTCAGGTGAAAAGGCCGCACGAAGCGCCCGAATGGCTGGCGCAGGTCCCCGCCAGCCGTGAACAGATCGAAGGCACCATCCTGATCCTGATGAACCATTGGGCACAGGCGCCACCCACGCGCGGCAACGATCGCGTCAGCCATGCGGGCGAACTGCGGGTCGTGCTCGGTTTCGGCCTGGCGCGGCGCATGATCGCCGCTGCGCATTTCGCCCGCATGGGCCGCTCGTTCGAGTACGAGGGCACTGTGGTCACCCAGATGTTCGACGATGCCCGTTTCGGCACCGTCGCGCCAGAGGACGAGACGACCAAGGCGGCCGCGACCGCAGCCAGGGAGCCGGCGGCGGCGAAGACGCCGATCGAGATTTTGCGCCGGCTGGAATCCGGCGGCGACGAGGCCCAGATGGAAAGCTGGACGCAGGTGGACTCGAGTACGACGGGGCTGGGCGCCGTGGTGCCTGCGGTGTTGCCGCGCCATCGCATCGGTTTGCTGATCTGTATGCGCGAAGTCGACGGCCTGGATTGGCGCCTGGGCCTGATCCGCCGCATCGGCCGCGATGCCGCGAACCGCCCCAGCATCGGCATTGAAACCCTGGCCTGGCCATCGATCTGCGCCCAGGCCAAACCGGTCGGCGAGGAAAGTGCCTGGACCCGGGCGGCTGACGGCGGCGGCCACGGCTGGACGGATGCCATCATCGTCAGCGAGAAGGGCGGCGAGCTTATACTGCCCGCGGGCAGTTTCGCCGACGACATCGAGGTCGATGTCCGCAGCGAATCGGGACTCTGGCGGCTGCGCCTCAAGTCCTTGCTCGACCGCGGACCGGACTACGATCGCATCGAATTTACCCGCATTTCCTGAAGGCTCTCATGACACAAGACGAACTGAAGCAGGCTGTCGCGCGCGCAGCGCGCGACTATGTGGCTGACCGGCTGCCGGTCGGGGCGATACTCGGAGTCGGCACCGGCTCCACGGCGAATTTCTTCATCGACGAGATCGCCGCCATCAAGGACCGCCTCGGCGGCACTGTGGCGAGTTCCGAAGCCACGGCGAAGCGCCTGGCCGGCCATGGCATCCGCGTGCTCGATCTCAACGACGTCGATGCAATAGGCATCTATGTCGATGGTGCCGACGAGATCGATGGCGGCATGGCGATGATCAAGGGCGGGGGCGGCGCACTGACCCGCGAGAAAATCGTCGCCGCGGTGGCGGAGACTTTTGTCTGCATCTGCGACGCGTCGAAGAGGGTACAGACCATGGGCCGCTTTCCGCTACCGGTGGAGGTGATTCCGATGGCGCGGGCCTACGTCAGTCGCGAGTTGGCCAAGCTCGGCGGCACGCCGAAATTGCGCGCCGACCTGGTGACCGACAACGGCAACCTGATCCTCGATGTACACGGCCTGTCAATCACCGATCCGGCGGGATTGGAGGAGCGGATCAACCAGATCGTCGGTGTCGTGACCAACGGGCTGTTCGCGCAACGCGGCGCGGACGTGCTGTTGCTGGCCACTCCCGAGGGCGTACAGACCCATTTACGCTGAGTCGGTGCGCTGAAATAATTTGTTCACACGCCGCCGCTATAGTGGCGACTTTGCAAACTTGGGTGGCAGCATGGACCAAAAACACATCGTCAAACAGTTCGACGCCGATCTCGAGGGTTTGCGCACGCGCGTCCTGGCGATGGGCGGGCTGGTCGAACAGCAAGTCATTCGTGCCATGGAAGGACTGGCTTCAGGCGACTTGGCGGCGATCGAGCAGGTGATTGCCGCCGATCGCCTGGTCAATCGGCACGAGGTCGAACTCGACGAGGCCTGCAACCACGTGATCGCCAAGCGGCAACCGGCAGCGGTCGATCTGCGCATGATCATGACCGTGGTGAAGACCATCACCGACCTCGAGCGGATTGGTGATGAAGCAAAAAAAATCGCGAAAATGGCGCGCGGCATCCACGGTGGAGACACCCGCTTCGTGCCGCGGGTCGATTTGCGGGCGCCGGCCGAGATCGCCGTCGCCATGTTGCGCAAATCGCTCGACGCCTTCGCCCGCCTCGACGTAAATGCCTCGGCCGAGGTGGTGCGTCAGGATCGTGAGGTGGATGCCGGTTTCAAGGCCGCGATGCGCCAGCTGATCACCTTTATGATGGAAGATCCGCGCACTATTTCAAGTTCCCTGGACCTCCTGTTCATCGCCCGCTCCATCGAACGCATCGGCGACCATGCGAAGAACATTTCCGAATATGTGGTGTATCTGGTCAAGGGCCGCGACGTGCGTCACATCGGCCTCGAGGCGATGGAAAAGGAAGTTTCCGGCAGCTAGCCGGTTGCTCGACGCAAGGAATCAAAACGACAAGCGGCGCTCCGGGCGCCGCTTGTCGTTGCGTCTATGGAACCCGCCTTGAGCCGGTCAGGCCCTGGGTGGAACGTAACCGCCGACCTGATCCGCGCCATCGCCGAAAAAGTGCTTCTGCACCTGCTCGGCCAGATACTTGCGATGCTGGGCATCGGCAAGGCTCAGGCGGTTTTCGTTGATGATCATCGTCTGCAGCTTGATCCATTGCTGCCATGCCTCCTTGGAGACATTTTCATACAGCTTCCTGCCCATTTCGCCGGGCATCGGCGGCAGGTCGAGGCCTTCGGCCTCGCGTCCAAGTTTGATGCAATTGACCATGCGTGCCACGGGGTTTCCTTTCGCTAGAGATACACAAGTGGGTGCAGTTTACCCCGACTTCAAGCCCTTCTACAGCGCCTTCACCAGTACCTTCGAACGGCGCTGCAGATTGTAGAGCTCGCGCCGTGCTTCCGGCAGGGCGTCGATGCCCGCCTCGACGAAGCCGCGCTCGATGAACCAGTGCGCAGTGCGGGTGGTCAGCACGAACAGCTTCTTCAGCTTCAGCTTCCTGGCGCGGGCCTCGATGTGCCCGCAGAGTTGTTCGCCATAACCGCTGCGGCGAAAATCCGGTACTACGGCCAGGCAAGCCAGTTCCGCCGCCTTTTCGGTCGAGAAGGGATAGAGAGCCGCGCAACCGACAATCACGCCATCGTGCTCCACCACCGAGAAGCGCGTGATTTCCATTTCCAGACGTTCGCGACCACGCTTGACCAGGGTGCCGTCCGCCTCCAGCGGTTCGATCAGGCCGAGGATGGCGCCGACATCGTCGATGGTGGCATCGCGCAGTTGCGCCAGCGGAGCGCTGGTCATCACCGTGCCGACGCCGTCGCGGGTAAAGAACTCCATCAGCATCGCGCCGTCGGCCTGGCGGTCGAGGAAATGCACGCGGCCAATGCCGGCACGGCAGGCACGGATGGCGCTGGGCAGCACCCGGGCGACTTCCGGCGCCTGAGCCGACAGATGCCTGGCGGCGAGTTTCTGCGCTTCGTCGGCGGTGACGGCATCGATCAGGGCGCCCTTGGCCGTGACCAGCCCCGGTGCGTCGCACAGATAAATCAGCTTGTCGGCCTTGACCGCGACGGCAACAGCTTCGGCAGCTTCTTCCCAGGCCAGGTTGAAAATTTCCCCGGTGGGCGAGGCGCCGATGGGCGTGATCAGTACCACGTTCTCCTGAGCCAGGTCGGCCTGGATTTCCTCGGCGATCACCTTGCGTATCGCTCCGGTGTATTGGAAGTCGATGCCATCGACCACGCCGACCGGACGTGCGGTGATGAAGTTGCCGCCGGTGACGCGCAGGAAGGCGCCGGCCATCGGCGTGTTGGGCAAGCCCTGCGAGAGCAGCGCCTCGATCTCGATGCGGGTCACGCCCATGGCGCGCTTGACGCATTCCAGCGCCGCCGCATCGGTGACGCGCAGACCTTTGTGGAATTTCGGCGTCAGGCCGCGTGCCTGCATTTCGGCATCGATCTGCGGCCGTGCGCCGTGCACCAGCACCAGGCGGATGCCCATGCTGTCGAGCAGCGCAATGTCGTGAATCAGCGCCTGTGCGGCGCCCGCTTCGAGCACTTCGCCACCGAAGGCGATGACGAAGGTACGGCCGCGAAAGGCGTGGATGTAGGGCGCGGCCTGCCGCACCCAGGCGACCAGGCGTGCATCGGTGTCGGGCTGGGTGCTGCGGGTCTCCAGGGTCATGTGGTGGTCTTGCCTTTCTTCGGCCTGGTTTTCACGGCGGCCACGGGGGCCTTCGGTCTGGCGGGTTTCAGTGGCGCCCGGACGGCAGCCGGTTTTGGCGGTGCCTTGGCAGCAACGGGTTTCGCGGTTACCTGGGCGAGCTCCTTGCTGCCCCTCTGTGCTTTGCCGGCTTTCGCCTTCTTGTCATCCTTGGGCGGCTTTTCCGGCTTCGCTCGCGGTATCGGTTTGCCTTCCAGCTCGGCTTCGAGGCGCTCGCATATCGTGCGCAGGATCTTGACCCGGGCATAGCCCTTGTCATTGGCCTCGACCAGGGTCCACGGCGCAATGCCGGTGCTGGTGCGATCGACCATGTCGCAGATGGATTCCTGGTAGGCGTCCCATTTTTCGCGATTGCGCCAGTCTTCCTCGGTGATCTTGAAGCGCTTGAACTGGATCTTCTCGCGTTCCTTGAAGCGCTTCAATTGCTCTTCCTGGCTGATTTGCAGCCAGAACTTGACGACGATGACGCCGGCCTCGGCGAGATCGTGCTCGAAATCGTTGATTTCGGAATAGGCACGCAGCCAGTCCGCCTCGGCACAATAGCCCTCGACGCGCTCGACCAGCACGCGGCCATACCAGGTGCGGTCGAAGATCGCCACCCGGCCGTTGCGCGGAATGTGGCGCCAGAAACGCCAGAGGTAGGGTTGCGCGCGCTCTTCCTCGGTCGGCGCGGCCACCGGGATGATCTGGTAGTCACGCGCATCCATCGACGCCGCGATGCGGCGTATGGCGCCGCCCTTGCCGGCGGCATCCGCGCCCTCGAAGGCGCAGACCAGCGAACGATTCTTGAAGCGCGGATCGCGTACCAGTTCGGACAGCTTGCCCTGCCACTTCGCCAGTTGCTCCTCGTATTCCTTCTCGCTCAGCCTGTGCTTGAGGTTGAGTTCGGACAGCACGTCGCGGCCGTCGATATTCACCCGCATTTGCGGCGCCACCGGAGTGGTCTGCTTGCCGGCATCGGCCAGGCGCTGGCGGATTGCCTCGAGCAGGATCTTGCCGGTGGTCAGCGAGCGGTAGCGATCATCCTCACCTTCGATGATGGTCCACGGCGCCCAGGGCGAATTGGTCATGCGCAACACGTGGCCGACCACATCCTGCAGCTTGTCGTATGTCTTGAGCCGTTCCCAGTTCCACTTGGTGACGCGCCAGGCGGTCTTCGGGTCCTTCTCCAGGGCCTTCAGGCGACGCTTCTGACCGTCCTTGGTCAGGTGGAACCAGAATTTCAGCACCAGCGCGCCTTCATTGACCAGCATGGCCTCGAAGCGGTTGATCTGGTCAATGCGCGCGTCCACGTCCGCCTTGCTCATGCTGCCTTCAAGGCGGTCGTGGATCGGGCTCGAATACCAGGAGCCGGCGAAGATGCCGACGCGCCCCTTGGGCGGCAGCGCGCGCCAGTAGCGCCACATGAAGGGCCGCGCCCGTTCCTCGTCGGTCGGCGCCGAAAACGCCAGGGTCGAAATGAAGCGCGGGTCCATCCACTCGTAGAGGATGTTGATGGTCTCGCCCTTGCCGGCGCCGTCCTGGCCGCTGACCAGCACGACGACCGGAATCTTGCCGTTCTCCTTCAGGTCGTACTGGGCGTCCTGCAATGCGGCGCGCAGTTCCGGCACCGCTTTCTTGTACGTGTCCTTGTCGATCTTGTGACCGATTTCCGCGGATTCGAACATCACCAATCTCCCCAAAGTGCCATCATTGCCGCGACAGCGCCAATTCCGGCGGTTTCGGTGCGCAACACCCGCGGCCCCAAGCGGATTGGCTCGAAGCCGGCAGCACGTGCCGCCAACAATTCACCTTCTTCGAAGCCGCCCTCAGGGCCGACCAGCAGGCTGACGGAACCTTCGGGTGCTTTCAGGTCGCGCAACGACCCGGCCGCACCCGGCGCGCAAACGAAGCGTAATGCATTTTCCCGCGCCGCGATGCCAAGGTATTGCGGCAGATCAAGAATTGGCGCGACCGCCGGGATGCGATTGCGCCCGCACTGCTCGCAGGCGGCGATGGCGATGTTGCGCCAATGCTCGACGCGGCGCTCGGCGCGTTCGCCGGAAAGCCGGATCACGCTGCGTCTTGCCGCGACCGGCTGGATGCGGACCACCCCGAGCTCAACCGCCTTCTGCACCACGAAATCCATCTTGTCGCTGGCGGGCAGGCCTTGCACCAGCGTCAGCAGCAAGGGCGGCTCCGGGTCGCTGTCCTCGAACGCGGTCAATGTCGCACGCAGGCTCTTGCCAGCCGGATTGAGTACCGCTTGCCACTGCCCGCCACGGCCGTCGAACAGAATCGCCGTGTCGCCGGCGCCGACTCTCAGGACCTTCAGTGCGTGGTGGGTTGCCTCGGCGGCAAGCTCAACGGTGGCGCCAGGATGAAGTGGAAAGGGACAGAAGAATCTGGGTATCATCATTCAATTATCGTCAAATATGGGATGTAACGCATGGTCAGCCTTTCTCCACCGGTTTGCGACTTCGGTCGTCCGGCCATTGATTTCGATTTGCCGGGCATCGACGGCAAGCGACATAGCCTCGCCAGTTCCCGCGGCACGAAAGGATTGCTGGTGATGTTCATCTGCAATCACTGCCCCTATGTCAAGGCGGTGATCCACCGCATCGTGCGCGATACGCGGGAGTTGGCGGCGCACGGAGTCGGCAGCATCGCCATCATGAGCAACGACGCGGCCGATTACCCCGAGGATTCGTGGGACAACATGGTGAGGATCGCGCGCGAACTGGAGTTTCCCTTTCCCTATGTGCTGGATGAGTCGCAGGCGGTGGCGAAAGCCTATGGCGCCGTGTGTACCCCGGATTTCTTCGGCTACAACGCTCAGCTGGAACTGCAGTACCGCGGCAGGCTCGACGAATCGCGCAAGGAAACCGCCCCCGAAGGCGTACGTCGCGAGTTGTTTGAGGCCATGCAGCAAGTCGCCTTGACCGGGCGGGGCCCCGCGCAGCAGACAGCAGGCATCGGCTGCTCGATCAAATGGAAGAAGCCTTGAAGGCCGCGCTGTTCCTCGCGCTTCTGCTGATCGTGGGGGCGGCAAGTGCGGCGGACAATGTCTTGTTGATTCAGCTGCGAGCGGGCGGCGGCTTTACGGTCTGGCATACCGAAGGGGAAAGCCAGCTGACCGATGACGAGATCATGGAGCTCGAGGTTACGGCCCGACCCGGGGGCGGCGCTGTAGTGCCGACCAGCGCCGGCCCTGCCCGCGTCTATGAGAGCGGCGAAGGCGCTATGATCAGCCTGCCTGAAGCGAAGCACGACAAGGCCCTGTTGATCGATCGCGATGACTGCAACCACGTCCGGGTCTGGCACTCGGCCGGCGCCACCAGCCTGTCGGAGGATGAGATTGCCGACATTTTCATGAGCGCGCTTCCCGGCGGCGGCAAGCGCATCACCGTTGGCAACTACTACGTCAAGGCCTTCGTCACCAAGCTGGGTGTAACGGCGACGCTGTGGAGAGTTCCAGCCAGATAGGCGACGGGTTCCGCTCAGCGCCCGGTTGCGGCGCTCGGCGCCTGCTTGCCGACCTGGGCCTCGATCAGGCGCGAACCTTCGCTGTCCATGAATTGAACGAAGGCGGTGGCCGCCGGCATCAGGCGTTTGTCGGTGCGATAGATCAGGCGCCAATGGCGTATCAGCGGGCTGCCGGTGACGTTGAGCCTGACCAGACGGCCGACCGAACGCTCCAGTCCGATGGTGTGCTCCGATATGAAAGACAGCCCGAGGCCTGCCATCACGGCCTGCTTGATGGTTTCGTTGCTGCCCAGTTCCATGCGCGCGCCAGCCGTGACGTGATGGAGTTCGAGGAATCGCTCGAGTGCGCCGCGGGTGCCCGAGCCGGGTTCGCGGATCAGCAGGGTTTCTTCTGCGAGCCTCTGCGGCTCGATGCGCTTCTTGCCCGCCAGCGGGTGGTCGGGGGCAGCGATGAACACCAGCGGGTGTTCGGCGAAGATCTTCGCCACGGTTTCGAACTCGCTCGGCGGCGTACCCATGATGGCCAGGTCGATATCGTTTTCGGCAAGATGGCGCACGATGCTGCCGCGGTTGTTGACCGTCAGCTGCAATTCGACGCCAGGGTGCCGGCGCCGAAATTCGGCAAGGAGGGACGGCGCGAAGTATTTTGCGGTGCTGACCACCCCGATCTTCAGATGGCCGGCCTCGACGCCCTTCAGCGCGGCCAAGGCTTCGCCGGCCTCGCGCAGTTGTTCGGCGATGCGTCGCGCCTGACCCGCGATTTCTTCGCCGGCGGCGGTGAGGCGCACCTTCTTGCCAGCCTGTTCGGTCAGCGGCAGTCCCGCCTGATCCTCCAGCGCCTGCACCTGCATCGATACCGCAGGCTGGGTCAGGTGCAGTTCCTCGGCGGCGCGCGAAAAAGACAGATGACGTGCTACCGCCTCGAATATTTTGAGCTGACGCAAGGTGACGTTTTTCATGGGTGAGTGCGGGCTTCCCGAACCGGTTGCATTGCATTGCGAAGTTTCGAATATCTTATCACTGCCATAAGAAAGAATGACTTTTGCTTATGGATGATTGGAGGCTATGCTGCTTTCCATGTTGAAAGCCCTGATATTTGACGTCGACGGCACGCTGGCCGAAACCGAGCGCGATGCTCACCGCGTGGCCTTCAACGAGGCATTTCGCGCCGCGGGGCTGGACTGGCACTGGACCCATGAGCTTTACGGTGAACTGCTTGCCGTCACCGGCGGCAAAGAGCGGATTCGTCACTTCTGCCAGCGCTTTCACCCGGCACTCCTCGATCAGGCGGAATTCGCTGGGCTCGTGCAGCGGCTGCATCAGGACAAGAGCAAACGCTACGTGGAGATCGTCGGTCGCGGCGGCCTGCCGCTACGACCGGGTGTTGCTCGATTGATCGAGGAGGCGCGGGCGGCAGGCATCAGGCTGGCCATCGCCACCACCACCTCGCACGACAATGTGACGGCTCTGTTGCACGCATCCCTGGCGGCAGACGCCGAAGGGTGGTTCGAGGTGATCGGCGCCGGCGACGTGGTCGAGAAGAAAAAGCCGGCATCCGATATCTATTTCTGGGTGCTGCACAGGCTTGGGCTCCCGGCGAGCGAGTGCCTGGCGATCGAGGACTCGTTCAACGGCTTGCGCTCGGCGCTCGGCGCCGGCCTGCCGACGCTGATCACCGAGGCGCAATACACGCGCGGCGAGAATTTCTCTGGAGCGCTGGACGTGCTGCCGGATCTGGCCGACACGAACCTGCGGCAGTTGCGACAATTGCATGAACGGCGTGGCGCACTGGCGACCGGCCAACAATAAGCCCTACCTTATCGTCTGGATTAGAAGAAGTGAATGTTATTGATAGTTAATTTTCTGCATCATGCTGCTACCTCAGGCAGCACCGAACAAGTTTTTGAGGACATCCCTATCCAATCTACTGGAGGAACACATGGCTGTTAAGACCTACAACGCCGGCGTGAAAGAGTACCGGCAAACCTACTGGACCCCGGAGTACACCCCTCTGGATACCGACCTCCTGGCTTGTTTCAAGGTCACCCCGCAGCCTGGCGTGTCGCGTGAGGAAGTCGCCGCCGCGGTGGCCGCCGAGTCATCGACCGGCACCTGGACCACGGTGTGGACCGACCTGCTGACCGACCTGGACTATTACAAGGGTCGCGCCTATCGCATCGAAGACGTGCCCGGCGACGACACCTGCTTCTACGCCTTCGTGGCCTACCCGATCGACCTGTTCGAGGAAGGCTCCATGGTTAACGTGCTGACCTCGCTGGTCGGCAACGTGTTCGGCTTCAAGGCGTTGCGCGCCCTGCGCCTGGAAGACGTGCGCTTCCCCATCGCCTACGTCAAGACCTGCGGCGGTCCGCCCCTGGGCATCCAGGTCGAGCGCGACATCATGAACAAGTACGGCCGTCCCCTGCTGGGCTGCACCATCAAGCCCAAGCTGGGACTGTCCGCCAAAAACTACGGCCGCGCCGTGTATGAGTGCCTGCGCGGCGGCCTCGACTTCACCAAGGACGACGAGAACGTCAATAGCCAACCCTTCATGCGCTGGCGCCAGCGCTTCGACTTCGTGCAGGAAGCCACCGAGAAGGCGCAGCGTGAAACCGGCGAACGCAAGGGCCACTATTTGAACGTCACGGCTCCAACTCCTGAGATGATGTACGAGCGCGCCGAATACGCGAAAGAAATCGGCGCCCCGATCATCATGCACGACTACCTGACCGGCGGCCTCACGGCCAACACCGGCCTGGCCAACTGGTGCCGCAAAAACGGCATGCTGCTGCACATCCACCGCGCCATGCACGCCGTGCTCGACCGCAACCCGCACCACGGCATCCACTTCCGCGTCCTGACCAAGGTGCTGCGTCTGTCGGGCGGCGACCACCTGCACTCGGGCACCGTCGTCGGAAAACTGGAAGGCGACCGCGAAGCGACGCTGGGCTGGATCGACCTCATGCGCGACAAGTTCATCAAGGAGGATCGCAGTCGCGGCATCATGTTCGACCAGGACTTCGGCTCGATGCCCGGCGTGATGCCGGTCGCTTCCGGCGGCATCCACGTCTGGCACATGCCCGCGCTGGTGACCATCTTCGGTGACGACTCGGTGTTGCAGTTCGGTGGCGGCACGCTCGGCCACCCCTGGGGCAACGCCGCCGGCGCCGCCGCAAACCGCGTCGCGCTGGAAGCCTGCGTCGAAGCGCGGAACCGCGGCGTCGCCGTCGAGAAGGAAGGCAAGGCCGTCCTGACCGAAGCCGCCAAGCATTCGCCCGAACTGAGGATCGCCATGGAAACCTGGAAAGAGATCAAGTTCGAGTTCGACACCGTCGACAAGCTGGACGTCGCCCACAAGTGACATTGCGGCGCCACCGCGATGTCATCCCGGACGCGCCGCAGGCGCGATCCGGGATCCAGAAACCAATTCGAAAGGAAATGAAATGTCTGAAGTGATGGATTACAACTCCCGACTCTCCGACCCCGCCAGCCGGAAATTCGAGACCTTCTCCTACCTGCCCGCGATGGACGCTGCCGCCATCAAGAAGCAGGTCGAGTACCTGGTAAGGAAGGGATGGAACCCGGCCATCGAACACATCGAGCCCGAGTACCTGATGGATTCCTACTGGTACATGTGGAAGCTGCCGATGTTCGGCGAAACCGATGTGGATCACGTACTTGCCGAAGCCGAAGCCTGCCACAAGGCCAACCCCAACAACCATGTGCGCCTGGTCGGCTACGACAACTTCAAGCAGTCGCAAGGTGCGGCCATGGTGATCTTCCGCGGCAAGACGGTTTAAGTCCCGCGGCGGTTGGCAGTACCGGCCCCCGCCGCGCTTGCCAGCGCGGCGGGGGCTTTTTGATTGCCGGCATGGGGTTGCCGGCCGGGTTTGGCAACTAATGGCGCGGGCATGGATGCACGCGCCATTCGTGGACAAATCCGCGTTCTCAGCAAGGAGTCTCTCATGAGCAGCATCGTTGACCAGTACCGCATCACCCAGGAACCCTACTATCGTGCCGTCGCCGACGAAGTGGAATTGTTCGAGGCCGCCTACTCCGTGCGCATGCCGATGATGCTCAAGGGCCCCACCGGCTGCGGCAAGACGCGCTTCGTCGAATACATGGCGCACAAGCTGGGCAGGCCGCTGATCACCGTGGCGTGCAACGAGGACATGACCGCCTCTGATCTGGTTGGCCGCTTCCTGCTCTCCGCCAAGGGAACCGAATGGCAGGATGGCCCGCTGGCCATCGGCGCCCGTCACGGTGCCATCGTCTATCTCGACGAAGTGGTCGAAGCACGCCAGGACACCACCGTGGTGATCCACCCGCTGACCGATAACCGCCGCGTGCTGCCGCTGGAAAAAAAGGGCGAACTGGTCCACGCCCACCCCGATTTCCAGATAGTGATTTCCTACAATCCCGGCTACCAGTCGCTGATGAAGGACTTGAAGCAGTCCACCAAACAGCGTTTTGGTGCTCTCGACTTCACCTATCCCGAGCACGCAATCGAAACCGAAATCGTCATGCACGAATCCGGTGTTTCCGCCGAAGCGGCGGCCAAGCTGGTGTCGATCGCCGAGCGTTCGCGCAACCTCAAGGGCCACGGGCTCGACGAAGGTCTCTCCACCCGCATGCTGATTTACGCGGGCAGCCTGATCGCCAAGGGGGTCGCGCCCGCGGCCGCCTGCCGCGTAGCGCTGGTGCGCCCGATCACCGATGACCCCGACATGCGCGATGCGCTGGACGCCGCGGTAAGCACCTTCTTCTGAGCGATGCGGGCATCGAGCAACAGCGGGCTGGCGCTACCGTGCCCGCCCGACGATCCGAGGTGAACCATGTCGATCAATCTCGCTGACTACGCCGAACTTCTGCAGGACCTGTCGCCGCACAGCCAGGCGGCCCTCAAAGCCAACTGGCACGATGCCACGAAGGTGTTCTCGCCACGCGGGCTGGACAACTACCTTAAGGGCGCGTCCGCGATCCGCGGACTCGGCAAGGGCGACTCGCTGGTTGAGGCATGGATTGTGGAGGCGCCGCAGGTGGCCAAGGAGGTCGGCGAGGACGTGGTCGGCGACCTCGCCACCGCTGCGCTGTCCTTGGCCTCCAGAACCTCCGGCGCGGTGATCGAACTGCTGCTTGCCACTTCGGCCACCGCCGCCAACCGCCTGGGCGACGCGCAGCTGTTCCTCAATTACCTGCAATTCATCAACACCCTGATTTCGCAGGCGCCGCGCGGCGTGCGCCCGATGCTGGAGAAGCTGGAAGTGCTGTTCCAGCAGCTCACCCTGGGCGGCTTGCGCCGCTGGGCCTTGTGGGGCGCCCACGCCCACCGCACCAATTACGAAGAGCAGATCAAGTATTTCAGCCTCGATTCCAGGGAATCGCTGGCGATGCTGCAGAAGGAGCGCAAGGGCACTCTGCTGGTGGACGTGCAGCGTCGCATCAACATGTACCTGCGCGCGCTGTGGGCGCGCGATTTCTTCATGCGCCCCACCTCGGGCGATTTCGAAAGCCGCGAAGGGTACCGGCCCTATATCGAGGACTACCTGCTGCATCTGCCGGACGCCTTCGACGATTTCACGCCGGAAGGCCGCGGGCCGGTATCCGGGCTGGAGCTTTATCGCGCCACGGCCGCGCATTGCGCCGCGCACGTGGTCGAGACGAAATATCCGATTTCCGCCGAGGCGCTCAATCCGATGCAGATGGCAGTCATCGGCGTGATTGAAGATGCGCGGGTGGAAACTCTCTCCATCCGGCGCTTCCCGGGGCTGAAGCAGATCTGGAGCAGGCTGCACACGGCCACGCCCGAGATGAAGACCAGCGTCGGCGGTTATCTCGACCGCCTGGCGCGCGCCCTGCTCGATGACAGCTATGAAGACAAGGATCCGTGGATTCTTGAGGCCCGCGCGCTGTTCGCGCTCGCGCAAGACAAGTTGGACAACAACCACACCTCCTGGGAGATCGGCGTCCAGCTCGCGCACAGCCTGAGCCAGAAGAAAATCGCCTTCAATCCGCGCACCGACCTGCTGACGGCGCCCTACCGCGACGACAACCGCTATTTCTGGGAATTCGAGGAGTTCGATTTCAACAAGGCCGCCAACGCCGGCTACGACTCCATCAAGCAGGTGCGGAAATATGTCAGCGCGATCGAGATGGCCAACGAGGTCGACGTCGAAAACGCCGGCGACGACGCCGAGGAAATCTGGGTGCTTGACACGGAACTGTTCCCCTACGAAGACATGGGCAAGAGCTTCAACGAACTGGAAGGCAAGGAACCCGTGTCCGACCCCTTCCACTATTCCGAGTGGGACTACCAGATCCAGCTCGAACGTCCGGCCTGGGCGACCGTGCTGGAAAAGCGTCCCAAGTCGGGCGACCTGCAGATCATCGACGCCATCACCACGCAGTACAAACGCGAAATCCATCGCATGAAGTTCCTGCTCGACGCGATGCAGCCGCAGGGCGTACAGCGCATCCGCAGGCTCGAGGACGGCGACGAAATCGACATCAATGCGGCGATCGCCAGCCTTACCGACATCCGCCTGGGCAACCAGCCCGATCCGCGCATCATGATGCGCAGCGTGAGGAAAACCCGCGACTTCTCGATCCTCGTCCTGCTCGACCTGTCGGAATCGACCAACGAAAAAGTGCAGGACCAGGAATACTCGGTGCGCGAACTGACCCAGCAAGCCTGCGTGCTGCTGGCCGACGCGATCAACAAGGTCGGCGACCCGTTCGCGATTCATGGCTTCTGCTCCGACGGGCGCCACGACGTCGAGTACTACCGCTTCAAGGATTTCGACCAGCACTGGGACGAGGTTCCGAAGGCCAAACTGGCGGGCATGAGCGGCCAACTTTCCACGCGCATGGGCGCGGCCATACGCCACGCTGGACACCACCTGAATCTGCAACATTCGGCGAAGAAGCTGTTGATCGTCATCACCGACGGCGAGCCCGCCGACGTAGACGTGCGCGATCCGCAATACCTGCGCTCCGACACCAAGAAGGCAGTCGAGGAAGCCGCAAAGAGTGGTATCGTCACCTACTGCATGAGCCTCGATCCGCGCGCCGACCAGTACGTTTCCCGCATCTTCGGCCAGAAGAATTACATGGTGGTGGACCACGTCGAGCGCCTGCCCGAGAAGTTGCCCCTGCTCTATGCAGGCCTGACCAGATAGGAATTGCATGCCGGACATCAATTACGTTGGCCTGCGCGACGACACCCACGGCGGCATGAGCCACCTTGGTCGGATCGTCCGGGATGCCTGGATGTTCGGTCTGCTGCCCGAGACCGAGACTTGCGCCGGCTGGTCGGCAAGCCAGATGCAAAGCCTGTATGAGAGAGTCGTGCTGGCGTGGGAGCCCTACGCCCACCTGCCCAGCCGTCTGCCGCCGGAACTGCGCGCGCGCCACACCAGAATCTACGAGGAAGCGATCGCAAGAGCCAAGGTGCTCGGGTGGAACCCGGAGCTTGGCGACGACGACTGAGCTTGCGGATCGGCCGCCTACGGCGACTTGGACCCCTTGCCTGCGATCGGCCGTTCGAATTTGAGCACCCGTGACGGCCCCGCGATCCGCCGCTCCCTCTCCGCCAGTGCTTGCATCGCCTTGAACAACTCCGGCTGCAGTTGCCGCTGTAATTCCCGCGCGTCGTCCCGGTAGAACACTGCGTCGAAAGGCACCGGATCGTCCAGCGATTCGCGCGCCTGCGGCCGAAAGCCACGCCAGGCCAGCACTGCCAGCTGCTTGTTCTGGCTATCGACGAAGACGAATTCCTCGGCGTCGAGGATAGCCAGAATCTGCATGCGGCGGATGGGTACGAAGGCGACCCCTCGTGGGCTGCGTGTCTGCAGCATGCGCGCCAGGTTGTACTCGGCGGCGGGCAGGCGCCGCAGTTCGTGCCCCAGGGGCGGGTCGCGGAAAATGCTTATTTCCATGCCAGTTGGCGACTGCTGCCACCTGTACGGGAGACCGAATCGGAGAATATCAAAAGGCACTTATTCATTCGATAAGAAAAAGTGAATGGCGCTTATGGGTAAGCCCCGCTACATTCTATCCGCCGGATCGGGGCTTCCTGATTCAGGCGTCGCAACTCCTCACGCGCAACATCCGGACTCGCCTGGTTTCCTGGAGCGAGGGCGGGTTTTTCTCGCAGGGGATGCCGGAGCAGCGAGGACCCATGGAGGATTGGAGCATGCTTGAAGGGCGCAAGACACTGACGCGTTACACCATCGAGGAAGAACACAGGCATCCGGGCGCCTCGGGGGAGTTTTCCGGCCTGCTCAATTCCCTGGCGACGGCAATCAAGATTATCTCCAACCAGGTCAACAAGGGTGCGCTGGTCGGTGCGCTGGGCAATGCCGGCGGTGATAGTGCTTCGGTCAACGTCCAGGGTGAAGTGCAGAAGAAGCTCGACGTCATGAGCAACGAAGTCATGCTTCAGGAAAACCAGTGGAACGGTCACCTGAGCGGAATGGCTTCCGAGGAAATGGACGGGGTATACACCATTCCCGAGCATTGCCGGCGCGGCAAATATCTGCTGGTCTTCGATCCACTTGACGGCAGTTCGAACATCGACGTCAATCTGACGGTAGGAACCATATTTTCGATTTTGCGCGCACCGAATCCAGGCAAGGACGCCAGCCTCGAGGATTTCCTGCAACCCGGGACACAGCAGGTTTGCGCAGGCCTCGCACTGTACGGGCCATCGACCATGCTGGTGCTGACCACGGGAGACGGCGTCGACGGCTTCACGCTGGACCGAGACATCGGCGCATTCATCCTCACCCATCCCCGGATGCGCATTCCGAACGATGCGCACGAGTTTGCCATCAATGCCTCCAACGAGCGTTTCTGGGAAGCCCCGGTGAAGCGTTACGTGGCCGAGTGCCTGGCCGGCAAGACTGGGCCCCGGGCCAAGGACTTCAACATGCGCTGGGTCGCCTCGCTGGTGGCCGAGACTTTCCGCATCCTGACCCGCGGCGGGATTTTCATGTACCCGAAGGACAGCAAGGATGCCACCAGGCCTGGTCGGCTGCGGCTGATGTACGAGGCCAATCCGATTTCCTTCCTCATCGAGCAGGCCGGTGGCGCCTCGACCACGGGACGCGAACGGGTAATGGAAATTACTCCGACGGACCTGCACCAGCGCGTACCGCTGATCTTCGGCTCAAAGCACGAAGTCGAGCGTCTTGCCGGCTACCACGCCGATTACGCCAACGGCAAGGAACCGGATACCTTTGATTCGCCCTTGTTTTCAACGCGCTCGCTGTTCAGGACGCAATAAGACTTTAAGCCAGGAGGCTCCCATGTCGGTCAAGCACCCCGTTGTTGCCATTACCGGTTCCTCCGGCGCCGGCACGTCCACGGTCACCAAGTCCTTCGACCTGGTATTCCGCCGCGAAAAGCTCAAGGCGGCCATCGTCGAGGGCGATTCGTTTCATCGCTTCGACCGCAAGGCCATGAAGGCGGCGGCAGAAGAGGCGCGACTGCAGGGCAACAACCATTTCAGCCATTTCGGTCCGGAAGCCAATCTTCTCGAGGAACTCGCGGGACTGTTCAAGGGCTACGGCGAAACCGGCAAGGGCAAGGTCAGGAAGTATCTGCACAATGCCGAGGAAGCCGCGCCCTACGGCCAGCAGTCGGGGGAATTCACCCCTTGGCAAGACATCGAGCCCGGCACCGACCTGATGTTCTACGAGGGCCTGCATGGCGCGGCGGTGACCGACAAGGTCAATGTCGCACAGCATGCCGACCTGCTGGTGGGGGTGGTGCCGATCATCAACCTCGAGTGGATCCAGAAACTGCAGCGCGACAAGAGCCAGCGCGGCTACTCGACCGAAGCCGTGGTGGATACCGTCCTGCGCCGCATGCCCGACTACGTCAACTACATCACGCCGCAGTTCTCGCGTACCCACATCAATTTCCAGCGGGTGCCGACGGTCGATACCTCGAACCCCTTCATCGCCCGCGACATTCCGACCGCCGACGAGAGCTTCGTGGTGATCCGCTTCGCCAATCCGAAGGGCATCGACTTTCCCTATTTGCTGTCGATGGTCCATGACTCCTTCATGTCGCGGCCCAACATCATCGTGGTGCCCGGCGGCAAGATGGAACTGGCGATGCAACTGATCTTCACGCCGCTGATCCTGCGCATGATGGAAAACCGCAAGCGGGCATGAGCTTCAGCGAATCAAGTACCTAGCTGTCTACCTAGCGCGATCCACCCGGTTTCGCCGATAATACCGGGCTACCCGGATGGAACCCGTTCCGTCCTTTCAAATTCGAGCCGCCATGACCAACCTGTCCGCCGTTTCCGCAGTTGCACCCGTCTCCGTGGGTTCCAATCTTTCCAACGCCATCCGCGCCCTTGCCATGGACGGGGTGCAGAAGGCCAATTCCGGACACCCGGGTGCGCCGATGGGCATGGCGGAAATCGCCGAAGTACTGTGGAACCGCCACCTGCGCCACAATCCGGCCAATCCGAAATGGGCCGACCGCGACCGCTTCGTACTGTCCAATGGTCACGGCTCGATGCTGATTTATTCCTTGCTGCACCTGACCGGCTACGATCTGTCGATCGACGACCTGAAACAGTTCAGGCAGTTGCACAGCAAGACGCCGGGACACCCCGAATACGGCTACACCGCGGGCATCGAGACCACCACTGGCCCGCTCGGCCAGGGCATCACCAATGCCGTCGGCATGGCCATGGCCGAGAAACTGCTGGCCGCTGAATTCAACCGTCCCGGCCACGAGATCGTCGATCACCGCACATATGCATTCCTTGGCGACGGCTGCCTGATGGAAGGCATCTCGCACGAATCCTGCGCGCTGGCCGGCACCTGGGGCCTGGGCAAGCTGACCGCGTTCTGGGACGACAACGGCATTTCCATCGACGGCCACGTCGAGGGCTGGTTCACCGACAACACCCCGAAGCGCTTCGAGGCCTACGGCTGGCACGTCGTGCCGAACGTCGACGGCCATGATCCGATGGCGCTGAACGCCGCTATCGAGGCCGCCAAGGCCGTTACCGACAAGCCTTCGCTGATCTGCTGCAAGACGGTGATCGGCCTGGGCTCACCCAACAAGGCCGGCACTCACGATGTGCATGGCGCGCCATTGGGCGATGCCGAAATCGCCGCCACGCGCGCGCGCATCGGCTGGGCGCATGCCCCGTTCGAGATTCCGCAGGACGTCTACGCCGGATGGGATGCGAAGAAGAAAGGCGCCGAACGCGAGGGCGACTGGAATCGCAAGTTCGACGCCTACGCCAAGGCCTTTCCCGCCGAAGCCGCCGAATTCAGGCGGCGCATGGCCAATCAACTGCCCGCCAACTGGGCAGATCATGCCAAAAAGGCCATCGAGGCGGTCAATGCCAAGGCGGAAACCGTCGCCACGCGCAAGGCTTCGCAGATCGCCATCAACGCCCTGGCACCGGCCCTGCCCGAGTTCCTCGGCGGCTCGGCCGACCTGACCGGCTCCAACCTGACCAACTGGGCCGGTTGCAAGGCCGTTTCCGGCAAGAGCACGGGCAACTACATTTCCTACGGCGTGCGCGAATTCGGCATGGCCGCGATCATGAACGGCATGGCGCTGCATGGCGGCGTGCTGCCCTTCGGCGGCACCTTCCTGATGTTCTCCGAATACGCCCGCAATGCCCTGCGCATGGCGGCACTGATGAAGCAGCGCGTGATCCACGTGTTCACGCATGACTCGATCGGCCTCGGCGAAGACGGCCCGACCCACCAGCCGGTGGAACAGACCGCCACGCTGCGCATGATTCCCAACATGGATGTGTGGCGTCCCTGCGACACGGTGGAAACCATGGTGGCATGGATCGCCGCGGTGGAGAGGCTGACCGGTCCGACCTCGCTGTGCCTTTCGCGGCAGAACCTGCCCTTCGTGCCGCGCGATGCGGCGACGATCGCCAGCATCGCGCGCGGCGGCTATGTCATTTCCGAGGCGAAGAACGGCAAAGCAAAGGCGGTCATCATCGCTACCGGTTCCGAGGTGGAAATCGCCCTCAAGGCGCAGGCGGCGATGGAAGCCGAGATTCCGGTGCGCGTCGTTTCGATGCCCTGCACCAACATTTTCGATCGTCAGGATGCCGTCTACCGCGAGTCCGTGCTGCCGCAGGGTGTGCCGCGCGTCGCCATCGAAGCCGGTGTCAGCGACGGCTGGTACAAGTACGTTGGCCTCGACGGCGTCGTGATCGGGCTCGATCGCTACGGCGAGTCGGCGCCCGCCGGTCAGCTATTCAAGGAATTCGGCTTCACGGCGGCAAACGTCGTGAAGGCAGTCGAGCAACTCATTTAAATCACTATCAGGAGAGTATCCAAATGGCTATCAAAGTCGGTATCAACGGTTTCGGTCGCATCGGCCGCATGGTGTTTCGCGCCGTCGCCAAAGAGGCTGAGTTCTCGGACATCGAGATCGTCGGCATCAATGACCTGCTGGAGCCCGACTATCTGGCCTACATGCTGAAGTACGACTCGGTGCACGGCAACTTCAAGGGCGACATCGCCGTCGAAGGCAACAACCTGATCGTCAATGGCAAGAAGATCCGCCTCACTGCGCTGAAGGATCCCGCCGAGCTGAAGTGGAACGAGATCGGCGCCGACCTGGTGATCGAATCGACGGGCCTGTTCCTGACCAAGGAAAGCTGCGAGAAGCACATCGCCGCCGGTGCCAAGAAGGTCGTGCAGTCGGCGCCGTCGAAGGATGACACGCCGATGTTTGTGTTCGGCGTGAACCATGCCAAATATGCCGGCGAGAAGATCGTTTCCGCCGCCTCCTGCACCACCAACTGCCTGGCTCCGGTGGCCAAGGTGCTGCACGACAACTGGGGCATCAAGCGCGGCCTGATGACCACGGTGCATGCCGCCACGGCGACGCAGAAGACCGTCGATGGCCCGTCGAACAAGGACTGGCGCGGCGGTCGCGGCATCCTCGAGAACATCATCCCGTCCTCGACCGGCGCCGCCAAAGCCGTCGGCGTGGTGATTCCGGAACTCAACAAGAAGCTCACCGGCATGTCCTTCCGCGTACCGACCTCGGATGTATCCGTGGTCGACCTGACCGTGGAACTGACCAAGGAGGCCTCCTACGCCGAGATATGCGCCGCCATGAAGGCCGCCTCGCAGGGCGCCATGAAGGGCATCCTCGGCTACACCGAGGAGAAGGTCGTCGCCACCGACTTCCGCGGCAGCCCGCTACCGTCGACCTTCGACGCCGAAGCCGGCATTGCACTGGACTCGACCTTCGTCAAGGTCGTCGCCTGGTACGACAACGAGTACGGTTACACCTGCAACATGCTGCGCTTCGTCAAGCACGTCGCGAAGTAAGCCGGGGGGATACGCGCAATGACGTTCAAACGTCTTTCCGATTTCGACCTGGCCGGCAAGCGCGTTTTCATTCGCGCCGATCTCAACGTGCCGGTCAAGGACGGCAAGGTCACTTCCGACGCACGCATCACCGCCTCGATGCCGACCATCGAGCTGTGCCTCAAGGCCGGCGCGAAGGTGATGGTGACCTCGCACCTTGGTCGCCCCGAGGAGGGCGTCTATGCCGAGGAGAACTCGCTCAAACCGGTGGCCGAGGTCATGGCTGCCAAGCTGGGCAAGCCGGTACGCGTGATCCGCGACTGGGTCGACGGTGGTTTCGAGGTCGCTGCCGGCGAAGTCGTGGTGCTGGAGAACTGCCGCTTCAACAAGGGCGAGAAGAAGAACGTCGAAGCCACGGCACGCAAGTATGCGGCGCTGTGCGATCTGTTCGTCATGGACGCCTTCGGTACCGCGCATCGCGCCGAGGCCTCGACTTACGGCGTCGCCCAGTATGCGCCGGCGGCCTGCGCCGGCCTGCTGGTGGCCGAGGAACTCGAAGCCCTGACCAAGGCACTGGCGACCCCGGCGCGGCCGATGGTGGCCATTGTCGGCGGTTCCAAGGTGTCGACGAAGCTCACCGTGCTCGAAGCGCTCTCGGAAAAGGTCGACCAGATGGTGGTCGGCGGAGGCATCGCCAATACCTTCCTCAAGGCATCGGGAAAGAACGTCGGCAAGTCGCTGTGCGAGGACGATCTGGTGCCCACCGCCCAGGCGCTGATGAGGAAGATGACGGCGCGCGGCGCCACGATTCCGATCGCTGTCGATGTGGTCTGCGGCAAGAAGTTCGATGCCGCCGAGCCGGCGGTGGCGAAGGATGCCGGTGCCGTCGCTGATGACGACATGATTTTCGACATTGGTCCGAAATCGGCGCAGGAACTGGTCGACATCATCATGAAGGCGGGTACCGTGGTCTGGAACGGCCCGGTCGGCGTGTTCGAGTTCGACCAGTTCGGTGAGGGTACCAAGGCCATCGCCATGGCCATCGCCAACACCAAGGCTTTCACGCTCGCGGGCGGCGGTGACACCATCGCGGCGATCCAGAAGTACGACATCTACGACAAGGTCTCCTATATTTCCACAGCCGGTGGGGCCTTCCTCGAGTTTCTCGAAGGCAAGAAGCTGCCGGCGGTCGAGATGCTCGAACAGCGGGCGGCTGGATGACGGCATCGCTTCAGCGCTCAACCAAGATCGTTGCCACGCTCGGTCCTGCGTCGAGCAGTCCCGAGCGCATGCTGGCGCTGGTCGCGGCGGGGGTGGATGTAGTCCGCATCAACTTTTCCCACGGCACGGCTGACGACCATCGTCAGCGGGTCGATGCGCTGCGGGCGGCGGCGCATGAGGCCGGGCGCACGGTTGGCGTCATGGCGGATCTGCAGGGCCCCAAGATCCGCATCGGCAAGTTCGCATCCGGTCCGGTCGAAATCAAGGCCAACCAGGAATTCATACTCGATGCCGCCTGCACCCTGGGCGACGAGGGGCGGGTGGGGCTCGACTATCCGGATCTGGTCAAGGACGTGCGCGCCGGCGACGTGCTATTGCTCGATGACGGTCGCACCGTGTTCGACGTGCTGCAGGTGCAGGGCAAGGAAATCCGCTGCCGCAATCGCCACGACGGGGAACTCTCCAACAACAAGGGCATCAACAAGCAGGGCGGCGGGCTTACCGCACCAGCCCTGACGGCCAAGGACATGGAGGACATCCGCACCGCGGCCAGCATCGGCATCGACTATGTGGCGGTGTCCTTTCCCAAGTCGGGCGATGACATGCGTCTGGCGCGAGCGCTTCTGACAGCGGCAGGTTCGAGCGCACTGCTGGTGGCCAAGATCGAGCGCGTCGAGGCGATCGAGAACCTCAACAACATTCTCGAAGCTACCGATGGCGTCATGGTGGCGCGCGGCGACCTCGCGGTCGAGGTTGGCGACGCGGCGGTGCCGGCCCTGCAAAAACGCATCATCCGCACCGCGCGCGAGTTCAACAAATTCGTCATCACGGCGACGCAGATGATGGAATCGATGATCCACAGCCCGGTACCGACCCGCGCCGAAGTCTCGGACGTCGCCAATGCCGTACTCGATGGTACCGACGCGGTGATGCTCTCGGCGGAAACCGCGACCGGTGACTATCCGGTGCAGACGGTCGAGGCGATGGCGCGCATCTGCGTCGAAGCTGAAAAATCCTCCGATTTCCCTCTCGATACGCATTTTCTGCATCGTGTGTTTACCCGAATCGACCAGTCGATCGCCATGGCCGCGCTATTTGCCGCGCATCACCTGAAGGTCAAGGCCATCGCTTCGCTGACCGAATCCGGTTCGACCGCGCTGTGGATGTCGCGCCTCAATACGGGCATCCCGATCTATGCCCTGACCCAGGAAGTGAGGACACGCTACAAGGTCAGCATTTTCAAGGGTGTATTTCCGGTCATGATGCGCCAAAGCGGTCAGGATCGTGACCAGGTGCTGCTCGATGCCGAGGAGGCCCTGATAGCTGCCGGCGCCGTCGAAGTCGGCGATCTGATCGTGCTGACCATCGGCGAGCCGATCGGCAAACCCGGCGGCACCAACACCATGAAGATTGTCAAGGTGGGCGAGCATCGCTCGAACCAATAAGCCGTCCAACGAGTCACACTGAATTCATTCTGAGGAGATTGCCATGCCCCTGGTTTCCATGCGTCAACTGCTAGATCACGCCGCCGAGAACGGCTACGGCCTGCCGGCCTTCAACGTCAATAACCTGGAGCAGATCCAGGCCATCATGGAAGCCGCGCAGGAGACCAACAGCCCGGTGATCATGCAGGGCTCGGCCGGCGCCCGCAAATATGCCGGCGAGCCCTACCTGCGCCACCTGATCGAGGCCGCGATCGAAACCCACCCCGACATCCCGATCGTGATGCACCAGGACCACGGCGCCAGCCCGGCGATCTGCATCCAGTCGATGCGCTCGGGCTTCTCCAGCGTGATGATGGACGGCTCGCTGCAGGAAGATGCCAAGACCCCGGCCAGCTTCGAGTACAACGCGCGCGTCAGCAAGCACGTGGTCGACATCGCGCACGCCATCGGCGTGTCGGTCGAAGGCGAACTGGGCTGCCTGGGCTCGCTGGAAACCGGTATGGGCGAGAAGGAAGACGGCCATGGTGCCGAGGGCGCGCTGTCGCACGACCAGTTGCTGACCGATCCGAACGAAGCCGCTGAATTTGTCAAGGCCACTGGCGTGGATGCGCTGGCGATTGCCATCGGCACCTCGCACGGCGCCTACAAGTTCACGCGGCCGCCCACCGGCGCCGTGTTGCGCATCGACCGCATCAAGGAAATTCACGCCCGCATCCCGAATACCCATCTGGTGATGCACGGTTCTTCCTCGGTGCCGCAGGACTGGCTCAAGATCATCAACCAGTACGGCGGCACCATGGGTGAAACCTATGGCGTGCCAGTCGAGGAAATCGTTGAGGGCATCAAGCACGGCGTGCGCAAGATCAACATCGATACCGACCTGCGCATGGCGTCGACCGGGGCAATACGCAAGTACCTCGCCGAGAACACCAAGGATTTCGATCCGCGCAAGTACTTCGCGGCAGCGCGCAAGGCGATGAAGGAAATCTGCGTGGCTCGCTATACGGCCTTCGGCTGTGCCGGACAGGCCGGCAAGATCAAGCCGATGTCACTGGAAAAGATGGCCGAGCGCTACAAGAAGGGCGAACTCAACGCGATCGTGAAGTAAGCGGCAATTTGCGGTAAATTAAGGGGCCGCCCCGCTCGGGCGGCCTTTCCTTTTCTGGCATGAACATCCAATCCCATACCTTCGATCGGCTGCGCAAATTTTTCAGCAGTGGTCTCGACCTGGTCGAGTATGCCGGCCTGCTGGTAATTGCCTTCGCTACCACCATTGCCATGTATCAGGAGGCGATGGTGATGGTCGAATCGCACCGGGTCGCGCTGGCCGACCTGCTGCTGATGTTCCTCTACCTCGAGGTGCTGGCCATGATCGGCCAGTACTTCCGGTCGGGGCAGTTGCCGGTGCGCTTCCCGCTATATATCGGCATGGTGGCGCTGGCGCGCTACCTGATCCTCGATCTCAAGGAGATGAGCGAATGGCGCATGCTGGCGGTCACTGCCGCAATACTCCTGTTGACCGTGGCCGTACTGGCGATTCGTTATGGCCACGTGCGCTACCCCTACCGCGAAGATGCCGACGAAAATCGCGGCAAAGCCTACGTTCGCGAATAATCCATCCGTTCAGAGCAAACCATGCCCATCGCCACGCCGCCACTGTTCGAATCCACCATCAAGAGCCTGCCGCTGCTAGGTCGCGGCAAGGTGCGCGACATCTACGCCGTGGGCGAAGACAAGCTGCTGATTGTCACCACGGATCGCCTGTCGGCCTTCGACGTGATCCTGCCCGACCCGATTCCGGGCAAGGGTGCGGTCCTCACCGCGGTCGCCAATTTCTGGTTCGGCAAGCTGGCCCATGTGGTGCCCAATCAGCTGACCGGCATCGATCCCGAGACGGTGGTTACCGGCGAAGATGACAAGGTACAGGTGCGCGGCCGCGCACTGGTGGTCAGGCGCCTCAAGCCGCTGCCGATCGAGGCCGTGGCGCGCGGTTATCTGATCGGCTCGGGCTGGAAGGACTACCAGGCGACGGGCGCGATATGTGGCATCGCACTGCCGCCCGGCCTGCAGATGGCGCAGCAGCTGCCGGAACCGATCTTCACTCCGGCGACCAAGGCCGAGATGGGCGATCATGACGAAAACATCGATTACGCCACCGTCGAGCAGCTGCTTGGCGCCGGCCTGGCCAAGACGGTCAGGGAAACCACGCTGCGCCTGTATCGCGAGGCGGCGGCATTCGCCCGCGTGCGCGGCATCATCATCGCCGACACCAAGTTCGAATTCGGCCAGGACGAGGAGGGCCGCCTATACCTGATCGACGAGGTGCTGACGCCCGATTCCTCGCGCTTCTGGCCCGCCGACCGCTACAAGCTCGGCATCAGCCCGCCCAGTTTCGACAAGCAGTTCGTCCGCGATTACCTGGAAACCCTGGACTGGAACAAGACGGCCCCGGGGCCGAAGCTGCCGCAGGACATCATAGACAAGACCACCGCCAACTATCTCGAGGCGTTGACCCGCCTGACGGGCACCCAGGCAGTCTGATGCCGTTGCCGCATTGCGTCCCATGACCGATCCCGTCGCGGCCCCGCCGGCGCATTGCACCGAGTCCTGCCGAATCCTTCCCGGTGTACGGCGGATCGGTTTTGGCGCGCCGCTGGGCTGGCTGGGGCGCGGCTGGCGCGATCTATGGCGCCAGCCCGGGGCCAGCCTGTTCTATGGCATTGCGGTCGCCGTGACCGGCGCCGTGATACTGGGTGTCACGGCCAGCCTGCCGTATCTCTTCGCTGCCGCCATCACCGGCTTCCTGCTGGTCGCGCCGATGCTCGCCGCAGGGCTCTACGAACTGTCGCGCCGCTATCTCGCCAATGAACCGGTAACACTGGGCGACTCCATGCTGGCCTGGAAGCGCAATCCCTCGTGCATGATCGGTTTCGGCCTGCTGTCGATCCTCGCCGGCACGCTGTGGCAGGTGATCTCGGCGGTGATTGTGGCCGTGTTTTACCATGGGCCGCCGCGGGAGCCGCTGGACCTGATGATCCAGGTGCTGATCAACCCGCAGCACTACCTGATGTTCTTCGTGTACATGGGCGCCGGTGGCGTCCTCGCGGCCGTGGTGTTCGCCCTCAGCGTGGTGTCGATGCCGATGCTGATCGACCGCCGTTGCGACCTGATTAGCGCGCTGACCACCAGTATCAATGCAGTCGCCGAAAACCCGCTGCCGCTGGCATTCTGGGCCGTCATCATCATGCTGCTGACCGGCTTCGGCTTCGCCACGGCCCTGGTCGGGCTGGTTCTGGTCATGCCCTGGCTCGGCCATGCCAGTTTTCATGCCTACCGGGATCTGGTCGAGCCGGTGGCGAACTCGTGTCCTGCCATGCCGCGCCCGCCCGCCACGGGCACTTGAAACAGCGTCCCCCACCCCGATCTGCAACCAATGAATCCATTGCTCGATTTCAGCGGGCTGCCGCGCTTTGATACGGTGCAGCCCGAACACGTCACTCCCGCCATCCGTCAACTGCTGGCCGAAAACCGCGCCCTGATCGAAGGCCTGATCGCGACGGACACGGCCCCGACCTGGGACACCTTTGTGCAGCCGATGCTGGACACAGGCGAGCGCCTGTCGCGTGCCTGGGGCATCGTCGGCCATCTGCATTCGGTCAATGACGTGCCGCCCTGGCGCGAGGCCTACAACGCCATGCTGCCCGAGGTATCGAGCTTCTTTGCCGACCTTGGGCAGAATCTGGCGCTGTTCGCCAAGTACAAGGCACTGGCCGAAGGCCCGGAGTTTCCGGCACTGTCGTCGGCCCGGCGCCGCATCATCGAAAACGAACTGCGCGATTTCAGGCTGTCCGGCGCCGAGTTGCCCGAGGAGCAGAAGCCGCGCTTCAAGGAAATTCAGGAAGAGCTGTCGGCGCTCGGTGCGAAGTTCTCCGAAAACGTGCTCGACGCGACCAACGCCCATGCCGAATGGATCGAGGACGAAGCTGACCTTGCGGGTCTGCCCGAGGATGCGAAAGCCGCGGCGCGGGCTGCCGCGGAGAAGGACGGCAAGCCAGGCTGGAAGTTCACCCTGCATGCGCCGTCCTACATTCCGGTGCTGCAGTTCTGCGACTCTCGCTCCCTGCGCGCGCGCATGTATCGCGCCTACGCCACGCGGGCCTCGGAGTTCGGCCCGGCCGAGCGCGACAACGGTCCGCTGATCGAGCGCCTGCTGGCTTTGCGCCATGAAGAAGCGCAGATGCTCGGTTACGGCAATTTCGCAGAAGTCTCGCTGGCGACCAAGATGGCCGATACGCCAGCCCAGGTCGCGGCTTTTCAGCGCGACATGGCAAGAAAAGCCCGACCCTTTGCCGTGCGCGATGTCGCCGAGCTGCGCGAATTCGCGCAGCGTGAACTCGGCATGGAAAGCCTGGAAAGCTGGGACTTGTCCTGGGCTGCGGAAAGGCTCAAGCAGCAGCGCTACAGTTTTTCCGACGACGAGGTGAAGCAGTATTTTCCCGAGCCGAAAGTGCTGGCCGGCCTGTTCCGCGTCATCGAGTCGCTTTTTGCCGTGAAGCTGGCACCCGATGCCGCGCCGGTGTGGCATCCGGCCGTGCGCTTCTTTCGCATCGAGCGCGAAGGCAAGCTGATCGGCCAGTTCTACCTTGATCTCTATGCCCGCGAAACCAAGCGCGGCGGCGCGTGGATGGACGAGGCGATCACCCGCCGTCGCATCCGCGGCGGGGTGCAGACGCCGGTGGCCTACCTCAACTGCAATTTCCCGTCCCCAGTCGGTGATAAATCAGCCACCTTCAGCCACGATGACGTGATCACGCTGTTCCACGAATGCGGCCACGGCCTGCACCATCTGCTGACGCAAGTGGACGAACTGCCGGTGTCGGGCATCCACGGCGTCGAATGGGATGCGGTCGAACTGCCGAGCCAGTTCATGGAAAATTTCTGCTGGGAATGGGATGTGCTGTCCGGCATGACCGGCCACGCCGAAACCGGCGAGCCGCTGCCGCGCGCGCTCTTCGACAAGATGATCGCGGCGAAGAATTTCCAAAGCGGATTGCAGATCCTGCGCCAGATCGAGTTCGGCCTGTTCGACCTGCTGCTGCACAGCGAATTCGTCCCCGGTGCCGGCCGCAACTTCATGGACTTGCTGGCTGTCGTGCGCAAGGAAGTGGCGGTGCTGCCGCCGCCGGAATGGAACCGCTTTCCGCAGAGCTTCTCGCACATTTTCGGAGGTGGCTATGCGGCCGGCTATTACAGCTACAAATGGGCCGAGGTCCTTTCGGCCGATGCCTACGAAGCTTTCGAAGAAGCGGCCAGGACAGCCGGCACGACGCTCGATCCCGCGATCGGCGAACGCTTCTGGCGGGAGATTCTTTCCGTCGGCGGTTCGCGTCCGGCGCTCGAATCCTTCAGGGCGTTCCGCGGCCGCGATCCGCAACCGGACGCCTTGCTGCGCCACAACGGCATGACCGTGGCGGCCTGATTCGGCGTAGCACCAGCGCCGTCCGCAAGGGATACCGTCTCCGGCTTTGCCGTAGATATAACTTCTGTGCCGGCGCTTGGCAGCTTCCTCAATAGCCTTGCTTGAGCAGGGCTTCCTTGGACTGGGCAATGTGGAAATCGATGCCGGTGAAGCACATGCGCAGCGGACACAGGGTTTCGCTGCTGCAATGGTGTTCCCGGGCGCATTCGGACTGGGTCTGATCCAGCACGACCATTTCTCCGCATACCGGGCAGGGTTCAATCGGCGAGTCGAACATGATGCACCTCCGCATCCGCGCCTTGTGCAGGCCTCGCTTTGATTATAGACAGTCGGTTGCTCGGGTATCATCGCCGCATGAAGATCGCCACGTGGAACGTGAATTCGCTCAAGGTGCGCCTGCCGCACGTTCTCGACTGGCTGGCGACGTCGCAGGCCGACGTGCTCTGCCTGCAGGAAACCAAGCAGGAGGACAAGGTCTTTCCCTATGCCGAACTGGAAGCCGCCGGCTACCATGCCGCGCACAACGGGCAGAAGACCTATAACGGCGTTGCCATCCTCGCGCGCGGCGCACTCGAGGATGTGCGCTCTGATATTCCCGGCTTTGCCGACGAACAGAAGCGCGTGCTCGCCGCCACAGTGAACGGCCTGCGCATCGTCTGCGCCTACATGCCCAACGGCCAGGAAGTCGGCTCCGACAAGTACGCCTACAAGCTGCGCTGGCTGGCGGCGCTCGCCGCGATGCTGCGCGACGACCTGCAGCGCTGGCCGCAACTGGCCCTGCTCGGCGACTACAACATCGCGCCGGACGACCGCGACGTGCATGACCCCGCCGCCTGGAAGGACCAGATCCTTTGCAGCGAGCCGGAGCGTGCGGCCTTCCGGAATTTTCTCGGGCTGGGCCTGGCCGATGCCTTCCGCCTGTTCGAGCAAGCGCCGAAACTCTATTCCTGGTGGGATTACCGGCAGATGGGCTTCCGCCTCAATCGCGGGCTGCGCATCGACCATGTCCTGCTCTCGCCGCCGCTCGCTGCCGCATGCCGGGCCTGCGTCATCGACAAGGCGCCGCGCAAGCTGGAGCGTCCTTCCGACCATGCGCCGGTGATGGCGACGCTGGAGCTGGGGCCGACATGAAGCCCGCGGAGCTGGTGGCGCTCTATCCGGTGCTGGGCAAGCTGCCGGCCGGCCTGTTGCAGCGGATTGTCGATTCCATGCAGAGGCTGGCGGTGCCCGGCGCCACCGTCGTATTCGACGAACACCAGCCCTGCCGCGGCTTTCCTTTCGTGCTCGAGGGAGCGATCCGCGTCGTCAAGCTCAGCCCCAGCGGGCGCGAGCTGCCGCTGTATCGGGTGCTGGCCGGCGAAAGCTGCATCATCAGCTCCAGTTGCCTGCTCGGCCACGCCGACTACAACGCGCGTGGCGTCAGCGAAGGCCCGACCACGCTGGCCCTGCTGCCGCGGCCCTTGTTCGAGGAAATGCTGGCCGAACCGGTGTTTCGCAACTTCGTCTTTGCGCTGTTCTCCGAGCGCATGGCCGAATTGATGCAACTGGTCGAGGAAGTGGCCTTCCGCAAGCTCGACCAGCGTCTGGCGGCCTTGCTGCTGGGCAAGGGGCGCGTGGTGCATGCCACGCACCAGCAACTGGCCGACGAACTGGGCAGCGTGCGCGAAATGGTCAGCCGCCTGTTGAAGGGTTTTGCCGAGCAGGGCCTGGTCAAGCTCGGCCGCGAGCAGGTCGAGCTGCTCGATGCCGCGGGTTTGCGCCGGGTGGCCTCTGTGACTTAGGTTACAGTCAGGCGGCGGCGCAACTGGTGTAATGCACCCACTGTTGCACAACCCCAAAAGGAGAACACCATGAAACTGAACGTTGGCGGCATCGACCGCGTGATTCGTATTGCTGCAGGTCTTGGACTGGTTGGCTGGGCTGCCATGGGCGGTCCGGTGTGGGCCTGGATCGGCGTAGTGCCCCTGGCCACCGGCGTCATCGGCTGGTGCCCGCCTTACGCGATGTTCGGCTTCAGCACCTGTGCGGTGAAGAAGCAGGCCTGAAGCTTCATCTGACCGGGTGCGGGTCGGCCATGGCCGGCTGCACCCGAGCCAGCCAGCGCAGCACCCCCAGCCCCGCGGCGCGTCCGCTGGCGAAACAGGCGGTCAGCAGATAGCCGCCGGTCGGCGCTTCCCAGTCGAGCATTTCCCCGGCACAAAAAATTCCCGGCAGCACCTGCAGCATCAAGTTGTTGTCGAGCGCCGCGAAATCGACGCCGCCGGCGCTGCTGATGGCTTCGTCGAGTGGGCGCGGCGAGGCCAGGCGCAGCGGCAGGGCCTTGATCAATGCGGCAAGCCGTTCCGGGTTGGCGAGATCGGCTGCGGCCGCGCATTCATACAGCAGTGCTGCCTTGACGCCGGATATGCCGGCGCGTCGGCGCAGGTGATTGGCCAGCGAATCGCGGCCGCGCGGATGAGACAGGTCTTTTGTGAGGCGCTGCAATTCGCGTTCCGGGACGAGGTCGATCTGCAGCGTGGCACTGCCGCCGGCTTCGATGCCGTTGCGCAGCGCAGCCGAAAGCGCATAGATCAGGTTGCCTTCGACGCCATCGGCAGTGATGAGGAATTCACCCGCGCGCCCGATCGCCGTGCCGTCGGGCGCGACATACGCAGCGCTGACGTTCTTTACCGGCGTGCCGGCAAAGCGCTGGCGCAGGTGCCCGCTCCACGCCACGTTGAAACCGCAATTGGCCGGACGCAGCGCCTGTACATTGACCCCGCGCGCCGCCAGCAGCGGCACCCAGGCGCCATCCGAACCCAGCCGCGCCCAACTGCCGCCGCCCAGCGCCAGCACCGTGGCGTCAGCGCCGACTTTCGACTCACCCGCCGGCGTGGCGAAGCGCAAGGCGCCGTCGGTATCCCAGCCCAGCCAGCGGTGGCGCGCATGGAAAACCACGCCGGTGCCACGCAGCCGGTGCAACCAGGCGCGCAGCAGCGGCGCCGCCTTCATTTCCTGCGGGAAGACGCGGCCGGAACTGCCGACGAAGGTGGCAATGCCGAGGTCGTGGGCCCAGTCGCGCAACTGCTGCGGGCCGAACCCGGCGAGCCAGCGTCCGACCTCGGCGCTGCGCGTGCCATAGCGCGACACAAAGATGTCGAGAGCCTCGGAGTGTGTCAGGTTGAGCCCGCCGCGGCCGGCCAGCAGGAACTTGCGCGCCACCGATGGCATCGCGTCGAAGACTTCGACGCGCAGGCCGGCGTTGCTCAACACTTCCGCCGCCATCAGGCCGGCCGGGCCGCCGCCGATGACAGCAATCGTTTGCGGCTGTGGCTCAGCAGCGGGCAAGATCGGCCAGCGTATTGGCGAGGCGCACGTAGTCGGCCACGGCGATGTCTTCGGCACGCGCCGTGGGCGTGATGCCCAGCGCGGCGAGATCTGCCTCGCTGATGAATTCGCGCAGCGTGTTGCGCAGCATCTTGCGCCGCTGCGAAAACGCCGCGGTGACCACCCTGGCGAACAGCGCCGGGTCCTGCGCCGTCTCGCCGGCGCCGACTTTCGAGAAGTTGACCGGGATCATGCGCACGATGGCCGAGTCGACCTTCGGCGAGGGGTTGAAGGCGCCAGGCGGCACGATGAACATGCGCTCCATGTGATAGCGGTACTGCAGCATCACCGACAGGCGGCCGAAGTCCTTGCTGCCGGGCTCGGCCACCATGCGATCGACGACTTCCTTCTGCAGCATGAAGTGCATGTCATGGACCAGCGGCGCGAATGGCACCAGGTGGAACAGCAGTGGGCTGGAAATGTTGTAGGGCAGGTTGCCGACGATTTTCAGCGGCCCCGACCCTTTCAGCGTGCCGAAGTCGAATTCGAGCGCGTCACCCTGGTGGATCGTCAGCCGTTGCGGCGGGAAGCGCTGCTGCAGGCGCGCGATGAGGTCGCGGTCGATCTCGACCACATGCAGATGATCGATGCGCTCCAGCAGCGGTTCGGTCAGGGCGCCCAGCCCCGGTCCGATTTCGACCACGGTGTCGCCGGCGCGCGGCGCGATGGCCTCGACGATCTTGCGGATCACGCCGTCGGAGACCAGGAAGTTCTGGCCGAACCTTTTTCGGGCGGTGTGCCCGGCGACGGATTTCATGCGGTGTGCGCCGTGGCCGCCGGCACGCCGCCGTGGAACACCATCAGGGTGCCGGGCTCCATGGCGGTCCAGGTTTCGTTGTCGGTCAGTGGCAGTGTGGCGATCACGGCGACGCGGTCGTCGGGGTTGGTCACTTCGCTGAAATCGACGCTGACGTCCTGGTCCTTCAGGTGGGCGACGGCGAAGGGCGCCTGACGCACGATGTAAGCGAGCTTGGTGGCGCAGTGGGCATACAGGCAGTTGCCATTGCTGAGCAGGAAATTGAATTCGCCGTGGGCGGCGATTTCGCGCGTGATGCCGGCGAGGAAATCGAACATCGGGCGGCGCAACGGCATGGCATGGCCGAATTCGGCGCGCAGGCGTTGCAGCAGGAAGCAGAAGGCCAGTTCCGAATCAGTGTCGCCGACCGGGACGAAGCTGCCGTCGAGGGTCGGCGCGAAGTCCTTGAGGTTGCCGTTGTGGGCGAACAGCCAGTAGCGGCCCCACAGTTCGCGCTGGAAGGGATGGGTATTTTCCAGTGCGACGCGGCCCTGGGTCGCCTTGCGGATGTGGGCGATGACGTTTTTCGAATGGATCGGATAGTGGCGCACCAATTCGGCAACGGCCGAATGCGCCGAAGGCTCGACGTCTAGAAAGACACGGCAGCCCGGCCCTTCGAAAAAGGCTATGCCCCAGCCGTCCTTGTGCACATCGGTGAGCCCGCCGCGAGTGCGGAAACCCTCGAAGGAAAAGCAGATGTCGGTCGGCGTGTTGCCGTTCATGCCGAGCAGCTGACACATTTAGCCATCCCCCCCTCCCCCTTCCCGAGGAAGGGGGTGACGGTGGTTCGCCGGTTGCACCGGCTCCGTGTTTTGGCTGCGCCGCCCTTGGGGCGGCCCTGCGGGCGGCACGCTCCGCCGCGAGACCATTTCGATCGCCGCGTCGACGGCGGCGAACAGGCTGGTTGGCGAGGCCTTGCCGCTTCCGGCGAGATCCAGCGCCGTGCCGTGATCGACCGAGGTGCGGATGATCGGCAATCCGAGCGTGACGTTGATGCCCTGGTCGAAGGCCGCATACTTGAGCACGGCGAGGCCCTGATCGTGGTACATGGCCAGTTGTGCGTCGGAACCGGTCAGCACATTTTTGGTGAATAGCGTATCCGCCGGCAAGGGGCCGATCAGATTCATACCTTCCGCACGTAGCCTGTCCAGCACCGGCGTGATCACCTCGATCTCCTCGCGGCCCATGTGGCCGCTTTCGCCGGCATGCGGGTTGAGTCCGGCGACGAGGATGCGCGGCGCGGCGATGCCGAACCTGGTTTGCATATCGGCGTGCAGGATGCGGATCGTGGTCTCCAGATCGCTGCGCGTGATTGCGGCGGCGACATCCTTCAGCGCCAGATGCGTGGTCGCCAGCGCGACGCGCAAGCCAGCGCCGGCCAGCATCATCACCACGCGCGGTGTCGAAGTGTGCTCGGCCAGGTATTCGGTATGGCCGCTGAAGGCGATCCCGGCATCGTTGATGACGCCCTTGTGCACCGGCGCGGTGACCATCGCCGCATACTCGCCGCCGACGCAGCCGGCCAGCGCGGCATCGAGGATGTCGAGCACGTAGCGGGCGTTCGCAACATCGAGGCGTCCTGCCAGCGCCGACTTCTGCAGCGGCACATGGCGGATTTCGATGCGGCTGGCGTCGAGGCCGAGCTGGACTGCGCGCGCAGCCAACAGGTCGCGGTCGCCCAGCACCACCAGCCTTGCCGGCCATTCGCGCTCGGCCAGGCGCAGGCAGATATCCGGTCCGATTCCCGCCGGTTCGCCGGAGGTGACCGCAATCACCGGCGGCCCTGAACGATCAGCGTTCTTCGCTGCGGTATTCGACATAGGCGCGGTCGCGCATTTGCCGGACCCAGTCCTGATAGGCTTCGTCGGACTTGCGTTCGCGCAGCACCTGGCGTGCGCTCAGACGCTGGCGCTCGGCACTGGCATCTTCGGTGCGGCGTTCCAGCACCTGGATCAGGTGGAAGCCGAAGGGGGACTGCACCGGCTCGCTGATCTGGTTGATCTTCAGCGCATCCATCGCCTTCTCGAAGTCGGGCACGGTATCGCCCTGGTACAACCAGCCGAGATCGCCGCCCTTGGCGGCGGAAAGATCGTTGGAATGCAGGCGCGCCAGTTCGGCAAAATCGGCGCCGTTGTCGAGCCGCTCCTTGAGCGCCACCAGCTTGCGCCGCGCTTCGGCTTCGGAGACGAGTTCATTGACCTTGATCAGGATATGACGTGCGCGCGACTGCCTCAGCGCTACCGCCGCCTTGGCGCTGCCACCGCCCTGCCGCTCGATCAGTTTGATGATATGAAAGCCGGCCGGGCTGCGCAGGATATCGCTGGTCTCGCCCGGTTTTAATTTCCCTACGGCATCGGCGTAGAGCGCCGGCAGGCGGTCGAGCGGTCGCGTCCCCATGACGCCGCCGGAGAGGCCATCGGGTGCGTCGGAATAACTGGCGGCCACCTTGGCGAAATTCTCACCGCGACGGATCTGGTCGAGCGCGGCCTGGGCGCGGGCGCCGATGCGCATCAACTGGTCGGGGGTGGCCTGTTCCGGAACGCGCAGGACGATGTGCGCGGTCTGCACCTCGTCATTGCCTGCATTGCCGCCCTGGTCGGGATTCGCCAGGTAGTTGTCGATCTCGCCATCGGAGACGACGATGCGGCTCTCGACCTCACGGTCGCGCAGGCGGGACAGCACGATTTCCTCGCGAATCTCCTCGCGAAACTTGACCCAGGAGATGCCGTCCTTCTCCAATGCAGCACGGAACTCCGGCAAGCTGAGGCGGTTGCCTTCGGCAATACGGCGCATCGCGCCGTCGAGTTCGATGTCGGAAATGCGCAGGCCGGTTTCCCGGGCGAACTGCACTTGCACGCGATCGGTGATCATGCGTTCGAGCAGTTGCTTTTCGAGCACTTCGCGCGGTGGCAACTGCACGTTCTGGGCACGCAACTGGCGCTCCACGGTGGCCAGCCGGGCGCGCAGCTCAAAGGCAGTGATGGCCTCCTCGTTGACGACGGCGATGATGCGGTCGACCTCCTGCGGTGCTGCGCGCCGCGTCTGAGCGTGCGCCGGAACCAGGGTCAGGCCGGAGAACAGGAGCAGCAGCAGGATGCGCAGAGTCATGGTGTGGTCAGAGGTGTCTCGGTATCTTGCTGGTTGATCACGCCGTAGCCGGGCACGTTGCGTCTGAGAATGTCCAGCGGGTTGGATCCGACCTTCGCGAAACCGTTCAGTTCGAGCTGGAAGAACAGTGAGGTATTCGATTGCTGCGTCTGGGTGGCCAGGCGCTGCAGGACGACACGGGCCACCCAGCAGTCGCCGTCGTACTCGAGGCCGGCGACAGTTTCGATCATGCGCCGGTCCTTGGTCGAGTAATTGAAGCGGCCCACCGCGTGCCAGCCGCCCCATATCGGCCACTGGGCGGAGATGTCCACCTGGCCGAGCTGGTCGCGCGAATAGCGGTAGCCGGCATTGAGCACCTTGCCGGCTTCCGGCTGGTAGCGTCCGCCGACGTTGAGCCGCTCCATGCGATTCAGGCGCGGGTTGTACTGGACGCCGATGTCGGCGTAGGTCTTGGGCAGAATGCGACCCGACAGCGAGCCGAGAAAATCCGTCTGGCGGTCGCTACGCAGGATTTCGCCGGGCAGGCCGACTTTCTGGGTGCTGAAATAGAAGCGCTGGCCGAACGCGGCGCGCATGGTTTCGGCGCCGGTCAGGGGATCGAGCAGTCGCGACGTCAGCATGACCGTGGCCTGATTCGCGTCGCCGATCCGGTCGCCGCCGCCATAGCGATTTTCGGCGAATATCTGTGCGAAATTGAAATCGGTTGCGGCGGTATCGAACACCGGGATCTGGCTTTGGTCACGCACCGGCACATAGAGGTAGAAAAGCCGCGGCTCCAGGGTCTGGGTCAGCGCCTGGCCCAGCCAGGCCACGTCACGCTCGAAGGTCACCGACGAGTCGACGCTGAAGATCGGCACGTCGCGCGAGAGCTTGTCCGGCGTGCCGGCCGCCTGGCGGTCCAGGCTGTAGCGCGTGGCATGCAGGCCGATCTTGGGCGTGATGCTCAGGATCTCGGTCTGCAGTGGCAGCGAAAGTTGCGGATACAGCGTAAAGCGCTGGCCTTGCACCAGGGTCGGATTGCGGAAGCTGACGTGCTCGCCGCTGAATCCAAAATTGATGCCGAACGGCAGGTCGCCGCGATTGGCATATACGGACAACTGCGGCAGCCGCGCGTAGGGCTCCGTTACCGGCGGCAGCGAGGGATCCTGCAGGGTCTGGTAGCTCTGCGCCAGCAGATATGCCGACCACCAGTCGCTGCCGTAGCTGAGCGTGCCCTGGCGCAGCAAATTGGTCTGGGCAATTACCGACGAGCCGCTGGCCAGATCGCTGAAGAAGGTGCCGTCGGACGCGCCATTGAGGGCCAGCGTCCCGTAGAACCCCGAGCCGAAGTCCTGGGCGTGGTTCACGGAATAGGCAGATCGCCGCTTGTGTTCGAGTTTGTCGTCCGGCAGATATTGCCCCTGCATGGTGCCGCTGTAGGACGGTTGCAGATAACGGTATTCACCGTTCCACAGCGTGCCGCGCTTGGCCATGAAGCGCGGCGCAATCGTCGCATCCATGTTCGGCGCGATGTTCCAGTAGAAGGGCTGGGTGTATTCGATGCCCCCGCTGCTGGTGGAACCGAAGGTGGGTGTCAGCAGGCCGCTCTTGCGCTCATGGTTGAGCGAGAAGCTCATCCACGGCGAGTAGAGAATCGGCGCCCCGAGGAAGTAAAGCGTGGCGTTGCGCGCAGTGCCGACTTCCCGGTCGTAGTCGAGGCGCAAATCGGTGGTACGGGCAAACCAGTCCGGATCGCGGCCGGCTACCGGGGTGCAGGTGCTGTAGGTGGCATCGGTCAGGCGATACTTGCCCTCGCCCTCGAACTCCATGTGCGCTGCAGAGCCATGGCCGGTCGTCAGATTCGCCGATGCGCGTTCCTCGGTGCCGGTCCAAAGCGTTGCGGCCGAACCGGTCTTGATGCGGCGGATGCTGTATTCGGGTTGCTCGAAGAAGCCCGTGCTGTCGTCCATCTTCATGCGCATCTTCGGGCCGCGCACGCGGTCGCCGTCGCGGGAGAGGCGAACATTGCCTTCGGCTTCCATCTCGTCCGAATCCTGCCAGTAGGTCAGGCGGTCACTGAGCAGGATGGAATTGCGTTTGCGCAATTCAACGTCGCCATCGGCGACGACTTCGACATTGGTCTTGCCGGCGATGTGGTCGGCCGTGATGAAGGTCGGCAACTGTTCGCCCGTTTGCTTCAAGTGGGGCAGGACTGCCGTGGAACCCTTCAGGCTGGGCGCCGGCAGTTCTCCTGCGGCGACCAGGGCCGAGTAGAGGGGGGGCAGGCTGCGGCGTTCGGCGACCTGTGGCGGCTCCTGCGGCTTCTGGATGGTTACCGCCTGCGGCGCGGTTTGCGGCAGCGGATCGGGTTCCGGCGGACGACGCGGTGCTTCGCTGAAAGCCGTCTGTGGCAAGGGGGCCGGCTTGGGCGCCGGCATGGGCGCCGCAGCCTCCGTCTTGGCGCTTGGCGCTGCTGGTGCAGCCATGGACCGGGGTTGCTCGGCAGTCAGATCGACACGCGCCATTGGCGCCGGCTCGATTCGCACCGGAGCGGGCACAGGAGGCTTGGCAGCGACGATGGGTTCGGGACTGGCGGGCGCAACTGCCGGCGCGGCGGGCGGCAAGGTGCCGGCACCGAGCAGGGCGGGATTGATGCGCAAGGGCGGTAGCGCGTCCGCCGCTGCGGAACCCGCAGGAAGCGCCAGCAGAACAAGCAGTGAAACGGGGCCGAATTGTCCGCGATGCGATTGAGACATGCCGTATCGGTAAGTTGGCGCAGCGGTGACGGCCCAAGGCAGACGCAAAGCAGGCGCACTGCATGCCGGGGAAGCCATTGTCGGCCGATGCTAGAATCGCAAATTCTAACACTTCACGCCTGCGGAACGCGCTGTCCGACAAAGCTTTTGCGCCCGTCTCCGCCTATCGAACACTTTGCATATGGAACGCCAGAAGCAGATCAGGACGTGGCTGGACGCCTTGTGGCCGGGAGAGAGTTTCACGCTCGCGCCGGCCTCGGCCGATGCCAGTTTCCGTCGCTACTTCCGCGTCACGCTGGACGATGGCACGACCCGCATCGTGATGGACGCGCCACCGGCGAACGAAGACTGTCGGCCCTGGCTGCACGTGCAGCAGTTGTTTCAGGCCGCCGGGGCCCATGTGCCGGAGGTTCTGGCGCAGGATCTCGAGCGCGGCTTCCTGCTGCTTTCCGATCTCGGCGACAGCACCTACCTGCAGGCGCTCGACGCCGACAACGCCGCCCCGCTCTATGCCGATGCCATTGCCGCGCTGGTAAAAATCCAGCAGGCCAGCCGCCCCGGCGCGCTACCCGACTATGACGCGGCGCTGTTGCGGCGGGAACTCGAGCTGTTTCCGGAGTGGTTTCTGGCGCAGCACCATCAATTGGTGCTCACGGACAGCGAACGACAGGGTCTGGCGGCCGTCTTCGAGCGCATCCTGGCCATGAATCTGGCGGAGCCGAAGGTCTTCGTCCATCGCGACTATCACTCGCGCAACCTGATGCGCATCGACGGCGCAGGCAATCCCGGCATCATCGATTTCCAGGATGCCGTGTATGGCCCGATCAGCTACGACATGGTCTCGCTGCTGAAGGATGCCTATATCGAGTGGGACGAAGACCTGGCCCTCGACTGGCTGGTCCGCTACTGGGAGCAGGCACGCAAGGCGGGGCTGCCGGTCGCCGCCGATTTCGGCGAATTCTTCCGCGATTACGAATGGATGGGCGTGCAGCGCCATGTGAAAGTGCTGGGCATTTTCGCCCGGCTCTACCACCGTGATGGCAAGGACGGCTATCTCAAGGATCTGCCGCTGGTGGCGCGCTACCTGCGCAAGGCCTGCGAACGCTACAGCGAACTCTCGCCGCTGCGCAAGATTCTCGACAAGGTCGAGGACAAGGTCACCGTGCTCGGTTACACCATGGACGCGGGCAGCCTCGGGACCCGTCGTGAGTAGTCGGTTGGTCCGCGCCCCATGAAGGCAATGATATTGGCGGCAGGACGCGGAGAACGCATGCGGCCGCTGACCGACCACACGCCGAAGCCTTTGCTCGAAGCCGGCGGCAAGCCGCTGATCGTCTGGCATCTGGAGCGCCTGGCCAGCGCCGGGCTGCGCGAGGTCGTGATCAATCACGCCCATCTGGGTGCGCAGATCGAGGCGGCGCTGGGCGACGGCGCGCGCTGGCGTCTGGCCATCACGTATTCACCGGAGCCGGAAGGCGCGCTGGAGACGGCCGGCGGCATCGCCAACGCGCTGCCCTTGCTCGGCGATCAAAACCCCTTCCTGGTGATCAACGGCGACACCTGGTGCGATTGGGATGTGGCGCAAGCCCTGCAGTCGCCGGCGCCAAACCATCTCGCACATCTGGTGCTGGTGCCGAATCCGTCGCATCATCCGCACGGCGACTTCGCGCTGAACGGGCGGGAAGTCAGTGCCGACCTCACGGCCGCCGGCGTGCAGGCCTATACCTTCTCCGGCATCGGCATCTATCGCCCGCAACTGTTTGCCGGCATCGAGCGCGGCCAGCCGGCAAAACTGGCGCCGCTGCTGCGCGCCGCGATGGCCGCGGGGCAGGTCTCCGGCGAACTGCATGGCGGGCGCTGGGTCGATGTCGGCACGCCGCAGCGCCTGACGGCACTGGACGCCGAGCTGCGCTCGCCATCCCACCAGGGGATGCCGGCCCGCGAAGCGGAAGCCCCGGCGTGCAAAGCTTCATCCCCGGCGCCTTCGCGCGGGGACATATAATCAATCGATGGATACCACACCGCCTGCCATCGGCCACAGTTTCGCGGCGTACCATCAGCGCCGACTTTCATTGATCGAGCGCATGACGCGCAGCGGGGGCGGCATTGCCGTGATTCCCACGGCGCCGGAGCAGCCGCGCAATCGGGACAGCCACTTTCCCTACCGTGCCGACAGCTATTTCCAGTATCTGACCGGATTCACCGAGCCGGAAGCGGTGCTGGTGATCGTCGTCGGCCGCGGCGACGGGGCGCCGCAAGCCATCCTGTTCTGTCGCGAAAAGAACCTTGAGCGGGAAATCTGGGACGGTTTCCGCCATGGCCCGGAGGGCGCCCGCGAAGTATTCGGTTTCGATGCAGCCCATGCCATCGGCGAACTGGATGCCAAGCTGGCGGAACTGCTGGCCGATCAGCCGGCGCTGTGGTTTTCCATCGGCCACGATGCCGGCTGGGATGGCCGCATCGCCGCTGCGCTGAACAAGGTGCGTGCCGAAAGCCGCAGCGGCAAGCGCGCCCCGGCGGCGATCCGCGACGTGCGTGCCGAGCTCGATGCCATGCGCCTGGTCAAGGATGCGACCGAACTCGAGACCATGCGCCGTGCCGCGGCGATCTCGGCCGGCGCCCACATTCGCGCCATGCGCTTCGTCGCCCCGGGCCGCTTCGAATACGAAGTCGAAGCCGAACTGCTGCACGAGTTTCGCCGCCTGGGCTGCGAGTTTCCCGCCTATACCTCGATCGTCGCCGGCGGGCCGAATGCCTGCGTGCTGCATTACGTCGGCAACGATCAGGTGCTGCGCGACGGCGATCTGCTGCTGATCGATGCCGGCGGCGAACTCGGCGGCTATGCCTCCGACATCACACGCAGCTTTCCGGTGAATGGCCGCTTCAGCGGGCCGCAGGCCGATGTCTACGATCTGGTGCTCGACGCGCAGGCCGCGGCGATTGCAGCGGTGCGCCCCGGCGCCACCTTCGTCGAGCCGCACGAGGCGGCGCTGAAGATACTGGCCCAGGGCATGATCGACCTGAAGCTGTTACCCGGCTCGCTCGACGCCGTGATCGAATCCGAAAGCTACAAGCGTTTCTTCATGCATCGCACCAGCCATTGGCTGGGCAAGGACGTGCACGATGCCGGCGAGTACAAGGAGGGCGAACACTGGGCGCCGCTGGCGCCGGGCATGGTGCTGACCATCGAGCCCGGCTGCTACATCCGTCCGGCGGAGGACGTGCCCGAGGCCTTCTGGAACATCGGCGTGCGCATCGAGGACGACGCCGTGGTGACGGCCGACGGCTGCGAAATCATCACCCTCGCCGCGCCGAAAAAGATCGCCGACATCGAAGCCCTGATGCGGGATGCCCGTGGCGGCTGATACAAGCCGGTCCGTCGCGATTGTCGGCGGCGGCCCTGCGGGAATGGCCTTGGCTTTGGCGCTCAAAATTCATGGTGTCGACACCGAAATCTTCGAGGCGCGCGAGCGCGCGGCGGTGCGCAATGATCCCCGCGTGCTGGCCCTTTCCGACGGCGCGCGGCAGATCCTCGAATGGCTCGGCGTCTGGTCCGGCCTGTCGGCGACGCCAATAGCAAGCATACACATCTCGCAGCGCGGCGGCCTTGGCCGCACGCTCCTGCGCGCCGCCGAGATGGACCTCAAGGCCCTGGGCTGGGTGCTGCCGGCCAGCGAGCTGATACCGGCGCTCGACGCCGCGGTGAGCGCTGCCGGAATTGCCTACCATGAGGGTGCAAGAGTCGGCGCTGCTCCGCCTTGCGTACCTGGAACGCCGCTTCGCGGGCAGGTAACGGCGGGCTTTGCCCTGACCGCCTTCGCCGAGGGCCGGGTCGAGCCCGGCGCCGGAACCCTGCGCGACTACGGCCAGCACGCGGTGCTGTGCCACGTCAGCGTGGCCGAGCCGCATCGCAACGTCGCCTGGGAGCGCTTCACCGACGAGGGCCCGGTGGCACTGCTGCCGCTCGGCGCGGGCTATTCCGTGGTGCTGACCTGTGCCGACGAGATCCTCGACGAGGTCAAGGCGCTCGACGATGCGGCCTTCCTCGACCTGCTGCAACGGCGCTTCGGCACGCGCCACCGTTTCACTGCCGCCACTGCCCGCGTGGCGTATCCGCTGGGTCTGCGCTACCGGCCGGACCCGGTGGGCGAGCGTCAGGTCTGGATCGGCAATGCGGCGCAGACCCTGCATCCGGTCGCCGGGCAGGGGTTCAACCTCGCGCTGCGCGACATCTGGGAACTGGCACAGACCCTGGGTGGCGTTGCCGATCCGGGTGCGCCCGAGGTGCTTGCCGCCTACGCGCGCGGCCGGCGGATGGACCGGCGCGGCGCCATTGGCTTCACCGATTTGCTGATCGACGGCTTTGCCCCGGATTTCGCGCCGCTCCGGCATCTGCGCGGGGGCGGGCTGCTCGCGCTGGATTTGTTGCCGCCGTTGCGGGCTTTCGTGGCCAGGCGGATGATTTTCGGCGCCCGCGCCTGGCCCTGAGTTTGGGTGTTCCGATAAAAAGCCTCGATTGCCGTCGTTGCCGTTTGCGTTAAAATCGCGCCCTTCCCCGACCGCATTCTTCATTCCTTCCTCCGACATGGAATTCCTCGGCTTTCAGTTGCGCAACAACCTGTTTGTCGCGCCCATGGCCGGGGTTACGGATCGTCCCTTCCGCCAGCTGTGCAAGCAGCTCGGCGCCGGGCTCGCGGTTTCGGAAATGGTCACCTCCAACTCCCTGCTCTACGGCAGCGCCAAGACCCGGCGCCGCGCCGACCACGCCGGCGAGGTCGATCCGATCTCGGTGCAGATCGCCGGCGCCGATCCGGCCATGATGGCGCAGGCCGCCAGGTACAACGCCGACAACGGCGCGCAGATCATCGACATCAACATGGGCTGCCCGGCCAAGAAGATCTGCAATGTCATGGCGGGTTCGGCGCTGATGCAGAACGAGCCGCTGGTGGCGAAAATCCTCGAAGCGGTGGTGGCAGCCGTGCCGGATACTCCGGTGACGCTCAAGTTTCGCACCGGCTGGAACAGCCAGAATCGCAACGCGCCGCGCATCGCGCGCATCGCCGAGGAATCCGGCATCCGCGCCATCGCCATCCACGGCCGCACGCGCGCCGACCAGTACATGGGCTGCGCCGAATACGACACGATCGCCCTGGTCAAGTCGCAGGTCAAAATTCCGGTGATCGCCAACGGCGACATTTCGACGCCGCACAAGGCGCGCTACGTGCTCGACTACACCGGCGCCGACGGCGTCATGATCGGCCGCGCGGCACAGGGCCGGCCCTGGCTGTTCCGCGAGATCGAACATTTCCTGGCGACCGGCGAAGAACTGGCGCCGCCGCGCGTGGAAGAAATCCACGGCATTCTACGCGGGCACCTGAGCGATCTCTACGGCTTCTATGGCGAAGAGACCGGCGTGCGCATCGCCAGGAAGCACATCAGCTGGTACACCAAGGGCCTGGTCGGCTCGGCCAACTTCCGCCATGCCATGAACCAGCTGCAGACGGTGCGCGAGCAACTCGCCGCCGCCGACGAATTCTTCCTCGGCCACGCCGCGGCGAACGAACTTCTGCGCTACGAGGATCGCGATCAGGAGAAGGAGATGAAGGCGGCATGAGCAGCGAAATCAACGACTGCGTGCGGCGCACCCTGAATCGCTATTTCCGCGATCTCGACGGCCAGGCGCCGCATGCCGTCTACGACATGGTGCTGAAATGCGTCGAGCGGCCGATGCTGGAAGTCGTGATGAAGCAGGCCGACGGCAATCAGACCGTCGCCGCCGACATGCTGGGCATCAGTCGCGGCACTTTGCGCCGCATGCTGGTCGAACACGAATTGCTTTAACTTTCCCGGGGTTTTCATGAATAAAGTCACACAGGCACTGATCAGCGTTTCCGACAAGCGCGGCACGGTGGATTTCGCCCGCGGCCTGGCCCAGCTCGGCATCAAGCTGCTATCCACCGGCGGCACCGCCAAGCTGCTGCGCGATTCCGGCCTCGACGTCACCGACGTCTCCGACTACACCGGCTTTCCCGAGATGCTCGACGGCCGCGTCAAGACCCTGCATCCCAAGGTGCATGGCGGCATCCTCGGCCGCCGCGACCTGCCTGAGCACCTGGCGACCATGGCCGAGCACGGCATTCCGGCCATCGACCTGGTGGTGGTGAACCTCTATCCCTTCCGCGAGACAGTGGCCAAGCCCGGCTGCACGCTCGACGACGCGATCGAGAACATCGACATCGGCGGCCCGACCATGGTCCGTGCCGCGGCCAAGAACCATGGCAACGAACAGGGCGGCGTCGGCGTGGTCACCGATCCCGAGGATTACGCGCCGATACTCGAAGAACTCAAGGCCGGTGGCGCGCTGTCCTACAAGACGCGCTTCGCCCTGGCGAAAAAAGCCTTCACCCACACCGCGCGCTACGACTCGGCGATCGCCAACTGGCTGACCTCGCTCGACGAGAACAACAAGCCCGGCATCTTCCCCGAAAGGCTGCAACTGGCCTTCGACAAGGTGGACACCATGCGCTACGGCGAGAATCCGCACCAGCAGGCCGCCTTCTACCGCGAAACCACCGGGGGCAACCTCGTGGTCCCCGGCAGCATCGCCAGCTACCAGCAACTGCAGGGCAAGGAACTCAGCTACAACAACATCGCCGACTCCGACGCGGCCTGGGAATGCGTCAAGGCCTTCGACGGCGAAATCGCCTGCGTCATCGTCAAGCATGCCAATCCCTGCGGCGTGGCGACCGCCGGCAGCGTCGAAGAGGCCTACCGCAAGGCCTTCAAGACCGATCCGACCTCGGCCTTCGGCGGCATCATCGCCTTCAACGGCACCATCGACAAGGCCACCGCCGAAGCCGTGGCCGGCCAGTTCGCCGAAGTGATCATCGCGCCCGAGATCACTGCCGAGGCGCGCGCCGTATTCGCTGCCAAGCAGAACCTGCGCGTGCTGGTCGTACCCATGTTGGCAAATGCGGGACGCGTCAGCGGTGTCCTCGATTACAAGCGTGTCGGCGGTGGGCTGCTGGTGCAGAGTGCCGACGAAGCGCGCATCACCGCGGCCGAGATCAAGGTGGTAACCAAGCGCGCGCCGACCGCGACCGAGATGAGCGACCTGCTGTTCGCCTGGCGCATTGCCAAGTACGTCAAGTCCAACGCCATCGTGTATTGCAAGGACGCGATGACCGTCGGTGTCGGCGCCGGCCAGATGAGCCGCGTCGATTCCGCCCGCATCGCCGCGATCAAGGCCGAGAACAACGGCCTGACCGTGGTTGGTTCGGTTGCCGCCTCGGACGCCTTCTTCCCCTTCCGCGACGGCCTTGACGTGCTGGCCAAGGCCGGCGCCACGGCCGTGATCCAGCCCGGCGGTTCGGTGCGCGACGCCGAAGTCATCGCTGCAGCCGACGAGCAGAATCTGGCGATGGTGTTCACCGGATTCCGCCATTTCCGGCATTGATCCGATGAAAATTCTGGTGGTGGGTTCCGGCGGTCGCGAGCACGCCTTGGCCTGGCGCCTGGCTCAGGCGCCGGGGCTGCAGAAGGTCTATGTCGCGCCGGGCAATGCCGGCACGGCGCGCGAGCAGGAACTGGAAAACCTGCCGCTCAGTGACATCGACGAGCTGGCCGACTGGGTGCAGCGCGAAAAAGTTCATGCCACGGTGGTCGGCCCCGAGGCGCCGCTGGCGGCCGGCATCGTCGACGTTTTTCGCGCCCGCAACCTGCGCATCTTCGGGCCGACCAAAGCCGCTGCACAGCTGGAGAGCTCCAAGGATTTCGCCAAGCGCTTCATGACCCGGCATAACATTCCGACGGCAAAGTTTTCCACCTTCGCCGACATCAAGGCAGCGCATGCCTACATCGATACCGAGGGCGCACCGATCGTGATCAAGGCCGACGGCCTGGCCGCCGGCAAGGGCGTGGTGGTGGCGATGGATCTCGCCGAAGCCCACGCCGCCGTGGACATGATGCTGGCCGACAACAAGCTCGGCGATGCCGGCGCGCGCGTCGTCATCGAAGAATTCCTCGACGGTGAGGAAGCCAGCTTCATCGTCATGGCCGACGGCCGCCACGCGCTGGCGCTGGCCACCAGTCAGGACCACAAGCGGCTCAAGGACGCCGACCAGGGTCCCAATACCGGCGGCATGGGCGCGTATTCGCCGGCGCCGGTAGTGACTCCCGAAATTCATGGCCGCGTCATGCGCGAAGTGATCATGCCGACCATCAACGGCATGGCCGCAGACGGCATCGTGTATACAGGCTTCCTCTATGCCGGCCTGATGATCAAGCCCGACGGGTCCTTGCGCGTGCTCGAATTCAACTGCCGCATGGGCGATCCGGAAACCCAGCCGATCATGATGCGGCTCAAGAGCAATTTCGTTGAACTGGTCGATGCTGCCATCGACGGCCGCCTTAACGAGGTCGAGGCCGAATGGGACCGTCGCGTCGCGCTCGGCGTGGTCATGGCCGCCGCGAATTATCCGGAGACCCCGCGCAAAGGCGACGTGATTCACGGCCTGCCGCCGCGCAGCGAAGATAGCCACGTGTTTCATGCCGGTACCGCCGAGAAGAACGGCGAGGTGGTGACGGCCGGCGGGCGTGTGCTTTGCGTCACCGCGCTGGGCGACAACGTCAAGGCGGCGCAGAAGCGCGCCTACGAAGTGCTCGACCCGATCCTGTTCGACGGCATGCAGTGCCGCCGCGACATCGGCTATCGCGCCATCAAGCGCTGAGAACTTATGAATAAATCTACTGTGCGTACCGGATCGGGGCTTGGGCGGTGCTCGCTATCCTCGCGTATAACTACATACGCTCCGGTAGCTGTGCTCCGGCCGCACCCCGTTGCGGTCCGCTCGCTACGATTTCCTCACAAGTTCTGATGCAATGATCCTGCCCCCTGCGACGCTCGGCATGCTCGGTGGCGGCCAGTTGGGCCGCTTTTTCGTCATTGCCGCCCACGAGCTGGGCTATCGCGTCGTCGTGCTCGATCCCGATGCCCAGAGTCCGGCGGGACGCATTGCCGACCGGCACCTGGTCGCCGCCTACGACGACGAGGACGCACTGAACCAGATGGCCGAATCCTGTGCCGCGGTGACCACCGAATTCGAGAACGTGCCGGCGGGCAGCCTTGCCTACCTGTCGAAATTCCTCCCGGTGCGACCGGGTGCCGAGGCGGTCGCCATCAGCCAGAATCGCAGCGCGGAAAAGGGCTTCCTCAAACAGCACGGTTTTCCGCACGCACCCTACGCCGACATACGCGGCGAGGCTGACGTCGCGCAGGCCAATGCGGGCCTGTTCCCCGGAATTCTTAAGGTCGCGCGCTTCGGTTACGACGGCAAGGGCCAGGTGCGAGTCGCGAATCGCGAGGAAGCCCTGCTGGCATTTCGCCAACTGAAGAACGAGCCCTGCGTGCTGGAACAGATGCTGCCGCTCGATTACGAGGTTTCGGTAGTGCTGGCGCGCGATGAAGCGGGCCAGGTCAAGTGCTTCCCGGTCACCGAGAACAGCCATCGCCACGGCATCCTCGACGTATCCATCGTGCCGGCGCGCACTACAGGATGCATGGCCGGCGATGCCCAGGAACTCGCCGAGGGCATCGCACAGGAAATGGGCTATGTCGGCACGCTGGCGGTCGAGTTTTTCGTGGTGCGCGGTCAGCTGGTGGTCAACGAAATTGCGCCGCGACCGCACAACTCGGGGCATTACACGATCGATGCCTGCGTCAGCAACCAGTTCGAGCAGCAGGTGCGGGCGCTGACCGGCCTGCCGCTGGGCGAGGCGCGCGCGCATTCGGCCGCGGTGATGGTGAACCTGCTGGGCGACCTCTGGTATCTGCGCGATCCGCATCTGAGCCATGAACCCGACTGGGCGCAACTGCTGGCCGTGCCCAATCTCAAGCTGCACCTCTACGGCAAGCACCACGCCCGACCGGGGCGCAAGATGGGCCACTTCACCGTGATCGGCAGCGATGCGCGGAAGGTGCAGGAGTCGGCGCTGGTGGCACGGCGGCTGATCGGTATTCAGGACGAGCCTTCCCCCCGGCCCCCTTCACAGGGGAGGGGGTGACTTTGGTTCGCTTCGCTCCGATGTCATGGCTGGCCTCTGCTTGGGGCGGCCCGGCGGAGAGGCGGCGATGAATGAGGTGTCGCGCGCGGCGGCCCTGCTGCGCGCCGGTGAGCTGGTCGCCTTCCCCACCGAGACGGTGTATGGTCTAGGCGCCGACGCCACCAATCCGCAAGCAATTGCCAAGATTTTCGCCGCCAAGGGGCGGCCCGCCGATCATCCGCTGATCGTGCATATTCCGGATGCTTCGCACCTGGAGCGCTGGGCGATCGACATCCCCGAGGCGGCATACCGTCTCGCCGCCGCATTCTGGCCCGGGCCGCTGACCCTGATCCTCAAGCGCCACCCGGCGGTGCTCGACGCCATCACCGGCGGCCAGGATACGGTCGGCCTGCGTGTGCCGCATCACCCGCTGGCGCTGCAATTGCTGCGCGAATTCGATGGCGGCGTAGCAGCCCCTTCGGCCAATCGCTTCGGCCACGTCAGCCCGACCACCGCCGAGCATGTGCGCGAAGAGCTTGGCACGGCGGTGGCGATGATTCTCGACGGCGGGCCCTGCGCCGTCGGCATCGAATCCACCATCCTCGATCTGTCAGGCGGCGAGCCGCACATCCTGCGGCCCGGCATGCTGGATGCGGCTGCCATCGCCACCGTGCTGGGCGTCACGCCTGAATTCGGTGCGACGCAAAATGCACCGCGCGTCTCCGGCAGTCTCGAAGCCCATTACGCGCCGCGCACGCCGTTGCGCCTGGTGCCCGAAGTGGAACTTGCCGGGGCGGGGGCTGCGGCGCGCGCCGCCGGCCGGC
>JALHPU010000020.1 GCA_022842325.1 Sulfuritalea sp. | reverse complement strand
GCCAGTTCACGCGGCGTGATGGTGCCGTCGCGGCCGTTGTAGTTCGAGACGCAACACGCCCCGTACTTGATCCGGTTCTTGACGTCGAACTTGCCGATCTTGCCCGGCTGGAACAGATGATTGAGCTTCGCTTCGCCCGGTCGTGTCACTGTGATTCCTCCTGATGGCCCGGCCGTCGGCGGGCGTTGAATTTATCTTTGGATACTGTATACATTAAGCGCAAAGAGTCGGCACGTCAATACGATGAACCGAAGATTTCGGGGTGGTCGTGCTCCCAAGCGGCCGCCAGTTTCAAGTCACGGCGCCTCACTTCGTCGTGGTCCACCCGGCCGGTGCGCGTCATGTAGCTGTAGGCGAAGTCGACCGGCGGCAGGCGGATCAGCTCATCCATGCGCTCGTACCAGCGGATGCTGGCATTGGCGGCGTCGAGGATCTTCTGCATCGGCGGCAGGCGGCGCTGCTGATACAACGCCAGCGCCTCCGGCAGGCTGCCCGTATCGCGCAGGGCCTTCCACAAGGCGATGGCATCCTCCATGGCCAGGCGCGTGCCGGAACCGATCGAAAAATGCGCGGTGCGCAGCGCGTCGCCCATCAGTACCACATTGTCGAAGCTCCACTGCCGGTTGGTGACCGCCGGGAACTGGCGCCAGAAAGACTTGTTGGACAGTATCGGCGCCCCGACGAGGTCCCTGGCGAACACCTGTTCGCAATGGCGAATGGTTTCCTCCTCGTTCATGTCGGCGAATCCGGCCCGCTGCCAGGTGGCGTCGGTGACCTCGACCAGGAAAGTGCTCATGCCCGGGCTGTAGCGGTAGTGATGGGCGCAGAACACGCCGTGCCCGGTTTCGCGGAAGGTCAGCGACAGGCTGTCGAAGGCCTTGCTGGTGCCGTACCAGATGAAGCGGTTGGAGCGTAATTCGGTTTCGGTGCCGAACTTGTCCGCGTTCTCGTTGCGTATCCATGAGAAAGCCCCATTGGCGGCGACGACCAGGTCGGCGCCGGACAGCGCGGGATGATCCAGGGCCGTCACCTCGCTGTCGAACTCGATTTTGACGCCCAGCGACTCGGCATGCGCATACAAGCGACTCAGCAATTCAAGGCGTCCGATGGCGGCAAAGCCATTGCCGGTGATCGGCACGGGCGTGTCGTTATGCACGATGGTCAGGTTGGGCCAGGTCTCCATCAGCGGCGTCAGCAACTGGTACATGGCTTCATCGTCGGCACGCAGGAACTCCAGCGCACGATCGGAAAACACCACGCCAAAGCCCCAGGTCGCGTCGCGCGGACCGCGCTCGAACACCATGACATCGTGCGCCGGGTCTTCGCGTTTCATCAGCGCCGCGAAGTAGAGCCCGGCCGGTCCGCCGCCGATGATACGGATCTTCATGTCTTCGCATCCGCGGTTTCGCGCTCTATCCTGGCCGCGATTGTTTCACGCAAAGCTCGCTTGAGGATCTTGCCCACCGGGCTCAGCGGAAACTCCTTCACCACTTCGAGACGCTCCGGCAACTTGAAACTGGCGATCTTCTGTTGGCGAAGGAAGGCGATCAGCTCGTCGAACCCGAGCGTCTCGCCTTCCTTCGGAATGACGAAGGCGCAGGCTTTCTCGCCGAACACCGGGTCGGGCATCGCCACCAGCGTGACGGCCTTGACCTTGGGATGGCCGAAGATCAGGTTCTCGACCTCCTCGCAGCTGATCTTCTCGCCGCCACGGTTGATCAGGTCCTTGCGCCGCCCCTCGGTGAACACGTGGCGACCCTGCTTGCGCACGATGTCGCCCATGCGGTAGAAGCCGTCGGGCGTGAATGCCTCGGCCTGCTTTTCCGGCGCATTGTAGTAGCCGTGGATGGTATAGGGCCCGCGCGTTACCAGTTCGCCGGGCTCGCCGTCGGGTACCTCGTTGCCGTCATCGTCGAGCACCTTGATCTCGTCGTCCTCGCACACCGGCACGCCGGAGCTGTTGAGCAGCATCGCGTCGGCTGCATCCAGCGGCACCATGTTGATCAGGCCCTCTGCCGTACCGTAGATCTCCTGCGGCAGGCAGCCGAAACGTTCGCGCATCCGCCCGCGCAACTCAGGCGCGAGGCGCGCGCCGCCGTTCTGGATCACCTTGAGCGAAGACAGGTCGTATTCGTCGGGCACTGCCGAATTCAGCCAGTTGGAGATCAGTGGCACGACGGCCGCGATCACCGTCACCTTATCGCGCTGCACCAGCGAGAAGACCTCGGCGGGGTCGCCCGATGCGGCCAGCACCACGGTACCGCCGTAGTAGAAGCAACCAAGCATGCCGGGCGAGGCCAGGTTGTAGTTGTGTCCCAGCGGCAGGATGGCCATGAACACCGTGGCCTCGGTGAAACCGCCGGCGCGGCCGCAGAGTCGGGCATTCAGCACGTAATCCTCGTGGGTGCGCGGGATCAGCTTGGACAGCGATGTGGTGCCGCCGGAAAGCAGCATGGTGGTGACTTCGCCCGGATCGGGATCGTGCCCGGCCAGCGCTGCGACAACCGCCTCGTCCGACATCGGTGCGGAAATCATCGAGCGCAGGTCGATCTGCCCGGGACCGGGCTCGCCGGAGACGAAGACATGACGCAGGGCGGGCGCATCGATGCCGACCTCGCGCGCCATGTCGCGATAGTCGAAGCTGCCGATGCGATCGGGAATCACGTAGGCCACGGCACCCGAGGCCTTGAGGAAGTGGCGGACTTCGCTATGGCGATGGGCACGCAGCGCCATCACCGGTATCGCGCCGATGCGGGTCAGCGCGAAGTAGGCGAGGACGAATTCCGGGCCGTTGGGCAGTTGCAGCACGACGCGGTCAAGCGACTTGATGCCCGATTCGAGAAAGCGGCAGGCCAGGCGCCGATAGCCCGTCACCAGTTCGTCATAACTTATCCGCAGTTCGCCGCAAACCAGCGCCGTCTTCTGCGGATGGCGCGCGGCGCTGCGCTCCAGCAGTTGCGGAATCGTGATGCCTTCCCACCAGCCTTGCCGGCGGTAACGCGCCGCCACGTCGGCGGGCCAGGGCACGCAGCCTTCGAGCATGTTCTCCTCCTTTTGTGCGCCGGGTAGCCCGGTCTGTCGCGACAGGACACCCATCGCGACTTGCACTCTAGAACAAATCACAATCCACTTGTAGGGAATGGGATCAATACATATCATTCACACCATGAATAGAATCGACTTCGATCTCAACCTGCTGACGGTGTTCGAGGCCGTGCTCGCCGAAGCATCGATCAGCCGTGCCGCGGACCGACTGGGCCTCTCGCAGCCGGCGGTGAGCAATGCCCTGGCGCGCATGCGCAAGGCGACCGGCGACCGGCTCTTCGTCCGTCTCGCCAATACCATGGTGCCGACACCCTACGCGCAGGGTATCGCCGAGCCGATCCGGCAAGCGCTGACCACCATCCGCGTTTCGCTTGCCGCCAGCCAGGAATTCGATCCGGCGACGTCGCAGCGCGGCTTCTCGATTTTTCTTACGGACCTCGGTGAAGCCTATTTCCTGCCGCGACTGCTGGAGCGCCTGAATCGCATCGCGCCCGGCGTGCGCATCCGCACCCTGCCGATGCCGCCCGAATCGGCCGAGGATGCACTGAGGAACGGCGAGGTCGATCTGGCGATCGGCAAGCTGCCCGACCTCGGTGCCGGCTTTTACGTGCAGCGACTGTTCCGCGATCGCTATGTCTGCGTGGTACGCAAGGACCACTCGTCGATCGGCGGGCGCATCACCGCAAAGCAGTTTGCCGCCGCCTCGCACGCGATCGTGACGCCGGGCGGCTGGGGCCACGGCATCATCGAACGGGCGCTTGTCGAACATGGGCTGGAGCAGCGCATTGTGCTCAGGATGCAGAACTTCCTGGTGCTGGCCAGCATCGTCGCCACCACCGACATGGTCGCCATCGTGCCGCACAGCGTCGGCAGCCAGTTGTCGCAGCACAATGACGTCAGGCTGCTGCCCCTGCCGATCGCAATCCCGGCCTTCGACATCAAGCAGTGCTGGCAGGAACGCTTCCACGACGACAGGGGCAACCGCTGGCTGCGGCAGCAGTTCGCGGAGCTGTTTGCGAGTCGCTAGCCCACACACATGGAAAGTCGGCGCTGGCGGGACGGCGATGAATCCGGGCATCGGCAATGCCGTGTCGCCTATTGCTGACAGACGCAGTTCGGCCAGAAGCCGAAACTGGCAGCGCCGAAAACGCGGTTCTTTGGGCGGCGCCCGCTCCTCAACCGGCCATTCCGAGAAATGCGGAGCGAGGCTTTGGACGAGCGTATTATTGAGCGCATAGGCGTTCTCGCCCAAGGCAAGGGGGTCTTCATGCCAACCAGAAAGCCCGCAGAAAAGGCCGACTCCAAAACGCCAGCCCAGTCAGCGCTGAAACGCTACCGCGGACGCGCCGCACGCGGTTCCGTGCCCGCAGCATCGTCACCATGATCAGCAGTACCAAGCCGATCCTGCTGGCGGTTGTGGCAATTGCCAGCCGGGAAGCGAAGAAAAGACCATGAACCCCCCTGATAAAGAGCAAGCAAACGCAAGGCTGCTGCGCAGCCAGGCCGAGACCGATCTCGACCCGCATCCGCTCGCCGCCGCCGCAGTGCGCCCAACCGACGGACTGCTGCATGAACTGGAAGTGCACCAGATCGAGCTCGAGATGCAGAATCAGGCCTTGCGAGAGACGCAGACGGCGCTTGGGGAATCTCGCGACGCGTATGCAGATCTCTATGAATTTGCCCCCGTTGGCTATCTCACCCTGACCGACCACGGCCTCATCCTCGGTATCAACTTGACCGGTGCGGCATTGCTGGGAGTCGAGCGCCGACAGCTCATGAAATGTCAATTTGCGCGCTTCGTCAGGCCCCAGGATGCAGGTCAATGGCGCATGCATTTCAAGCAGGTGCTGGGCCAGGAAGGAAGACGGGATTGCGAGTTGGCGCTACTGGTCGGCAATGGGTCACGGCTCGATGTGCAGCTGCACAGCCAGCGCCTGGTCAAGGACGGGCAGATCGATTCGGTGCGGGTGGTGATGACTGACATCACGGAGCGCAAGCGGGCGCAGGAAGCCTTGCGCGAGCAGGAGGCGTTTTTCCGTTCGTTGGCAGAGAACGTTTATGACTTCATCGCGGTTCTTGACCTGGACGGGCGGCGACTCTACAGCAGCCCCTCGTACCGGCGCTTTGTCGGCGATGCAATGGACTTGCCCGGCGCAGATTCATTCGCCGATGTCCATCCCGAAGATCGCGAGCGCGTCAAACGAGTCTTTGCGGAGACCGTGCAAACCGGGATAGGGCAGCAGATAGACTATCGGTTCATGCATGCGAACGGCGGCATCCGCGACATGGAATCCCGCGGCAACGTGATCAGGAATGCCGAGGGCAGGGTTACGCGAGTGGTGGTGGTGTCGCATGACGTCACCGAGAAGAAGCAGGCGGAACAGCAGTTGCGCATCGCAGCCGCCGCCTTCGAGTCGCAGGAGGGCATCGTTGTCACCGATGCCAACAGCGTGGTCCTGCGAATTAATCGGGCTTTCAGTGAAATTACCGGCTATACCGCTGAGGAGGCTGTCGGCAGATACATGAATTTTCTTATGTCGGACCGGCATGATGCGCAGTTTTTCGCCAGCTTGTGGGAAACAATCCTGAGAGATGGCGCCTGGCGGGGCGACATCTGGAACCGGATCAAGAACGGCGAGGTGCATCCTCACCGGATCACCATCAGCGCGGTAAAGGACAGTGCCGGCATCGTGACCCACTATGTCGGCGTCTATACGGACATCACCGAGCGCAAATTTCTGGAAGACCAGGTGCAACAACTGGCCTTTCACGACCCGCTCACCCAGTTGCCGAATCGCCGCCTTCTGAGCGACCGTCTGAACCAGGCCATGGCCAGCAGCAAACGCAGCGGTTGCTACGGCGCCCTGGTATTTCTTGACCTGGACAACTTCAAGCCGCTGAATGATTTGCATGGCCACGATGTCGGCGACATGCTGCTGATAGAGGCGGGCGAGCGTTTGAAAGGCTGCGTGCGGGAAGTGGACACCGTGGCTCGCTTCGGCGGTGACGAGTTCGTCGTGATGCTCAGCGAACTGGCCGCGGACAAGGCCGAGTCGATATCACAAGCCGGGATCGTGGCCGAAAAAATACGCATCACTTTGTCGCACCCCTATCTTATGACCGTCAAGCATGAAGGAAGGGCCGATATGGCTGTCCACCATCGTTGCACGGCGAGCATCGGGATAGCGCTGTTCATTGGCAATGAAGCCGGCGAGGACGATGTCCTCAAATGGGCCGATACCGCTATGTACCAGGCCAAGGAGGCGGGCCGGGATTCAATCCAGATTTATGATCAGAAGGCTTGAGTGACTGCCAGGACAATGGAGCGGCCGCATCAATGACCAGTGGCGCATCTGCGTCCGCTGGGGCGACGGCAGCGTAAACTCCGGGGCGACCCGACAGCGCGCCGCACCCGGGCTCCCGCAGCAACGCGGCAGGAACGGTCGCGCGCGCTGCCGTCGGCGAGCCATTATTCGATTCCTGAATACTTCATATTGAAAAAGGTGGATATACAGGAAGACGTCAGCCGCCTATATTCGCACCCCTGAACAGGGAATCGATGCGACGGCTGCGCCGAGGTCGCCATCGCCACCGCCGACCAAGGAGCGAAAATGAACGAACTGGGGCGCCTCGAAGACCTGCCGCAGGACTATCGCGCGGCACTGACCGAAAACAATCTCGTGCCGCTGTGGCCCAGCCTGCGCTCGCTGCTGCCGCCGGGGAAACCGGCAATCCGCACGCAGCCGACCTGCTGGTCCTACCGGGGCCTGCGCCCCCTCCTGATGCGCGCGGGCGAACTGACGCCGATCGAGAAGGCAGAGCGGCGCGTGCTGGTGCTGGCCAACCCGGGCCACGGCCTGGAAAAGATGCAGGCCAGTTCGACCATTTATCTCGGCATGCAGTTGCTTAACCCGGGCGAACGGGCGCCGTCGCACCGCCACACGCCCAATGCCGTGCGCATGATCGTCGAGGGCGAGGGGGCCTACACCACGATCGAGGGCGAAAGGTGCCCCATGAGCCGCGGCGACTTGATTTTGACGCCGACCGGCATGTGGCATGAGCACGGCCATGATGGCAGCGAACCGGTGGTCTGGCTCGACGTGCTGGATCTGCCCCTCATCTACTACTGCGAGACCTCCTACGTCACCGAAGGCAAGGCGCAGGCCGTCACCAGCGAGGGCGCGGAGCGCGACTACCAGCGCGGCGGCGTGCTGCCGGCGCCGATGTTCAACCGCAGCCGCTCGATCTTCCCGATGCTGCGCTATCCCTGGGTCGACGTACGCCGCAGCCTCGAATCCATCGCTGCGCGCCAGCCCGGGATCGAGGCCGTGCAGGTCGCCTACGTCAATCCCGAAAACGGCCACGACTGCCAGCGCATCCTCGGCTACTCGGCCCTGATGCTGCGCCCCGGCGAACGACTGGAAATGCCGGCGCGCTCCACCGCGATGGTCTTCCACCAGATCGAGGGCGGCGCCGACCTCAGCGCGGCCGGCGCCAGTTTCAAACTCGATGCGGCCGACACCTGCTGCATTCCCGGCTACACGCCGATCACGCTGGCAAACCGCGCCAGCGACCGGCCCGCCTTCCTTTTCATCGCCGACGACGCGCCGCTGCAGAAGAAGCTCGGGGTCTACGAATTCCGCAACTGAAAGAGTACGCCATGCCAGGTCCCAGCTATGTATTCGCCCCGCCGGCCACGCCTTCCCTGCCGATAATCGGCCGGCCCGAGCGCTTCCCGGTCAATCGCATCTTCTGCGTCGGCCGCAACTACCATGCCCACGCCGTCGAGATGGGCCGTCCGGTGGACAAGGCGACCATGCAGCCGTTCTACTTCACCAAGTCTCCGTCGGCGCTGATCGAATCCGGCGCCACCGTGCCCTACCCGGCCGGCACCGCCAACTACCATTATGAGATGGAACTGGTCGTCGCGATCGGTGCCCATGGCTTTCGCCTTGCCGAAGCCGACGCGCAGCGCATGATCTTCGGCTATGCCGCCGGACTCGACATGACACGCCGCGACCTGCAACTCGTGGCGCGCGATCAGGGACGGCCCTGGGATCTGGGCAAGGATTTCGAGAAGTCGGCCGTGTCCAGCCCCATCCTGCCGGTCGGCGATCTTGGCTCGCTGGACCGCGGTGCCATCAAGCTGCAGGTGAATGGCGAGACCAGACAAAGCGCCGACCTTGCCCAACTGATCTGGAACATCCGGGAACTGCTGGCCGACCTCTCGCAGTTCTATCATCTCGAACCGGGCGACCTGATCTACACCGGCACGCCCGAAGGCGTCGGTCCAATCAAGTCCGGCGACTGCATCTGCGGACATATCGACCGCGTCGGCGAGGTTGCGCTGACGGTCGGGCCGGCTGAATAGGCGACCGAGAAGCCTGCGAAGCCGGCCAGGATCAGGAAGTTCCCCCAGGGACGCACCGCGCTGGCGCCGGCGGCACGCCGATATCGAGGCTTTCGGCAAAGCGGTTGATCGCTTCGATCACGGCGAGGGGCTGGTCCTTGTGCGCGGAATGCCGGCAATCGGCAAGCTTGAGCAGTTCGACGTCGGGCGCCGCCGTGGCCCCCGCGGCGATCGCCTCGATCTGGGCCATGCTGCCGTACTCATCATCCTCGCCCTGAATCGCCAGGACGGGACAGGTGATGTCGGGCAAACAGTCTTCGATGTTCCAGGAGCGGAACTCGGGATGCAGCCAGATATCGTTCCAGCCGTAGAAGGTGCGCCGCACGTCGCGGTGATACTTGCCAAGTTTGGCCGGCAGGTCGGTCGTCTCGAAGGCGACCTTGGCGGCTTCGATGCTGCGGATGGAAATGTCCTCGACGAAGCAGTGCGGTGCCATGACTACCAGCCCGGCGACCTCGAAGCGGCCATCGCCGGCATGCAGCAGCGCGATCGACGCGCCGTCGGAATGGCCGACCAGCACCGGGTTCACGATGTCCAGGGCAGCCAGCAGTTCGGGCAGCGCGTCGCGCGCTTCGCGGTGCATGAAGTCGGTCGTGAAGGGGGCGTCGAGCACGTCCGACTGACCGTAGCCGTAGCGCGAATAGACCAGTGTCCGACAACCGGTAGCAGCTGCGAGGCGCGCCGGAAAGTCGCGCCACATCGCGACCGAGCCGAGGCCCTCATGCAGCAGGACCAGGGTCGGACGATTGATCTGGTGCGCCGGAAAGATCTGGTACTCGAGACTGCGGCCACAAATCCTGACGAAACCGCTGTGCACCGGCTCAGACCCCCAGGAAGCGGTGCATCAGCTCAGGGTTGTTGCCGAGTTCGGCGGACTCGCCGGAAAACACCACCCGGCCCTTGACCAGCACCACGCTGCGATCCGCCAGCGCCATGACGGCGGCGTAATTCTTGTCCACGATCACCGTGGCGATGCCCGAGGCGCGGATGGTCTTGATGATGCTCCAGATTTCCCGGGCGATCAGCGGCGCCAGGCCCTCGGTGGCTTCGTCGAGGATCAGCAGGTCGGGATTGGTCATCAGCGCGCGGCCGATGGTCAGCATCTGCTGCTCGCCGCCGGACAGTTGCGCGCCGCCGTTGCTCAGGCGCTCGCCAAGACGCGGAAAGGTATGGATCACGCGCTCGAAATCCCATTCGCGACGGCCATCGACGCCGGCTCGTGCCGCCATCACCAGATTCTCGCGCACCGACAGGTTGGGGAAGATGCCGCGGCCTTCCGGCACGTAGGCGATGCCACGGCGGGCGATGGCGTGGGTCGCGGCCTGGGTCATGTCCTCGCCGCGCACCCTGACCTGTCCCTCGCGCGGACGCACCAGCCCGAGCATGGTCTTGATCAGCGTGGTCTTGCCCATGCCGTTGCGGCCCATCAGGCCGATGGTCTCGCCGCGCCGCACCGCGAAATCGACGCCGTGCAGGATGTGGCTGACGCCGTAGAAAGTGTGCAGACCGCTGCCTTCGAGCAGCGTGTCGGCCGCCGAGGCCGGCGCGGCGGATGCGTTCAGGACCTCAGTCATGGAGCAGTTCCTCGCCGCCGAGATAGGCCAGTTGCACGGCAGGGCTGGAACGAACCTCCGCCGGGGTACCGGATTCCAGCACCTCGCCATTGACCATCACCGTGAGCCGGTGCGCCAGCGCGAACACCGCATCCATGTCGTGCTCGATCAGCATGATGGCATGACCCGCGCTCAGCGCCTTGATCAGTTCGACCATGCGTTGCGACTCGTGCGGCCCCATGCCGGCCAGCGGCTCGTCGAGCAGCAGCACGCGCGGCTGGGTCGCCAGGCACATGGCGATTTCGAGCTGACGCTGCTCGCCGTGCGACAGGGTGGCGGCAACGCGTTCAGCGCGATGGTCGAGCCCGGCAGCGGCCAGCGCCGCCTGTGCCCGCTGGTTGATTTCGGCATATCCCTCGGCCCGGCTGAAGACGCGCAGTGCGTGCGGCGTGCGCGACTGTGCAGCGAGCCGGGCATTCTCGAACACCGTAAAGGACAGGAAGATGTTGGTCTTCTGGTAGCTGCGGCCGACCCCCATGCGCGAAATCTGGTCCGAGCTAAGCCCGGCGATGTCGCGACCCTCGAGCAGCACTTCGCCCGCGGTCGGCGGCAGGTCGCCCGAGAGCAGGTTGGTCAGCGTCGACTTGCCGGCGCCGTTGGGACCGATCACGACGTGGATTTCGCCGACATGCAGATCGAGCGAAACATCGCTGACCGCGACCAGGCCGCCGAAACGCTTGGTCAGGCCCCGCGTGCGCAGGATCGGCGCGTCCTTCGCCGTCAGCAGCGCGTCATTCATCGGCAGCCTCCGCGACGGGTTTCCTGCCGAACTTCTGCGCCAGGCCGGCCAGGCCCTGCGGCAGATACAGCGCCACCAGCATGATCAGGATGCCCATCGCCAGTTGCCAATGCTTGGCCCAGGTACCGAACCAGGCCTGGTTGGAGAGCACTTCCTGCAGCAGGATGAAGGCGAAGGATCCGATCACGGCGCCGTGCAGCGTTCCCATGCCGCCGAGGATCACCATCATCAGCACCGCGCCCGATTGATGCCACGAGAGGATTTCCGGATTGACGAAGCCGTACTGCACGGCCGCCAGGTAGCCGGCAAGGCCCGCCAGCGCGCCCGACAGCGTGAAGCTTGCGAGCTGGTAGCGAAACACCGGGAAACCCAAAGCACGCATGCGATGCTCGTTGACCTTGATGCCGAGCAGGGCGCGGCCGAAACTGGAACCGAGCACGCGGTACAGCAGCAGGTAAGTCGCTGTCATGAAGAACAGCACCAGCCAGTAGAACTGGTTCAGATTCTCCAGATTGACCAGCACGCTCTCGCCCCACTGCATGGTCGGCTTGGCGTAGATGTAGATGCCGTCGGAACCGCCGCCGAGCTTGGTGTCGTGGAAGATGAAGAACAGCATCTGGGCGAATGCCAGCGTCACCATGATGAAGTAGATGCCGCGCGTGCGCAGCACCAGCAGCCCGGTGATCAGCGCGAACAGCGCGCAGACGCCAACGGCGGCCGGCAGCGTCCACCACAGGGAGGCCGTCTCGTACTTCGGCGCCATCAGCGCCAGCGCGTAGCCGGCGAGGCCGAAATAGGCGGCGTGGCCGAAGCTGACCAGCCCCGTGTAGCCGACCAGCAGGTCGAGGCTCATGGCGAAGATCGCCATGATCAGCACCTTGGTCAGCAACTGCATGTAGAACGTGCTCTCGACCAGCGGGAACAGGGCCAGCAGGCCGACCACCAGCCACGGCAGGAATTTGATCAGACGGGAGTTCATCTCATGACTTGCCGAACAGACCTTCGGGCCGCCAGACCAGCACGATGGCCATCAGCACATAGACGATCATGCCCGCCACTTCCGGCACCAGCACCTGGCCGAAGGTCTCGGCCAGGCCGATCATCAGCGAAGCCGCCATGGCGCCCTTGACCGAACCGATGCCGCCGATGACGACGACCACGAAACAGATGATCAGCACCTGGCTGCCCATGTTGGGAGTGACCGAGGACAACGGCGCATTGATCATGCCGGCGAAGGCCGCCAGCGCAACACCCAGCGCAAAGACCAGGGTGTAGATCAGCTTGATGTCGATGCCGAGCGACTGCACCATGTCGCGATTGCTGGCGCCGGCGCGGATCATCATGCCCAGCCGGGTTTTCTGGATCAGGAAATACAGCGCCGCGGCGAGCAGCAGGCAGACGCCGGAAATGGCCAGGCGATATACCGGGTAGGACAGGTTTTCGGTCAGCGGAATCGAAGCGTTGAGCAGCGCCGGCACCGCGACGCCATGCACGTCGTCGCCCCAGATCAGGCTGCGCAGTTCCTCGAACACCAGGATCAGGCCATAAGTCAGCAGCACCTGGTAGAGATGGTCACGCTGGTAGAGATGGCGGAACAGCAGGCGCTCCAGCGCCATGCCGAGAATCACCGTGAGCGGGATGGCCAGCAGGATAGCGGCCACCAGGCTGCCGGTCATGCTGGCCAGCGACCAGGCCAGGTAGGCGCCGACCATGTAGAAACTGCCATGCGCCAGATTGATGATGCCCATGATGCCGAACACCAGCGTCAGGCCGCTGGCGACCAGGAACAGCAACAGGCCGTACTGCAGGCCGTTGAGCAACTGAATCAGGAAGAAAGCAAAATCCATTGAGTCGGGCGTCTAAGAGTCGGCGCTGGCGGGACGGCGGGTGGAGGACGAAATCCCACGGGGATACCGTTCCCGGCAAGAGCCGGGGACACAAAAAGGGCGGCAGGCACCTGCCGCCCTTGGTTTTAAACAGACTATGCCTTGCAGCCGCGCGCCGGATCGGCCAGTGCCTTCCAGGCCACGCCCTGCACCTTGTTTTCCTTGCCGACCACCTTGCGCAGGTACATGTCCTGCACAGGATTGTGCGCCTTGGACAGCGTCCAGACGCCGCGCGGACTGTCGATCTTGGCGGACTCCATGGCCTTGATCACGCCGACCTTGTTGGCGACATTGCCCTTGACGGCATCGAGTCCGGCCGCCAGCAACTGCCCGGCGTCGTAGCCCTGGACGGCATAGACGTCAGGCTGCAGCTTGAAGGTCTTCGCATAGGCCAGGCGGAAGGCCTTGTCCTTCTTGGTGTCAAGGCCGTCGGCATAGTGCAGCGTGGTCTCCACGCCTTCGCCGGCATCGCCCACCGCATCGAGCACGCCGTCGGTGAGGAAGCCGGAGCCATACAGCGGGATCTTGCCCTTGAGGCCGGCGGCCTGATAGTCCTTGAGGAACTTGGCCGCACCGCCGCCGGCGAAGAACGCCACCACGGCATCGGGCTTGATGCTGGCGATCTCCGTCAGCAGGGCCTGGAATTCGACCTGCGGGAACGGCACATACAGTTCCTTGGTCAGCTTGCCGCCTTCCTTTTCGAAACCTTCCTTGAAGCCTTCCATCATCTCCTCGCCCGCCGCATATTTCCAGGTGATGAACACGGCATTCTTGTGGCCCTTGGCCTTGAGCACCTTGCCCAACGCATGCGTGGTCTGCCAGTTGGAAAACGACGTGCGGAAGAAGTTGGGGGCACATGCTGCGCCCGTCATGGCGCCGGCGCCGCCGTTGGGATTGATCCACAGCGTGCCGGATTCCTTGAGCACCTTGACCATGCCCATCACCACGCCCGAATGCACGGTGCCGATGACCACATCGACCTTGTCGCGCTGCACCAGCTTGCTGACGTTCTCGGGGGCCTTGGCCGGATTCGACTCGTCATCCACGGTGAAGTACTCGATCTCGCGACCGCCGAGTTTGCCACCACGCTCTTCCACCGCCAGCTTGAAGCCGTTGGTGATGGCGACGCCGAGTTGGGCGAAGGTGCCGGTATAGGGCAACATCAGGCCGACCTTGATCTTGCCCTGCTGGGCGAAGGCCAGACCGGACGGCAACAGCGTGCCGGCAGCCGTGGCGCCTGCAAGGGCGCCCGTACCCAACAGAAATCCGCGACGGTCGTAATTCGAATTTTTATGCATTGTGTTTCTCCTCACTCTATGTTTTTGACAGGACGCAATGGTCTTCGCGCCCAATGCGGTCTTGGCCTGCAATCACAACACTTCCCTGCGGACACGTCAAGCCGATTGACACGTCATAGGTCGCTTCCGGTTGGTCAGCGCAGCTTGAAGCGCTGGATCTTGCCGGTGGCCGTCTTCGGCAATTCGGCGACGAACTCTATCCAGCGCGGATACTTGTAGGGCGCCAGCTTCTCCTTGACGTGCGCTTTCAGCGCCTGCTTGAGTTCATCCGACGGCGAGACGCCGGCCTTGAGCACTACATAAGCCTTGGGCTTGACCAGCTCATCGGTATCGGCGTGCGCCACCACGGCAGCTTCAAGGATGGACTCATGGGTCATCAACGCGCCCTCGACCTCGAAGGGCGAGACGTAGATGCCCGACACTTTCAGCATGTCGTCGGAACGGCCGCAATACTGGAAATAGCCGCCTTCGATTTCGATGTATTTGTCGCCGCTGCGCGTCCAGTCGCCCATGAAGGTATGGCGCGATTTTTCGCGGTTGTTCCAGTAGAGTGCCGCGGCGCTCGGGCCCTTGATCTGCAGTTCGCCGATCTCGCCCCTGGGTACCTCGCTGCCATCCTCGCCGATCAGTCGCACTTCGTAACCGGGAACCGGCTTGCCGGTGGTGCCGTAACGCACTTCGCCGGCGCGGTTGGACAGGAAGATGTGCAGCATTTCCGTCGAGCCGATGCCATCGAGGATCTCGACGCCGAGCAGCTCCGTCCAGCGCTTGCCGATGTCCGCCGGCAGGGCCTCGCCTGCCGAGGTGCAAACCCGCAGTGGAGCTACCTCGCCGCGCTTGAGCATGTCCGGGCTGGCCAGCAGCGCCGCGTAGAGCGTCGGCACGCCGTAGAAAATGGTTGGCCGGTGCTGGCGCAGGCGCTGGAACACGGCCTGCGGCGTGGGCCGCTCACCCATCAGCACCGCGGTGGCGCCGACCGCCATCGGAAAAGTCAGGCCATTGCCCAGCCCGTAGGCGAAGAACAGCTTGGCGGCAGAAAACACCAGATCGTTCTCGCGAATGCCGAGCACCGCGCGACCATAGAGTTCAGCGGTCTGGATCAGGTGCGAATGCAGATGCACCGTACCCTTCGGCGTACCCGTCGATCCCGAGGAATACAGCCAGAAGCAGAAATCGTCGCAGGTCGTTGCCGCCGGTTCATAGGCGGTAGCGGCGGACTTCATCAGGTCGGCGAGCAGCAGGTGGCCCTTGGCATCGCCGCCGGAGACGACGATGTTCTTCAGCGTCTTGTGCTTGCCGACGATCGCGGCAAAAGATGGCCACAGGGCCTCCGACACCACCAGCGTGCGCGCCCGCGAATCGCCGAGCATGAAGTCGTAATCGGCGCCGGTCAGCAGCGTGTTGGCTGCAATCGGCACGATGCCGGCCTGGATGCAGCCGAGGAAGGCCGTCGGGAAATCAATGGTGTCGAGCAGGCAGAGCATGACCCGCTCTTCCTGCTGCATGCCGAGCCCACCCAGCACGTTACCGAAACGGTTGACCCGTTCGGCGACGTCGCCATAGGTGTAGCTGCCCTGATCGTCGATGAAGGCGGGCTTGGCCGCCCTGCCCGCCTGCAGGTTGCGCTGGATCAGGTCCCAGGCGGCGTTGTACTGCCGTGGAATGCTGACCCGTGGCGGTGACGACCGGTGATCGGCGGTGCTCAGTTCTGCCATGACTATCTCCTCCTCCTCCGCTCCGTGGCGGCTGGCTTATCGTATTACGTGTTGCCGCATCCTGCGCATCCTCGACGGAATACTCAGCTGAACGCCTGTATTCCCGTCTGCGCCCGACCCAGGATCAGCGCATGGATGTCGTGCGTTCCTTCGTAAGTATTCACCACTTCCAGGTTTACGACATGGCGGATCACGCCGAACTCGTCGGAAATGCCGTTGCCGCCGAGCATGTCGCGCGCCATGCGGGCAATCTCGAGCGACTTGCCGCAGGAGTTGCGCTTCATGATCGAGGTGATCTCGACCGAAGCCGTGCCCTCGTCCTTCATCCGTCCGAGGCGCAGGCAGCCTTGCAGGGCCATGGTGATCTCGGTCTGCATGTTGGCCAGCTTGAGCTGGATCAGCTGGTTGGCCGCCAGCGGACGGCCGAACTGCTTGCGGTCCAGCGTGTATTGCCGCGCCGCGTGCCAGCAGTACTCGGCCGCACCCAGCGCACCCCAGGCGATGCCGTAGCGCGCCGAGTTGAGGCAGGTGAACGGACCCTTGAGGCCGCGCACGTCGGGGAAGGCATTCTCTTCGGGACAAAAGACCTCGTCCATGACGATTTCGCCGGTGATCGAAGCCCGCAGGCCAACCTTGCCGTGAATCGCCGGGGCGGAGAGTCCCTTCCAGCCTTTCTCCAGCACGAAACCGCGGATCTGTCCGCCGTCGTCCTTGGCCCAGACCACGAAAACGTCGGCAATCGGGCTGTTGGTGATCCACATCTTGGAACCGGAAATGCTGTAGCCGCCGTCGACCGCACGGGCGCGGGTAATCATGCTGCCGGGGTCGGAACCGTGGTTCGGCTCGGTGAGGCCGAAGCAGCCGATCAGTTCGCCGGTGGCCAGCTTCGGCAGATACTTCCTGCGCGTGGCTTCGTTGCCGAACTCGTAGATCGGCACCATGACCAGCGAGCTTTGTACGCTCATCATCGAACGATAGCCGGAATCGACGCGCTCGACTTCGCGCGCGGCCAGGCCGTAGCAGACGTAGTTCATGCCGGCGCCGCCGTATTCCTCGGGAATCGTGGTGCCGAGCAGGCCGAGTTCGCCCATTTCGCGGAAGATTGCCGGGTCGGTCTTCTCGTGGCGGAAGGCTTCCAGCACGCGCGGCGCCAGCTTGTCCTGCGAGTAGGCGGCGGCAGTGTCGCGCACCATGCGCTCGTCGTCGGTCAGCTGCTGGTCCATCAGCAAGGGGTCTTCCCAGTTGAATCTCGGTTGGCTGCTCATGTGAATATCCTTAACGTGAAATACCTTGGCCGGCGCGCATGTCAATGTTCGAGCGCAGCGAGCCGATCAGTAGCCTCCCCGCGAGGGGAGGATGGGAGGGGCGGGTCAATTTGCCATCTTGAGCCGTAGCGAAGTCAGGGGCCTTCATGATATCGGACGGTTTATCGGAGGCATGCGGTTCAGTGAATTGTCATGCCGCCGTCGGCGGCGAGTATCTGTCCTGTCACGTAAGCCGAGGCGTCCGAGGCGAAAAACAGGAATACCGGCGCGATTTCCTCGGGTTCGGCCCAGCGACCCAGCGGAATGCGATCAAGGTACTTGTCCTTGAACTTCTCGTCGGTACGGATCACTTCCGTCATCGGCGTCGCGGCACCCGGTGCGATGGCATTGGCGGTGATGTTGTAGCGCGCCAGTTCCTTCGCGGTGCTCTTGGTCATGCCGAGGATGCCGGCCTTCGCTGCGCTGTAGTTTATCTGACCGATGGTGCCGAGCACGCCGGCGGCCGAGGTGACGTAGATGATGCGGCCGTATTTCCTCTCGATCATGCCGCCGACCACCGCCTGCAGGCAGTTGAAGGCGCCGGTCAGGTGCACGGCGACGACCTGGTTCCACTGCTCCGGCGTCATCTTGTGCAGCATTGCGGTGCGCGTGATGCCGGCGTTGTTCACCAGGATGTCGATGCGGCCCCAGGCGGCGTTGGCCTTCGCCGCCGCCGCTTCGACCTGCTCGCGGTTCGACACGTCGCAGGCAATGCCGATCGCCGTACCGCCAGCGCCGACTATTTCGGCGGCGACCTTCTCCGCCGCCTCCCCGTTCATGTCGATCACCGCGACCTTCGCCCCTTCACGGGCGTAGGCCTGCGCCACGCAGGCACCTATCCCCTGCCCTGCGCCGGTGACGAATGCCACCTTGTCTTTCAGCTGCACGATCAGGCCTTCGGCTTCGCCATCACCTGCTCGGCGAACTTGTCGTCGAACAGCGCGCCTTCGGCCACCAACTGGCGGAACTTGATGAAGTCGATGACGTCCTTGCCGGTCGGCTTCTTGGCGTCGAAGGCATTGAAGCCGAGCCAGGCCTCGTGGTTCATGTTGGCGGCCAGCCAATGGCGGTTCGGCAGCTTCATCTGGTCCCAGAAGAACTTCTTCTTGCCGCGGATGCCGTCGATCGAGTTGATCAGGCAATTCGGGAACAGGTTGGCGAACTTCCACACCAGGCGATTGACTTCGGCGTCGAGCAGTTCGAAGTCGGTCTTGCACTCTGCGATCAGCGCCTTGGCGGCGGCGACCTGGTCGGCGGCGACGGGTTCGCCATAGACGATCTCGCCGTCATCGACGAAGGTATCGGTGCGCACCAGCGGGTTGCGTACCCACTTGCCATCCTTCTTCAGCACCGGCACGGCCTTGGTGACCAGGCCCTTGGACTTCATCTTGTAGGCGCTCCAGGTCTCGCAGGAGATGCAGTTGTACATCGCATCTTCCATCGACAGGAACCAGGGCAGGAAGTCGGTCGAGCCGCCGACCGGCGCCGAGCCGTGCTTGGGGCCGGCCTGGCCGAAGACGGCGAGGTCGGAAGTCACCGTGATGTCGGTGGCCATGCCGATTTCCTGGCCGCCGGCGACGCGCATGCCATTGACGCGGCTGATCACCGGCTTCTTGCAGTTGAGGATGCCGTCCACCATGGCGTTGAACAGGTCCATGTACTCGCCGTACTCGTTGGGGCGCTTGGAGTAGTAGGAGGCGTATTCGGCGGTGTTGCCGCCGGTACAGAAGGCCTTGTCGCCCACGGCGGTGAACACCACGGCGACGATCTTGCGATCGGAGGACGCGCGCTGCATGCCGGCGATGACGCCCTTGACCATGTCGGTGGTGTAGGAGTTGTACTGGCTCGGGTTGTTGAGCCAGATCCAGGCCGAATAGAGGCCCGCGACGGCGGCGCCCTTGTCGTCCAGCACCGGACGCTCTTCGTAGATCACCGTCGGCGCCGCATCGGGCGATGCGCTGCCGAAGTGTGAATTGTCGATGAGCTGGTGATCCTTCAGATCGTTTTCCCTGCGTAGCCATTCCAGTGCCATGGTAGTTCTCCTCTTTGAATTCGGTGAGTGGTTCGTGAATGTGAAATTCTGCTTCAGAAATCGGGGGTCAGGATTACGCGGCGCTTGAGCTTGCCATGGTGAGCCTCGTCGAACACCTGCTCGATCTGGCTCATCGGCCGGGTCTCGACGAAGGGGCCGAGTTCGATGCGCCCGTCGAGGCACATTTCCAGCACCTGCGGATAGAACTCGGGCGGGCAGCCCCAGGTACCGATCAACTCGGCATCGAAGGCCATCAGCTTGGACAGCATGTAGGACGTCTCGTCGGTGCCGTAGCCGACCACCATCAGCATGCCGGTAAAGGACAGCAGCGCGAGCGCCAGTTCCTGGCCCGGCTTGGTGCCGGTCACCTCGAAGATCTTCCAGCCGTAATTCGAAGGAATGCCCTTTTCCTTGCAATAGGCTTTGAAGATTTCCTTCACTTCCTTGGGCGTCTTGCCTTTCGGATTGATCGTGAAGTCGGCGCCGTAGCCCTTCATGAACTCCAGCTTTTCCTCGTTGATATCGATGCCGATCACCGTGCCGGCGCCCATGCCCTTGGCCACCTGGGTCATGAAGCTGCCGACGCCGCCGGCCGCGCCGATGACGATGACACGGTCGCCGGCCGCCAGGCGCGCGCGACGCGCCGCCTGATAGGGCGTGGTCACCGCGTCGGCGATCACCGAGAGATGCTCCAGCGGCACGTCACCGCGATTGCCGACGATGCAGAGGTCGGCCGCCGGCACCGGAATGTGGCTGGAAAATCCGCCGTAGATGCCCATCGAATTGCCCGGCATTTTCTGTTTCAGGCAGCGGTTGCCGCGGCCGGTCTTGCACAGCTCGCACTTGTTGCAGGGAAGCACGGCGGGAATGATGACTTCCTTGCCGATCAGATTGGCTTCACCGGCAACCACCACGCCCGAAATCTCGTGGCCCAGCGACAGCGGCGGCGGCTGCTCGGTACGTACGCCCATGTAGAAGTAGGACAGGTCGGTGTGGCAAACGCCGCAACCCTTGACCTCGACCAGGACTTCGCCCGGCTGCAGCGGCGGTACCGGGATTTCGGTTTTGGTCAACGTACCCGGTACGGTCATCTGCCAGGTCTTGATGGTGCTCGGAATCATCATGTCTCCCTTATTTGTTCTTCCAGACGGGTTTGCGTTTCTCAATGAAGCTGTTGAGGCCTTCCTTGGCATCCTCGGTGGCCATCAGGTCCTTGAGGTAATGCTGTTCGATGTGGAACAGCGCCTCGTAGAAAGGCCGCGTCGCCGCTTCCTTGACCGCCTTCTTGGTGTGGATCAATGCCACGCGCGACAGCGAAGTGAACTGCTCGAGGAACTTCGCCGTATCCGCGGCAAAGCTCTCCTTCGGAAACACGGTGTTCACCAGGCCGAGGCGGTGCGCCTCCTGGGCGCCGATGATGCCGCCGCCGAGCAGCAGTTCCATGACCTTGGTCATCGGGATCTGGCGCGGCAGCAGGATCGCGGCGATCGGCGGAAACACGCCGAGCTTGATTTCGGGCTGGCCGAGCTTGGCACTCTCCGAGGCCACCACCATGTCGCAGGCGATCGCCAGTTCGCAGCCGCCGCCCAGCGCCGCGCCATTCACGGCGGCCACGGTGGGGATCGACACCTGCATCAGGCGCTTGAGGATGCCGTGGAACACCTCGATCATCTTCACCACCTTGTCGGGGGTGTGGTCGACCACGTCGACACCGGAGGAGAAGGTCTTGTCGCCGTTGCCGGTTATCACCAGGACCTTGGCCGTGGTGTTTTCCATCGCCAGGTCGAGCGCGGCATTCATCTCCTCCATGGTGGCGATATCGAGCACGTTGTACGGCGGCCGGTTGATGGCCAGGCGAATGACCTCGCCCTGGTCCTCGTAGGAGATGAATTTGAAATCTGACATGAGTGTCCCTTTGGGTTTTGGGTGCTGCCCTAGAAAAGATCGTCCATCTCGTCGGCGCCGACGCCCGGCGGCATGCCGCCGTACTGCTGCATGTAAGCCTGCACCAGCTGGTTCTCGCGCTGGCTGAAGAAGGGCGCATCCTCCCAGACGAAGTACTTGGCGATGTCGGCCTTGTCGAGCATGGCCTCGAGGCCCTCGCGCAGGTTCTCGACACCCTTGATCACCAGCACCTTCTTGTCGGCGTCGAGCAGCTGATACACGCCGGACTCGGTCTGCACGCCGGCGACGTTCTCGGCATTGAGTTCCAGCCAGGCTTCCGGCGGCAGCACCATGTCCTCGATCTTCGCCGCGAGGTTGCACTTGAGGCAACGCAGGGCCTCGGCGCGCGCGGTCGCCTCGTCGAAGCCGAGCTCGACCTCGTCCCAGTTGTCGCGCTTGGCCGGGTCGATGAAAATCGGATGCAGGCGCTTGCGCGTGTTGAAGCCCTCCTCGCGGCCGATATGCGGATCGGTATCCCAGTCCGGAAGCAGCGTTTCCTCGATGTTGCCGTCGCCGCCCAGGTAGGCATCCATCGCCGCCGCCGCCTTGCGGCCCTGGGCGACCGACTCGATCAGTGTCGAGGGGCCGAGCACGCAGTCGCCGCCGGCATAGACGCCGGGGCGGCTGGTGAGCATGCTGTCCTCACGCACCTGCACCCGGCCATTCTTCGAGACCTGCACGCTGTAGGCGGGAAACTCCTCGGGCCGCTGACCGATGGCGCCGATCACCAGATCGACGTCCTCGGTGAACTCGCTGCCGGCAAGTTCCATCGGACGGCGACGCCCGGAGGCATCGGGCTCGCCGAGTTCCATCTTGATGTAGGTGATCCTGAGGCGCGAGCTGCCGCTGTCGTTGAGTTCGATTTTCTTCGGCGCCAGCAGGAAGCGGAAGTTAACCTTTTCTTCGAGGCAGCCCTGAATTTCGTCGTCGCGCGCCGGCATTTCCTCGCGGGTGCGGCGATAGACCATATCCACGACTTCGGCGCCCAGGCGCCGCGCCGAACGGGCGTTGTCGGTCGCGACGTTGCCGCCGCCGATCACCGCGACACGCTTGCCGATCGTGATTGCCGTGTCGCCAGCGCCGACTTTGCCGATTTTGCCCATGGTGGCCGCGCGCAGGAAGGTCGGACTGTCGATCACATTCGGCAGATTGTCGCCGGGAATGCCGAGCGCATCGCCGTTCTGCGCGCCGATGCCGAGGAATACCGTATCGAAACCCTGGGCCAGCAGTTCGTCGATGTTTTCGATGCGGGTATTGAACTTGAATTCCACGCCGAGCTTTTCCACTTCGGCGACTTCCTGGTCGATCACTTCCAGCGGCACGCGATACGAGGGAATTCCATAGCGCACCATGCCGCCGGCAGCGGGCAAGGCGTCGAACACGGTGACGGCGTGGCCCTTCTTGGCCAGGTAGTAGGCGGCGGTCAGTCCGCCGGGACCGGCGCCGACCACCGCGGCCTTCTTGCCCGAAGGCGGCAACTGGATCGAATGCTGGCGCCACAAGCCGGTATCGTTGTCGGCCGCGATGCGCTTGAGGCTGCGGATCGACAAGGGATCGTCGAGATCCTTGCGCCGGCAGGCAGACTCGCAGGGGCTGAAGCAGGCGCGGCCGAGGATGCCCGGGAAGGGCAGCTTCTCGCGGACCACGGCCACCGCCTCGCCGTACATGCCGAGGCCGACCAGCTGCACATAGCGCGGCACGTCGATACCGGCCGGACAGGTGGCCTTGCAGGGTACCTGCGTCTCTTCGACGCGGGCGACGTCCAGGGTGCGATCCATCAGCGCCCCGGTCGGACACACGGTGACGCAGGCGCTGCAGAATTTGCAGCCGGATTCGAGCAGGGTGTCTGCAATGGTGCCAACCCAGGTACGACCATCGGTGTTCTTGACTTCCAGACAGCCGACGCCGCGCACATCGTTGCAGGCCACCAGGCAGCGCCGGCAGTCGATGCACAGGTTGTAGTCGCGATCGTAGAAGGGTTCGTTCTTGATCACCGGCAGCTGGACATGCTTGTAGTTCGGCGTGGTCGGCGGGATGCCGACGTAATCGGCAACCTTGCGCAGCTCGCAACTGTTGAAGATCGAACAGCAGCGCTGCTCGACCGGATTGCCGAAGGAACAGGTGGTACGGCTGCAGCCGTCGCGCTGCGGGCAGGTCAGGCAGACGTGCGGATGCGTGCCCAGCGTCTTGGCGATGCCTTCCTTGCGCAGCTTTTCGATGGCGGGAGACGTGGTGGTGACCACCATGCCGGCCTCGACCGCGATAGAGCAGGAGGTGCGCATCCCGCTCATGCCGGCGATTTCGACCACGCAAAGGTTGCAGCCGCTGGAACCGCCGCCGCGCTGGGCACTGGGCGGCAGATCGGGATGGGCACACAGGGCAGGGATATAGATGCCGGCGGCGCTGGCGGCAGACAGCAGCGAAACCCCCTCGGGCGCTTCGACCGCCTTGCCGTCTATGACAAGACTGACCATGGCTCCGTTGTCGGCGGCGAAACCGCCTGCAGCGGGCGCCTGCCGGGTCTTGTACCACCTGATCTCGGACGTCTGTACGGCCTGCATGTGTTCCTCCTCGATGCGTCTATCGACTGGCTCGCGCGGCCTCGTCGGGTCGCGCGATTTTCATCCCTGCTACAACCCGGCCTGGCCGTATGGCTCGTAATAAGCGCCGCGGCAGGCACCGGCCTTCACCGCGGCGACGAAACTCGCCATGTCGTGTACCGGCTGAGAAAACTCGGTCGCACAACGTCCCACTGCCACCACCTTGTGACAATCGCTGCCGCCCAGCGTCGGCAAACCCATATGCGCCGATGCGCGAATCGCCAGGTCGTTGTCGCTCTCGGCATTGACTCCGTTGTGCGACTCCACGGCGGCAATATCCTTCAGCTCCAGCAGCCCTTCCAGCAGGCTCGACAGCCCGACGTTGCGAAACGGATGCGCCGGCGCACAGACGCCGCCGAGGTCGTTGATGTGTTCTATCACTTCCTCCAGCGGCAGGTAGCTGTCACGATTCCAGATGTTCCAGCCGTCATCGACAACGCCGTAGGCCAGCAGGTGCCCGCGATCCGTGGCGATCTCCACGCCACGCAGGACCAGCAAGCCCTCTTCCCGCCCGATCCGCTCGACCGGCTCCGAGGCCTCGTAGGAATAGTGCTCGGTAATGCACACGCCATCGAGTCCAAGGGCCTTGGCGCGCCGGATCAGGTCAAGCGGCTCGAGCCAGTTGTCATACGAGTATTTCGTATGGCAATGGGTGTCGATCCACATGACCTGGCGATGTGCCGTCGGGCTATCAGGGAAGCACGCACTCGTAATTGATTCGCTTCGACGGCACGAACTTGTTCGCCGAGAAGAATTTTTCGAGGGCGAAATCGTCCCAGTTCACCAGCGTGTAAACCTTTTTCACGCCGGCAGCCTTCATGTTCATCATGAACTGGTCAAGCATTTCGGCAGCAACGCCGTGCTTGCGGAAATCCGGATGCACGCCCAGGGTATCGATGGTCGAGGTCGCATCGCTGATGCCGAATTCGCCGAAAAACACGTAGCCCATGACGAAGCCGACCACCTTGCCGTCCACTTCGCAGACGATCGAGGTATTGATGTTGGCATTCTTGTTCAGGATGCCGGCAATCTTGCGCTCGTAGTATTCGCGCCGCGGTTCTTTCGATGCGAAGGCGTCAATTGCCACGATTGCGTCCAGGTCCCCTTGGCGCAACACGCGCATTACTCGTTTCTGGTCAGCCATTTCTTTCCTCCTAGTGGTGTCGACAGCGCCATTGGCGCCGTCAATTCTTAGAACAGTTCGTCTTCGCCGGCCGGTTCGCTACGCTTGCGAACATAGACCGTGCCATATTGGAAGCCCATTCCCTGACCCGCATCGAAGCAGGTGGTGCAGCCACTGTCGCCCTCGGTCTTGAACTCCTCGACATGGACTTCGAAGCCCATGGCCTTGTAGTTCTGCACGATCTCGGACAGGCGCGGCTCGCCGATGATGGTCTGGCGCACCCAGCCGTCCCTGAGCAATGCATCCTCGGGGTTGACCGCCTTGGACTGCGCGATCGGAATGACTCGCCGTGGTGTTTCAGCCATGGGAATCACCTCCCTCACCACGAGTGCTTGATCGCGCCCGGCGTGCAGGCCGTGATGCAGGGCAGGCTGCTGTAGCCGCCCGACGGCTTGCAATCGGCGCAATCGTAGGACAGGGTGCGGCAGTTGGGCTTCTTGATCCAGGCCACTTCGTCGTCGTAATCATCGGTAATGATTTCGAACATCTGCTTCGGGCACGCGGTCAGACAGGCGCGCTCGGCCACGCAGCCGATGCACTTGTCGGTGTCGATGCTGATGTAGTACTCACCGGAGCCGTCCTTGTAACCGTAATTGGCGATCATGTCTTTTCCTTCTGGTCAGGTCCCGCTGGCAGCCGGCAAACTGCCGGCTGCCGCAGGAAGCTATCAGGCCGCAGCTTTCTTCGACATCAGCGTGTAGCCGAACAGTGCGGCACCGAGGGCGCCGGCGATCTGGCTATCCACCTTGGTCTCCATCGCCTTGATGCCGAGCAGCTTCTCGATGCGCTTGACCACGCCGGGATTCTTGGCGATGCCGCCGGTGATGAAGAAGCCTTCCTCGACGCCGATGCGCTCGAGCAGGGACACTACGCGCTCGGCCATGGCCTGGCAATACGCCGCGATCACCTTGTTCTTGGTGTAGCCGGCCTTGAGCAGGCCCAGCGCCTCGGATTTGGCGAACACCACGCACACCGACGATACCGCAGCCGGCTCGACATCGACGTCGAAGGAACGCGGACCCAGTTCGGCGATCGGGATCTGCATCAGGTCGGAAATCACTTCCATGCCGCGCCCGGTACCGGCGGCGCACTTGTCGTTCATCAGGAAGTTGGTGACCTTGCCCTTTTCGTCGCAATGGATGGCCTTGCAGTCCTGGCCGCCCATGTCGAGGATGGTGCGCACGCCGTTGCCGCCCATGTAGTTGGCGCCGCGGGCATGGCAGGCGATCTCGGTGATCGCCTTGTGGGCGAAGGGCACGTTGACACGGCCGTAGCCGGTGCCGACGACGTAGTGGATGTCTTCCAGCTTCATGCCGCACTTGTCCATCACGCCTTGCAGCGCGTTGGTAGCGGAATCCGGCGAGTTGTTGCCGGTGCGCATGCTGTTGAAGCCGTAGAGTTCACCGTCGACCACGAGCACGGCCTGCGACGACACGGAACCGACGTCGATGCCGCAGGTGATGATCTTGGCGGTCTTCCAGTCCTTGGTTTCATCGACCCAGGTGTTTTCCTGCCAGCGCCAGAATTCCTTCTTCTCGGGGGCGGTCGGGGCTGCTGTCACTTCTGCATTCATCTTTTCGCTCCTTTATGGTTCAGTGCTGGCGGTCGGCGGCAATCAGGGCGCAACCCAGCGCGCTGATGTACTCCGGCATGTCCGGCAGGGAAATCGCATCGACGCCCATCGCCACTTTCAGCGACTGGACGAATCCGGCGTTATGCACCATACCGCCGATCAGTACCACTTCGCCTTCGATACCGACGCGACGCACCATGGCGCAGACACGGCTGGCGACGGCGTCGAGCACGGCCTTGGCGATGTCGTTCTTCGGCGTTGCCGAGTGGATCAGCGACACCACTTCGGACTCGGCAAACACCGTGCACTGGGCGTTCATCGGAATCGACTTGTCGGACTGCAGGCTGGCCTCGCCGAATTCCTTGAGCGTCATTTGCAGCGCGCGGCTCATGGCTTCGGCAAACGACCCGGCGCCCGCCGCGCATTTCTCGTTGCCGGCAAAGTCGATCGCGCGCCCTTCGCCGTCGGTCTTCATGCCGCGGCCTTCTTCGGCGCCGACATCGACCACGGTACGGGCCTGCGGGTACATGAACACCGCACCCTTGGCACCGGCGGTCATCTCGGTGATGCCCTCGGCGGCAAAACCCACCTGCTTGCGCCCGGCGCCGGTGGCGAACACCACCTTGACGTCGTCACGCTTCAGGCCCGCCGAGGCCAGGGCCTCGTCGTAGGCCTTGTCGGCCGCCACGTCCTGATCCAGGTCGCCCGGCATCATGATGTGTACTTTCTTCACGCCGTATTTCAGCTGCGGCGCTCCGTTCACATTGAGTTCCTCCAGCAGCACCACCTTGATGCTGCGCGAGCCCATATCGATTCCTGCGGTAATCATCTCGTGTCCTCTCCTAATCCGGTTACGCTGCCTGGCGACGCAAGCCAAGCTGCTCCATGAAGGCATCGACCCGTGCCTGCGTGCGTACTTCGTCGAACTCGCGCTCGTCGCCCATGTTGCCTTCGAAGGTCATGATCGGCACACCGGCCTTGGCGATGCCGCCGCGGTTTTCCATGATGCCCATCGACAAGCCTTCACAGCCACGATTCAGGTGCAGCATCACGCCATCGACCTGCCATTCCTTGACGATGCGCAGCATCATCGCGGTCTTCAGGCGCGGATCGAAGAAGTGCTGCCACTGCGGCTTGGACAGGTTCCAGTCGGCGTAGAGACGCAGGATCTGGTCGCGGGTGTTCATCTCGATACCCTTTTCCCAGGGCAGCGAACGACCGCCCCAGCTGCCGTCCGGCTTGTCTTCCCAGATGCCTTCGAGGGCGAAGGTGTAGAGCGAGCCGATCGACACCGCACCGTAGGTTTCGAGGTAGCGGAAGATCTTGAGGAAGGACCAGGGCGGCTGCGTGTCGGACATCATGCGGCACTTCTCGTTCGGCACGGCGGCGATGCCGCGCGCGACGCGATCCTTGACCTCGTCGTAGAGCTCGTCGTAGAAGTCGGCGCACCACTGCGAGGACTTCGACAGCGTGGCCAGCACGTAGAGCGAGTACATGGTCTTCTCGTCGAGCGGCGCCGGCTTGACCTTGTTCAGGGCGCAGATATCGGCCCAGCGGCTGGTCGAGCGCATTTCGTTCTTGACGGCCTTGAGGAACTTTTCGTCGTCGAAGGTGCGGCCGGTGGATTTCTCAAGGAACTCGATGCCGTCGTGCAGTTGGTTGGTGACGTAGTCGAGACGCGCCTCGTTCATGTCCTTGTAGGGGCCGACGCCGACGTCCACGTAGAACTGCGGCACTTTTTCTTCCTTGGCGACGTGCTGGTACCACTTCGAGTGGGAGCAGCAGATCTGGGTCTGGAAAATAAAGTCGGGCTTGGGGAACTTGCCGCCGTACAGATACTTGTCGAGGTGCATGCCACCCCAGTAGATGCGCATGTAGGAGCACAGGTCGCGGGCAAAGCCCACCGACTCGGCGGCGTCCATGCATTCCTTGGCAAACTTCTTGTCGTGGGCCACGGCCGCCGCGTAGGGCTCGCCGGTCAGCGAATAGACGTCATCACCGAGGCCGGCCGGCAGCGCATCCAGCGCCCAGGCCGAGCCGGACCAGCGCAGGCCGCCGTTGTCCTTGGCGCGCGCATAGTTCTGGTAGTACTGCTCGCGCAGCTGCTTGGCCTTGCCCCACAGCTTGAGGGACTCGGTCGGATACTTGTTAGGTGCATTCATCAAATCTCTCCCGTCAGGTTAGAACAGCTCTTCGTCGCTCATCGTCTCGAGGAAAGCCTCGATACGGATGCGGAAGGGGCCGATCGGGTTGGTAATGTCGAATTCCAGGAACAGCGTCGGAATGCCGGCGTTTTCGAGATGCGCCTTCAAGTCGGGATAATCACCCTCATGCGGATCGCAGAACTTCTGCTGCAGGAAGATCGCAGCGCGCGCGTTGAACTCCTTGGCCAGGCCGAGCACATGATCGAAGCGGGTATGGGCCGGGTAATCCTTGGTCGGGCAGGCGGGACGATCGCAGTAGCGGTCGGCGATGGCCTTGATCACGTCGTCCTCGGGCTTCGACTCGTTCCAGAAGTAACGGGTACCGGAACACTGGTCGTCGATGACGATGGTCGAACCGACCGACTCCACCATGGCCATGAAGGCCAGGTCGTCGTTTTCCGAACCGATGGTCATGAAACGCACGCCTTCGGGACGATTCAGCTGGCGCGTCGGCAGGGCGGCGAGTACCTTCTTCAGCATCGCGTTGTGCTCGCGCTTATCCACGAACTGCGCCGTGATCGAGGCATACAGCGCTTCGACGCCGGTCACTTGCGGATTGGCCACCTTGCGGTATTCGAACAGCTCGCGCAGCAGGCGGCGGTTCTCGTCGACCACGGCCAGTGCTTCCTTCAGCATGGCGTCGGTCAGTTCCTTGCCGGTCAGTGCCTGCAGGAAGGTACGGAAAGCCTGCAGTTCAGCGTAGTGAGCCTTGCGCGCATGGGCCGACTGCACTTCGTTCGGCATTGCCACGTAGTAGTCCCATTCCACGGTGGGCACATTGCCGCGCCAGGAACTGAAGGTCTGCCGATACTGGATGCAGGACTGCGTCAGGGTCACGCCCTGGCAGTAATCGTAGCGTCCGAGCAGGCCCTGGGCCAGCGAGTCGCGACAGAAGGGACAGAACATGCCGAAGATATGCGGCTCGGTCACGTTTTGCGGTTCATGAGCGCCAAGTACGCGCACCGGAAGCATGCCGGCGGCGATCAGCAACTCCTCCGCGGTATAGGTGCACATCGTTGCCACCACCTGACCACCGGTACGCGCTTTCCAGTCACGCGCGTAATCGTGGCGCTTCTCATACCAGTTTTGAAACTGGTCGAACAAACCATCAGCCATTGGTGCCTCCTTTTTCGGCCACCCACCGCATTTCCGTGCTGCGGGCAGGCCATTCATTAGATTGGGAACTATTGTTCCTTAACTGAACCATACTGCACATTCTGAGCGAAGTATGAGACAAAAAAACAGCCCAGTCAATAGGGTCATGCATTATTTTTCAGAACCCCAAGTGAGCACCATTTATAGCCTGTTATCAGCCAGTTGCAAGGCGTTTATACCCACTTTTCGTTTAGGTTTAAAAAAATATTTCACTTTTTTTATTTGACCATGTACTATAGTACCTATTCGCCTCCCGACAGAATTTTGACTTTGGCCTGAACCACTATGGAACTGACTGCTAAAGACGCCACGCCCCACTCCCTGCGCCTCATCGATGAGGCGGCCGACACCGAATTCATCGATGCACTCGGGCACCGCGTGCGCGAAGCTCGGGCGCGCCGCGGCATGTCGCGCAAGGCACTGGCGCTGAACTCCGACGTCTCGGAACGCTATCTGGCACAAGTCGAGAACGGCGAAACCAACCCGTCCATCATCGTCCTGCGCCATGTCGCCCATGCCCTGGGGATTTCGCTGATGGAACTGCTCGAGCCGCAGCAGGACTCTCCGGAATATCGGCTGATCCACCGCTTCCTCGAACAGCTCTCGCCCAATCGCCTCGAAGAAGCCCTGCTGCGGCTGATGCGCGACTTCGGCAAGGAAGATGCCTCGCGCAGAAAGCGCATCGCCCTGGTCGGCTTGCGCGGCGCCGGAAAATCCACGCTCGGCCGCGCGCTGGCGAACGACCTGTCGCTGCCATTCGTCGAACTCAACAGTGCGATCGAGGCCGAGGCCGGCATGAGCCTCAACGAAATCTTCATGCTGTATGGGCAGCCCGGCTTTCGCCGCCTCGAGCGACGCTGCCTGGAAAACTTCGTTGCCCAGCATGAAAGCGCCGTGATCACTGTCGGCGGCGGCATCGTCTCCGAAGCGGAAACCTTCAATCTGCTGCTGATGAACTGCCTTACCGTCTGGGTCAAGGCGACCCCGGAAGAACATATGTCGCGCGTCGTCGCCCAGGGCGACTTCAGGCCGATGGAAGGCAATGCGGAAGCCATGGAAGACATGCGCCGCATCCTGGTCGCGCGCGAACCCCTGTATTCAAAGGCGGATTTCACCCTCGATACCACCGGATGTCCGCCGGAAGAATGCCTCAAGAAACTGCGCCAAGCAGTCACCCTAACCCCAGAAGCACCATAAAACCCAACGGAGAATTCCATGAACAGTCCCGATGCCCCCCGGCAGCCCATCACCTACGACACACACCCCAACCAGTACAAGCACTGGCGCCTGAGCTGCGACGGCCAGATCGCCACGCTGCATCTCGATATCAACGAGGATTGCGGCATCAAGCCGGGATACAAGCTGAAGCTGAATTCCTACGACCTCGGCGTCGATATCGAGCTGCACGATGCGCTGCAGCGCGTGCGTTTCGAGCATCCCGAAGTGCGCAGCGTGGTGGTGACCAGCGGCAAGGACAGGATCTTCTGCTCCGGCGCCAACATCTTCATGCTGGGCCTGTCCACCCACGCCTGGAAGGTGAACTTCTGCAAATTCACCAACGAGACGCGCAACGGCATCGAGGATTCCAGCCGCCACTCGGGGCTCAAGTTCCTTGCCGCCTGCAACGGCACCACCGCCGGCGGCGGTTATGAGCTGGCACTGGCCTGCGACGAAATCATCCTCGTCGATGACCGTTCCTCGGCCGTGAGCCTGCCGGAAGTGCCGCTGCTGGGCGTGCTGCCCGGCACCGGCGGCCTGACCCGCGTTACCGACAAGCGCCGCGTGCGGCGCGACCACGCCGACATTTTCTGCACCCTGACCGAAGGCATCCGCGCCCAGCGCGCCAAGGAATGGCGTCTGATCGACGATTACGCCAAGCCGCAGGTATTTGCCGAGAAGGTAAAGCAGCGCGCCATGGAACTCGCCACGCAGAGCGACCGTCCGGCCGATGCCAAGGGCGTGGCCCTGCCGACTGTCAAGCGCAGCATCGATGACAGCGGCTATCACTACGAAACCGTCGACGTGGTCATCGACCGCAAGGCGCGGCGCGCCACGCTGACGGTTTCCGCCCCCGCCGGCGCACCGGCCGGCGACATCGACAGCATCGTCGCCGCCGGCGCCTCCTGGTGGCCGCTGCTGATGGCACGCGAACTCGACGACGCGATCCTGATGCTGCGCACCAACGACCTCGAAATCGGCACCTGGGTGTTGCAGACCCGCGGCGACGCACAGCACGTACTGGCCGCCGATGCCGCGCTGGTCCAGCACCAGCAGCACTGGTTCGTCCGCGAAACCATCGGCATGCTGCGGCGGACCCTGGCGCGCCTGGACGTCACTTCGCGCACCCTGATCGCACTGGCCGAGCGCGACAGCTGCTTCGCCGGCACCCTGGCCGAACTGCTGCTGGCAGCGGACCGCAGCTACATGCTGGCGCTGCCCAAGGACGAACAGGGCGAAGCCAGGATCACGCTGTCGGCAATGAATTTCGGCAGCTACCCGATGGTGAATGGGCAGTACCGCATTGCTGCGCGCTTCTACGGCGAGGAAGGCCCGATCGCGGCCGCCAAAGCTGCCAGCGGCAAGCCCCTGGGCGCTGCCGCGGCACTGGAACTGGGGCTGGTCACGGCGACGCCGGACGACCTCGACTGGGAAGACGAAATCCGTATCGTCCTCGAAGAGCGCGCCAGCCTGTCACCCGATGCGCTGACTGCGATGGAAGCCAACCTGCGCTTCGGCCCCGGCGAGACCATGGAAACCCGCGTCTTCGGCCGCCTCTCGGCCTGGCAGAACTGGATTTTCATCCGCCCCAACGCCGTCGGCGAAGCCGGCGCACTGAAGGTCTTCGGCAGCGGCAACAAGGCGAAATTCAACTGGGAACGCGTCTGACGCAAACCAACGCCCATGGCTTCGACAATCACTCGCAAATCATGAAGCGCTTGCACCTTTGTCTGCCATGGGCTGGCAAGCTCGGCCCGCCCCCCTTCGCCCCCCTCGCGGGGGGTTACTAAACGGCTCGCTTCGCTCGATATCACCAGCGACCGAAACACTCGTTTCATGCTTGCAACGACCCCAACCCCAATCAGGAGAATGCCATGAGCATCGATTATTCGCAAAAGATCCCCAACAACGTCCACCTCAACGACAACAAGACCCTGCAGCGCGCGCTCGAGCACTGGCAGCCGGAGTTCATCAACTGGTGGAAGGACATGGGCCCGGACGACTCGCAGGGCTTCGACGTCTACCTGCGCACCGCGGTCAGCGTCGATCCCGGCGGCTGGGCCCACTTCGACTACGTCAAGATGCCCGACTACCGCTGGGGCATCTTCCTCAATCCGGCCGAGGAAGGCCGCAAGGTGAATTTCGGCGCGCACAAGGGCGAGGCGGCCTGGCAGGAAGTCCCGGGCGAATACCGCAGCAACCTGCGCCGCCTGATCGTGACCCAGGGCGACACCGAACCCGCCTCGGTCGAACAGCAGCGCCATCTCGGCCTGACCTGCCCTTCGCTCTATGACATGCGCAACCTGTTCCAGGTCAACGTCGAGGAAGGCCGCCACCTCTGGGCCATGGTCTACCTGCTGCACGCCTATTTCGGCCGCGACGGCCGCGAGGAAGCCGAGGCCCTGCTCGAGCGCCGCTCGGGCGATGCCGACAATCCGCGCATCCTTGGCGCCTTCAACGAAAGCACGCCGGACTGGCTGTCCTTCTTCATGTTCACCTATTTCACCGACCGCGACGGCAAGTACCAGCTGTGTTCGCTGGCCGAATCCGGCTTCGACCCGCTGGCGCGCACCTGCAAGTTCATGCTGACCGAGGAAGCCCACCACATGTTCGTCGGCGAATCCGGCATCGGCCGCGTGATTCAGCGCACCTGCGAGGTCATGAACCAGCTCAAGACCGACGACGTGGCGAAGATCCGTGCCCAGGGCGTGATCGACCTGCCGACCATCCAGCGCTACCTGAACTTCCATTTCAGCGTGACCATGGACCTGTTCGGCGCCGATGTCTCGTCGAATGCGGCCACCTTTTACAACACCGGACTCAAGGGCCGCTACGAGGAAACCAAGCAGGACGACGACCATCTGCTGAACGACGCCGCCTATCCCGTGCTCGAAGTCGCCGACGGCAAGCTGCTCACGGTCCAGGCGCCCTACCTCAATGCCCTCAACGAGCGCCTGCGTGACGACTATGTGGTCGATGCCAAGGCCGGCATCGAGCGCTGGAACAAGATCATCCAGAAAGCCGGCATCCCGTTCGCGCTGACGGCACCGCACAAAGCCTTCAACCGCAAGATCGGTCCCTTGTCGGCGGCGAAGATTTCTCCCGATGGCAAGGTTCTGTCCGAAGCCGAGTGGACCCACCACCATCTGCAGTGGCTGCCTTCGGCCGAGGACCGTGCCTTCGTCAGTTCGCTGATGGGCCGCGTCGCCGAGCCGGGCAAGTTCGCCAACTGGATCGCGCCGCCCTCACGCGGCATCAACAACCAGCCGGTGGATTTCGAGTACGTCCGTTTCAATTAAGCGACTGACAGCAAGCCTCTCCGGTCTTCCGGCCGCAGTCCGCTGCGACCGGAAGACTGGTATCTTTGCTTAGCAGAAGCGACGAACCGAACCAAGGAAATCATCATGACCACGGCCACGACCATCTTGCGCCAGCACCTGATCGACCCCGAAATCTGCATCCGCTGCAACACCTGCGAGGAAACCTGCCCGGTCGATGCGATCAGCCACGACTCGCGCAACTACGTGGTCGATGCGGCCAAGTGCAAGCTCTGCTACAACTGCATCTCACCCTGCCCGACCGGTGCCATCGACAGCTGGCGCAACATGCCGGCCGACCAGGCCTACCCGCTCGCCGAGCAATTGCTGTGGGACAACCTGCCGGCCCAGATCGCGCTCGACCACGGCACGGAAGTCGGCGCCGGCGACACGGCGACCGAACTGCCCGACGAGGTTGAACGCATCGCCGCCGCCTCCACCGCCGGCCAGGGCGGCACCGCGCCACCGCCGTGGTCCGCCGCCCATCCCTACGTCAACCTTTACGGCATCCACGCCCCGGCGGTGGCCACCGTCAGCGGCAATTTCTGCCTCACCGCCGAAGACGCTTCGAGCGACATCCGCCACATCGTGCTCGACTTCGGCAGCGCCTCATTCCCGGTGCTCGAAGGCCAGACCATCGGCATCCTGCCGCCCGGGCTCGACGCCGCTGGCCGCCCGCACCACGTCCGCCTGTATTCCGTAGCCAGTCCGCGCGACGGCGAGCGTCCGAAGTACAACAACCTCTCGCTGACCGTCAAGCGCGTCACCGAGGACCACGAAGGCAAGGCCGCACGCGGCGTCGGCTCGAACTATCTGTGCGACCTGAAGAAGGGCGACAAGGTCAATGTGGTCGGCCCCTACGGCACCAGTTTCCTGATGCCCAACCATGCCGGCAGCAACCTGCTGATGATCTGCACCGGTACCGGCTCGGCGCCGATGCGGGCGATGACCGAGCGCCGCCGCCGCAAGTTCGCCGGCGGCGAAAGCCTGGGCAAGCAGATGCTGTTCTTCGGCGCCCGCAGTCCCGGCGAACTGCCCTACTTCGGCCCGCTGACCAAGCTGCCCAAGGAATTCATCGACATTAATTTCGGCTTCTCACGCGTGCCGGGCGAGCCCAAGCGCTACGTGCAGGACCTGCTGCGCGAGCGCGGCGTCGACGTCGCGCGCCTGTTGCGCGACGAGAACACCTACGTCTTCCTCTGCGGCCTGAAAGGCATGGAAAAGGGCGTCGAGGAGGCCTTCACCGAACTGTGCCGCGCCAACGGCCTGGACTGGAGCGCGCTGCGCCCGCAGATGTTGCAGCAGGGACGGTATCACGTCGAGACATACTGAGGCCGTCGCAGCCAAGCGCGCACAGGCAGTGTAAGGCTCTGCATCCAATGAACGAACGGTGGACTTACCCGCCCATGACTAGATTGCGAGAACCGGCCCAGGCCAACCTGGAGAGCATGCACCGGATCTTCACGGTGCCCGAAGCGCCGGATTCCACCCTCGGGCGGATCGACCAGGCGATCTCCGACAATCTGGCGGGCTTCCTGCAGGACCACATCGTCGCCGTGGAACGGGACCTGGTCGAGATCGAGCGGGACTATTCCCAGTCGCGGATTCCCGAAGAACCCATGTACGTCTCCCACTACACCGAATTCCTCAAGGACAAGCTGGTTTCGCAATCCGTGCACACCGCCTCGCCGGGATTCATCGGGCACATGACATCGGCACTGCCGTATTTCATGCTGCCGCTGTCGCGAATACTCACCGCGCTCAACCAGAACCTGGTCAAGGTGGAAACCTCGCGCGCCTTCACGCCCATGGAGCGGCAGGTGCTGGGCATGCTGCACCGACTGATCTACACCCGTGACGACGCGTTCTACGGCGAATGGATCCAGAACAGCCGCCACGCCCTGGGCGCCTTCTGTTCCGGCGGCACCATCGCCAACCTCACGGCGCTCTGGGCGGCCCGCAACTGCCTGTGCGGCCCGGCCGAAGGCTTCAAGGGCATCGCCCAGGAAGGCCTGCCCAGGGCCTTGCAGCACCTCGGCTGCAACGGGCTGGCCATCCTGGTATCGCGCCGCGGGCATTATTCGCTGGGCAAGGCCGCCGACGTGCTGGGCATCGGGCGCGACAACCTCGTTGCCGTGGATACGGACGACCGCAACCGGATCGACATGGCATCGCTGCGCGAGCACTGCGCCCGGCTGCGCGCCGAAGGCATCCGCCCCTTGAGCCTGATAGGCGTGGCCGGCACCACCGAGACCGGCAACATCGACCCGCTGGACGAGCTTGCCGACCTGGCGCAGGAACTCGGCTGCCATTACCACGTGGATGCCGCCTGGGGCGGCCCGACGCTGCTCTCCGCCAAATACGGCGGGCTGCTCAAGGGCATCGAGCGAGCCGACTCGGTCACCATCGACGCGCACAAGCAGCTCTACGTGCCCATGGGTGCCGGCATGGTCCTGTTCAAGGACCCCACCGCGCTGGCAGCCATCGAGCACCACGCCGCCTACATCCTGCGCGAAGGCTCGCGCGACCTGGGCAGCCACACCCTCGAAGGCTCGCGGCCGGGCATGGCCATGCTGGTCCATGCCGGCCTTTCGATCATCGGCCGCAAGGGCTATGAACTGCTGATCGACCAGGGCATCGAGCGTGCCCGCCGCTTCGCGCAGGACATCGAGGCCCATCCCGATTTCGAACTGGTTACCGAACCCGAGCTGAACATCCTTACCTACCGCTACAACCCGGCCTGGGTGCAGGCGGAGCTGGCCGCCGCCCCGGCCGAAAAGGCCGCGCGCATCAACGAGGTGCTGGACAAGGTCACCGAAACCATGCAGAAGCGGCAGCGCGAAAACGGACGGACATTCGTTTCCCGCACGCGCCTCGCACCCGGCCGCTACCGCGGCGACAGGATCACCGTGTTCCGCGTCGTCCTCGCCAACCCGCTGACCACCGACAAGATCCTTTCATCGGTGCTCGACGAGCAATGCGAAATGGCCGGGACGGAAGAGATCCTGGTGCTGCTGGAACAGATCAGGCAGCTTTGCGCGAAGGCAGGTTCGCTTCCTGTTTGAGCTTGATCGGGGCCGCCAAAAGACCTGCAAAGGCGCTGAAGCATCAAAAGTCGGCGTTGGCTGGACGGCGCGAGCCGTATCATTGCAGCGCACGGCCGACGAGTAACCGCCGGTGCGACCCTTACTGACCGCCTGAGGAAAAAGCATGCAAGCCTGTTACATCGAGCGCTATGGCGATGCCGACGTGGTCCGCGTCGGCGAGTTGCCGACACCTCGGCCCGGTCCCGGCGAGCTGCTGTTCCGCATGCAGGCGGCGAGCGTGAATCCGGTCGATAACAAGACCCGCATGGGCATGCTGCGGGCGCTGCAGTCCTACCGCATGCCGGCGATCCTCGGCAACGATGCCGCCGGCGTCGTCACGGCGCTCGGACCAGGTGTGAAGGGTTTTCAGATCGGCGACCGGGTGGCGGCGCGGCTGGACAAGGCGCGCATGGGTGGCTTCGCCGAGTTCGTGCCGGCGCGGCCGGAGCACCTGGCGCGGATCCCCGAGGACGTGAGCTTCGCGCAGGGCGCGGCGGTGGCGCTGGCGGGACTGACGGCCTGGCAATGCCTGACCGAGGTACTGAAGGTCGGCGCCGGCGAGCGGGTGCTGATCCACGCCGGGGCGGGCGGCGTCGGGCACCTGGCAATCCAGCTCGCCAAGGGGCTGGGCGCCCATGTCACGACCACGGCCTCGACGGCCAGCCACGACTGGCTGCGCGAGCTGGGCGCCGACGAATGCGTGGATTACCGCGATGCCGACTTCACCCGCGTCTGCGCGCCCTTCGACGCCGTACTCGACACCCAGGGCGGCGAGACCCTGCTGCGTTCGATCGGCCACACCCGGCGCGGCGGACGCGTGGTCAGCATCGGCGACCTGCCGACGCCGGAAGTTGCCGCAGAATTCGGCAAGCCCTGGCTGGCGCCGGTGTTCTGGCTGCTCTCGCGCAAGCCGCGGGCGGCGGCACGCGCCGGCGGCGTGGCCTACCGCTACTGGTTCATGCGCGAAGACGGCACGCAGCTCGCGCAGTTGCTGGACAAGCTGGCGCGTGGCGAGCTGCGCGTGCGGATCGAACGGGAATTCCCGCTGGCGCAGGCGCCCGAGGCGCTGCGGCTCTCCGAAGCCGGCCGCGTGCGCGGCAAGCTGGTGATCCAGCCCTGAGGCGGCGCGGCAATCGAATGGTTCAGTCAGCGCCGTACCGCTGGCGCCGACTTCTAGAGTTTCAGCGCGATCAGCGCGATCGACGGCACGAACACCAGCAGCGCGATCCTCAGGAAATCCGAAGCGAGGAAGGGCACGATGCCGATGAAGGTTTCCTTCATGCTGGTTTCCTTGGCCATGCTGCTGATGATGAACACGTTGAGCCCCACCGGCGGCGTGATCATGCCGATCTCGACCGCCATCAGCGAGAGAATGCCGAACCAGATCGCCTTGGATTCCGGGTCGAGACCCCAGTAGTCCAGTCCCATGATGATGGGAAAGAATATCGGCACCGTGAGCAGGATCATCGACAGGCTGTCCATGATGCAGCCGAGCACCAGGTAGATGCAGAGGATCACGAACAGGACCAGCAGCGGCGAGAGGCCAAGGCCTACCACCCATTTGGATAACTCCGCGGGCATCTGGGTCAGCGCCAGGAACACGTTCATGATGTCCGCGCCGAGCAGGATCAGGAAGATCATCGCCGTCGCCTGCGCGGTTCCGTAAAGGCATTCGATGAAGCCATGCTTGCGCAGCCCGCCGGATTTCCAGGCGACGTAGCCGGTGGCGAGCGTACCGATCGACGCGGCTTCGGTAGGCGTGAAGAATCCGCCGTAGATACCGCCGATCACGGCGGTAAAGATCAGCAGCACGGGCCAGGTTTCCACCAGCGCGGCGAGTCTCTCGGTCCAGGTGGCGCGCTCGCCCGCCGGTGCCGAGGTTGGATCGACGCGGGCCATGATGCCGATCACCAGCATGTAGCCGAACATCGCGATCAGACCCGGGATGAAGGCCGAAACGAACAGCTTGGCGATGTTCTGTTCTGTCAGGATGGCGTAAATCACCAGCGGCACCGACGGCGGGATCAGGATGCCCAGCGTTCCGCCGGCCGCGATCGCCGCGGTGGCGAGGCGCCCCGAGTACTTGTGGTTGCGCAGTTCCGGCAACGCGACCTGGCCCATGGTCGCCGCGGTCGCCAGCGAAGAGCCGCAGATCGCGCCGAAGCCGGCGCAGGCGCCCACCGCCGCCATGGCCATGCCACCGCGCCAGTGGCCGATCAGGGTGTTGCCGGCACGAAACAGCGCCTTGGACAGACCGCCGTGAGTGGCGAACTGCCCCATCAGCAGGAACAGCGGCACCACCGAAAGATCGTAGATCGAGTAGCGCGCCCAGGCCGCGGTCTTCATGTAGTTGAGCAACGTCGCCGGCCCGGCGATCCAGACATAGCCGATGGAACCGGCCACCAGCATCGCCATCGCGATGTGCATGCGCATGGCCATCAGCAGCAGCATCAGGCCGCCGATCAGCATGCCCTGTTCGATACCGGTCATGCGCGCGCTCCGGTGAAATCGACCCAGGCCGTATACAGCGCAGCGCAGCCAAGCAGGAAGAAGGACGGCACCATGGGGGCGTAGCCCCACCAGGTTTGCAGATTCAGCAGCATGGAGGCATCACCGTTGCCGTACAGGTCCATCATGCCCAGGGTGATGCGCCAGCAGAAAATGAAGGCCGCAACCGCCATCACCAGGCTGGCGAAGATATCGAGCCTTTTGTTGACGCGGGCGGGCAACGCCGTGGTAAAGAAATCGACAATGATGTGGCCGCGGATCATCTGGCAGAAAGGCAGCGACATGGTGACGGCAACCGCGGAGAGCATCTGCACCAGTTCGTAATCGCCGAGTATCGGCTTGTCGAACAGGGCGCGGCCGACGATGCTGGTCAGCGACATCAGCGCCATCAGGATCAGCGTGATGCCGGCGCATACCGCAAAAAAACGGCAGAGCTTGTGCAGCACCCGGCCGATCAGGGCGTCAGGTCGCGCATCGGTGTCGACAAACAGTGCTTCTGCCATCGGGAACTCCAGAAATGGAACAATCCATCCTGCATCAGCCGCAGCCGCGCAGAAAAACCGGGTACCGAATCAATTCGGTACCCGGCCGGGTAACGCCAGACTTACTTGGTGTATTTCTTGATCAGGTCGTGCGCCGCCTTCAGCAGCTTGGGACCGTCATGACCGGCCTTGGTCATGTTGGCCGCCCACTCGTCGTCGAGGCTGTCGGTAGCCTTCTTCCACTTGTCGAGCTCGGCCGCCGGGATCACGTTGATGGTCACGCCGGAGGCCTTGACCTTTTCGCGTCCGGGACCATCGTCGGCTTCCTGTACCCGACCGGCCATGGCCGAGAACTCCTGGCCCGAGTTGTTGTCGATGACCTTCTTCAGGTCGGCCGGCAGCGAGTCGTACTTGGCCTTGTTCATGGCGATGGTGAACACCGTGGTGTACAGGGCCTTGGACTTGGGATCGGTCTCGGCGGCGTACTTGACCAGTTCGTTCACCTTGATGCTCGGCACCACCTGGTAAGGAATCACGGCACCTTCAATCACGCCCTTGGACAGCGCTTCGGGCACCGCGGGTACCGGCATGCCTACCGGCGTCGCACCCATGGCGGCCAGCATCTTGTTGGTCAGGCGGGTCGGTGCACGGAACTTCATGCCCTTGAAATCGGCCATGGTGTTCATCTGCTTCTTGGTGGTGAACAGGTAGCCAGGACCGTGGACATGCACGGCCAGCACATGGACGTCCTTGAACTCATGCTTGGCGTAGGTTTGCGTGAAGTCCCAGGCGGCACGGCTGGTGGCTTCGGCGTTGGTCATCGTGAAGGGCAGTTCGAAAACTTCCGACATCGGGAAGCGGTTGGCCGAGTAGCCGAGTACGGTCCAAACGACATCGGCAACGCCATCCTTGGCCTGGTCGAACAGCTGCGGCGGCGTGCCGCCGAGTTGCATCGCCGGGTAGATCTGGCACTTGATGCGGTTGTTCGATTCCTTGCCCAGCTTCGCGCACCATGGCTCGAACACGCCTACCTGGATGAAGGTCGTCGGCGACAGGAAATGATGCACCTTCAGTGTGACTTCCTGAGCCTGGGCCGCAAACGCGGTTCCGGCGATCGATGCGGCGATCATGGTTTTTGCCAACAGCTTTTTCATCTACGTCTCCTCTTGGTTTGGCGATTGAAACGCCTTATTGAGATTGCATGGGTACTACAAGAATTCAGCCTGCTCGCTCTATGCCCTCGAATCCATTCGCCATGCATGCACTATAGTGCATGTCCCTTAATTGGCTCTATGGAAGAATAATACATTATTTATGGCGCGGCAAATCAAACGACAAATCCTATTTCGGCCGTCTGTCGATGACTCGCCGGGCTTTGCCCACCAAGGTCCGTTCGACCTTGTCGGTCTCGACGACATGAACGTCTGCCGTGACTCCGACCAGGGCCTTGATATGGTGTTTCACCTCGGCGCCGATTTCGCGCCGCTTCATTTCGCCGATCGAATCGGAAAGATCCGCTCGTACCTCGACATACACATCCAGCTGGTCGAGATGACCTTCGCGTGACACCTGCAATTGATACTGGGCGCACAAGTTGGGGTTTTTCAGCAGGATTTCCTCGATCTGGGTCGGGAACACATTCACGCCGCGGATGATCAGCATGTCGTCGCTGCGGCCGGTGATCTTTTCCATGCGCCGCATCGGGCGTGCCGTGCCCGGCAACAGGCGGGTCAGGTCGCGCGTGCGGTAACGGATGATCGGGAAGGCTTCCTTGGACAGGGAGGTGAATACCAGTTCGCCAACTTCACCATCGGGCAGCACTTCGCCGGTTTCGGGATTGATGATTTCCGGGTAGAAATGATCTTCCCAGATGTGCGGACCGTCCTTGGTGGCGACGCATTCGCAAGCCACGCCCGGACCCATGACTTCGGAAAGGCCATAGATATCCACGGCATCGATGCCCAGACGCTCCTCGATTTCGCGCCGCATCTCATTGGTCCAGGGTTCGGCACCGAACAGGCCGACGCGCAGACTGCTCTTGCTCGGATCCAGCCCCTGCTTGATCATCTCGTCGGCGATGGTCAGCACGTAGGAAGGCGTCGACATGATCACGGTCGGCTTGAAGTCCTGAATCAGCTGCACCTGCTTTTCGGTCTGGCCGCCGGACATCGGAATCACCGTCGCGCCCAGACACTCGCCGCCGTAGTGGGCGCCGAGACCGCCGGTGAACAAGCCGTAGCCGTAGGAATTAAGGATGATGTCGTCGGCGGTACAGCCGGCGCCGCGCATGGAACGCGCCATGAGCCGCGACCACATTGCGATGTCATTGGCCGTATAGCCGACCACGATGGGCTTGCCGGTCGTCCCGGACGAGGCGTGCACCCGCACCACGTCGCGCATCGGCACCGCAAACATGCCATAAGGATAGGTGTCGCGCAGGTCGAGCTTGGTGCTGAACGGAAACCTTGCAATATCGGACAGCTGCTTGAGCTCGCTCGGGTGCACGCCGGCGGCTTCGCATTTTTTCCGATAGTGCGACACATTGTCGTAGGCGTGCTGCAGCGACCACTTCATGCGCTGCAGTTGCAGCGCCCTCAACTCGTCGAGACTGGCCTTCTCGATCGGCTCCAGATCACCGGCTGACAAATTCTGCTTGCTCATGCATTTCCTCCCTATACGGCTTCTCGATGAGCCATCTGTTTGACGAAGGCCAGATTTTCCACGACCTTGCCCTGAATGTGTGAAATCTGATCGGGGCTCAGGTGGCGGAAGCGCCCCATGGCCTTCAGATACTCGGTGACCGGCAGCGGATCATCGACCGGCCGGGTGAAATGCAGGCCATCCTGCGGGTTGTACTCCCAAAGCATGACGAAGTTGGTTTCGACCGCCTTGCGCGCGACTTCCATGTTCTGGTCGGTCGGGAAACGCCAGCCCGTGGTGCAGGGCGAATACACGTGCAGATAGGCGAAACCGCGCTTGGAGGCCTGGATCGCCTTGTCGAGCTTGTCGTAGAGGTCTTCCATGTAGGCCGTCGAGGCCGTGGCGACATACTCGCAGCGATGGTTGACCATGATCAGCGGCAGGTTCTTGGCGTCCTGCGTCTTGCCCTGCGAGGGCATGCCGCCCGAGCCCTTGCCAATCGGCGTGGTCGAGGTCCAGGCGCCGTAGGGCGTGCAGCTCGAACGCTGCATGCCGGTATTCATGTAGCCCTCGTTGTCGACCACCATGAACAGGATCTGCTCGTTGCGCTCGGCCGCGCCCGACAGGGACTGGAAGCCGACGTCCGACGCACCGCCGTCGCCGGCGATGGCCAGCGCATTGACCTCGCGGCCGACGCGCTTGTACTGGCGTTTGATGCCGGCCAGCATGGCCGCGGTATTGGTCAGCAACGGATGAAAGACCGGAATCTTGGTGCCGGTGGTGCCGTTGAAGCCGACCGAGCCCATGCCGGGCACGCAACCGGGCGGCGTCGCCAGCACGGTATCGGGTCCCACCCGGCGCAAGGTATGGCGCATCAGCAGCTCGGTGTTGCAACCCTGGCAGCCGGCGAGGCCCGGCGCGAAGAGATCTTCCCAGTCGCCGACCTCGTTGTAGATGCGCGAGGTGGTGACATAGGTCAGCGCATCGTGCGGGCAGGCCGGCACGCAGGCCGGGGCGCCATCGCAGGTGTCGCACTTGGCGACGTGGCCGGTGCCGGCATCCAGCGCGATGCCGGCGTAGGCACAGCCGACCGTGCACAACAGGCAATCGACGCACTTGTCCGCGTTCCAGTCGATGACACCGCTGGCGTAATTCTTGGTCAGCGCCGCCGCCGGACAGACCGTGACGCATTTTGGATCACCGCACTGGCGGCACAACGCGAGTTCGAAGCCGTCACTCTCGCTGCCGACGATCTGAATGCGCGAGCGTGACTGATCGACAGTACCCGTCTTGGCAGTCGCACAAGCCGTCATGCAGTCGCCGCAGCCGTCGCACTTGTTGGCGTCGAAGGCAATGGTGTTGTAAGCGTGTCCCATACTTATCTCCACGTCTTCGACATGATTTCGCGGCCGACCTTCATCGGTTCGGCGAGGAAACGTTCTTTCACCGGCAACAGGTCGATGCGGCGCAGGATCAGTTGGCACATCACGCCACCGTCGAAGAACTCATTGACGCCGTAAATTCCGGTCAGCCGGTTGTCGGCACTAAAGATCGCCTTCAGGTAACGGCCGCTGGCCTCATCGAAGCGGGTCACCATCTCGCCGCCCTCGGGAACCTTGCTGCTGCCGACCGAAATCGCATGGCGGCCGAAGAAGTGATAGGTGTTGAGCGGTACGCCGCCCGGATACTGCTTGAGGCCCGGATCGCCGGCCATCGCCATGCCCGCGATGCGTCCCTGTTCGGTGGCGTCGGGCAGAATCGCGTTCATCACCTTGTCTTCGGTAAAGAAGCCCTTGGCCTGGGCACAGTCGCCGGCGGACCAGACATTGGCGACGCTGGTCTGCATGCTGTCGTTGACCAGGATGCCGCGATCATGCTCGACCTGACTGTCGGTGAGGAAGTCCATGTTCGGCTTGACGCCGGTGGCGACCAGCAGCAGGTCGGCTTCCAGAGTCGTGCCGTTTTCCAGCGTCAGCGTGGCTCCGACGGAAGAAGGTGTCAGCTTGACCACGCGGCTGCCGGTAAGGATGGTCGCACCGTTGTCGGTGAAAGCCTTCTCGATCAATCCGGCCGCGATCGCATCGAAGTAACCGTCGGTCAGCTGCTTGGCCATTTCGACGATGGTCACCTTGGCGCCGGCCTTGACCAGGTTCTCGGCGGCATGCATGCCCACCAGCCCGGCGCCCAGTACCACCGCCTGCTTCGAATTCTTGATCGCGGCATTAAGTTTCGTCGCATCGTCGAGGGTGCGCAGTACGTGATAGGAAACCTGGTCGAGGCCGGGAATCGGCGGAATGGCCGGCGAGGCGCCGGTGGCGAGCAGGATCTTCTCGTAGGCGATTTCGCTGCCGTCGGCCAGTTCGGCCGCATTGCGCTCGGCATGCAGGGCCTTCAGCGCCGTGCCGCGCTTGAGTTGCACGCCAAGTTTGGCGAAGAATTTTTCGTCGCGCAGGAAGATGCCATCGGGCGCGGAACGGCCCGAAACGACATAGGGCAGCACGGTCGGCGAATACGGCAGATGCGGATCGCGCGTCAGCAGCGTCAGGCTGCCTTCCGGATCGTGCATGCGGATTGCCGTCACGGCTTCCAGCGCCGCATGGCTGCTGCCGACCACCAGGTATTTGGTCTGTTCCATGGTCAATCCTTTTCGTTGAGCCAGACCGGCTCTGTCGGCGCAGGACTGGTCAGCAGCTTTTCGGTGGTTTCAATGACGCGATGGAAATGCCCGACCGTAATGTCGGCACCGGCCAGACCGCCGATGAAGCTCATCGACGGTACATGCCTGCCCAGGCGATAGAGGACGCCCATGGTTTCCTGGTACATCGGTCCGCAGTTCCAGCGGAAGCCGACCGAACGATCGACCACGCCGAGCGCTTGCACCTTGTCCAGCGACTTCATCAGCGCATCGACCGGGAAGGGGCTGAAGGTCTTGATCTTGATCAGGCCGACGTTCTTGCCGGCGTCGCGCGCTTCGTCGATTGCGTCCTTGGCGGCACCGGTCATGCTGCCCAGGGTCATGATCGCGTAGTCGGCGCCGTCCATCCGGTACTCCTCGACCAGCGGCGCGAAGGAACGGCCAAAGCGCTGCGCCCACTCGGCATGCACTTCCTCGATCACGCGCAGCGAGTTCTGCATGCCGCGGCACTGACCCTTGCGGTAGCGGACGAAGGTCGACGGCCCCTTGCCGCCGGAACCACCGGTCAGCGGATCGACGGCCATCGGCCGCAACGGATCGAGCGCCACGTGCCAATTCACGTCCTTGACGCCCATGAAGGCATCGACCTCGGCCTGATCGGGCAGCTCGACGCGCGAGGTACCGTAGGAAAGATAATTGCCGTCGAGGCAGACATTCACCGGCAACATGACATCGTGGTGTTCGGCGATCTTGAAGGCCATGATGGTGGTGTCGAGCACTTCCTGCACGGTCTCGCAATACACCTGCACCCAGCCCACCTCGCGTACGGTCATGGCGTCCTGGTGCCCGCCCCAGACCGACTGCGGCGTGATGCCGTCGCGCGTGACGATGGACATCACGATAGGCAGGCGCATGCCGGAGGTGCGGAAATAGGGTTCGAACATGAAAGCCAGGCCGGGACCGCAAGTCGCGGTGTAGGTCCGCGCCCCGGCCAGGGCACCGCCTTGCAGCACCGAGAGCACCGAATGCTCGCCTTCGGCATCGACGATGTCGGCATCCATGCGGCCGTCGGCGATCAGCTTGGCGACGTGCTCGACCAGCGAGGACTGCGGCGTGATCGGATACACGGCGACCATGTCGGGCCGCGCCAGGGCGACGCCCAGCGCAGCAGCTTCGTTGCCTTCGCAGAGGATGACCTTCTGCTTGGCCGGCTTGGCCTGCGCCGGCGTGTCGAGAGTGGCGGTAGTCATGCGGCCTCCAGGGGCGAAGAGTCGGCGCTGGCAACACGGCGACTCAGAACAGGGTGGGCGTACAAATGTGTCATGTCGCCTCCGGAATCATGGTGATCGCGCGCTGCGGGCATTCATTGGCGCAGATGCCGCAACCCTTGCAGGTCTTCAGGTTGAAATCGAACCAGGCGGCCTTTTCCTCAACGCACTGCACCGGGCAATACAGCCAGCACACGGCGCACTTGACGCACTTGTCGCGATCCACCACCGGCCGCATGCTGCGCCAGTCGCCGGGCAGCATCGGGCTGACCTCGGTCGCCACCGGACACAGATCGTCGGGCACATTGGCCGCTTTCAGGTCGAACAGGGGATAGCTGTCGTGTCTCATGCCGCGGCCCTCCGCTCGATGGTGTACAAGGTGGTCTCGTTGTAGCCGCGCTCAAGCGCAAGCAGGTTCTGCTTCAGCCCGGCGTCGCGAAAATCCGAATCTTCGAGCGAGCGCTTCAAGGCATCCAGCGAAACAATGCCCGTCGTCTTGGCGAAGGCGCCCAGCATCAGGGTGTTGGTAATCGGCTTGCTGAAGATCTGCAGCGCGATGCCGATCGCATCGCAAAGGCCGACCGTCGCGACGTTGGGCGACAGCGCCACCTCGGCCAGCGGCTTGTTGGTGGCCTGCACCAGGGTACCGCCGGGCTTGAGGCCGCTGAAGATATCGACCGACTTTGCCAGCGTCGGATCGACGCAGATCAGGCAATCGGGCGTGTAGATGTTGGTCAGCTGGCGGATCTCGCGATCGCTGCAGCGCAGGAAGGAAACCACCGGAGCGCCGCGCCGTTCGAAACCGAAGGACGGGATCGACACCGCGTACTTGCCTTCCTCCAGCAGTGCGGCCGCCAGCATCGCAGCTGCCGTAACGGCGCCTTGACCGCCACGGCCATGAAAGCGTACTTCGTACATCTCGTCTCCTCCAGTGCGACGGAACTCATGGGTTCCGTCTCCTTGTTTGCCGCCAGGAACAGCTTAAACCTTGTTCGCCTCGTGGACTATCGTCCAGCCCGGTTTCGCGGCGGGACCCGCCGGACCCTTGCCGCGCACCGGTAGGTGCTGCAAGGACAGGCCCTGGGTGTATGCCGCGCGCCGCACCAGCGTGTATTTGAGTACCCAGCCGCCCGCAACCGTCAGGATGCCGGCTGTCAGCGCCAGCGCAGCCCGCCCCGGCATGCCCGCCAGCGCCGCAATGACGGCAAGCGCGGGCAGTACATGGCCAATCAGCAGCAGGCGCGGGCCGAGTGCGTTGAGCACGCGCAAGGCGGCGTCGGGTGCGCCATCCGCGATCAATCCGTTCTGATAGCTTTTCCAGAACCAGGCGCGCGCGGCAATCAGCACGAGCAGGCCGAGCAGAACCGCCGCACCGGGTCCCGCCGCAGTGAAGGCAGCTACACAGGCCAGAAAGCCGGCACCTTCGGTGAGGCCGGTCGCCACCATCAGGGGAACGCTGGCCGGATGGCGCCAGGCCGGGATGCCCTTGTTGGCTGCCAGAATCCGCGCCTGGCTGTAGAGAAAACCGAGGCCCAGGATGCCGGCGAGGACCACCAGCATGGATGCGCCGGTGAGCATGGCCAGTCCGCCCGCGGCGAACACAGTCAGGGCCACCACCGCCTCGCGCGTCATCCATGAGCTGGAGAAATGACGATAGACGTTCATCGCCCGCCAGGGCCGTCCGATCTCGAACCAGACGCAGGTCAGCCCGCTGCCGATCAGGATCAGGGCCAGCAGGATCGCGGCCCGCGTCGCAAAGTCGTCCAGTCCGGCCAGCGCAGCGCACAGCAGCAGGCCCCCACCGGCGCCGCCAGCGATGAAATTGCTCGCCGCACGCCAGTCCCAGTTGTGCTGCTGCTTGGGAGATGCCAGGCCGGAAGCACGAATGAAGGGCTTTTTCATGACTGATCCCAGATGTAATACACGCCCGGTTCGGTGCCCAGTTCCTCGTGCATGCGGTAGTGCTGCGTCTCTTTCAGCAGGCGGCTGACGCTGCTGTCCGGATCCTCGATGTCGCCGAACTGCATGGCACCCGAAATGCAGGAATTGACGCAGGCCGGTGTTACCTCGTGATCGATGCCGGGAACCTGCCCGGTGATTGCGGCGAGATCGATGCGATCGACGCAGAAGGTGCATTTCATCGACACCCCGATCCGGTCCGGATCGAAGCGCTTGGCCTCTGAGGCCATCGGCGTATCGCTGTAGGCGTAGTGCGCCTCATGAACGATGGAGCGCGCATCGTAGGGGCAGGCCATGACGCAGTTGGCGCAGCCGATGCACAGGTCATAGTCGATCGCCACCAGGCCGTCGGCGCGTTTGGTGGTCGCCCGCGTCGGGCACACCGCCTCGCAGGGCGGATTGGCGCAGTGCATGCAGGCGACCGGCAGGAAGGTGCGGCGCACGTCGGGAAATTCCCCGGTCTCGATGTCGAGCACACGCCGCCACTGGATGCCGGGCGGCGTCGCGTTGGCGCCCTTGCAGGCCGCGGTACAGGTCTGGCAGCCGACGCAGCGGCGCAGGTCGATGCTCATTACATAGCGCGTCATGCCGGCGCTCCTTCCCTGTGTCCTTCAACCTTGCGCACGCCGACCCGCACGATGTCGGCCCCGGAACCGGTCGCATCCGTCAAGTCGAGCGACATCGGGGCGATGGTGTTGAGGCTCGGCGCCTCCAGCGTATTGGCGAATGGCGTCGCCCAGTGGTCGAACTGGCCCATGATGACCAGGGTATCCGGCCGGATACCCTGCATCAGACTGGCCTTGCCGTAGGTGGCGCCGATGTGGCTGCGCACCTCGACCCGGTCGCCTTCGGCAATGCCGAGGCCGGCTGCGGTCTTGGTGTTCATGATCACCCCGGCATGGCCGCGCAGGTTCTGCGCCACTTCGTGCATGACCTCGATTGCGGCATTGCCGCCGGCGTGGTACTGCATGCTCTTGGTGGTCAGCAGCCAGAACGGGAAATCCTCGATCTTCGCGCCCGAATTTTCCAGGTTGCGGATCCAGCGCCCCGGCACGTCGTGCCATTCCGGCAGCGCCGTGTATTCGGAAAGCTGCTCGTCCCACCAGTTCATCTTCTGTTCATGCAGGCGGCGGCCGAGTTCGCGACCGGTGCGCAGCAGGCGCTCCTGATAGGGCAGTTCATAGCGCAAGCCGTGCTTTTCCATGGTCGGCGTCAGGTACCACTCGAGGCGCGACATCGGCACCGCGTAGAAGCCATGCTCGCGGAACCAGTCCAGGTCGTGCTCCTCGCGGCCTTCGGAAAGCGTCAGCGTGGCGGCGCGGCAGACCGCGTCCCAGATCTGCTCGGGTGCCGGATCGCTGGCCGGATCGAGGCTGAAATCGTAGTCCTTGCCCTTGAGCGGCGAAACGCCGGAGACGCCGTTGTTGATGGCGCCGAAATACGGTTCGGTGAGGCCGGTGCGCTTGGCCAGCTCGGTAGTGATCCAGGTGAAGTCGCGCGCCTCGCCCTGCGGCTCGACGGCTTTCTGGCGCAGCACCACGCCCTTGTAATCCCAGAACTGCTCCATGTACTTGGTGCCGCCCATGCGGATCATCTGCGTCGATTCGAGATCGGTCGCTTCCGGCAGCAGCACGTCGGCCATGTAGTTGGTCTCGTCCACCGTGTAGGCGACGCAGGCCATGAACGGAAACTTTGCCGCGACCTCCGCGAGATGCTTCGTGTCCCAGAAGGAAATCGACGGGTTCGAGCGATACACCAGCCACACATCCGGCAGCGTCGGCATCGGCATCGACCAGTCGTCGGGACGCTCGCCCTGGAACATCCAGGCCAGTTGCGTCGGACCGAGGGCCTGGCTCCAGGCGCCGTTGTGGCCGACGATGGGCACCAGGGTCTGGTGCAGGTTGCGTGTCGCCGGCGCCGACTGCCATTCTTCCTTGGTGGTCGGATTGAAATACTGCACCATGAAGCCGTCTTCGCCGGGCTTTACGGAAAGGTGACGGTTGTCGCGCGACTTGTTGAGTCGCACCGTGGTGCCGACCAGTCCGCCCGGATTTTCCAGCGCGCCGACCAGGGAAGCCATCACGGTACGTGCCCAGCAGCATTCAAAGGCGCCCCAGCCGTTGTTCACCGACTTGCCCAATGTTATGGCGACCGGCCGCAGCGGCAGGGTCTTGCCGTCGATCACAATGGTTTCGCCGATGCTCGCGGCTTCGAGGTATTCGTTGGCGATGCGGCGAATCGTCTCAGCCTTGACGTCGCAGATGGTCTCGGCCCACTCCGGCGTGTACTTGGCGATGTGCTCGGAGAGCATCTCGTAGGCGGTCCTGCCCTCGACGTCGGAATACTCGCGACGCTCCTTGTCGGCATCGATCACCACGGCCTGCGACACGCGGTAGCTGCCGGCCACCGCGGGACGCGCGCCGACGGTGTCATGCGGCACGGCTGCCGCCGTAATTTCGTCCCACACCAGCGGCTTGCCGCTTTGCGGATCGCGCAGATAAAGACCGTCCGGCGCCACCAGATAAGGCGAGGCGGTGCGATCGCGCAGGAAGGGAATATCGAGCTTGGCCAGTCCGTTCTCGCGCACCAGCACGTGGATCAGTGCGAACAGGAAGGCCGGATCGGTCTTGGGTCGGATCGGCACCCATTCGGCGGAGCAGGCGCCCGTCGCGGTCAGGCTCGGCTCCACCTGGACGCGCTTGTAGCCGCGCACCCGCGCGTCGGCATGACGGATCACGGCGCAGGGGCCGCCCGTCACGTCGACGTTGGCGCCGACCGCAATGTTGTAGCGGCAGTTGGGCGTGTCGGCGGCGACGGTAAAACCACGATGCCAGAACTCGCCGTAGAGGTGCTCGGAATGCACGCACTTGACGCCCTGCCCCGAGCCGAAGCTGAAATCGACGGGGCCCCAGGCGGCGAGGAACGCCGGGAAGGTACCCATGTAATTCGAAGGCGTGCCGCCATGCCCGAGGCTGACAGCGACGCGCGGCAGTCCGGCCTCGTCGACCAGACCCTTGGCGCGCACGGCATTGAGTTTTCCGGCGACCAGATCGAGTGCCTCATCCCAGGAAATCGGCACGAAGCCGGGATCCTCGTTGCGGCCCTTCTTCGGGTTGGTGCGCTTCATCGGCGTCAGGATGCGGTTCGGGTTGTAGGTCTTCTGCACCAGGCCATAGGCCTTGACGCAGACCTTGCCCTTGGCCGGATGCACTTCGGCCGCGGCGAAACTCGGCTCGATCTCGGTGGCGACGCCATCGACCACCTTGACGCACATGAAGTCGGGACCGGAAACGCAGTTGTAGCAATAGGTCGGGACGTGCTTGACCGACTTCGGCTGGATGGCTTGCATGCTCGTTTCCTTCTAATGAACTCGTTCAGGATGTGAATAAACGCAGTGACGCTCGCCGCGGACGAAGCCGACCAGCGTCACGCCCGATTCGATCGCCACCCTGACCGCCATTCCGGTCGGCGCGGACACCGCGGCAACCACGGCGATGCCGACGGCCGCCGCCTTCTGCACGATTTCATAACTGGCGCGGCTGGTCATGAGGACGAAGCCGCCATCGAAACTCCTGCGCTGCGAGGCGAGCGCGCCGATCAGCTTGTCGAGCGCGTTGTGGCGGCCGACGTCCTCGCGCACCTGTTCGATGCCGCCGTTGAAGTTGCACCAGGCGGCGGCGTGGACAGCACCCGTGAGATGAAACAGTTGTTGCGCGTCATGCAGTGCGGCAAGCGCCTTCGGCAAGGCGCCATCGCCCAGCATCGCGGACGACTGCACGGTGACCGCGCGCCGGGCCAGCTGATCCAGGCTTTCGGTGCCGCACAGGCCGCAGCCGGTACGGCCGGCCAGGGTGCGGCGATGTTCCTTGAGCGCAAGGGCACGCTGCGCCGAGAGCTGCATATGCACTTCGATGCCGTTCTCGCGCTCGACTATCTCCAGATCGTGGATTTCGCCGGAACGCCCGACGATGCATTCGCTAAGGCTGAAGCCCAGCGCGAAATCTTCCAGATCGCTTGGAGTCGCCAGCATCACCGCATGGGAGATGCCGTTATAGACCAGGGCCACCGGCACTTCTTCGGCAACGGTCTCGTCGCAGTGCGTGGCCACATTGCCGATCCAGCGCTGCGCGCCGTATCTGTTATGTGCCTCGATGCCCACCACGACCTCGTGTTGCATTGTCCGCCTCGCTCGCTGATGCAGGGCCGATTCACCCCACTCACAATACGATACACTTCACAACACACTTTAGCAAGCCTTTTGTATCACATTAGAATTACCTTATGCTGCATACGGGATACGGAGCCATCCAATACAATGTGTCGGCATGCGCTGGCGGCGGGCCCCCAGCCGCAACATCGCGCAGCACCGAACTTTCGAATGGAAACAATGTGAAGAGCCGACATATCAGCCAATGGATCGAGAACTTCCTCGACCAGCACCCGACCCGCGCCAACTCGCTGATCATCACGATCTACGGCGACTTCATCGCCCCGCACGGCGGCACGGTCTGGCTCGGCAGCTTCATCCGCCTGGTGCAGCCGCTCGGCCTCAACGAACGCATGGTGCGCACCAGCGTCTACCGCCTCTCGCAGGAAAAGTGGCTGGTATCCGAGCAACTCGGACGCAAGAGCTATTACAGCCTGACCACCTCGGGCCGCCGCCGCTTCGAACATGCCTACCGGCGCATCTATTTCGCGCCGCAGGACACCTGGACCGGCGAGTGGCAACTGGTCCTGATTCCCGGTTCGCTGGCGGGCGCCGCGCGCGACGCCCTGCGCAAGGATCTGGCCTGGGCCGGCTACGGTGCGCTGGCCTCGGGCATCCTGGCGCATCCCTCGGGCGATACCGAGGCGCTGCTCGACATCCTTCAGGAAACCGGTGCCCACGACAAGGTGGTGGCCATGAAGGCCTCGAACATCAGCGCACTGACCAGCAAGCCGCTACAGGAACTGGTGCGCGAGTGCTGGAACCTGGATACCCTGGCCGCCAAGTACCTCGACTTCATCGAACTGTTCCGTCCGGTGCTGCGGACCATGCGTGCCGCCGGCAAACTCGATCCGGAACAGTGCTTTCTGGTGCAGACGCTGCTGATGCACGACTTCCGCCGTGCACTGCTGCACGATCCGCAACTGCCTGCGCAACTGCTGCCGGCCAACTGGAGCGGCGGCATCGCCCGCCAGCTGTGCCACGACCTTTACAGCCTCACCTATCCCCTCGCCCAGCAACACCTGCTCTCGGTCTGCGAGACCGCGAACGGCCCGCTGCCTCCCGCCGCGCCGTATTTCTACGAACGCTTCGGCGGACTGGAACTGCCCTCGGCCACGACCTAGCTTTGATCAAGCTTAAAATTGATGGACCTCAACCGATACATTTTTAGTTGTTTTTTGTGATTAATCTGTATCTGTTATAGTTAGCCCCCGGAATCATCTTGCCGACCACGCTGCCCAGGGGAGTCTTGCCATGCACCATTCGTCACAGCCCGCGACCGACACTGCGGCGACGCTATTTCGCCAGGCCGCTGCGACAGGGCGCGATGCGCTGAACAGCGGCGAGCTGGGGGCGCTGCTCTCCAGCCTGGGCATCGGCTTCGCCGCCGAAGCCGGCGCAGCAAACCGGCCATCCGCGGTTGACCTGCGCATCAGCCTGAACAACACCCGCGAATTCGGCATGGTCATCAGCGCCGGCATGGGCGGCCTCGACGCCGATCTGGATGAAGGCAATTTCAGGAAGGATCGCGCATCGGTGTACGCCGCGACCGAGCTGACGAATGCCGCGGACTTTCTCGGCCTGTTCAAGCGCACGCTGGCCTGGCAAAGACTGGCCGCGATCGCCAGGCGCGATGGCCTGCCGCTGCCGGAGCAGCAACTCAAGGCCTGCTTCGAAGCCCTGCTCGCGCTGGCCGCCACATGCTCGCCGGGCAATCCCGACGCCGCCTTCGTATTGCGCAGCCTGGAACTGAATCCGGCGCATGCCGGCGATCAACTGACCGTGCGTCAGGCGCAATGCGAGTTCGGTGCCGCGCCCGCCGTCCGCCTGCCGCGGCCGATCCGCAAGATCGAGAAGCTGATCCACCCGCAGTCGATCGGCATCATCGGGGTCTCGTCCACCAACATGAATTTCGGCCGCATCATCCTGAAGAACCTGATGGGCAGCGGCTACGCGAAGGAACGTATGTGCATCATCCGTCCCGGCGAAACCGAGATCGACGGCGTCAGGTGCGTCGAAAGCCTCAAGGCGCTGGACCACAAACTGGATCTGCTGATCGTCGCCGTGGCTGCCAGCGCGGTGTATGAACTGGTCGACGAAATCATCGAGACCGACTCGGTCGAATCGGTCATGCTGATTCCCGGCAGCCTCGGCGAAACCAAGGCCAGCCGCGAGCCGGCCGCCGCACTCGCCGAACGCATCAACGCCGCCCACGGCAAGCCCGGCGGCGGCCCGGTGTTCCTCGGCGCCAACTGCCTCGGCGTGGTGTCCCATCCGGGTTCCTACGACTCCTGGTTCATCCCGCTGGAGCGCCTGCCCAAGCCGCAGAAGAAGGCCGAGCGCAACTCGGTGATGCTGAGCCAGAGCGGTGCTTTCATGATCACCCGCATCAGCCAGAACCCGTGGCTCGATCCGCGCTACATGCTGGCCCTGGGCAACCAGACCGACCTGACCCACGGCGACATGCTCGACTATTTTGCCGAGCTGCCCGAAATCGAAACCATCGGCATCTACATCGAGGGCTTCAAGGATCTGGACGGACTCGACTTCGCCCGCGCCGTACGCAAGGCCGTGCTCAAGGGCAAGCAGGTGGTGGTGTACAAATCCGGCAAGACCGCACCCGGCATGGGCGGCGTCATGGGCCACACGGCGTCGATCGCCGGCGGACCGATCCTGTTCGAATCCGTGGTGCGCCAGGCTGGTGCCATCGTCGCCGAGGACTTCAACAGCTTCGACGACCTGTTCTACATCGCCGGCGCGCTGCATTCCAAGAAAATCGGCGGCAACCGTCTGGGCGCGATCAGCGGTGCCGGCTTCGAGGCGGTCGGCATGGCCGATTTCATCGAGTCGGACACCTTCGCCATGGAAATGGGCGAGTTGCAAACCGGCACTGTCACCCGGCTCGAAGAAATCCTGCTGGCGAAGAAGCTCAATGCGCTGGTCGAGGTCAGGAATCCGATCGACATCAACCCCGGCGCGGATGACGAGGCTCACCTGCAGATCGTCGAAGCCTTCCTGCAGGATTCCGAGATCGATGCGGTCGTGGTCGGACTCGACCCCACCGCGCCTTCGGTGCGCGCCCTCGAATCGAGCAAGCTGCGCCCCGGCTTCGACATCACGGACCCGAAGAGCACCGTGCACCTGATGCCGCCGCTGGTCGCACGCAACGACAAGCCGGTGATCGGCATCGTCGATGGCGGCCAGCTCTATGACGCCATGTCGGCGCGCCTGATGGACCAGGGCGTTTGCGTCTTCCGCAACTGCGCGCGCGGCACCAGGGCGCTGGTGCGCTACGTCGAGGCGCGCCTGTATGCCGACGCCCTGAGAACCCGCAACTGAACACACCGGCAAAACCGACAATCAAACTACCACTGGAGGACACAGCATGAGCGACATCCTGAAAGCCGGCCTTAGCGCCACCCGCCGCGTTGAAATCGACCGCGATCGCACCATCAGTTTCATGGGCGACGACTGCCGGGTCTACTCGACGCCCAACCTGCTCTACGACATCGAAATGGCCTGCCGCGATTTGCTGCTGGCGAACATCGAAGCCGGCAAGGATTCGGTCGGCACCCGCGTCGAACTCGATCACGTCGGCGCCACGCTGATGGGCATGTGGGTCGAGATCACCGTGACCCTGACCGAAGTCAACGGCGGCGCCGTCTGCTTCGACTTCACGGCGCGCGACGCCGTGGAAGAAGTGGCACGCGGCAAGCACAACCGCTTCATCGTAGGCATCGAGAAGACCGCGCAGCGCCTGCAGGCCAAGCGCGCCAAGGCCGGCTGAAGACGACGGTTGGCGAAAGTCGGCGCCGGCACTACGCCGGCGCTACTCCTCGACGACCCCGGGCAGGTTGAGGACGTCGGTGAAACCGAAGCGCCGGAAGTCGCGCACCCGCATCGGATAGAGAATGCCATCCAGGTGGTCGCATTCATGCTGCACCACCCGCGCATGGAAGCCATCCACCGTGCGCTCGAATCGCCGGCCGGCCTCATCAAAGCCGGCGTAGCGCAGCTTGCTCCAGCGCGGCACCCAGCCGCGCAAGCCGGGCACCGACAGGCAGCCCTCCCAGCCCTCCTCCTCGCCGGCGGAAAGCGGGACCAGTTCCGGATTGATCAGCACCGTATCGGGAACGCCCGGAGCATCCGGATAGCGTGGATTCGCCATGCCGCCGAAAATCACCACGCGCAGGTCGACGCCGATCTGGGGTGCGGCGAGCCCGGCGCCGTCGAGATGCGCCATGGTGTCGCGCATGTCCCGCAACAATGCTTCCAGTTGCGGCGTAGCGAACTGCGTCACCGGCTGCGCCACGCGCAGCAGGCGCGGATCGCCCATGCGCAATACTTCCAAAATCATGTCGCGCAAACGCCTTCGATGATCCGCCGGACACGGGCCATGGCCAGGTGCAGCACCGCTTCGAGGCTGTCGAACCTGATCGCGTGGGCGGAATCTCCACGTCCTGCCGCCCAGTTGGAAACCACGCACAACGCCGCATAGGGCACGCCCAGTTCGCGCGCCAATCCGGCTTCCGGCATGCCGGTCATGCCGACGATGTCAGCGCCGTCGCGGTGCAGTCGGTCGATTTCAGCCGCCGTCTCCAGCCGCGGCCCCTGCGTGGTCGCATATACCGCGCCATCGGACACTTGCTCGCCAATCCGCCGCGCGACATCGAGCAGCAGCTTGCGCACGCCGGCATCATAGGGCTCGGTGAAATCGACATGCACCACGGGACCGTCAATCCCGGACTGAAAGGTCATCTCGCGGCCCCAGGTGTAATCAATGATCTGATGCGGCGCCACGAGGCTACCGGGGCCGAGGTCAGGCCTAATCCCGCCTACCGACGCGACCGAGATGATCTGGGTCACGCCAGAGGTTTCCAGCGCATGAATATTGGCGCGGTAATTCACCAGATGCGGCGGGATGGTGTGTCCGTAGCCATGACGGGCGACAAAAACCACATCCTGGTTGCCGACGCGGCCGAAGGTCAGCGGACCGGAAGGTTCGCCATAGGGCGTGCGCACTACTTCGCGGTGCGACACATCCAGATTCGCCAACTGGGTCAAGCCGCTGCCGCCAATGATACCGAGCATAAAAAATTCCCTGAAAATTCAAGCAGAAAAACGAAGGAAGCGTGATAAACTATTGGGTTATTCCGCACCGCAACAACTCCAAGACCACTATGTCCCGCGCCCTCAGAAACATCGCCATTATCGCCCACGTTGACCACGGCAAGACCACCCTGGTCGACCAGTTGCTGCGTCAGTCCGGCACCTTCGCCGCCCATCAGGCTGTCACCGAGCGGGTCATGGATTCCAACGACCTCGAGAAGGAACGCGGGATCACCATTCTGTCGAAGAACTGTGCCATCGACTACGAAGGCACCCACATCAACATCGTCGACACTCCGGGACACGCCGACTTCGGCGGCGAGGTCGAGCGCGTGCTGTCGATGGTCGATGGCGTGCTGCTGCTGGTCGATGCCGTCGAAGGTCCGATGCCGCAAACCCGCTTCGTCACGAGGAAGGCACTGGCCCTCGGCCTCAAGCCGATCGTCGTGGTGAACAAGATCGACCGTCCGGGCGCCCGCCCCGACTGGGTCATCAGCCACACCTTCGACCTGTTCGACAAACTCGGCGCCACCGAGGAACAGCTCGACTTCCCCGTGGTCTTCGCCTCGGCGCTGAACGGCTTTGCCATGCTCGACGCGACCAAGCCCGGCACCGACATGCGTCCGCTCTACGAAGCCATCATCAAGCACACGCCGCAGCCCGACGTCGACGCGGAAAAGCCGCTGCAACTGCAGATCTGCTCCATCGACTACAACAGCTATGTCGGCCGCATCGGCATCGGCCGCATCAAGCAGGGCCGCATGAAGGCCGGTCAGGAAGTCACCGTGATGTACGGCGACGAAAACAAGGGCAAGTCGAAAATCGCCCAGATCATGATGTTCACCGGTCTCGAGCGCGAACAGGCGACCGAAGCGGAAGCCGGCGACATCGTGCTGGTCACCGGCATCGAACAGGTCGGCATCGGCGTCACGCTCTGCGACCCGGCCGCACCGGTCGGCATGGCCCCGCTGGTGGTGGACGAGCCGACGCTGACCATGAATTTCCAGGTCAACACCTCGCCGCTGGCGGGCAAGGAAGGCAAGTACGTCACCAGCCGCCAGATCCGCGAGCGCCTGCAAAAGGAACTGCTGTCCAACGTCGCCCTGCGCGTCGAGGAAACCGCGGATGCCGACGTGTTCCTGGTTTCCGGCCGCGGCGAACTGCACCTGACCATCCTGCTCGAAACCATGCGCCGCGAAGGCTATGAACTGGCGGTGTCGCGCCCGCGCGTGCTGTTCAAGGAAATCAACGGCGAGAAGTGCGAACCCTATGAACTGCTCACCGTCGATATCGAAAACGACAACCAGGGCGGCGTCATGGAAGAACTCGGCCGCCGCCGCGGCGAACTGCTCAACATGGAATCCGACGGCAAGGGTCGCGTCCGGCTCGAGTACCGCATTCCGGCACGCGGCCTGATCGGCTTCCAGGGCGAATTCCTCACCCTGACGCGCGGCACCGGCATGGCCAGCCATATTTTCGACGACTACGGTCCGATGGCCGGCGTCATGGCCGAGCGCCGCAACGGCGTACTGATTTCGCAGGACAACGGTTCCGCCGTTGCCTACGCCCTGTGGAAGCTGCAGGATCGAGGCCGCATGTTCGTCAGCCACGGCGACCCGCTTTACGAAGGCATCATCATCGGCATCCACAGCCGCGACAACGATCTGGTGGTGAATCCGATCAAGGGCAAACAGCTTACCAACGTGCGCTCCTCGGGTACCGACGAAGCCGTGCGCCTGGTGCCGCCGATCCTGATGACGCTCGAATCCGCCGTCGAATTCATCGCCGACGACGAACTGGTCGAGATCACTCCGAAGTCGATCCGCCTGCGCAAGCGCTTCCTCACGGAAATCGAACGCAAGCGCGCCAGCAAGGCGTCGGCGTAAGAAAACGGAGCGAAGCGGAGTTTCAGAGAAGGCTAATGCCTGCGAAGCAGGCGTTACGCCGTAACTAAAACGGGAGCCACGGCTCCCGTTTTTTGTTTCAAGAGTCGGCGCTGGCGATGCGCCGATCTTTGGCCCGGATCAGCCCAGCGCCTTCAGCGCCGCATCGTAATTCGGCTCCTGTGCAATTTCCGGCACCATTTCGCTGTGGATCACCTTGTCGTTTTCGTCCAGCACGACCACGGCGCGAACCGTGAGGCCGAGCAGCGGGCCTTCGGCGAAGGCGACGCCCCAGGCCTTCATGAATTCGGGATGGCGGAAGGTCGACAGATGGGAAACATTGGCGAGGCCTTCCATGTCGCAGAACCGCTTGGCGGCGAAGGGCAGATCGCCGGAGACGCAGAGCACCACCGTGTTGGCCAGCTTGCCGGCGGCCTCGTTGAACTTGCGGGTCGAGGTGGCGCAGGTCGGCGTGTCGATGCTCGGATAGATGTTCAGCACCTTGCGCTTGCCGGCGAAGTCCTTGAGCGAAACTTCCGCGAGGGCGCCGCTGGTCAGCTTGAAATCGGGTGCCTTGGCTCCGACAGCGGGCAGGTCGCCTTCGACGCGAAGGGGTGTGCCGCGCAGGGTTACTGTAGTGCTCATGGTTCGCTCCTGTTTTGGGTGGGTTTAACGTGAAACTGCAGAATAGGTCGCTGGTGATATCGAGCGCAGCGAGCCAATTAGGAACCCCCCGCGAGGGGGGCGAAGGGGGCGGGCCGATCTTGCTGGCCCATGGCAAGGCAAGGGTGCGAACGTTTCATGTCTCGGGGGTGGTTGTCGAAGCCATGGGCGATATGGGTAAAAACAGTCTAGTGCATCCCGGCCAGTTGGGGAAGAACGGCGGTGGCATTGCGCGTGGTGGTCTCGGCAACCTCCTCGATGGCGATGTCGCGCAGGCTGGCAAGGGTTTGCGCGATACGCGGCAGTTGATCCGGCGTGTTGCGGGCGCCGACTCTCCATTCCGGCGGAATGTCCGGCGCATCGGTTTCCAGCACGATCGCATCGAGCGGCAAGGTCGCCGCCAGTTCGCGGATGCGGCTGGCGCGCGGAAAGGTCATGGCGCCGCCGAACCCGAGCTTGAAACCGAGTTTGATGAATTCGTCGGCCTGCTGCCGACTGCCGTTGAAGGCATGGGCGATGCCGCCATTCACGCGACAATGTCGCAAATGTTTGAGCACCGTATCGATGGCGCGCCGCACATGCAGCAGCACCGGCAGGCTGTGGTCGCGGGCGATCTGCAGCTGCGCGCTGAAATAGAACTCCTGTCGTACGTCATCGCGCGGCTCGACAAAGCCGTCGAGGCCGATCTCGCCCACCGCCAGCGGCCGTTCGCGCAGGATCGTCTCGCGCAAGGCATCAAGGTCGTCTTCGCGCGCCCGGTCGACGTACATGGGATGAATGCCATAGGCCGCCATGCAGCCCGAATAATCGCGACAGACCGAGGCGACCGCGCCGAAGTTGGCGCGTTCCACCGCGGGCACCACGATCCGGCCGACGCCGGCCCCTAGCGCCGCCGCCGCCACCGCCGCCCGGTCGTCGTCGAACTCGGCCGCGTCCAGATGGCAGTGGGTGTCGACCAGCATCGACTACTCCAGTTCGTCGATCCAGGCCTGCTGTATCGCTTCGAGTTTCTTTTCGCCGCAGTGGCTCTCGTTTTCCTCGAAGCCCGGCAGTTCCATGACCCAGCGCATCAGGTCGACAAAGTTCAGGCGCGTCGGATCGACGTCGGGGTGGGCTTCGGAGAGCTGGATCGCAATCTCCAGGGAATCGGTCCATTTCACTTTTTCGAGTGCCCTTCCTTGACCATGTTGATGGTGTATTTCGGAATCTCTATCACCAGCGGAACCTTGCCGACCAGAGCCTGGCAGGACAAGCGCGACTTGGGTTCCAGACCCCAGGCCTTGTCGAGCAGATCCTCCTCGAGTTCCTCTGCCTCGGCCAGCGACTCGAAACCTTCGCGCACGATGACGTGGCAGGTGGTGCAGGCGCAGGATTTCTCGCAGGCGTGCTCGATCTCGATATCGTTGCCGAGCAGCGCATCGCAGACCGAAGTCCCCGGCGCAGCTTCGATCACCGCGCCATCGGGACACAACTCGACATGGGGAAGTACGATTATCTGGGTCATAGTGAAAGTTGGTCTACATTCCGGCCGGAGAGCGCGCGCTGCACGCTCTGGTTCATGCGCCGCGCCGCGAATTCGTTGGTCGCGGCACTCAAGGCCTGCATCGCCTCGTCGATGGCACGGCGATCGTCACCGATGATCACCGCCTGCAATTTGGTCAGGGCCGCGTCGATATGCGCACGCTCCAGGGTGGACAGCAGGTCGCCCGCATCCTGCAATGCCGACTGGGTAGCCTCGATCAAACGCTGCGATTCGACCTGAGCCTCGCGCAGGGCACGGCGGAAGGCGTCGTCGCCGGCATGGCTGAAGCTGTCCTTGAGCATGGCGGCGATTTCGTCGTCGGAGAGGCCATAGGCCGGCTTGACCTCGATGCGCGCCTCGCGGCCGCTGGTCTGTTCGCGCGCGGTGACCGAGAGCAGGCCGTCCGCATCCACCTGGAAGGTCACGCGGATGCGCGCCGCACCGGCAACCAGGGCCGGTATGCCGCGCAACTGAAACTGCGCCAGGCTGCGGCAATCGGCCACCAGTTCGCGCTCGCCCTGCACCACGTGAATCGCCATCGCCGTCTGGCCATCCTTGAAGGTGGTGAATTCCTGGGCACGTGCGATCGGTATCGTGGAATTGCGCGGAATGATCTTTTCCACCAGGCCGCCCATGGTCTCCAGTCCCAGCGACAAGGGAATCACGTCGAGCAACAGCCAGTCGTCGCCGGCGGCACGGTTGCCGGCCAACAGGTTGGCCTGGATCGCGGCGCCAAGCGCCACGACCTTCTCGGGATCCAGGTTGTTGAGCGGCTCCTGCTTGAACAGCTCGGCCACCGCGTGCTGGATCTGCGGCATGCGCGTCGAACCGCCGACCATGACCACGCCGCGTACATCCTCGACCGCCAGTCCGGCATCGCGCAAGGCCTTCTTGCTCGGCGCCAGGGTCTTTTGCACCAGGGTGCGGGTTATCGCGGTGAAAATTTCCGTGGTCAGCGTCAGATCGACGTATTCGCCACTGCCGAGTTTGACCGTGATCGGCACCTGGCCGTGCTGGGACAGCTGTTCCTTGGCTTCGCGGGCGCGCATCTGCAGCAGGCGCGCATCCTGCGGCGAAAGCGGTGCAAGGTCGGCCTGCTCGATGATCCAGCAGAAGATGCGGTGATCGAAGTCGTCGCCGCCCAGCGCCGAATCGCCGCCGGTCGCCATGACCTCGAAGACGCCTTTCGACAGGCGCAGGATGGAAATGTCGAAGGTGCCGCCGCCGAGGTCGAATACCGCATAGATGCCCTCGGCCGAATTGTCCAGCCCGTAGGCAATGGCGGCGGCCGTCGGTTCGTTGAGCAGGCGCAGCACGTTAAGGCCGGCGAGGCGCGCCGCATCCTTGGTCGCCTGGCGCTGGGCATCGTCGAAATAGGCCGGGACGGTGATCACGGCGCCGGTGAGTTCGCCGCCCAGCGACGCCTCGGCCCGGTTGCGTACCGTCTTCAGGATCTCGGCGGAGATTTCGACCGGGCTCTTGATGCCGGCAATGGTCTTCAGCTTGACCATGCCCTCGGTATCGACGAAATCGTAGGGCAGGGTTTCGATGTGGGCGATGTCGTGCCGGCCGCGGCCCATGAAGCGCTTGACCGAGATGATGGTGTTCTTGGGATCGACCGACTGCCTGGCCTCGGCACCGTAGCCCACCTCGACGCTGCCGTCGGCGGCATAGGCGACCACGGAGGGCAACAGCGGCCGCCCCTGCACGTCGTTCAGGACCACGCTCATGCCGCTTCTGACGGTGGCGACCAGCGAGTTGGTGGTACCGAGGTCAATGCCTACCGCAAGACGATGCTCATGGGGTGCGGCGGATTCTCCCGGCTCCGCAATTTGAAGAAGTGCCATATTTTTCTTTTAAGCAGTGACGGCTTCGAGCGCGTCGTCAATTTCGTTGAGCAGTTTTTCCTGGAACATCAGTTGTCGCACCAGACTGGCCGCAGCGGCGTAATCCCTGGCGACGTCGATCAATTCGGCGAGCCGCACATATTCGTCCCTGATCTCATGCAACAGGCGCGTACGGACCTTCTCCAAACCCGCTTCGTCGGCCGCGGCACGCGCCTCCAGCACCGCTTCGCGCAATTCCATCTGGGCCACGAGGAATTCCATCGGCATCGCCGTGTTGCTTTCGATCTGCGGATCATGGCCGAGCAGGCCCAGCAGATAGCGCGCGCGCTTGCCCGGCGACTTCAGCGTCTGGAAGGCCTCATTGACCCGCGTCGCCCACTGCATGGCCAGACGCCGGTCGGCAGCGGCGGCATGGGCATGCTTGTCCGGATGCACCTGGGCCTGGACTGCGCGAAAGGAGTTCTCGAGGCTTTCGAGATCAAGCGACTGCGCACGCGGCAGGCCAAACAGCGTGAAGTGGTCGGCGGCGAAATTCAGGTCGAAGGTCGTCATCGAAGACGCGTCAGGTATTGAATGACTCGCCGCAGCCGCAGGCATCCTTGACGTTCGGATTGTTGAACTTGAAGCCCTCATTGAGGCCCTCGCGAGCGTAGTCGAGCTCGGTGCCGGCCAGATAGGGCAGGCTTTTCGGATCGACCAGCACCTTGACGCCGTGACTGAGGAACTCGATGTCTTCCGGATTGGCGGCATCGGCAAATTCAAGTTTGTAGGCCATCCCCGAGCAGCCCGAGGTACGCACGCCGAGACGAATGCCGACGCCCTTGCCGCGCTTGGCGATGAACTTGGCAATGTGATCCGCAGCGCGTTCGCTGAGGGTGACCGGACTGGCGCTCTGGCTGCCCTGCCAGTTTGCCGGCGGGGCATCGGGCATGACGGCGGAATCGGCTGCAGTGGTGGTGCAGGCACTCATGTTCAGGCTCCCTGTTTTTTCTTGTAGTCGGCCACGGCGGCCTTGATCGCATCCTCGGCCAGGATCGAACAGTGGATCTTGACCGGCGGCAATGCCAGCTCTTCGGCGATCTGGGTGTTCTTGATGTCCAGCGCCTGATCCAGCGTCTTGCCCTTGACCCATTCGGTCACCAGCGAGGAGGAAGCGATCGCCGAGCCGCAGCCATAGGTCTTGAACTTGGCGTCTTCGATGATGCCGTCCTTGCCGACCTTGATCTGCAGCTTCATGACGTCGCCGCAGGCCGGCGCACCGACCATGCCGGTGGCGACACCCTCGTCGTCCTTGCCGAAGGAACCCACGTTGCGCGGGTTTTCGTAGTGATCCAGTACTTTTTCGCTGTATGCCATGATGATTCTCCGGTTGTTCCGTGTGCTTCAGTGTGCTGCCCAATGGACGGTACTGAGGTCAACGCCGTCCTTGTACATTTCCCAGAGCGGCGAGAGTTCCCGCAGCTTGCCCAGCTTGTCGTGCAGCAGCTTGATGGTGAAATCGATATCTTCCTGTGTCGTGAAACGGCCCAGCGTGAAGCGGATCGAACTGTGCGCCAGTTCGTCGGAACGCCCCAGCGAACGCAACACGTAGGAAGGCTCGAGGCTGGCCGAGGTGCAGGCCGAACCGCTCGACACCGCTATGTCCTTGATCGCCATGATCAGCGACTCGCCTTCGACGAAGTTGAAACTGACGTTGAGGTTATGCGGCACGCGCTGCTCGATGTCGCCATTGATATAGGTTTCCTCGATATCCATGAGGCCCTTCAGCAGCCTGTCGCGCAGCATGCGGATGCGCTCGTTCTCGGTGGCCATTTCCACGCGCGCCAGACGGAAGCATTCGCCCATGCCGATGATCTGGTGCGTCGCCAGGGTGCCCGAACGCATGCCGCGCTCGTGGCCGCCGCCGTGCATCTGCGCCTCGAGCCGGATGCGCGGCTTGCGCCTGACGTAAAGCGCGCCGATGCCCTTGGGGCCATAGGTCTTGTGCGCGCAGAAGGACATCAGGTCGACCTTCAGCTTGCTGAGGTCGATCGGCATCTTGCCGGTGGCCTGCGCCGCATCGACGTGGAAGATCACGCCTTTTTCGCGGCAGATCTCGCCGATTTCGGCCAGCGGCTGTATGACGCCGATCTCGTTATTGACCGCCATCACCGACGCGACCACGGTATCCGGACGCAGCGCCGCCTTGAACTGCTCGACGGTGATCAGGCCGTTTTCCTGGGGCACCAGATAGGTGGCCTCGAAGCCCTGGCGCTCGAGTTCCTTGACGGTATCCAGCACCGCCTTGTGCTCGGTGGACACCGTGATGATGTGCTTGCCCTTGGTCCCGGCGTAAAAATGCGCGGCACCCTTGATCGCCAGGTTGTTGGATTCCGTGGCGCCCGAGGTCCAGATGATTTCCTTTGCATCCGCGCCGACCAGCAGGGCGACTTCTTCGCGCGCCTCTTCCACGGCCTTCTCGGCTTCCCAGCCATAGGCATGGGAACGCGAGGCCGGATTGCCGAAGTGCTCGGTCAGCCAGGGAATCATTTTCGCCGCGACGCGCGGATCGACCGGCGTCGTTGCAGAGTAGTCGAGATACACCGGCAGTTTCATGCCTGAATTCATTACCAATTTCTCCAGTTCAGCTTGTAAGGGACGCCAAGCTCGTTAATCCCTTGAGTTGCAAGATTGTAGTATTCAATGCCGCAAGAAAATCACGCACCTGCGCCACCGTGTTGCCGGCGCCGAGGCTCACCCGCACTGCCCCGCGCGCGAGCCGCGCTTCGATTCCCATCGCCAGCAGCACATGCGATGGTTCCGGATTGGCGCTGGAACAGGCCGCCCCGGCGGCCACCGCGAAACCGGCGCGATCCAGCTTGCCCACCAGGGTTTCGCCGTCCAGGTCGGGAAAGGCAAAGTAACTGGTGTTCTGCAAGCGTTCAGCTGCGCAAGCAAAAATAGTCGCACCCTGTGCCACGAGGCCCGCCTCGAGTTCGCTGCGCAAGGCCGCGAGCCGACTGCCGTGCTCGTCGAGCCGGGTCACGGCGAGTTCTGCGGCAAGGCCAAAGCCGACGATCGCCGCGACGTTTTCCGTGCCGGAACGCAGGCCGCGCTCATGACCGCCGCCCGCGATCAGCGGCTGCAGTTCGACGCGCTTGTCCACCACCAGTGCACCGGCCCCTTTCGGCCCGCCCAGCTTGTGTGCCGAGAGCGTCAGGGCATGCACGCCGGCGCTGTTCAGCGCCCGAAAATCCAATGGCAACTTGCCGAAGGCCTGCACGGCATCGGCATGAAACCAGGCCCGAGAGGGTTTGACCTGCGCCGCGAGTGCACTCAGATCCTGCACGACACCCGTTTCGTTATTGGCCAGCATGACCGAAAACAGTGCCGGCTTTTGATCGAGCGTCGCCTGAAAGTCGGCGCCGGCGATACGGCAATTCTCATCGACGGCAATCTCGCGCAAGGTCCAGCCGGCGCGCTGCAATTGCTTCGCCGGCTCCCGCACACAGGGATGTTCGATGGCCGAGATGGCCACGATGCCCGGCGCCAGGCTTGCCGCGGCGCCCTTGATGAACAGGTTGTTGGCCTCGGAGCCGCCGCTGGTAAATACCACTTCAGTCGGATGGGCTCCCGCCGCAAAGGCTACCCGTTGCCGCGCCTCGTCGATTGCACGCCGTGCCGCGCGGCCGTATTCGTGGCGGCTGGAGGCATTGCCATACTGCTCGCGCAGGTAAGGCAGCATGCTTTCCAGCACGCGCGGATCGAGCGGTGTGGTGGCGTTGTGATCGAAGTAGACAGGGGCGAACATGGGATTTCCGATGCGCGATCAGGCAGCCGCGAGTTCCTCGACCGGACGGCGCACGCGACGCATGGGCCGTTCGTCATGCAGCACGGCGCTGGCACTGACACCGGCACGTTCCTGCTGCTGCGCCACCAGTTCAGCGAGGGTGACCGAACTCAGGTACTCGAACATCTTCACGTTGAGGCTGGTCCACAGCTCGTGGGTCATGCAGGGACGCAGATCCTCGGCACAATTGCCCTTGCCGCCGCAATTCGTCGCATCGAGCGACTCATCGACCGCATGAATGATGTCGGCCACCGAAACGGCATCCAGCGACTTGGCCAGGCAATAACCGCCGCCCGGGCCGCGCACGCTCGACACCAGTTCGCGACGCCGCAGCTTGCCAAACAGTTGCTCAAGGTAGGAAAGGGAAATCTTCTGCCGCTCGCTGATGCCGGCCAGGGTTACCGGGCCCCCATGCTGGCGCAGGGCCAGATCAATCATCGCGGTTACGGCAAAACGTCCTTTGGTCGTCAGTCTCATGAGAAATCTCCGTCGGGGAATTACGTTCGGGAAACGCTTCAGGAGCAATACCTGAGCATTTCCATCAACTATATGGTATCCCGAGCGTTTTAGTCAACTATCTTCGACAGATAGTTCGGATCGAACTTGTCGGCCGTCGCCACATCATCTTCGAGCGATACCCCCGACCTTGCCATGGTTTTCAGCAAGGCCTCGATGCGCCGGTCGGTTTCGACGGCGTGATCGAGCAGACCATGAATCGCCTGCGCCAGCGGATCGTCCTCGGTACGGGTCACGGCATAGGCGGAGAAGCCCATCTGGCCGGCCTTGACCTCGCGGTCGATTTCGCTGCGATCCTCGACGATGCGCGCCGGAATCCCGACCGCCGTCGCACCCGACGGCACGTCGCGCACCACCACGGCGTTGGAGCCGACCTTGGCGCCCGGACCCAGAGTAATCGGTCCCAGCACCTTGGCCCCGGCCCCGATCACCACGCCGCGCTGCAGGGTCGGATGCCGCTTGCCCTTGCTCCACGAAGTGCCACCCAGCGTCACGCCGTGATACAGCGTGCACTCGTCCTCGATCACCGCCGTCTCGCCAATGACCACACCCATGCCATGGTCGATGAACACACGGCGGCCGATGGTGGCCCCCGGATGGATCTCGATGCCGGTAATCCAGCGCGTGAAATGCGAAAGGAAGCGGGCCAGCCAGCGCAGACGCGCACTCCACAGCCAGTGCGAGACGCGGTGCAGGGTCAGCGCATGGAAACCCGGATAGCAGGTCAACACCTCCCACGTCGAACGGGCAGCGGGATCGCGTTCGAAAACGCAGGAAATATCTTCACGCAAGCGAGAGAACATCGATTGATCCATTAGTACTTTCTGAAATGGTAGAAATCCCGAGCGCCGGGGTCAAGCATTTAATTGCAATTCACTGTTCACCGCCCTGCCCGGACTTTCTACTATCGGTTCCAGTTGGGTATGACCCGGCTTTTTCCAATGCCGCAAACAGTCCCCGCAGGATATTCACCTCTTCCTTTTCCGGCGCGGCACGGGAAAACATCCGGCGCAGACGCAATATGAGCCGCTTCGGGCTCGCCGGGTCGAGGAACTCGCTGGAAATCGCCGCGCGCTCGATATGGGTGATCAGGCCTTCCACTTCGTCGTGGCTGGCGAGGTCCCCGGCGCCCGACACCGCCGGTGGCCGGCCGGGGTCGAGCGCGGCGAGGCGCAGTTCGTAGCACATCACCTGCACCGCGGCGGCAAGATTCAGCGAACTGAACTCGGCATTGACCGGAATCATCGCCCAGCGCCGGCACTGACCCAGTTCCTCGTTGGACAGCCCCGATGTCTCGTTGCCGAACACCAGTGCCACATCGCCCGTGGCCGCCATCGCCACCACTTCCGTTGCGGCGTCGCGCGCCCACAACGCGGGCGTCGCCAGTTCGCGGCGGCGCGCGGTCATGGCGACGGCCAGCACGGTACCGGACAAGGCCTCCGGCAATGAGGAAACCACCTCGGCCTGCACCAGCAGATCGGTGGCGCCGGCCGCCATGGCATCGGCCTGGGCATCGGGAAAGGCCTTCGGATTGACCAGCACCAGATGCGACAGGCCCATGGTCTTCATGGCCCGCGCCGCCGCGCCGATGTTGCCCGGGTGACTCGGATGCGAAAGCACCACGCGAATGCGATCGAGGACGGCAGGAGGGGGCAGTGGCGTGGTGTTCATTTATGTCCCGGGATAGAATTGCGCACTTCGCGCGCTGTTTGCGCCCATCTTTGGCTTGCCCCGCCTTAAAAACCCATGCATCCCACGCTGAACATAGCCGTCAAAGCCGCGCGTCGCGCCGGCCAGATCATCAACCGCGCCAGCCTCGACGTCGACAAGCTCAGGATCGACGTCAAGCAGCAAAGCGATTACGTAACGGAGGTCGACCGTGCCGCAGAAGCCGCCATTCTGGATGTGTTGCGCGAGGCTTATCCGAGCTATGGAATTTTAGCAGAGGAGTCAGGCCTGGCCGGCACCAGCGCCGACAGTGAGTACCAGTGGATCATCGATCCGCTGGACGGCACCACCAACTTCATCCACGGCGTGCCGCAATACGCGATTTCCATCGGCCTCGCGCACAAGGGCGTCATGACCCAGGCGGTGGTGTATGACCCCAACCGCAATGAAATCTTCACCGCCAGCAAGGGTGGCGGCGCCTTCGTCAACGAGAAGCGCATACGCGTCGCCAAGCGCACCAAGCTCGACGAAGCGCTGATCGGCACCGGCTTCCCGTATCGCATGTTCGATCACATCGATGCCTACCTGGCGATCTTCCGCGACGTCGCGCAAAAGACCTCTGGCATGCGCCGCCCCGGTGCGGCATCGCTGGACCTGGCCTGGGTCGCCTGCGGGCGCATGGACGGCTTCTGGGAACTCGGGCTGTCGCCCTGGGACATGGCCGCCGGGACGCTGCTGATCACCGAGGCCGGCGGCCTGGTCGGCGATTTGTCGGGCGAAGCCAACTACATGACTACCGGCAACATCATCGGCGGCAACCCCAAGATCTTTTCGCAGTTGCTGCAACTCATCACTCCCCATCTGACCGCAAAACTCAAGGCCTGACCCGAGTCCGATGTCGGCCGCCATGACGGCCGCCGAACTGGCGGCCCACACCCCCGTAATGCAGCAATGGCTGCGCGCCAAGGCGGAACATCCCGACAAGCTGCTGTTCTTCCGCATGGGGGATTTCTACGAGCTGTTCTATGACGACGCAGAGCGCGCCGCGCGCCTGCTCGACATCACGCTGACCGCGCGCGGCCAGTCGGCCGGCAAACCGATCCCGATGGCCGGCATTCCCTACCACGCCGCCGACGGCTACCTGGCCAAGCTGGTCAAGCTCGGCGTTTCGGTGGCGATCTGCGAGCAGATCGGCGACCCGGCCCTGGCCAAGGGCCCGGTCGAGCGCGCCGTGACGCGCATCGTCACGCCCGGCACGCTGACCGACGCCAACCTGCTCGACGACCGCAACGACAGCCTGCTGTTGGCGCTGACGATCGACCGCCAGCGCGCGGGCCTGGCCTGGCTCAACCTCGCCAATGGCGACCTGCGCCTACTGGAAACCTCGCTCGACGCCCTGCCCGCGCACTTCGAACGCCTGCGCCCGGCCGAACTGCTGCTGCCCGACGGGCTGCGCAGCGGCGTGCCGGAGCACCGTGCCGTCAGCCAGCATTTGCCGGACTGGCACTTCGACGCGCGTTCCGCGGCGAATGCGCTGGCCGAGCACTTCGGCACCCGCGACCTGGCCGGGTTCGGCGTACACGACGAGGAACTCGGACTGGCCGCCGCCGGTGCGCTCTATCGTTACGCCCAGGCCACGCAGTTGCAGGCGCTGGCCCACGTCACGCAACTGACCGTAGAACACGAAGGCAGCTACCTGCGCCTCGACGCGGCGACCCGGCGCAACCTGGAAATTTCCGAAACCCTGCGCGGTGAAGCCGCCCCCACCCTGCTCTCCCTGCTCGACACCTGCGCCACCAGCATGGGCTCGCGCTGGCTGCGCCACTGCCTGCACCACCCGCTGACCGAGCGCGGCATCCCGCGCGCGCGGCACGAGGCCGTCGCCGCGCTGATCGGCGATGCTGGCAACGGCCCGTTCGCCGCGCTGGCCAAGGCGCTGTCCGGCTTTGCCGACATCGACCGCATCACCGCGCGCATCGCCCTGAAGAGTGCCCGTCCGCGCGATCTGTCTTCGTTGCGCGACAGCCTCGCACGTCTCGACGGCATCCGCTCGACAGTCGGCGCTGGTGACACGGCGCCGCGACTCGCCGAACTCGCTGCCGCGCTGAGCACGCCGCAGGCCTGCGTCAGCCTGCTGACCGAGGCCGTCGCCGTGGAGCCGTCGGCACTGATCCGCGAAGGCGGCGTGATCGCCCCGGGCTACAACGCCGACCTCGACGAACTGCGCGCCATCCAGGACAACTGCGGCGCCTTCCTGATCGCACTCGAAGCGCGCGAACGCGAGCGCAGCGGCATCGGTAATCTCAAGGTCGAGTACAACAAGGTGCATGGCTTCTACATCGAGGTCACCCACGCCAACGTCGAAAAAATTCCCGACGACTACCGTCGCCGGCAAACCCTGAAGAACGCCGAACGCTACATCACGCCGGAGCTCAAGACGTTCGAAGACAAGGCGCTGTCGGCCAACGAACGCGCGCTGGCGCTGGAAAGGCAACTGTGGGAAGAGTTGCTCGGCGCGCTGATGATCCACATTCCGGTGCTGCAGCGCATCGCCCGGGCGATCGCGGAGCTCGACGGCCTCGCCGCTTTCGCCACCGCTGCCGTGCGCCACGACTACCGCCAGCCGGAGTTCTGCACCGAGGCCGCGATAGAAATCGAGGGCGGCCGTCATCCCGTCGTCGAACGGCAGATCGACAGCTTCATAGCCAACGACACGCGCCTTTCGCCGGCGCGCCGCATGCTGCTGATCACCGGCCCCAACATGGGCGGCAAATCGACCTACATGCGCCAGGCCGCGCTGATCGTGCTGCTCGCTCACTGCGGCAGCTTCGTTCCCGCCGCGCGCTGCCGGCTGGGTCCGATCGACGCGATCTACACGCGCATCGGTGCCTCGGACGACCTCGCCTCCGGGCGCTCCACCTTCATGGTCGAGATGACCGAGGCCGCCGCCATCCTCAACGGCGCGACCGACAAGTCGCTGGTGCTGATGGACGAAATCGGTCGCGGCACCTCGACCTTCGACGGCGTCGCGCTGGCCTTCGCCATCGCCCGCCACCTGATCGAGAAGAACCGCGCCTGGACCCTGTTCTCCACGCACTATTTCGAGCTGACGCGACTGGCGCAGGATTACCCGGTCTGCGCCAACGTCCATCTCGACGCGGTCGAGCATGGGCACAAGATCGTGTTCCTGCATGCGGTGGAAGAAGGTCCGGCCTCGCAAAGTTATGGCGTGCAGGTCGCCGCGCTGGCCGGCATGCCGTCGGCCGTGGTGCGCGAAGCGCGGCGCCGGCTGACGCTGCTGGAAAACCGCGAGGTCGGTTCGCTTACCCAGCCCGACCTGTTCGCCAGCGCACCGCCGCTGCCCGAACCGCCGCATGCGGCGCTCGACGCGCTGCGCGACGTCAATCCCGATGAATTGAGTCCGCGCGAAGCGCTGGAAAAGCTCTACCAGTTGCACAAGCTCGCCAGGTCGTGAAGCGACTGTTTCCGCTGCTGGCCGCGGCGCTGCTGGCATTTTCAGCAAACGCCGAGCCCCTCACCTTCGGCCTGTTCGGCGACACGCCCTACAACCGCTGGGAGCGCGAGCACCTGCCCGATTTGATCGCGGCCATGGATGGCGAGAACCTGGCCTTCGTGATCCACGACGGCGACATCAAGGACGGCGACAGCGCCTGCAGTGACGAGGCGTTCAGGGACATCCTGGCCGTCTTTCAAAAGTCGGCGCATCCGCTGGTCTATTTGCCGGGCGATAACGACTGGACCGATTGCCATCGCAAGAGCAACGGCCGCTACGATCCCGTGGAACGTCTCGGCAAGCTGCGCGAATTATTCTTCCCCGATGATTTCGCACTGGGCCGGCGACGGCTGAAGCTGGAACGCCAGAGCCGCGATCCGGCGTTTTCCCGCTACCGCGAGAACGTGCGCTGGGAAGCCGGCGGCGCCCTGTTTGTCGGCCTCAACGTGACAGGCAGCGAAAACAACTTTCATGGCCCGCGGCGCACTGGCGGACCGGTGCCGGAGTTCATCGAGCGCAGCGCTGCCAACCGCGCCTGGCTGGCCGAGTCCTTTGCGCTGGCGCGCACGCGCAAGTTGGTTGGCATCCTGATCGCGATGCAGGGCAATCCGGGCGTTTTCGCCGCCAATGCCGGCAATCCGAGCCCCGGCTATCGCGACTTCCTGACGCAATTGCGCGAGGAAACGCTGGCCTTCTCCGGCCAGGTGGCGCTGGTCCATGGCGACACGCACCGGTATCGGATCGATCGGCCGATGGAAGATCCGGCCAGCGGAGAAACAGTGAAGAATTTCACCCGCGTCGAAACCATGGGTTCGCCCTTCTTCGGCTGGGTCAGGGCCCAGGTTGATGCGGCGGACCCGCAGGTATTCCGATTCTCGCCGCGCCTCTGGCAGCCGCGCTAGGCCACCCGCCAGAAATCAGTGCAACTCGTCTTCAGGCGGCACGGGTGCCGGAAGCACCACAATGCCCTCTTCGAGCAAGTCGCGGGTTTCATCGGCAGTCGCCACGCCGCGAATGCTGCGCGCGGGCACTTCGTCATAGTGAATGCGGCGCGCTTCCTCGGGGAAACGCTCGCCGACGTTTTCTGCCTGCCGCGCCATCTTGACCAGGGCTTGCTGAAACTGCTCCATCATTGCGGGCGCAGCCGGCAGCGAAGGCTTTTCAACCACTACTGGAGTGGCATTGCCGCGCTTGACGTGCGGTGCTGACGGCAACTGGCTGATGCCCGAGGTATGGCACTGCGGACACTGCAGCAGATGGCGCTGGCTTTGGGCGCGAAACGCCTCGCCCGAAGCGAACCAGCCTTCGAAACGGTGCCCCTGATCGCAGAGAAGATTGAGAACTATCACGCGTGTGTATGGATGGTGCCCGGAACCGGACTTGAACCGGTATGGCTTGCGCCGAGGGATTTTAAGTCCCTTGTGTCTACCAATTTCACCACCCGGGCCCGAGAGCTTGTGAATAAATCTACTGCGCGTGCCGGATCGGGGCTTGGGCGGTGCTCGCTATCCTCATGTACAAACGCGTACATTCCGGTAGCTGCGCTCCGGCCGCACCCCGCTGCGGCCCGCTCGCGACGATTTCTTCGCAAGCTCTGACATAGAAAGGGAAGAACACTGGAGGCGCGACCCGGAATCGAACCGAGGTACACGGCTTTGCAGGCCGATGTATATTGTAGTAAATCAATCACTTACTAAGCGCATCCACCCGCTATCCGCCCGCCCCAAAAAATCCAACATATTAGTCTGCCGGAAATCCTACATTACAGCCGACATGATAGCCGATACCGGCGTTGCCACTTTGCCACTCCTTACTTATCGTCGCTAGACGCTACCGACGAACGTCGGGGCCTGTTTCTGGAGACCGCCAAGCGGATCGGCACGCCGCTCCAAAATGCGGAGCATCGCTGTCCAAGGCCTATGCGAACTGCAACTCGATTTTGCCGGCGCGCCGACGCACGGGACCAACGACGATTTTGACGTCGTGGCCCAACTTCGCCACCAGTTCCAGCAGCTTGGCTTCGCTGACACCGCGGAACTGTCCTCTAGTAATGCGCGACACCTTTGACTGCTCGATGCCGAGCAATGCGGCGGCACCGTCTTGCGTCAGGTGCCGCGCCTTGATTGCGCGCGCGATCTCGGCGGCAAGCTGAGACTTGCGCTGCATCTCCGGCGCGTCGGCATAACCCAGGTCGGCATAGACGTTGGTGCTGCCTTCTTCGACGGTAAGTTCGTCATTTCCATTCATCATCGAGCTCCTTGCTGTTTTTGCCAATTCTCGAAATCCTGTTTCGCGGCCTTCAGACGGGCATTGATCATATCCATATCCTCCTTGGGCGTTTTGATGCCACTCTTGGACTTCTTCTGGAAGCAATGCAGAACATAGACCCATCCGGCGAACTTGACCGTGTAGACAGCACGGTAGGTGTCGCTGCGAAAATCTTCGACCACTTCCAACACACCCGCAGAGCCAAATCCACTCAGCGCTTTAGCGTCCTGGTGCTTGCCGCCCGCTTGTGCGAGATCAATGGCGTGCCCGAATAAGTCCTTCACATCCTCAGGCATTGAATCCAGATCGCGCTTGGCTGATCCAATCCATTTGAGGGGCTTTCGAGCCTGCTTTGACATTCGTTGGATTATGCCCATATGGACATATCCTTGTCAATCGAACTTCGGACTTGGACGGCGATAGTGATCCAGTTCGTTATCCATGGCAGGTGTTTCCAAGCATCCAGACTATCTGGGCTGATATCCTCGGGATCAAGACCTCGCCAGCAAATATAGGCTTCACTTCATGACGCTTATGTGTGTGACTGCGTGATCGCCTGAAGAATTCATGCTACTTTTTGGCATGTTCATGCCATTATTTGGCTATGTCGATCGCTACTTCTCTTTTTACCGATAGCCAATCCCGCGTCTTTCAGTGGCTTTTTGGCCAGCCTGAACGTGGCTATCACCTGAGCGAATTGCGTCGGCTCACGGGTTTGGGAAGTGCCTCCCTACAAAGGGAATTGAACCGGCTGGCTGATGCGGGTCTGGTCTGTTCCGAGCGGGTCGGCAACCTGAGACGATTCCAGGCCAATCCGCAAAGCCCAGTTTTTAGCGAGTTGGTCGGGCTGACGCGAAAAACGCTGGGGGTGGAACCCCTGCTGCGCGAAGCGCTGCTGCCCCTGGCCCCCGGCCTGCAAGGGGCATGGGTTTATGGCTCCGTGGCGAAACAATCCGACACCGCGCATAGCGACATCGACGTGATGCTTGTCGGCGATAACCTGTTGCTGAGTAGCGTTCTTGAGTTACTGGTCCCGCTGGAAGCGCAATTGGGACGAAAAATCAATCCAACCTGCTACACCCCGGCCGAATTTGAGCGCCGTCGTGCCGAACCCGATTCATTTGTGAATCGCGTCCTGGCGCAGCCCATTCTTCCATTGATTGGAGATGCCCATGAGCCTGCCCGCACTCGATAATCTGGTCCGCATCGGCCAACTCAAGGCCGAACCGCGCAACGCGGCCGAGGCCAGGCGGATGTTGGCGATGGCAAGAACCCGCCTGGAAGATGCTCGACTGGTAAATCTCTCCATTGAAGGTCGCTTCACCAGCGCCTACAACGCCGCCCACGCGGCTGCCTTGACTGCCGCTTCGCTGGCATGGCTATCGCAGCGAAAACCGATACACCGTGTTCCAGTGCCTCACGCATCCTTGAATTGGCCTGCGCCCCGCTGGCGAGTGCTGGATGCCGCTCATCAGAAGCGGAACCTGGCTGAGTACGAGGGATTTCTGGAAGTAGACGAGTCCGCCATCACAGAGCTATGTGATCTGGCAGGCTCCCTGATAGCTGAAGTATCGAAAATGCTTGAATAGCCAGGCCCAGACTCCGATTGCGCGATTGGTCCGTAGCAATAAAGCCGTTAATCAAACTGTCTCTCAAGCACCTTCCCGGCCTGTTCGAGGTCCATCCCTTCTGTCGGCGGGTTGCCATCCCGACAAAGGTTCAAACCGTAATCCATCCCGAAGTCGGCAGTCCTGCCTGCTGAGGTCGCAACCCCGCTTTGAGTAAGGCGCACGTTGAGGCGCTTGCAGCCTTCCTGTTTG
>JALHPU010000019.1 GCA_022842325.1 Sulfuritalea sp. | reverse complement strand
ACCCAGCCGGCAAGTCGGATCGAGGAACTGCTGCCGCATCACTGGCAGACCTCAGCCACCCGCTGAATTCCAGCTCCATTTCAACCGACGAGGTCAATCTGACTTTGCCGGTTGCTTACCTTCTGTCTGGTGCACAACATCGAGAAGCTGGCGCATCACGGGTATGCGCAGTAGGCGGTAGCAGACCTGAGGCAAGAGTCGGCGCTGGCAACACGGCGCGGCAGAAATTCAATCGATGAAATGACGAATGGCGCGATTCGGATCGCGCCATTCGTAGTGGATTTTGCGAGTGAAAAAGGGGTTTTTCTACAGCTTCAACGTTCAAGGTAACCGGCGCTGCGCGGCTTCATCGCGCAGCGTCCAGCGACCGAAGGGAGCGAGGTTGACCGCAGGGTTGGGCCTCTGACGGTAGCACTGCCGCCGCACGACAACTGCCCCACGACACGCGCCGGAAAGCCGCACGGCACAGCGGCTCGCGAACGCGCACCGACACCGCGAACGCGCACCGACACCGCGAGCGACCGCGAAAGAACAAGAGTCGGCGCTGGCGAGACGGCGACCACGAAGAGCGCCACGGCAAGCGGCGGCTTTGATTCCACCATCCACGCGGCACGGCGCAAGGACTGCGCGATGAGCGACACGCGACGACGCTTTCGCGCCCTCAGGCGCGCAGCCAAGACTGACTGGCTTTGCCAGCCATCCGAGCGGCGCGGACGTATTGCAAAGCGCGGAAGACAGCGCCGCGACATCAACGAACTTGCGAGCCGGCACAGAAAGTCGGCGCTGGCGACACGGCGAAACGGACGCGAGAACCGCCACGGAAACGGCACAAGAATGCGAGCAGTGGCGGGCAGCGGGAAAGCTCACGATTGAGAGGCCCAACGTTCAAAGTAACAGGCGCTGCGCGGCTTTATCGCGCAGCGTCCTGTTGACTGCAGGGTTGGGCCACGCAGCGGTGAGACGGGAGAAAGCGCCCCCGAGACGGTGACACTGCGAACCTGACCAACGAAGCTGCCGAGACGGCAAGCTAGAGCCGTGGGATAAGAGTCGGCGCTGGCGGTACGGCGAGCAACCGAGAGGAAGCGATTGAACTGGCCGACAGCGCCAAGCCGACCGATCTTTGCCGAGCCAACGGGAGAGGCAACCGAAGGAGCGAACTCAGCCGAAACCGGAGCGTTGGGCGGCGACATGGGTGAAGGAAAAGATGTACGCGACATGACGCCGACAGCATACTGCAAACGATGAACGCGAGGGAATGCGGGAGCAAGAACTGAAGTTACCGAAGGCACGGCGGCGGGAGGAGCAATGAAAGTCGGCGCTGGCAACACGGCGGCAAAGCCTTACGCAGGAGCGGGCCAGCTATCCACGATCTTACGGGGCCCAACGTGAATGTAACCGGCGCTGCGCGGCTTCATCGCGCAGCGTCCGTGTTGACAGCCGGGTTGGGGCCAAAACGGTACGAGGGGAAGAAGCCTCCCACCCGACCGAAGCGGCACCAGGCGAAGCAGCAGCGAACAACGAAGCCGCCGACGTGCGACGACTCACGGAAGGGCCGCACGAAAACACTGCCCATGAGCCAAGTGCGCCCTGCGCTTTGTTTTTGGCCAAGGATGGGCGATGACGGCAGCACTCAATGGGTTTCGGTTTTGCGCCCTCTGGCGCTAGCCAATGATTGACGGGCCGCATTTCAACTTTCCTCTCCGTCTTTGGCGATGCGTTCCCGGATGGTATTTGCCAGGACATCAAGATCTGAGACGCCGCGGATGTATTGGTCAAGCAGGGGATCATCAATTTCGGGCTTCCACAAATCTAGGCCGATGAGACGTTTTCTAAGTTTCACGCCCTCGACTGCTTTGTTGTCCATGATTTCCGCAGCCTTCGTCATAGCGATGGCAACTTGGAATTCCAATGGCGTGAGGCTGGCGCGACGACTCATGAGCCCCAACGTCTGACATAACCGGCGCTGCGCGGCTTCATCGCGCAGCGTCCGCGTTGATGGATGGGTTAGCCCGACTCACGCTATGAGCGTCTTTACAACGGCACCGACAAGAGCAAGCACGGCGCCAATAATAAGTGCCCGGATGTAGTTCTCATGCAGCCACTGCCAACGACTTGGACGCTCAATTATTGGATGGGACACTTGGAACGCGAGACATAGATTGGCTGATGCCTCAGCGATTTGACTAACGCTGCCCATGAATATGAAACCCGCGGATGTTCCGTCTTCGTTAATTTGCTGAGCGTAATTTTCATGGCCAAACTGCGGACTCTTAAGCTTGAGTGCGTTGTACCACCGAATTTTGGGGTTTTGGATTGCCAGAAGAATCTGCTCACTTTCAATTCTCTCACTCAACACCCGCTGCAGCAGCTGGCCGGCCATTGTTGAAAGAATTTCGTACTCTGTAGTGATAGGACTGGTGGCGCTGCCTGCTATGCGCCAATACTCACCGGCAGCACCCCACTGAGCATCAATGCGGCAATGGGCGAGTGATGGAGCGAGAGCACGAAATCGTCCTTCAAGTTCAAGCCACGAGTTCATGTGTCGGGCGGGCTAACGTCTGAATTCACCGGCCTGCGCGGCTTTTCGCGCAGGTCCGGTGGAATGATGGGTTGGGCATATGGTCTCCGTTGTTATAGGCTAAACCGCCAAGAAACTACTGTTAGGTCGGAAAAGTTTCTAGGCGTTTCTCGAAGTACGACCAGCCTGAATCAATCATTCGCAGGAACTCCTTCATTCTCGGACGATAAACGACAAAGGCAACATGAGTTGATTGCGTAGGAAGCGGTTTCTTTACTCCGGCAGAACCCGACGTACCAAGTTCAGACACTCCCTCAAGTGTTACGGATAGCGTGTGGCGTGTGAATTGAAAAGAAAGGGCAATCTCAGAAAAGTCCCACCGATCGTATTCGCCATCACCGGGATGACCTAGCGGACCATGGCTGAGACTCGCAACCCTTGGGCCTTTAAGTTCGTAGCGCGCTCCGTTGATAAGAGTTTCGTTGTCGCTCAAGAAGAACACCCGAGGAGTGAAAAAGTCCAGCGTCAGGAAGTAGCGTCGCTCTAACGCGCCAACCGTCAAGAACGAATCTTGGGTTCCAACTCCTACAGTGCTGGCTAAGACAATGCCGTTCAGGCTAAACCTACCGTCGCACAGATGGTCGCTCAGCATTTCAGTTTCCAATGGTCAGGAGCAGGCTGGTGTGATGCCCAACGTGCAGGTAACCGGCGCTGCGCGGCTTCATCGCGCAGCGTCCAGCGACCGAAGGGAGCGAGGTTGACCGGCGGGTTGGGGAACGAACCCGAGGTGACACGGTGATGCGGCCAAAGAGCGCGAGGCGCGCCCACCCGGCTACCGGCAGAGGGCACAAAGAGTGACGGACTTGAACCGACCACAGGTAGTACCTTGGGTTGCTGAAAGTCGGCGCTGGCAACACGGCGAGCGCGGCCCGGAATTGGGCGGGCGCGGCAAACCGAATTACCGAGCGAGGAGAACGCGAGCGTCAGCGCGGCAAGCGAAGGCAAGCGACTGCGGAGCACAGTAGGCCACCGGCGAACCCGAGAAGCAGGAAAGGCAGAAGCCGGAGTTCGCGACGCGCGCGGCAGCAGGCAAGCAGAAAGCACGGGCGCCCAAACTCGCGCTGACGCGGCAGCCGAAACTATTGGAAGCGCTTGAGTAAAGGACATTGGCTTACGGGCCCCAACGTCTGACATAACCGGCGCTGCGCGGCTTCATCGCGCAGCGTCCGGGTTGATGGATGGGTTGGGCCCCATTGCGGCAAATGCTATATGCCGAGGCGGCCGGCACGGCACCAAGCATGACGAACGTGGCAATGCTTTGATGGGGTTTGCGGTGGACAACGCTACTGCCTCCATTCGTCGAAGAACTGCCAGCCACCCCGCTCTGTAGGAGAAAGGTCGTCAGCGGTTTGAAACAACCGTTCAACGGAGCCGAGTGTGAATGGGAGCTCTTTGTGCCCGCGCATGGCAATGATTGCCTTTGCGTCAGAAATCAGGAGGCCGCTGAATATGGCTCCGCCCGCCACCTGGGCATGACACTGAGCGCCACCGTTCGCGAACTCTTGGAACGATGAAGCCTGAGCGGCAAGACTGGCAGGAAGCGGGTAGCGAAACTCCATGGTTTTATGGGGCCCAACGTCTGACATAACCGGCGCTGCGCGGCTTCATCGCGCAGCGTCCGGGTTGATGGATGGGTTGGGCCATGCTCCCTTGACGCATCAATCAATCCTTCAGGCCGGGCAGATCGAATTGAACATTGACGGCAGCGTACTGATCGCCGTTGGAAAAACGGCCTATGGCGCGAAACGCTTCCCGGACCAGATCTATCACTTCGCCTTGTCGTGCCTGCAAGGCATCGGACAGTTGCAGGCGATGCACTCGCCAGTTCATCTCCGGGCCACTGGGGGGGAAGGCTTCTTCCAAGGGATCGGCGTATACGCCTATTACATGGTCACCCCAGAACAGCGCGAAGCCGTCGGTTTCGGTCGTTCCGTCGTAGGGGCCGCTGGCGCCACCAATGCGCGAGACAATCGCCATCCGGGCGTTTCGCTCGTGGTTAACGACCCATTTGCTAAAGCCGGGGTAATACCACCCCCCACCCTCGCTATACCTTGAATAGCGCGACAACACGCCATTGGTAACCACGTCTTCGGGAATGAGTTCAACGGTGAAGGGCATGACTACTATTGATCCTCTGGGGCAGTCGCGTCAATTCGCAGGGCCCAACGTTTGAATTCACCGGGCTTGCGCGGCTTTATGCGCAAGGTCCGGTGGAATGATGGGTTGGGGGTCAATGCGCTCTCTGCGAAGGCGACAAATACTGCGCGCCTGAGACAATGGGTTCTGCCCTCAACACCTGAGTGAAGCCACTGGAGCGGAAGGAAATGAAGCTGTTTCGAGGCCAGTTGATTTCAACCTTCCAATTAAACGACGAGTGGCCGTTCGGGTAGGTGATAACCTCCCTATGAATTTCGTGAATTGTCATGGGCTGAAGCGCCGCAGTGGACGCGGCATAATCAACAGAAACCACCAAGTCTGTAACTTCATGAAACGTGAGATTCGCTGGAGCGACTTTGAACCCGAATGCGTTGTCGTCTCCTTGTGGCGCCAACCATTCAAGGATGAAGTCGATGTCCAGAATGAGGTCGCTACTGCACCCATCGTCCCCTTCGACGATGCGAAGCCCATGAATAGCATTGTCGTGCCAACAATAGTCCTCGAATCGCTCAGGTAGCGGCACGATATGACCCCCAACGTTCTAGGTAACCGGCGCTGCGCGGCTTTATCGCGCAGCGTCCGTGTTGACCGACGGGTTGGGCGTCTTGGATGGCGATGCCGCTGCCCGACTGGAGCGCGACGACGGACCCTGAGACGCGAAAGAACAACGGCGGATGAAACAGAGCGCGACGGCTGCAAGCGACTACCAGTGGAGAAGAGTCGGCGCTGGCGAGACGGCGACCACGGCGCACCGCCAAGAATGAGCGGCGCGAAAGAGTGGCACGGCGGCACACTTTGATTTCCATGCGGTCGTCAGTGCGGCACCGAGCGTTGGATGGGCCACGAGCGACACGCGGCACCGTCTTCGCGCCCTCAGGCGCGCAGCCAAAACTAACTGGCTTTTTCTGCCGTCCGAGATGCGAAGGCGATTCCAGAAACGTGGCGGACTGCACCACGATCTCGACGCTTCGTGGAGCGGGCGCGGAAAGTCGGCGCTGGCGACACGGCGACGAAAGCAGGCAGAGCAACGCCGAAGCCCTGTGGGAAAGCGAGTGATGATGGCCGGTGGAGATGCTCATGTGCTAAGACGCCCAACGTTTGAGGTAAGCTGTGCGCGACTATGGTGAGAGAGCGAAAGTCGGCGCTGGCGGCACGGCGGCTGCGATGCCGCGAGCGGACACCACTCAGCACGGCGAAGCACGAAACGCGAACCGCAGGACGGGGTCATGCTTTTGAGCCCCAACGTAAAGTGTGACTCACTAATGACCGGTTGCTTTCCATCATGACGTAAAACAACCCGTCAATTAGGACGAAGTACACGCCGCCGAAATACGACATTGCATTATTCATCAACGCCTTAGCAAAAATTTAGTAGCACCTAAAACGGCGCATTCTGGATCACCGCAAAGCTGGGGAGTTACGGTAGCGCTGAAGGGCTGTATGCCGACTGCTACACAGTGTCGATTTGAGACCGGTCAGCCTACCCGTCTGGGATTTAACGATTTATCCCGCATTATTGCAAGCGAGTGCCGCCGGCGCCGCAAGAGTCGGCGCTGGTGGCACGGTGGTTTGCGGAATGCGACGGCGGCGGCCGCCGCGCGGGGGGCTTCAGGCCCCTGCCGCTTCCTTTTCCTGCAGCGCGCGCCACATCACCTTGCCGGTGGCGGACTTGGGCAGGGACTCGACGAACTCGACGATGCGCGGCGACTTGTAGGCGGCCATGTTGGCGTGGGCCCAGTCGACGATCTCCAGCTCGGTGATCTTGCCGCGCTGGGCTTCCTTGATCACCACGATGGCCTTGACGGTCTCGCCGCGATGCGGGTCTTTGGTGCCGATCACGCAGGCTTCCTGGATCGCCGGGTGCTGGTACATCAGGGCTTCGACTTCGGCCGGCCAGACCTTGAAGCCGGAGGCGTTGATCATGCGCTTGAGACGGTCGACCATGAAGAAGTAGCCGTCCTCGTCGACGATGCCGAGGTCGCCGGTGCGGAACCAGTTTTTGCCGTCCAACTCGACGAAGGCATTGCGCGTGGCTTCCGGGTTGTTCCAGTAGCCCTTGAACATCTGCGGACCGCGCGTGAGGATCTCGCCGACTTCGTTGGCCGGCAGTTCCGCGAAGGTGTTCGGGTCGACCACCATGGATTCGACGTCGAAAATCGGGATGCCGAGGCACTGCTTCCTGGCCCGGTCGGGCGGGTTGATGTGCGATGGGGCGATGGTTTCCGAGAGGCCGTAGCCCTCGACGTAAGTGATGCCCATGTCGAGCAGCTTCTGCGCGATGGCTTCCGGCATCGCCGCGCCGCCGCCGCTCATGCGGCTGATCGAGGACAGGTCGTAGTCGCCGAGCTTGGGATTCATCAGGAAGTCGATCACCATGGTCGGGATCGAGGTCCACGAGGTCACGCCGTAGCGCGCGATGCACTGCGCCGCGGCGTCGCGATCCCAGCGCGGCAGCAGCACTACCGTCGATCCCGCCTGCAGCGGGCCGCTCATGCTGCCCTGCATGCCGGTGACGTGGAAGAAGGGCAGTACCGCGAGATAAACCGCGTCCTGCTGGATGCCGAACCACTGGTAGCCGGCCATCATGGTGTGCATCACCGTGCGGTGGGTGTGCATGCAGCCCTTGGGATGGCCGGTGGTGCCCGAGGTGTAGGGCATCACGCAGAGGTCGTCGGGGCCGACCGTGATCGAGCCGGGTTGCAGCTTTTGCGCCAGCGCGTCTGACCAAAGCGTGACGCCGGGCTGGGTGAGGGCCTGCCGCGGCGCCTTGACGAAATCGGGCACCTTGAGGTCGGTCTCGGCCTTCAGATAGTCGGAGTAGGCCGCGACCAGAATCTGCTGCAGGCCCTGGCCTTCACCCGCGCCGAGCAGCGGCTGCATCTGCGGGAAGATGTCCTGGGCGACGATGGCCACCTTGGCGCCGCTGTCGCTGACGTAATGCCGCAACTCGGTCGTCATGTTCATCGGATTGACCGGCACCACCACGGCATTGGCGCGCAGGATGCCGTAATAAGCCAACACGAACTGCGGGCTGTTCTGCATGTAGAGCAGCACGCGGTCGCCCTTTTTCACGCCCTGCTTTTCCAGCCAGCCGGCGATGCGCTCGGCTTCGTCCTTGAATTCGGCAAAGGTGATCTGCGTGTCGTAGAACACCAGGTAGGGCTTGCTGGGGAAGCGCCGCGCCGAGACCTCGACGTTGTAGAACAGGTCGGTCTCGGGCACGCTCATGTGCCGTGGCAGGCCCTTGGGCCAGTGCGCGAAGTGACGGTCGGACATTTTTTGCCTTCCTCCCTTCCCCCTTCCCGTGGAAGGGGGTGACTATGGTTCGCGGCGGAGCCGCTCCGTGTTGTTGACTGCGCCGCCCTTGGGGCGGCCCTGCGGGCGGCGCGCTTCGGGATTATTTGCTCAGGTAGCGGCCGAGTTCCTGCTTGGCGATGGCGTTGCGATGCACCTCGTCGGGGCCGTCGGCGAAGCGCAAGGTGCGCGCCTGGGCGTAGGCCGCGGCCAGCGGGAAGTCGTCGGAGACGCCGGCGCCGCCATGCACCTGCATGGCCCAGTCGATCACCTGCAGCGCCATGTTGGGCGCGGCGACCTTGATCATGGCGATTTCCTGTTTGGCCACCTTGTTGCCGGCGGTATCCATCTTCCATGCCGCGTTGAGCGTCAGGAAGCGCGCCTGGTCGATCATGATGCGCGACTCGGCGATGCGCTCGCGCGTCACGCCCTGGTCGGCGATCGGCTTGTGGAAGGCGACGCGCGAAAGCGCCCGCTTGCACATCAGTTCCAGCGCGCGCTCGGCCAGGCCGATCAGGCGCATGCAGTGGTGGATGCGGCCCGGGCCGAGGCGGCCCTGGGCGATTTCGAAGCCGCGCCCTTCGCCGAGCAGGATGTTGGAAACGGGTACGCGCACGTCCTTGAAATCGACTTCGCCGTGGCCGTGCGGCGCGTGGTCGTAGCCGAACACGCTGAGCGCGCGCACACGCGTCACGCCCGGGGTGTCCATCGGCACCAGCACCATCGACTGCTGGTTATGCCGGCTCGGATTGTCGGGATCGGTCTTGCCCATGAAGATGAGGATCTTGCAGCGCGGATCGGGCGCGCCCGAGGTCCACCACTTGCGGCCGTTGATCACGTAGTGGTCGCCGTCACGCACGATGCGCGCCTCGATGTTGGTGGCGTCGGACGAGGCTACGCCCGGCTCGGTCATGGCGAAGGCGGAGCGGATCTTGCCTTCCAGCAGCGGCATCAGCCATTCGTTGCGTTGCGCATCGTTGCCGTAGCGTTCGATGGTTTCCATGTTGCCGGTGTCGGGCGCCGAGCAGTTGAAGGCTTCCGGCGCGATGTGCGAGCGGCCCATGATTTCGCACAGCGGCGCGTATTCGAGGTTGGTGAGGCCGGCGCCGCGCTCCGATTGCGGCAGGAACAGATTCCACAGGCCGGCGGCGCGCGCCTTCTCCTTCAGCTGCTCCATGATCGCGGTCGGCACCCAGGGATTGCCCTTGGCGCGGTTGGCCTCGACCTCGGCGTGGAAGGCATCCTCGTTCGGATAGATGTGCTGGTCCATGAAGGCGTTGAGGCGCTTCTGCAGGTCCTTGACCTTGGGGGAGTAGTCGAAATCCATGGTGTGTCCTTGGTTGGTGATTGTTTCAATGGTTGCTGATAAGACGCTCGACCTGGCGCCAGGCTTCCTCGGCCAGTGGCCTGGCGCGCTTGCCGGTTTCGATGGCTTCGGTGCTCGACGCATTGCCCTGCAGCGCGCGGGCCATGATGCCTTGCAGGATGCCGGCCAGGCGGAACATGTTGAAGGCCATGTAGAACTCCCAGTCGCGCGGCGGGATCGGCGCGCGGCCGGTGCGCTGGCAGTAGGCGGCGACGTAGTCGGCCTCGGCGGGGATGCCCAGCGCGACGAGGTCGTTGCCGGCGAGGCCGCGGAACTGGCCCGGCGACAGGCGCCAGGTCATGCAGTGATAGGCGAAGTCGGCCAGCGGGTGGCCGAGGGTCGACAGTTCCCAGTCGAGCACGGCGAGGATGCGCGGCTCGGTGGGGTGGAACACCGTGTTGTCGAGGCGAAAGTCGCCATGCACCACGCTGGTCTCCTCGCTTGCCGGAATGTTCTGCGGCAGCCAGTCGATCAGCTTGTCCATCGCCTCGATCTTCTCGGTTTCGGAGGCGCGGTACTGCTTGCTCCAGCGCGCCACCTGGCGTTCCAGGTACTTGTCGGGCTTGCCGTAGTCGGCGAGGCCGACGGCGGCGTAATCCACCTGGTGCAGGGCGGCGATGACGCGGTTCATCTCATTGAAGATCGCGCCGCGCTCGGCGGGGCTCATGCCCGGCAGCGAAGGATCCCACATGATGCGGCCGTCGACGCAGTCCATGATGTAGAACATGGTGCCGATCACCGACTCGTCCTCGCACAGCGCAAAGCTGCGCGCCACGGGAACGTCGGTCTGCGCCAGCGCGGTGATCACCTTGTATTCGCGATCCACGGCATGGGCGCTGGGCAGCAGCTTGCCGGGGGGTTTCCTGCGCAGCACGTACTTGCGCTTCGCGTCGCGCAGCAGGAAGGTCGGGTTGGACTGGCCGCCCTTGAACTTCTCCGCCTGCAGCTCGCCCGAGAAACCCTCGACGTGCTCCCGCATCCATGCCGCGAGGCGGGCGGTGTCGAAGGCGTCCTGTTCGGTGACTGGCCGCGTGCCGGTGAATTTGTCGCTCATTTTTGCTAGCCTGCTTCGTGAATATTGACACTCCGTAGGGCCGGCTTCAGCCGGCCTTGGTGGACTGAAGTCCGCCCTACAACGACGACTACTCCGCTACCCCCTCACTCGCTCAGCTTTACCAGTTGCTTGCCGAAGTTGCCGCCCTTCAACAAGCTGATGAAGGCGGCCGGCGCATTGGCGAGGCCGTTGGCCACGCTCTCGCGATACTTGATGCGGCCGGCGGCGACGTGGCCGGCAATTTCCTTCAGCGCCGGCGGCCAGCGGGTCAGGTCGTCGGAGACGATGAAGCCCTGCATCTTGATGCGGTTGATCAGCACCGAACCGATGTTCTGCATCGGATAGGGCGCCGAGTTGTACTGCGAGATCAGGCCGCAGACGGCGATGCGCGAGAAGGGATTCATGCGCCCGAGCAGGGTGTCGAAGATCTCGCCGCCGACGTTCTCGAACACGCAGTCGATGCCCTTGGGCGTCGCTTCCTTGAGGTCGCCGCGCAGATTGCCGGCCTTGTAGTCGATGCAGGCGTCGAAGCCGAGTTCGTCCACCACGTAGCGGCACTTGTCTGCGCCGCCGGCGATGCCGACCGCGCGCGCGCCGTGGATCTTCGCCAGTTGGCCGACCACGCTGCCGACCGCACCGGAAGCGGCGGTGACCACCACGGTTTCGCCGGGCTTCGGCGCGCAGATGTCGAGCAGGCCGACCCAGGCCGTGACCCCGGGCATGCCGACCGGGCCGAGCCAGGCCGACAGCGGTATGACCGAGGCATCGACCTTCTGCAGCGCGGCGCCGTCGGCCACGCCATAGAGCTGCCAGCCGAGCGGGCCGACCACCTTGTCGCCGGCGGCGAACTTCGGATGATTCGACTTGACGACCTCGCCGGCGGTGCCGCCGACCATGACTTCGCCGATCTGAACCGGCGTGGCGTAGGACTTGACGTCCGACATGCGGCCGCGCATGTAGGGGTCGAGCGACAGCCAGTGGTTGCGCACCAGCACCTGGTTGGGGCCGGGTTCGGGAATCGCGGATTCTTCAAGGCGGAAATTGCTTTCCTCGACCCATGCGGCGGGGCGGCTGGCGAGGACGATTTTCTGGTTCTTTTCCATGATGGGGAGGTCCGTTGTAGTTTTATGAGTGAGCGTACAAGAGTCGGCGCTGGTACTACGGCGATGGCTGCGCCTATTCTGCCTTGCTGCGGGTTTCACGGCGCAGCTTGAAGGTGCCCAGCGACTTGGCCACCAGTTCGCCGCTCTCGTCGAAGGCTTCGCCCTCGCAGAAGTGCAGCGAATTGCCGCCGCGCAGCAGGCGGCCGTGCGCGACGATGCGGCCCTTGGCCGAGCGGATAAAACTGAGTGACATGTCCACGGTCATGATGCCGCCGACGTGGTCGTGCGTGGTGCGCGCGGCGACCGCCATGGCAACGTCTAGCATGGTCATGATGACGCCGCCGTGCGAGACCTCGAAGCTGTTCATCAGCTCCGGTCGCAGCTCCAGCGAAATGCGCGAGCGCCCGCCCTCGGCCATCTCGGCCTTGACGCCGAGATGCTTGAGGAAGGGCACTTTGAGTCCGAAGAAATCGGCGGAGCCGCTCATTGCTTCACCGCTTACCAGCAACTCGATCCGCCGTCGACCGGCAAGGCATGGCCGGTGATGTGGCGTCCGGCTTCGGAGGCCAGCAGCACCACCGTGCCTTTCAGGTCTTCGTCACCGCCGATGCGTCCCAGCGCCGTGCTGGCAATGATCCTGTCGCCCATCTGCTCCATCAGGCCGCTGGCCATTTTCGAGGGGAAGAAGCCGGGGCAGATGGCATTGACGTTGATGTTGTACTTGCCCCATTCGGCGGCCAGGGTGCGCACGAAATTGACGTCGGCGCCCTTGCTGGTGTTGTAGGCGATGGTCTGCATGTCCGGCGGGTTGCCGCGCAGGCCGGCGATGGACGCCGTGACGATGACCTTGCCCGACTTCTGCGGAATGAAGGCGCGCTTGCCGACTTCCTGGGTCAGGAAGAACATGCCATTGACGTTGAGGTTGATCACCTTCATCCAGGCCTCGAAGGGATAGTCCTCCGCCGGCGCGCCCCAGGTGGCGCCCGCGTTGTTCACCAGGATGTCGATCCTGCCGTAGTGATCGAGCACCTTGGTCACCAGGCCGGGAATCTGGTCGAACTTGGACAAGTCGTTGGTCACGGTGAGCACCTCGACGCCGAGCTTTTCCAGATGCGCCTTGGCCTCGGCCAGCTCGTCGGCCTTGCGTGCGGTGATCGCCAGCCTGGCGCCCATTTCGCCCAGCGCCTCGGCCATTTGCAAACCGAGGCCGCGCGAACCGCCGGTGATGATGGCGACCTTGCCGGTCAGGTCGAATAGTTTCTTTACGCTCATATGAATCCTTTCAAACGATGCCGGGAAAAGCTGCTGTCCTGTTCTTGTAGGAGCGAGCTTGCTCGCGAATAGGGTGCAGAAGTCGAAACCTTCGCGAGCAAGCTCGCTCCTACGGGGTTCAGTTTCAGCACACCTCGAAAAGGCCGGCAGCGCCCTGGCCGCCGCCGATGCACATGGTGACGACGACCAGTTTCGCGCCGCGCCGCTTGCCTTCGATCAGCGCATGGCCGACCAGGCGCGCGCCGGAGACGCCGTAGGGATGGCCGACGGCGATCGCACCGCCGTTGACGTTGAGCCGGTCCATCGGAATGCCCAGCGTGTCGGCGCTGTAGAGCACCTGCACGGCGAAGGCTTCGTTGAGTTCCCAGAGGTCGATGTCCGCCACCGTGAGGCCGGCCTTTTTCAGCAGCTTGGGCACCGCGAATACCGGGCCGATGCCCATCTCGTCGGGCTCGCAGCCGGCTACGGCGAAGCCGCGGAAAATGCCCAGCGGCGTCAGGCCGCGCTGTTCGGCGAGCCTGGCGTTCATCACCACGGAGGCCGAGGAACCGTCGGAGAACTGGCTGGCATTGCCGGCGGTGATGACGCCGCCCGGCAGCGCCGAGCGGATTTTCGAGACGCCTTCCAGCGTGGTGTCGGGACGGATGCCTTCGTCGGCGGAAATCGTGACTTCGCGCGTCGACAGCGCGCCGGTGGCCTTGTCGGCGACGCCCATGGTCACTGTCATCGGCACGATCTCGTCATTGAACTTGCCGGCGGCCTGGGCGGCGGCGGCATTGAGCTGGCTGCGCACGCCGTATTCGTCCTGGCGGTCCTTGCCGAGCTTGTAGCGTTTGGCCACCTGTTCGGCGGTCTGCAGCATGTTCCAGTAGATTTCCGGCTTGATCTTGAGCAGCGCCGGGTCGGCGATCATGTGGCGGTTGGCTTCCTGCTGCACGCAGGAGATGCTCTCGACGCCGCCGGCGACCAGGATGTCGCACTCGCCGGCGATGATGCGCTGGGCGGCCATGGCGATGGTCTGCAGGCCCGAGGAGCAGAAGCGGTTCACCGTGGCGCCGGGCACCGTCACCGGCAGGCCGGCGGCCAGCGCGATCTGGCGCGCGATGTTGCTGCCGGTGGCGCCTTCCGGCGTGGCGCAGCCCATCAGCACGTCCTCGACCTCGGCCGGGTCGAGCTTGGCGCGGGCCACGGCGTGCTTCACGGAATGCGCGCCGAGCGTGGCGCCATGGGTCATGTTGAAGGCGCCCTTCCAGGACTTGGCCAGTCCGGTGCGGGCGGTGGAAACGATAACGGCATCAGTCATGTGATTCTCCAGAATTCGGTTCAGTGGCTCAGGCGGCGGTCAGTTGCTTGCCTTCGGCGACGCGCTTGGCGATCAGCGGCGCCGGCTCCCAGAAGGCGTCGCCGGAACTGGCGGCGAACTCCTGCATGGTCCGCGCCACGTTGTACAGGCCCACCTCGTCGGCATACAGCATGGGGCCGCCGCGGAACAGCGGGAAGCCGTAGCCGGTCAGGTAGATCATGTCGATGTCGGAAGCGCGGGCGGCGATGCCTTCCTCGAGGATGCGCGCGCCTTCATTGACCAGGGCAAAGATGCAGCGCTGGACGATTTCGGCGTCGGAAATCTTGCGCGGCGTGATGCCGAGTTCCTTGCGGTAATCCTCCAGCATCTTGTCCACTTCGGGATCCGGGATGGCCTTGCGATCGCCGGCCTTGTAGAGGTACCAGCCCTTGCCGGTCTTCTGGCCGTAGCGGCCCTGCTCGCAAAGCTTGTCGGCAAATTGGGCGTAGCGGATCGAAGGCTTCTCGACATAGCGGCGCTTGCGGATCGCCCAGCCGATGTCGTTGCCGGCAAGGTCGCCCATGCGGAACGGGCCCATGGCCATGCCCCATTTTTCGAGCGCCTTGTCCACCTGCGCCGGGGTCGCGCCTTCTTCGAGCAGGAAGCCGGCGACGCGGCCGTAGTGCTCGATCATGCGGTTGCCGATGAAGCCGTCGCAGACGCCGGAGACCACGGCGGTCTTCTTGATCTTCTTCGCCACCTGCATCACGGTGGCCATGACGTCCTTGGCCGTCGCCGCGCCGCGCACCACTTCGAGCAGCTTCATCACGTTGGCCGGACTGAAGAAGTGCATGCCGACCACGTCCTGCGGGCGCTTGGTGAAATTGGCGATCTTGTTCACGTCCAGCGTCGAGGTGTTGGAGGCGAGGATCGCGCCGGGCTTGGCGATGGCGTCGAGCTGCTTGAACACGGCTTCCTTGACGCCGATTTCCTCGAACACGGCCTCGATGATCAGGTCGGCATCCTTGAAATCGTCGTAGGACAGCGTGCCCTTGAGCAGGTCCATGCGCTGGTCCAGCTTCTCCTGCGTCAGCTTGCCCTTCTTCATGCTGTTTTCGTAGTTCTTGCGGATCGTCGCCATGCCCTTGTCGAGCGCTTCCTGCTTCATTTCCAGCATGGTCACCGGAATGCCGGCGTTCAGGAAGTTCATGGTGATGCCTCCGCCCATGGTGCCGGCGCCGATCACTCCCACCATGGCGATCTTGCGCGCCGGCGTGTCGTCCGGCACGTCGGGAATCTTCGAGGCGGCACGCTCGCCGGTGAAGGCATGGCGAAGGGCGCGCGACTCGGGGGTGCCCATCATTTCGAGGAAGAAGCTGCGCTCGAGCTTCATGCCTTCGTCGAAGGGCTTGGTCAGCGCCGCCTGTACCGCGTCGATGCACTTGAAGGGCGCGGGGAAGGGGCCGGCGACGCCCTTGACCATGTTGCGCGAGAACTGGAAGTAGGCTTCCTGGTTCGGGTAGTCGATCTTGATGTCGCGGATGCGCTTCAGCGGACGCTTTTCGGCGACGACCTTGTCGGCGAAGGCCAGCGCGCCCTTGAGCAGGTCGCCGCCGTTACCCTCAATGAACTCGTCGAACAGCGGCGTGCCCTTGAACTTTTCGGAGGGCACCGGGTTGCCGGACAGGATCAGGTTCAGCGCGGCCTCGACGCCGATGATGCGCGGCATGCGCTGCGTGCCGCCGGCGCCGGGCAGCAGGCCCAGCTTGATTTCCGGCAGGGCGATCGAAGCGCCGGCGATGGCGACGCGGAAGTGGGCGCCCAGTGTGAGTTCCAGTCCGCCACCCATGCAGACGCCGCCGATCGCGGCGACCACGGGCTTCGGGCAGGCCTCGACGATGCGGATCACGGTCAGCAGGTTGGGCTCGGCATAGGATTTCGGCGAACCGAATTCGCGGATGTCGGCGCCGCCCGAAAAGGCGCGGTCGGAGCCGATCAGCACCACGGCCGTGACCGCGGGGTCGGCCGTGGCCTTGTCGATGCCGCCGACGATGCCGCAACGCAGGTCGTAGCCGAGGCCGTTGACCGGCGGGTTGTCGAGGGTGATGACGGCGGTGCTGCCGTGCAGTTGATAGTTGGCGCTGCTCATGCTGACTCCTGACGGGATATGTACGAGGGAATTATCAGACTTCCAGCCATTCCTTGCGGATGGCTGCGTTGTTCTTGAGGTCGGCCGGCGTGCCTTCGAAGACGATATGGCCGTGGCCCATCAGATACAGGCGTTCCGAGATGTCCAGCGCAATGGCCAGCTTCTGCTCGATCAGCAGGATCGAGATGCCGCGGTTGCGCACCTCCTGCAAAAAAATCCCGACCTGTTCGACGATCTTTGGCGCCAGGCCTTCGGTCGGCTCGTCGATCATGATCAGGTCCGGGTCGCCCATCAGCGTGCGGCACAGCGTTAGCATCTGCTGCTCGCCGCCGGAGAGTACGCCGCCGGGTGTGCCGTCGCGTTCCTTGAGGCGCGGGAACAGCGCATACATGTCGTCGATGCTCCAGCGCCCGACAGCGCGCGGGTCCTTGACGCCGAGCATCAGGTTCTGCCTGACCGTCAGGTCGGGAAAGATCGAGCGGTCTTCGGGCACGTAGCCGATGCCGAGGCGGGCGATTTCGTAGGCTTTCCTGCCGAGGATTTCCTGGCCCTTGAAGCGGACGCTGCCCTTGGCGACCACCTGGCCCATCACGGCCTTGGCCGTGGTCGAGCGGCCGACGCCATTCCTGCCCAGCAGGCAGACGATCTCGCCGGCATCGACGCGCAGGTTAACGCCATGCAGGACGTGGCTCTTGCCGTAGTAGGCATGCAGGTCGGCGACTTCGAGCATGGGCTCAGTCATGATTCAGACTCGTTCCAAGATAGGCTTCCTGTACCGCGGCATTGCAGCGGATCGCGGCCGGTGCGTCGGTGGCGATGATCTGGCCATAGACCAGCACCGAGATGCGGTCGGCGAGGCCGAACACCACGCCCATGTCATGCTCGACCATGACCAGGGTCTTGCCTTCGGTGACGCGGCGGATCATCGCCACGGCCTCCTCGGTCTCGGTGTTGCTCATGCCGGCCGTGGGTTCGTCGAGCAGGATCACGTCGGCGCCGCTGGCAATCGTGATGCCGATTTCCAGTGCGCGCTGTTCGGCATACGAAAGAATGCCGGCCGGCGTGTCGCGGCGCTTGCTCAAACCGATATCTTCCATGACCGCCTCGGCGCGCAGGCGCGCGTCGGTGAGCCCGGCCAGGCGCTGCCAGAAGGAATAGCGGTAGCCCAGCGACCACAGCACGGCGCAGCGCAGGTTCTCGAACACCGACAGATTGTGGAAGATGTTGGTGATCTGGAAGCTGCGTGAAAGGCCCTTGCGGTTGATCTCGAAGGGCTTGAGGCCGATCACGTTTTCGCCCTTGAGTTCGATGCTGCCCGAGGTCACCGGCAGGCGCGCGCTGATCAGATGGAACAGCGTCGATTTGCCGGCGCCGTTGGGGCCGATGATGGCGTGGCGTTCGCCGCGATGGATGTCGAGATCGACGCCGCGAATGATTTCGCTGGCGCCGAAATTCTTCTTCAGGCCTTGAATTCGAATTGCCGGAGAGCTCATGCTCTATCCCCGTGCAGCGTGGCGAGCGTCGCGTTCCATGCCGTGCGGGTACGGCCGCCGATCCAGCGCGTCAGCAGCAGGCCCAGCGCCGCAGTGGCCAGCGCCGCCAGCCAGGGCTCGGGTGAATTCAGCTGCAATTGCATGCCCATCACCCTGGTCGCCGTGTCGCCGGCGCCGACTCCTTCGCCGGCCAGCAGTGCGTAGCTCAATTCGACCAGGCCGACCAGGCCGGCCAGCAGCACCAGCACGGGCAGCGTCGTGGCGAAGTAGTGCGGCAGCATGCGGCCCAGCAGGCCGGCCTGCCACAGCTTGTGCTGCACCGCGATCAGGCTGGCGATGCCGCCCGGCGCCATCAGCACCATGAACAGGAAGAACAGGCCGAAGTAGAGCAGCCACGCATGCGTCATGCCGCCGATCACGATCTGCATCACGGTGATCAGGATCGCGCCGATGATCGGCCCGTAGAAGAAGCCGATGCCGCCGACGAAGGTCATCAGCAGCACCACGCCCGAGGTGTGGGCGTTGAGTGTCTCGGCCGTGACGATTTCGTAGTTGAGCGCCGTCAGGCCGCCGGCAATGCCGGCGAACAGGCCGGAGAGGATCAGCATCAGGTAGCGCACGCGCTGCGTGTCGTAGCCGACGAATTCGGCGCGCTCCGGATTGTCGCGCACCGCATTGGCCATGCGCCCCAGCGGGGTTTGCGTCAGGGCGAACATGGCGACCGTGGCAAGGAAGGCCCAGACCACGATCAGGCCGTACATCTCGACCTGCGGTCCCCAGGTGAAGCCGAGGAAGGTCTCCTTGGCGATGACCCGGTTGCCGGAGACGCCGCCTTCGCCGCCGAAGAAGCCGGGGAACATCAGCGCGCAGGCGGCCACCAGTTCGCCGATGCCGAGCGAGATCATGGCGAAGGTGGTGCCGGCCTTCTTGGTCGTCACATAGCCGAGCACGACGCCGGCCAGCATGCCGGCCAACCCGCCGATCAGCGGCAGCAGCGCCACCACCAGCGGGCTGCCGTTCTTGCCGATCAGGTTCAGCGCGTGCATGGTGATGAAGGCGCCGAGGCCGTAATACACGGCGTGGCCGAAGGAGAGCAGGCCGGTCTGGCCCAGCAGCATGTTGTAGGACAGGGCGAACACCACCATGATGCCCATCTGGCATAGCAGCGAGAGCATGAAGCCGCTCTTGAACACCAGCGGCAGGGCGATCGCGAGCGCCAGGCCGCTGCCCCACAACAGCAGGCGGCCGCGACGGAACACGGCCTCCGGAATATGGCTGCCATTCATGGACATTCCCCCCATCCCCCTCTCCAGGAGAGGGGGTGACTGCGGTTCGGCTGCTGGCGCAGCCTCCGGGTAGTTGTTCGGCGCCGACTTGGGGCGGCCCTGCGTACGGCGCTCATGATTCGCGCGCTCCCATCAGGCCGCGCGGGCGGAAGATCAGGATCGCCACCATCAGCACGTAGGGCAGTACCGGCGCCAGCTGGGTGATGGTCAGGCGCGCTACCTGCGAACCTTCGGGCAGTGCAACGCCGATCAGGGCGAAGACATCGGTGATGGACAGCGTCATCGCCACCGAGAAGGTCTGGATGCAGCCGATCAGCAGCGAGGCGACGAAGGCGCCGCCCAGCGAGCCGAGGCCGCCGACCACCACCACGACGAAGACGATGCTGCCGACCGCCGCCGCCATGCCGGGTTCCGTGACGAAGGCATTGCCGCCGATGACGCCGGCCAGCCCGGCCAGCGCGGTGCCGCCGCCGAACACCAGCATGAAGATGCGCGGCACGTTGTGGCCCAGCGCCTCGACCATGTCCGGCTTGGTCAGCGCGGCCTGGATGATGAGGCCGATGCGGGTGCGCGTCAGCAGCATGTAGAGGGCCACCAGCATGCCCACCGAGACCAGCATCATGAAGCCCTTGTAGATCGGAAAGGAGGTATCGAACAGGGTGAACAGGGTGCCGTCGAGTTCGAGCGGAATCCGGTAATCCACCGCGACCTTGCCCCAGATCAGATGCACGATCTCCTCGACCAGGAAAGCCAGGCCGAAGGTGAATAGCAGTTCGGCGACGTGACCATACTTGTGCGCGCGGCGCAGGCCGTAGCGCTCGATCAGGGCGCCGACGGCGCCGACCAGCAGGGGGGCGACCAGCAGGCCGGGCCAGAAGCCGATCCAGGTGCTGATCTGGTAGGCGAAGTAGGCGCCGAGCATGTAAAAGCTGGCATGCGCGAAATTGAGGATGCCCATCATGCTGAAAATCAGCGTCAGCCCGGACGACAGCATGAACAGCAGCAGGCCGTAGGTGATCCCGTTCAGCAGCGACATGACGACGAATTCCACTGGACCTCCGCTGGGTTATGCGAGCATGGTGCAGGACGTAGAAAGTAACCGGAGGCAGTCGCCTGCCTCCGGGTTTGCCTCAGGCGGAAGCCCGGCTTACGGGCGTTCCATGATGCAGGAGGTCGGCAGCTGCGAGTCGCGCTGCGAGACGGAGGCCAGGGTCTTCCAGCCGTAGCCGGTGCCTTCGGAGTCGTGCTTGACCGCCTTGCCGTCCTGCTTGCTGAACACCGAGATGAACAGCGGCTGCATCAGCTGGTGGTCGCTCTTGCGCATCCAGACTTCGCCGTTCTCGGCCGGGAAGCGCATGTCTTCCAGCGCCAGGGCCACGGCCTTGGGATCGGTCGACTTGGCGGTGTTCATTGCCTTGGCCACCATCTCGGTCATGGTATTGACGCGCATGTAGTAGAAGTAGATGCCCGGATACTTCTTGTTGAAGTCGAGGGCGAACTTCTCGGTCGACTTGGTCGGCACGTTCATGTGCCATTCGGTCAGCTGCAAAACCTGGCCATCGCCCGATGCGCCCATCGCCTGCGGCGTGCCGAGGCCGCCCGCGTAATAGGTGAAGAAGCGGGTCTTGAGGCCGGCGTCCTTGGCGGCCTTGACCAGCAGCGAGAGGTCGTTGCCCCAGTTGCCGGTGATCACCGTGTCGGCGCCGGAGGCCTTGATCTTGGCGACGTAGGGCGCGAAGTCCTTGACGCGGCCGATCGGGTGCAGGTCCTCGCCGACGATCTTGATGTCCTTGCGCTTCTTGGCCAGCATTTCCTTGGCGGCGCGGGCGACCTGGTGGCCGTGGGCGTAGTCCTGGCCGATGATGAAGACCTTCTTGATCTTCTTGTCATTTTCCATGAAGCTGGTGATGGCCTCCATCTTCATGTCGGTATTGGCGTCGAAGCGGAAATGCCAGAAACTGCACTTCTCGCCGGTCAGGGTCGGATCGACCGCCGCGTAGTTGAAGAACAGGACTGTCTTGTCCGGGTTGCGCGCGTTCCACTTGTTCACCGCATCGATCAGCGAATGGGCGGCACCCGAGCCGTTGCCCTGGGTGATGAAGCGGAAGCCCTGGTCGATCGCGGCCTTGAGCTGTATCTGGCTTTCCTGGGGGCTGCCCTTGTTGTCGAAGCCGACGAACTCGAGCTTCTGGCCCATGATGCCGCCCTTCTGGTTCACCAGGATTTCGGCGGCCTCCCTGAAGCCCTTGAGGCCGGCGTCGCCGACGTTGGCAAAGGGTCCCGAGAGCGGGTCGATGTAGGCGATCTTGACCTGGGCGAAAGCGCTGCCGCCGATCAGCGTGACACTCGCGGCGAGGGCAAGGCGTTTGAATAAGCTGCTCTTCATTGGTAACTCCTCCTGGATTGTGGTCCGGTCCTGGCTGGAAGCCGGCAACTGGCCTATGTTGTTCCGCGTTGCAGAACACAGTTCTGTAATACACAGAAGATGATACTGATTGTGACGAAGGCTGTAAACGATTTTTTGCGCGAGCCTGCCGCCGACGCTTGGCCGTGTTGGTCTCGTAACGGGTGTTGCCGGGCTTTTCAGGGCAGCCGGCGGCGATGAATGCCCACTAAGGCGTTCAGGTTGAAATGCTGCACTGCGGAATAAGCTCGGGTTTGCGCGATGGCCCGAACCTGCCTGTCAGTCTTGTATCGGACTTACTTGGAGTGACAGGTCAGGCACACCGCGCTGGCGGCATTCGGCTTGCGCAGGAAGGTGGCGTTGAACAGCGATCCGCTGGTGGCCACGCCGTGGGGGTCATGGCAGGAGCCGCATTCCACCGACGGGCCGCTACCGCTGTCGTAGAGGCGAATTTCGCCCTTGTCCATGCGCCCGTTGGAGTTCTCGTCGTAATACTTGGTGGTCCGGCCGCCAACCACAAAGCTGCCGCCGGGGGTCTTCCAGTCCGTGCCGTCGCCATTGGTGGTCGGGAAGGTAACGCCCACCGGATGATCGTCGCGCAGGTCGGTGCCGATCGCGGCCAGCGTGAAGTCGGCGGCGCCGGTACCGACGATACCGGCGTTTGAGGCATGGCAGGCCAGGCATTCGCCATCCTTAAGGCCCGCGTGTGCAAACGGTCCGAGGCCGCTGGGATTGCTCCAGGTATTGAGGAAGCCCGTGTTCGGCGCCGAACTGTAGCGTCCGGAGCCCGGCATGTTCATGATCGCATCCACCGCCTGCTGCCCGTCGTGGCAGGACAGGCACACCAGCGAGGCGGCCCCGGGCTGGGAGATCGATTGCGTCAGGCTGTTCGAGCTATACACGGTATAGGTGGTGCTCGGAATGTTCCTGTTCCACAGCGGCGCGCCGACGTTGGTGTTGGCGCCGTGGGGCGTATGGCAATAGACGCAGACTTCCGCGTAATCGTTTCGATACGGGTCCATATTGACCCCGGAAGGTCCGCCCGCAGCCTGCCTCTGGGTAAGGTTGTGGCGGGTGTTCCTGACGCTCGACTGATTGGAGAATTTGCTCGGCAGGTCGACGTCGGCGCGGCTTTCGCTGCCGGCAAGGCCCAGCACCGCCAGACTGGCCAGATGGAGCATCGTGAGCAGTGAAATCGGCAGCGAATGACGCCGCAGCGCGGATCTATTCGAGACAGGGTTTGCGTGTCGCATGGGATGGTTCCTTGTTCCTCGATGCAGCGATTCAGCTCGCTGCCCGCTTGTGTGCCGTGGCTTTTTGCAAGGCTTCTTCGTCGCTCAGCCGGCGAAAGACTTCGATCTTCTTGAAGTAATGATCGACCACGTACAGGCGCCGGGTTTCGTCGATGGCGATGCCGGCGATCAGGGCGTAGTTGCCCGGACCCGGCTCGCGACTCAAACGGCCCAATGGCATCAGCAGCTGCCCGGCAGAATTGAAAATCTGCACATTGTTGAAGCCGCCGTCCGAGACGTAGATATTGCCCTCGTGATCCAGGGAGATGGCGCGCGGCCGCGAAAACTGTCCGATGCCTACCCCTGCGCCGCCGAACTGGAACTTGAACTCGCCTTTGGCGTTGAATGCCTGGACCCGGAAATTTCCGGAATCGACGACATACAGCGTGCCGTCGGCGGCGACCGCCGCCGCCAGCGGGATGTTGAACTGCCCGGGTCCGCTGCCGCGCGGCCCGATCCGGATGCCCTCCGTGCCGTCGGGCGCCAGCGCCACTACCTTGTGGTCATCCTGGTCGACGTTGCCGCGATCGACCACATACACGGTTTGGCCATCCCCTTGCACCGCGATTCCGACAGGGTTCGAAAACCTGCGACCCAGGGCGATTGAGTCGAGGAACAGGCCCATGCCGTCGAAAATCATCACCTTGCGCAGTTGCGCATCGAGCACATAGACCTTCCCGGCGTCGTCCAGGGCGAGGGCCTGGGGGCGTTTCAGGACATTGGGTTCGCGCAGACCGAAGCGGAACAGCCTTTTGCGCGCGGCGTCGAACACCGTGATGGCCCGTGCCCCCGGCTCCGCGACATACACGCGACCGCCGCGGCTGACGATGGCGGAGGGTTTGTTGATCGCCAGCGCATCGCTGGTATCCGGTTGGCCCTGGAGCATGCGTTTCCAGCGGTCGTCATCGGTAGCTGGCGCGATATCGGCGACCGACTGCAGCACCGTTTCGAACTCGAAGCGCGGCAGGTCCGGGGGCATGGGCCAGAGCAGGGTCTGCGGGATTTTTGCGACCTTCTGCGATCGCGGGGCTACCGGCGCACAGGCAGCGAGCCCGATCACGAGCAGGGCAAGCAGCGTCCATTGCCAAAGTCCGGCCGAACACACCCGCGCCGCAGGCACAGGAGTTAGCGTGCCCCAATGATTCATCGTCCCCCGACGCCTGCCATGAAACATCCCCCCCAATGCGTTGCGATTCCCCGGCGGTCAGTATTTCGTCAAGAAATTGACCAAGATCAAGTTAATTGGAGATCGAACTGTACGGTTAAACCATAACCATATCAAGGTTATTCTGTGGTCAGCCGGCCGGGTGACCCGCACCCGTCGGGCTTTAGTCGGGGTCCGCTGTCGCCGGGGTGCCGGCGGCGTCCGGATGGTCCGCCGCCGCCAGCATCGCGGCACGGCTTTCCGGGCTTTCCAGGCTGATGCGGCCGAGCTTGCCGCTGCGATAATCGGTCAGCAGGATCATTGCCGCCTTTTCCAGGTCGAGGTCGCCGCCGCGACGGCCCTTGACGATGCAGCCGCGCTTCTTCGCCACCGCCTCGACCACGCCGACGCCGTCCATGCCGTCCGTGGCGATGCCGTAGCGTTCCGTCAGCAGCGCCGGATAGCGTTGCAGCAGCAGCGCGGCGAGAAATATGCCGACTTCCGAATCGATCACCGCATTGCGGCCGATGGCGTGGCTCGCAGCGAGCATGAAGCCGTCGCTGTCGTGCCTGATCTTGGGCCACATCAGGCCCGGCGTATCGGTGATGGTCATGGCCGGGCCGAGGTCGATGCACATCTGCGACTTGGTCACCGCCGGCTCGTCGCCGACGGCGGCCACGCGGCGCTTGAGCAGCGCATTCATCAGTGTCGATTTGCCGACGTTGGGAATGCCCATGATCAGCATCCGCAGCGGCTTGATGCCGTCGTTGCGGTGCGGCGCCAGGAGCTTGCACAGGCCCGGTACGCGCGCCGCCTCGCCCGGGTTCTTGCTCGAGATCGCCACCGCCTTGACCCCGGGCTGGCTGTTGTAATAGTCGATCCAGGCTTGCGTCACCGCAGGGTCGGCGAGGTCGGCCTTGTTCAGCAGCTTGAGGCAGGGACGCTGGCGGTGCAGGCGCAGCTCGCGGATCATCGGGTTGCTGCTGGCCTCGGGCAGGCGCGCGTCGCAGACCTCGATCACCACGTCGGTCAGCGCCATGGTTTCGGCCGCCTTGCGCCGGGCCGAGGTCATGTGGCCGGGAAACCACTGTATGGTCATGAGGGCATCAGTTCAAAAAGGGAATCAGCCCGCGACATCGGAGGCGACGATGCGGATTTCTTCATCCGCCAGGCGCACCACCTGGCCGGCGCGCAGCTTGCGGCGGATGCGGGTTTCGATCATGCCGTCGACGCTTGCCGCACCTTCGCCGATCAGCGCCTTGGCGGCGCCGCCGGACGGCGCCAGCGCCAGCAGCTTGAGGAGGACGTTCAGTTCGATGAACTCGCCCTGAAGTTGAAAATGGTGAATGGCCACGAAATCCTCCGGAAGCCCGGATTATAGCCGCGGCGTGCGTCCCCCCTGGCGAACGCCGGGAGTCGGCGCCGGCGGCACGGCGTTCCCTGTCTCAGGTGGACAGCTTGCGGCCGAGTTTCCGTTCGACGGCATCCACCTTGGCGCTCATGCGCCCGGCGGGTCCCGCCCGATAGTCGATCTTGATGTGGGTTCCGATCCTGTCGCAGTCGGTCCGCATCGCCTCGAAGCATGCCGTCACCACGGCCATGACCTCGGCCCACTCGCCTTCGAGAATGGTACCCATCGGCGTCAGTTGATACGGCAACCCGCTCTTGTCGATGATGTCGAGCGAGCGTGCAACGTAGGCGCTCATGCTGTCCCCCTTGGTCGAGGGCGCCATGGAAAATTCGAGCAAGACCATGAAGAATTCCTTTCGGTTGGCGAACTGCGACAGCGTGGCGGCGCGTTCGGCAACAGCCATTGACCACGCCAATGCAGCATAGCGCTGGCGGGCTGATTCCGGCCAGAAGCGGACAAAGCCGTTGTTCCTCCATTGCGGACGACTATTCGGCCCACGTACCCAGAAGCTGTCACAGAATCGTGGCCGCCAATTTCGCACGTCTCAACAGGGGACGTGACGCAAATGCAATTTAGAGTCGGATGAATCATCCCAAAGCCCGCAGCAGTCCTTGCTATTGCGAAAGATATAAGTCGAGCAATCCCAGCGGGAAAATGAGAATACCTACAATCCGATAAGAGTTACTATCCAACAAATCTTGCACGCCGAGATTTTCTTTTGGCATGAGACATATGTTCATTTTTTCAATTTCAGGGCGTTCAGCATGATGAGAAAGACCTTTATCGGAAGTTCGTGGCGTTTCTTCTTGGGCGCGATCTCGTGTTCAGTGCTTGTCTTGCTCCAAGGCTGTGCAACACAGGCACCTCCTGTCGCGCAAAAGGAGGCCACTCCGGCAATCCCGGCTCAGAAGTCAGCTCAGCAAGCGGCTATCGCTCAAGCGCCAATAGTTCCCACGTTGAAGCGAAAAGTTGCACTAGGTCGGATAACAAACGAAACCAACTATGGCCGATCGCTTTTGCGTGATCAGCATGGTGACCCATTAGGGAAGCAGGTCACTGACCTATTGAGCAAGGCACTTACTGAGTCGGGTGCGTATTTGGTATTCGAGCGCCCTGACATCACGCGGATTCAGGCAGAGAGCAAGCTAACCGATACCAAACTTAACCTCATCGGTGTTGATTCGCTGATCATAGGGTCGCTGACAGAGTTCGGACGCAAGACGTTAGGCGAAACAGGATTTGCCTCATCCAGTAAGCGGCAGGTTGCTTTTGCGAAAGTTGATCTGCGTGTTGTGGATACGAATACCAGTCACGTATTTTTCGCCACATCCGGCGCCGGTGAGGCTTCAACGGAAACTGCCTCAACATTCGGATTTGGTTCTCAAGCAGCTTATGACGGAACACTTAACGATGCAGCTATACGCCAAGCAGTCTCAGAGGCAGTGAATCGGCTAAATAACGAAATGAACGCGCGTCCTTGGCAAACGTACATATTGAAAGCAGAAGGAAGCCAAGTATTCATTGGCGGTGGTAAGGCTCAGGGAATCAAACCCGGGATGATCTTCTCGGTTCAAACGCAAGGAGAAAAGATTAAATCGCCCCAGACGGGTGCGGAAATTACCTTGCCCGGTCGCTCGATAGCAAGGCTACGTGTAGATGCGAACTTTGGTGATACCGAACTCAATGAAGGGTCTGTCACGTCAGTTGTCTCTGGCTCGTTGAGTGGCTATACGCCTGAGCAGGTGATTGTCCTTTTTGACGGGGGTAAATGATGAGTAAGACGTTAGCTGCGTTGAGCCTGAAGCTTTTTCTCGCTGTTGCATTACTTGTGGCGGGCTGTACGCAGTTACCCACCGAAAAGCAAAGTGTGTCGGACATGCGTCCACAGATTTCATTTAAGGCACAAAGCGATTCTGTTCATGCCGCCCGCGTACTAGTTGATGGACTTGACCTGGGTTCCGTGGGCGATTTTATTGACGGAATCGCGGCAGTGCGCGTTCTACCAGGAATGCACAAAGTTATCGTGACTACCGGAGCAACTATTCTGCTTGACGAGAAGGTGTATCTCGGCGACGGAGTTAGTCGCTCATTCATTGTGAAGTGACGAATCAAAATGCGATATATCCCAATAGCCCTAGCCGCACTTGTCATGAGTGGATGTGTGGCAAATCCGGTTTATCAATGGGGTGGCTATGAATCCAAGCTTTACGCAGGGTACAAAGACCAGACCAAGATGGAAGAATTGAAAGTTGGTTTAGAGGCACATGTTGCAGCGATGGACCAGTCTGGGCAGAAGATGGCGCCGGGTCTGTATGCCGAACTGGGAACGTTGTACCTTCAGTCGGGTGACTCGGTCAAGGCCAGAGGGATGTATTCCCGCGAACGCGATACGTGGCCAGAAAGCAAAGGCTTTATGGATACCTTGATCAAAAACCTTGAACGTCAAGAGTCCGCACGCACGGGGGGAGCCAAGTGAAGAATCTGCTCTTGCTTTCAGTCTTGTTAGTGCTGGCAGGTTGCGTTGCGCAGCCGGTAAAGTACGACATGAGCGCATTTATCGCAGCGGCACCTCGGTCTATCCTGGTTGTCCCGACGATTAACAAATCACTAGATGTCGACGCGCCCAACTACGTCCTGTCAACGTTGCCCGTACCCTTGGCCGAAAAGGGTTACTACGTATTCCCAGTCAATACGACCAAATATGTCCTTGAGCAAGAGGGCATGTATGAGGCCGATCGTATTCACAACGAACCCACCGAGAGTCTAGCTAGGCTATTCGGAGCGGATGCGGTCCTTTACGTGCAGATCAATAGATGGGATGCTCAATACCTATTTATCGCGGCCACTGTGACCGTGGATTTTGATTACCGCTTGGTCAGCAAGGATGGAACAGAGATATGGAAGGAACATAAGACCATGCAGTATTCTCCCCAGAACAACAACAACTCGGGGTCCGCCTTAGCCGTCTTGATTGGCGCGGTCATTAACGCCGCCGTGACACGCATTGCACCGAACTACCTTCCGCTCACCCAGCAAGCGAATCAACAGGTGTTCGTTCTTGGCCCGAATGCATTACCCGACGGGCCTTACCGACCGAAGAAGCAACAGTAACGCGAACCACTGGTATCCGTTACACATGAAGATCATCAACCTTCTTGTCGACCTTCGCCGAGAGGTCCTTGAAGTCGTTGGTGTGGTCGAAGATGCCAACGGTGGCATGGGTTGGGATGCAACTCGCCCGAACTCGAGTACTCAGATTGCTCTGAAACGGTTGCTAGAGAATCACCTGCAATTGGGCGAAAAATTTGGAATCTACGTCGTCACTCGGCACTGCTCTTGCCCTAACCCAGCTCACAAAGGCCACGTCGTTTCAAAGGGCCGGCATGGTATCAAGAACATAGGCGATCAAACCTTCATCTGGACAGGCGACCAGCTATTTCAGGGGGATCGATACTCCATTTGTCCCTGCTCTTCATCGGCTAAACCGACAAAGCACTGGGTAATCGACGAGATTGTTGTTCACAAGCATGGAGCGACAAAACGCCATCGCACATTTGTCAATGCAATCGGCGACGTCCAGCAGGCTATTGATAACGCAGGCGACAATATGCCACGGTCTGCCATTCGGGAATACCTGCTCCGCGCAGTGCTTCAACTCAATGATGGAATTCTTCCGCAGACGGTTGAAGAGTACATTGCATTTCGAATCCAGCAAAGCGGAAATCAAGATGTCGGCGAGGCTGTCCACAAGTGAGCGTGGCATGTAACCCAAGGGGGTCGGAATTGTTTCGAAAAGTCAAATGTCTCTGACCCTTTTGGCTGCTAACGAATTCCCGAACAGCGCCTACCGCAACTCGACCTAATATTCTTTCCCTTCAGTCCACCCACGAGGCATACCAAATGACCTTTCGCCAAAATTCGACAGAAGCATCCGAGATGGTCTTTGGCATTATTGGGCCAATTGGATGTAATCGGGAATTAGTAATCAGCACGTTCGAGAAACTGTCAAAACACTACAAATACAAAGTTGTTCAAATCAAGCTTAGTGACATTATCCGCGCCCAATGCGATGTTGATAATGTCTCCGACGACCAGTATGTTCGAGTGAACACCCTCATGACCGCCGGCTCTGAACTTAGAGGAGCTACTAAAGACAACGCCATATTGGCAAAATTGGCAGCAGCGAAAATTGCGGAAGTGAGAAAAGAGAATGGCAACAAGCGGGTGATCTATGTTTTGGATTCAATCAAGCACCCCGAAGAAGTCGAGGAACTACGAAATATCTATGGCGTGGGTTTCTACCTATTTGCAGTGCATTCGTCGGAGAAGAGCAGAGAGCACTTCCTTCGAGATCACTGCCTAATTAGCGATCAGGCCAAGCGAGATCGACTTATCGACAGAGACAAAGACGAGAAGATCGGGCACGGTCAGAATACAAGAGACGCGTTTCATCTTGCCGACTTCTTTCTTACCGAAAGTGGCAATAACAAGAAGGTTTGGAATGTCTGCGAACGTTTCTTTGACATTATTTTCGGGAATCCATTTAAAACGCCGACTTTCAATGAGTACGCCATGTACCTTGCTTACGCTGCTTCAATCAAGAGCGCGGATCTATCCAGACAAGTCGGAGCCGTAATTACCAAGGACACAGACATTCTTTCCACCGGTGCCAACGAATGTCCTTGTCCAGGTGGGGGGACATACTGGCCAAACTTCGACCCCGAAACCAACCGCATTGAAGATAGTCCGGGGGGGCGGGATTATATGAACGGCGTAGATCGAAACGCAAAGGAGAGACAAGGAATCGTTGACGCCCTGAAAAAGGGGCTGCCTCCGAAGGCGTTGAAAACTTTGCTCGCCAATATTGATTCTTCCGGATTGAATGACATCACTGAATATGGACGCATTGTTCACGCGGAAATGGACGCGATCCTTGGATGCGCAAGACGCGGCATTAGCACCAAGGAAACGGTGCTTTTCTGTTCTACCTATCCCTGTCACAACTGCGCTAAGCACATAATCGCATCCGGCATCAAGCGGGTCGTTTACGTCGAACCCTATCCAAAAAGTAAGGCTCAGGACATGCACGGCGACGCAATACGCGTTCCTGACGACGGCGACTCGGACAAGAAGGTTCTTTTCTCGCCGTTCGTCGGCGTTGGCCCAAGAATTTTTTCTAACCTTTTCTCACTTACCTTAAGTGCAGGAGAGAAGATACGTCGCAAGAAGAGCCAATCATTCGAAAAGGCCGACTGGGATAGGCTTAAGGCGCGGCCTAGGATGAAGTTGTTCGATAGCTCATATATCAATAACGAGAGGATTGTCGGTAAAGAGGCACACTTGAAATGTGAAGCCATTCCAAGAATCCTCGTCCCGCGGCACACCGATGAACTTTGCGCGACGGAAAATGCAACTTCACGGGCGAGAAAGGTTTCACGTAATACCGCCGGCAAACCTAAGGTGCAGAAGACGGTACGGCGAAAGAAAATTGCATAATATCTCGAACAGCAAGCCCATCAATCCAGTGCGGGATTTCACTTAAATAACGGCAAAAAAGGCTAATCGATACGCACTTGGTTCAAGTTTTAGTCGGTAGATCGCGCGGCACGAATCATTATTGATAGCTGCCAGTTCCCACATCTATTCGAATCGGCGAGCCAACGAAACCATAGTGGCGATTGTTCGCTGTTGGATACGTCTAATGTCGTCTCTGGGCACGATCCCGCCCACTGGCCTGAGAAACTGCAGGTCTCCGCAATCAGTCCAGAACAATCGTTATGGATGGCGTTCAGGATCTACCAGGATCGATGATTTTTCACGACTGCAGGTCGACTACTCGGCTCTTGCCGGTCACCGGCAGCGCACGGTCCATGACTGCCGGCAGACTAAGTGCAAGCGGACTTTGGCCGGGATGCCTTTAGTTCGGGAACGGATGTTCGCTATCCAAATGCCGTTTTCTCGGCTGAGCGGCCAGGGATCCGAGGTTCGCCGAGGATGCAGGACTTGTCCTGCATCCTCTGGGCGGCAGGCGATGCCGCCGGATGGCGATCAGAAACTGCGACTGGCCATGATCGACAATTTGTGTGACGAGTAATCGCTCTGGTTCCACTTGTAGTCGTAGAGCCCCTTGACCGTCCATGCCTTCTCGCCGCAGTTGCAGGAAAGGAAGGAGATGCCGGCGCCGACATTGAACATTTCGCGATCCTGCTTTATGCCTTGCGTTCGAAAGTTTGCGCCGCCGCCGGTGAAGGAAGCGTCCTGCTGCATGGTCGTCGAGCTGAAATCGTGCAGCCACTTGAGGTGCACCTCGGGGGAGTAGGTGCCGCTGGCGGCATGAATGATCCGTTCCGCCTTGACTCCCACGGTGGATTGAACGAAGTCGTAATCCTGGCTGCTCACGCGCAGATTCGCATCGCCGGCGCCGGATTCCGTGTAGCTGTCGACGCGGATGCGCGAGGCCTGCAGCGAGGCGAGCGGTGTGACGATCGTCTGATTCACGTTGTAATGTCGTCCGGCCGTGACCACGGCGCTGTATTGCTGTCCCGAATAGTCTGCGCTCGCCGTGCGGTTGATGCCGGGAAAGGCGATGCTGCGCGAGCCCTTGTACTGATCCGCCCCGGCGGTGATGGCGCCCTGGACAAACCAGGGACCGGGCGCGTGGCTGACATAGGCCGTCAGCTGGTAGGAATCGATCTTGGTGCGTCCCGTCGAATTGTTGCCGTCGATGGTGGTGTTCGCGTACGCGCCACCCAGACCGATGCGCGTATCCGCGTTCAATGGTATGTCGTGCGCCAGCATCAGCCCCAGGGCTTCGCTGCGATAGCCGCTCTGGCCATTCACGTCGTCCTGGCGGCCCTGGCTGGCAAAGCCCTTGCCCCACCAGTTGCTGCGCTTGTCGTTGCCTTTGCATTCGGTGGCCTTGACCGGATTACCTGACTGGGAGGGCTCACAGGGGCTGCAGCAGAGCTTCTGGATCTCGTCCACACGGGCCATCCAGAGATCGTCGAACAGTCGCGTGGTTTGACCAGCGACCCAGGGCGCGGCGAGATTCGCGGCGCCTGGAGCCAGTTGCTGCAGCGCGTTGTCGATCGCCGCCGCATTGGGCAGCACGGCAATCGCGTTCTGGATGGTCAGCAAATCGGAGCCTGCCGCAGCATTGACTTCCAGAATCGGCGCGACCGCTGCCGCGCCCGGCGTGGTGACGAGGGCCGCCAGCGGCGTCACGGCGGTCAACAGGATATTGACGGCGCCGAGCGTCGTCGGCACGCCGGCGAAGGTGTAGCGCGGGCTGTTGTTGATGACGCTGACCGGAGCCCCGTTGGTGCCGGCCGGCGAATCGACGATCTTGTAGGTGGTGCCGTTGGTCAGCACGCCGGTGACGGTCGGCACCACGGTAATGCCCCCGCCATTGATCAGCGCGGTACCGGCCACGATCTTGCCGAATACGGTGTCGCTTGCCAGCGTCGTCGCGATCGTTCCCGCGGCATTGGTGGTCAGCACCCCGCCGATCGTCAGGGTGTTCGTGCCGAGGCTGAAACCGCGTGCCTGAACCGCGCCGGTAACCGAGGCGTTGCCGCCGACCACGTTGATTTGCTTGATTCCGAAGGCGCCGCCGATGGCGCCGCTGACGTTGCTGCCGCCATTGAGCGTCAGTGTTCCGGTATTCGCGGTCAGGGTGACGATGGCGCTGTTGAATATCCGCCCGGACCCGACGCTGATGAAACCGTCATTGTTGAAGATGGTGTTGGCCGCGACGATGGCTTGATTGACGTGGCCATTGAAATTCACGGTTCCGGTCCCGGTAACGTTGAACGTCGTTGTAAACACGTCTCCGTTGAAGTTCACCGTCGTCCCGACGGCGCCGGCGCTGATGTCGAAGAACCTGATCAGGTTCGTGCCGGTGAACCCGGTTATCGTCGAACCGCCACCGAACAAGATGCTGGCGACGTTGTTGATGTTGCTCGTCACAGCGCCACCGGGGTCGTTATTGGTATTGATGTTCTGGTTGTTGCCGACGGTCAATAGCCCGGCAGCCGTCGTATCGACGCCATTCAACGAACCTTCCGCACCGACCAGACCCGACAGGGGGACCACTTCGCGGGCCAAACCCGGCGACGCCCAGGCGGCGATGACAGCCGCCACGGATACGGACAAAATTTTGATCTTCATGAAATTCCCCTGAATGGTGGCGCAGGCAGGCGATGCCGCAGGCGTGGGCATCCTTCCCGTTACTCGACGCGAAGCCCGTCAGCCGATGGCGGCAAACGAACTTCCCGAACCTGGATGCCGAGTCTATTGACCCTGAGAAAACACACTGTGCGCCAGCGCACACAAGGCTGGCGAAAAAATCCCTGCGCCGGAGTCAGTCGTCGGCCGCCGTCTCGCCGGTGCCGACTTTCCTGCCGCGCCCCGGCCTCAGCGAGGCAGCGCGTTTGACCGGTGCAGCCGCATGCCGCAGCCTTCCAGCCCGGCGCTGACCTCGGGCGCACGGCGCGCCTCGCGGATGGCGCGGAACAAGTCGCCGGCCTGCGGATAACTGCGCTGCATCATTCCCAGCCACTGCTTGAGCCGCCCGGGCGACTGCTGCGGGCTGAGCTTCTCCTGCACCCGCGCCCAGAACTCCGCGATCATGCCCTGCAGTTCCAGCCAGTCGGCTGCGCCGGCATCGTCGCCACGCCCGTCGCGGATGCGCCGCGCCAGCAGCGGATCGGCCACCGCGCCGCGACCCAGCATGACGTCGCTGCAGCCGGTGGCGGCGCAGATCCTGCGGTAGTCGGCGACATTCCACACCTCGCCGTTGGCAATCAGCGGCAGTTTCACCACTTCGCGGATGCGCGCGATCCATTCCCAGCGCACCTGCGGGCGGTAGCCGTCGGCCTTGGTGCGGGCGTGCACCACCAGTTCCTGCACGCCGCCGGCTTCCAGCGCCAGCGCGCAGTCCAGCGCGCGGCCGGTGTCCTCGATGCCGAGTCGCATCTTGGCGGTGACCGGGATCGACGACGGCACGGCCGCGCGCACCGCACTGGCGATGCGCTGCAGCAGCTCCGGTTCGTCGAGCAGCGCCGCGCCGCCGCGATTGCGATTCACCAGCGGCGTCGGGCAGCCGAAATTCAGGTCGATGCCATATGGGCCGAGCAGCGCCAGGTGCGCGGCATTGGCCGCCAGCAGCGCCGGGTCGGAGCCGAGCAGCTGGATGCGCACCGGTGTGCCGCTGGCGGTGCAGGAGCCGGCTTTCAGTTCGGGCGAGAGGCGCGTGAAGCAGGAGTGCGGCAGCAGCGTGGTGGTGACGCGGACGAACTCGGTGACGCACCAGTCATAGCCGCCGGCCGAGGTCAGCACCGCGCGCAGCACGTCGTCAGCGAGGCCTTCCATCGGGGCGAGCACGAGTTTCATCGCCGGATCACCGTGTCGCCAGCGCCGACTTTCAGGCGGCCTTGATGGGAATCTGCCGGCCCTTCTTCATCCTGCCGACGACGTGCATTTCGCATTTCTTGCAGTCGAAGCGCAGGGTCAGCCTTTCCTTGCCATTGACCAGGGTCATCGGCTCGGCATTCACGCCCGTGACCCAGCCCTTGGCCTCCTTCGGGCACAGGCTGTGGCTGTAGCGCAGGCAGTGCTTGGTGATCATCAGCGAGACTTCGCCGGGCGTGGTGTCGGCCTCGTAGGCGTCGGCGATCAGTTCTACGCCGTGGCGCTGGTAGAAGGCGCGGGCCCGGCTGTTGAGCACGTTGGCCAGATAACTCAGTTCGCGCTCGGGATACACGGCCGGCGGCTCGACCGGCGCGGCGCGCTTCAGGCGCGGCCTCGCCGCTTCGCGCGCGGCGATCAGGTGGTCGACGGCATCGCGGCGCAGCGCATTGATCGCGGCGGCGGGCAGGAACCAGGGCTCGGCCAGCACGATCCTGACCTCGGTGGCCTTGAAGTCGGTGGCGCCGAGCTTGCCCAGGCTTTCGCCGATGGCGACCAGCGCGCGCTCTGGATTTTTCGCCGGCTCCTTGGCATGCGCGATGGCGGCACGGCCTTCGATGCCGTCCTCGTCCTGCAGCTTCAGGACGAAGCCGTCGGCGGTTTCGCCGAGTTCCACGGTGACGCCGATGCGGCGCTCGGCGGAGGGCTTTTCCAGCAGGCGCTCGAAAGCCTGGTCGCGGTTGCGGTGGATTTCGGTGCCGACCTTGAAGCCTTCCGGATCGTCGGGCATTTCGTTGGGGAACAGGCGCTTGCCTTGGGCAACATTGATGCGCAGGCCGGCGAGCTTCCTGCCGCGCGAGAGATAGGAAATGCCATCGCCATTGGCGAACTCTTCCTCGCTGTCGACCTCGAACCAGTCGGGGCCGAGGCGCGTGACGACGCCGCTGACCGCGCCGGCGAAGCTCGGCGTATCGAAGGCGGCGATGTCGGCGTGGCGGCCGTTGACGAAGTAGTCGGTGGCGCCGCGGTTGAAGGTCTTCTCCGGGCGCGGGGTGAATGTAAAGCTGCAATGCCCGGACGAAGCGCGCGAATACTGGCCCGGCGCGTCCTCGATGATGCGGTCGAGCAGTTGCCGGTAATGCGCGGTGGTGTTCTTGACGTAGGCGACGTCCTTCAGCCGGCCCTCGATCTTGAATGAGCGGATGCCGGCATCGGCCAGCGCGCGCAGGTTGGCGCTCTGGTCGTTGTCCTTCATCGACAGCAGGTGCTTGTCGAAGGCCACGATGCGGCCCTGCTTGTCTTCCAGGTTGTAGGGCAGGCGGCAGGCCTGCGAACATTCGCCGCGATTGGCGCTGCGTCCGGTGTGGGCGTGGCTGATGTAGCACTGCCCGGAAAACGCCACGCAGAGCGCGCCGTGGATGAAGAATTCGAGGAGGGGCGCCGCGCAGTTCGCCGCATCACCAGCGCCGACTCCTGCCTGGATCGCGCGGATCTCGGGCAGCGACAGTTCGCGCGCCAGCACCATTTGCGAAAAGCCGACGTCGGCGAGGAACTTCGCCCGCTGCGGCGTGCGGATGTCGGTCTGGGTCGAAGCATGCAACTGTATCGGCGGCAGGTCGGCTTCCAGCAGGCCCAGGTCCTGCACGATCAGCGCGTCGGCACCGGCCTCGTACATCTGCCAGGCCAGACGGCGCGCGTCCTCGATCTCGTCGTCGCGCAGGATGGTGTTCAGCGTGATGAATACTTTGGCGTGGAAGCGGTGCGCGTAGGCCGCCAGGCGCTCGATGTCCTGCACCGAATTGCCGGCGCCATAGCGCGCGCCGAAGGACGGGCCGCCGATGTACACCGCATCGGCGCCATGCCTTATCGCCTCGATACCGATATCGGCATCGCGGGCGGGGGCGAGCAGTTCGAGGGCGGCGGCGGTCGGGTTCACGGTTTTCGGGGCGGGCGCAGGGCGCGGGGAGGACAGGCGGCGCATTGTAGACCTTTCACCCGGAACGCGCGCCAGGCGCCGGCCGGTCGCAAATCGCCGGCAGTGGCCTATGATTGGAGTGCCCTCCGGATTTTTAATACTCCACCGCCATGAATCCACTCCGTTCCCCACTTTTGCTTGCCGTCACAGCCCTGATCCTGCAGGGTTGCGCCGGCACGCCGGTCGAGCCGCCGAAGATCGAGCGCATCAGCGCCGAACAACTTGAGGCGCGCCTGCCGCAGCCGGCCGCCACTCTGCCGCTGGAGCAGATCGAGTTGCTGGCGCGCCAGGGCGTCCCCGCCGCGGACCTGATCGCCCGCATCACGGCCTCTGGGTCACGCTACCGCCTCTCGGCCAGCCAGATCGCCGAACTGGCACAGCGGGGCGTGCCGCTGGCGGTGCTCGACCACATGGTTGCTGCCGAACGCCGGCAGATCTTCGACGACATGGCCGCCGACGCCAACAACCGCGACCAGGCCTGCCGCGAACGCATCAACCAGGAAATCAACTGGTGCCGCAACCAGATGACCGGGCCGATGTACATGCCCGGGCCTTATCCGATGTTCAACTGTTTCCCGCTGACCCCTGGCTCGCCGTTCTGGCGCTGCCTGTGATCCCGCAGCGCCGGCCCGCATTCCTCAACGTCCCCTGGATTCGACCATGATCCGCTTGCTTGCCCTGCTTGCCCTCTGCTTCGCGACCTCCGCCCTTGCTGGGCCGCCGCCCGGCCATCCCTCGCCGGCCCAGGCCGCCGACCTGCTGATGCCGGACAAGCCGCCGGCGCCCGCGGAACTCCCGAACCAGGGCAAGGTGCTCTCCAGCATCGATGCCAATGATTTCACCTACATCGAAGTCGAGCGCGCCGGGGTCACCGAATGGATCGCCGCGTCAAAAATGGCGCTCAAGCCCGGCAGCACGATCCGCTACGAGGAGGGCTCGGTGATGACCAACTTCTACAGCAAGCTGCTCAAGCGCACCTTTCCCAGCGTGATGTTCGTCGGCCACGTGGCGGTGATGGGGAACTAGGCGGCTAGTGCAGTGCCTGCGAAATGGCAGTTCTGTGGGGCAGACTTCAGTCTGCCTTGGCCGGCTGAAGCCGGCCCCACAGGGAAACAATATTTACGAAGCGGGCCACTACACGCCCGGGATGCCGAAGATTGCGCCCAGCCAATTAGCTAGCACGGCGGCCAGCAACAACCACAGCAGCACGATCGCCGCGCCGGCCGCATAGCTCACCGGCCGGCTTGCCGCATGCGTTGCTTGCTGCCGCGCGGATTCGATCACCTCCGGCGGCGTCAGGCGCACCACCAGCGCCAGGCCGAGCGGCACGATCAGCAGGTCGTCGAGATAGCCGATCACCGGGATGAAGTCGGGAATCAGGTCGATCGGACTCAGCGCGTACGCCGCGACGAACAAGGCGAGCAGGCGCACGGCAAACGGCGTGCGCGGATCGCGCGCCGCGAAGTAGACGGTCAGCGTTTGCTGCTTGATCTGCTGCGCCCAGTGTTTGAGCGTCATGGCGACGCGGGGAAAACCCGCCGGCGGAACGCGTGAAATACAAGCCGATGCCTAGACCGCGCGCTTTTCATTGCGCAATGCCGAGAAGGTCCACGCCGCGCCGGCGACATCGATGACGCCAAACAGGATCAGCATCCAGGGTGCACCGGCAAGCAGCACGATGCCGACGCAGGCCGCACAGAACAGCATGCGGCCGACGATGGACGCCTCGAAGAACGCTCGCGCATCCGCCGCGCCGGCAGCCCAGTAGTAATAGCCGACGACGCCGGCCAGCGCGCCCAGAACCCGCACCCAGATTTCCCCGGTCTCGGCAAAGCCGAACATGCCGAGCAGCAGATTGGGTGCGAGGAGCAAGGTGATTCCGGTGAGGATCACGTATGCGCCGAATGCCTTGATCGTGAATGCGGAAGACTTCATGGTTCGCTCCTTTGCGGATTGCTGTCCGGCTCCGGAGCCGGCCGTCCGGCCATGGCCAGTGCAACCGGATCGTTCCGGCCGTTCAGAATACGTACTTGGCAATCCAGCGTCTACCCGCCCGGTATTTGCGTCGCACGGATCAAAAGGCGCCGTGTCGCCAGCGCCGACTCTTGCCTGAGGCGCAGAAGATCGAGCTGGCGACACGATGCCTTGGCAAACCCGACAGTGAAATGACAAATGGCGCGATGAAAATCGCGCCCTTCGAGTGGGTCATTGCCGCGTGAAAAGGGGATTTTCTACAGATTCAACGTGTGAATTCACCGGCCTGCGCGGCTATTCGCGCAGGTCCGGTGCGATGATGGGTTAGGCCAATTTACCTATCAGAGAGACAGCGACCTCCGCAAACCCACTGATGTTTCGTAGGGCTTGCGCTTTCTGCTGATTGGTCTTCGTGGCGTCGCTCACCGTAGCCATTAGATTGGCTAGAGTTTCTATATTTACGCCCGATTCGGCAATGATTTCCGACACCTGCTTCTTTGTAAGGGCGGCAATGTCCGATGCCTCTGTCGCAAACTGATCATTAGCTAACTGATTGGCCTTTGCGCGAAGCGCCACCCATTCAGCGTTGTCCATTCGAATCTCCTTTTCCCCGTTATTTCGCAATGTTCCTGACCTTCTCGATCAGATCGATGGCTTTTCCAGCTTCGGAACCGCCCTTTACCACAAACGAATCTATCTCCGCAAAAACCTTGTCAAGTTGAATGCGTCCATCCGTCGCAGTGGAGATCAATTGCATCGACTTACTAGCGGCTTCCTTAGCGGAAACCACCGACTGGAGTAGCCCAGTAACCGTTGAGTTAGCCTGATTTAGAGTCTGGTAATTCTCGTCGAGCTTAACGAGGAGATCGACTCGCACCTTTTCAAGTGACTCCTTCGCCTTGGCGTTCTTTTCACTTAGATCGAGGACGTCTTTGGCAATTTCGTCCAGCTGTGCCTTTGTTAGGGTTACTGAACCAGAAGGTGCAATCGTCGAAAAATACGTATTCAAGGCACGCTGAAAGGCGGTATCAAGATCCTTCCGCTTTGCTTCGAAATACAAATTTAGAAAGCTAACTTGGGCTTGATGCTGCTTCTTTATTCCGGCCCCCACCTCGCTGCTCAAGGTTACCGATTCTGGAGGTACCGATGCGCAACCACCGGTCCCAACCATAAAGACTATCGCGATAACCAAATATAGGTTCTTCATAACCAATCCCCTTTCTCTAGGCACTGTGTAAGTGAGCACGCCAACAAATCTTGGCCAACGTTCAACTTAAACGTCACTCTTGCCCCCGGTCCCGGTGGTGTTCGAATTCTTTCCCAGCAGATAGCCGGCGATAGTTCCGAGCAGGCCCATCACCGGACCCATTTGCGTTTCGGTATAGCCGGCGACGATGAGGAATAGCGCGCCAATTATGATTATGGTTGTGCCAAACAGGCGGAGGACGGCGTCAGGTTGTATGTTCGACTTCCGAAGCACAACGGTCATAAGTACCATGACAAGTACACCGAAGACCAGAACCGTCGCGCTTATCGTCATCGCTTCGTCGGCTCGCCACCACTGTTTGCCATAGGACACTTCAGCCTTGCCTGTCGACGTTGATGCAGCTTCGGCAGCCTTCTGAGTTTGTTCTCGCACGACCTGTAATTTGGCATTGACCGTCTCTGTCTCTTGAATTGCAGTAGAGGTGGCCATTATTTCTTCCTCGATTCAACTTCAATTAATCGCTTTTCAAGAAGCTCTAGTTTCCTCTCAAGAAGATCAATTCTTGTCCGAAGAAGTGCTTCTGTATCAGCTGAATCTGGAGGCCACTTCGAGGTATCTAGTTTGCCCGGCCCTTGCATAACCATTGGAGTCGAAAGTAAATACTCGCCTCGTTTCTCGCGCGTAGAGTCAAATCCCTTCTTCCCATCCTTAAAATTGTATGGAACCTGCGACTGCGCGAAAGCAGCGCTAGCGGTCGCCAGTGCTGCAACCAATAAGTAGAATTTGAGTGTGGGCATGAACACAATCGGCATGACGATTCTTCCTTTGCTGGAATAGGTTCTAATGAGGGCTAACGTTTGACATAACCGACGCTGCGCGGCTTCATCGCGCAGCGTCCGCGTTGATGGATGGGTTGGGCCACATGCTGCCTCCGTACGCAACTAGAACGGTTCGTCGGGAATGTCATTCCAATGCCCACAAAGTGTGCAGGAGCCACCGGACGGGCTCACCGCAAGCGCCCCACAAAACTCGCAAGCCACGAAATACTCGTTTGTGGCTCTCAATGCTGCCTCATGACGCGCGGTATGTGCCTTCGCGAAATCGTAGTGAGTCGTTAAAAGCTGCTGCCATGTGTCATCGCGTTTGTATGCAAAAGCAATGTCGACGCCTAAGTGCGTTTGGGCAAACGCGATGGCGAAGCTCAAGGCCTTACCAACAATCGCGTTTGCTTCTTGTCGTGTTGTGGTCCAAGAAAAGTGTTCGATGGCATTTCGTGTATTGCGTAGCGATTTGACGAGCGCGGCATCTTCGTCGCTAAGTTGGATAGCACCAATTTGGCGAAGGCGATGAATTGCTTTATCGACTCCAACGGTTCTTGCGTCAAGGCTAGGATATCTGTCGACGTCTTCCCATATCAGCACAGGATGAATTTGGCGAAGTCTTTCCTTTAGCAGCAACTCGACGCCATGACCAATGCTCAGAATGGCTTGCTTCAAACGTGCTCCATCGTTTGGCATTTCGTTCCAAGCAATCAGTTCAACCGCGCGAGAGATTGAGTCGATCGCGTTTTGGATCAGATCAAACGAAACCTTGTCGGCGGGGATGCTCATTTGCTTGTGGCCCAACGTTCAAGGTGACCGGCGCTGCGCGGCTTCATCGCGCAGCGTCCAGTGACCGAAGGGAACGGGGTCGACCGCAGGGTTGGGCCACAGTATTCAATCAGGATACCGCCAGTCAATCACTCGGAGACGAAAGGCCTCAAGGCGACTGGCGGCCGCCGCGAGGCGCTGAAGATCTTGATCGAAAGCGTCGGGCTGCAATTCTTCTTCGTGTTCTTCTCGTTCCCCCTTGCTGCCACGGAGCTTCGAGTTTCGGCGTAAGAGCCCCTCTTTTCCGTCAACGTTCAACCAAGCGTTGTAGCCTGAGTGAACTAGGTCGTTGCGGCGGTCGCCAAGATCTCCAAGTTCAACAATGAGTTTGTGGAATTCGCCTTTGGCAAGCGCGTCCGTGTTGTTACGTAGATCGACGAATCTAGCGAACAAGACGTCTGCTGTGTTCAGCCGTTTGCGGTACTCAAGGTCGTGCGCGAGGATGCGAACGACCTCGCAGTCTTTTGTATTGGCCAATAGCTCAAGAAGATCATTGACGGCGCTTTCAAGATGCTGGAATGCAACGATAAAGCGACCGAGTTGATGGTAGGCGGTAGGAGAGTTCATCTATGGGGCCCAACGTGAAGTAGACCTCACTCCAAGATCTCCAGATCTAGGTACTTCGGTCCAGATATGGAAACTCACATCCAGGCATGGACATGCCGCTCTTGCCATATCCAGCCATTTTTCGCTCTGATCCAATGTTCGAAGTTCTAGCTGCGGATTTCCTTCCCGGGTCGTGGCCATCGCAGGCCTCCATCTTTCTCGATGGCGGCAGGGGCGATGGGTGGTGCTCTGGAAAGCGAACTCGCCTGAGGCGGCTACATTGCCTGCGGGCAAAGCGGAATGACGACATGAGGCGGCGTTGGCCGGCATGGCTTACCTCCTGTGCTGCGGATATTCCGAACGAATGGCGCCACGATAGACCCGAATAATGCCCATGGCAATGTGCGGTGCAGCACGGCAGCATGAATCGCCGTGTCGCCAGCGCCGACTCTTGACTCCATGGGCTGCCCAATGTGCCGCGCCGAACGCGGTATGCTGTTCGTCACTTCATGTTGTCGAATGACGCTCCATGAGCAAAGATCGCATCGCCGGCATCGACCGTCGCCGCCTTTATCTGGCGGGCGGCCTCTGTGCGCTGGGCGTCGGTCTGGGCGTGGCGCGTTATGTCGTGACGCGGCCGCAGCCGCCGGCCGGCAATCCGCTGCCCGTGGATTTCGGCGACCTGGTGCCGGGCAAGCTGCTGACCGTGGATTGGCATGGCCGCTCGGTCTGGCTCCTGCGTCGCAGCGCTGACGAGATTGCGGGCCTGGCCGGCTACGAGAGCGAACTGACCGACCCGATGTCGGAGCATTCGCTGCAGCCTCCGGCCTGCCGCAATGCCCATCGCTCGCTGCGCCCCGAGCTGTTCGTCGCCATCGGCCAATGCACCCACCAGGGCTGCCCGCCCGCTTTGCGCAGCGAACTCAAAGGGGTCGGAGTCATTTCACTTTTCTCCTGCGTGCATATCTGAACTTCTTCCTCAATAGGGCAAATGACTCTGACCCTTATCGCTCTGGTATCGACACAAAGTGATATATGACTATTGGGATTCCAGCGAAGAAACAAGGCTACTTAGCTGCCGGAGCTTAGACTGTTGCTTGACTTCCCCAAATACTCTTAGGCACTTGCGCAATTCGCGAACGGAAGCATCGTACCAAATAGCGTTTGGAGACTCCTTCGATAACAGTGCTAGGCCCTCCTCCATTGTAGAACGTGCAATGGCCAGGTCACCTGGGCGAGATGCACGAGTGAGAGCAAATGCTTTGATGAAATAGGCATACGATGGCTTTAATTGGCGCTGATCGCTCTTTAACAGTTTATCGATTGCCGCTACTAGCGCATCGTATCGCCGTAGGTGTTCTGCTGCGTTCCATGCTTCAGATAGAACAATATGTGGCGAGTTCGCATCTAAATTCACAACCATATTCATTAGCGACCCAAACGCATCCTTAACTTCCTTTTCATCGCCAATTTCAACGATAGCTGAAAGACGTCCAGCCTGAATTGGTGCATCGTTGGGACGCTTGGTGTATGCGACCTGCATCAAATCGTAGGCGAGAGCATTTTGTTGAAGACGACTTGCCGTTTGTGCAGCATTTAAAATGAAGTCGCTTTGAAAGTTGCGTTTCTTTTGTGCTTCTGCGAGAAGCCGCAATGTTGCTACCGCCTGCAACCGCCATGATTCATCCTTTAGAAGTTTGCTATCGCCATCTTCCGCAGTCTCCATCACTCTCGAAACTTTTCCCTCGAGATCAAAGTCGTCAGTGACTTTGTCAAGATGTGCGAATGTCTTTAGAGCCAACTCGTATTTGCCAAAGAGTTCCTTGTGTCGGGCGTTTAGGGTTTCGGCATCCTCGATAAGCTTTTTGTACTCTAAGTATTTCTGTTGGTCTCTCGGGAACTGCATCTTTACTTCCGACGAGATCACTGTATCGATGTCGGAGAATTGTTTGATACCAAACAAGCCAATTACGACCGATAGACCTGCTAAGAAATAGATGAAGATTTGAATAAGCTTCTCGACCGGGCGCCGTTCAGCAATTTCAATCTCTAACTGGTGGAAACGTTCTTCTAGACTCAACCCATCTTCTTTACTCATATGTCCTCCGATAATGGTTGGCTACGGATAGATGAAATCATCCAACGGACAAGGCGTAGACTCAACGTTCAAGGTCAGGGGCGCTGCGCGGCTTTATCGCGCAGCGTCCCCTGCACCGCAGGGTTGGGGGGTGGATAGGAAGCTAGCGGTACGAGAACAAGCCAAGCATCTCCACGAGAAGACTGGCCGTTCTGGGAGACAGCGAATATGGCTGAGGTGGCCGAAATCGTTTGTGTTTTCTTACGAGGCTCGAAGTCACCATGGAATCTGTGGTGGCGTTCAACATGCACGATTCTTCCGCTCTTTCGGAAAACCATCACCATCTCCCCGTCATCAATTGATGCAACCGTGATTGTGGATCGGCAGTCTGTTTCGCTCAAGGCCAAACGTCGGCAAACGTCTTCAGTTGGTTCATACGGAGCGAACAGGACAACCTCATCCCACTCAAACGTTGTTAGTGACTTCAGATCAACTACCTTAGTCTTCTTGTCCCTCAGTTCGACCTTAAGCGCTTGGCTAACAGGTCCCGTCTCCTCGCCGTACATCGACATACTGCATGACACCAGGAAGGCACTCACTGCGATGGCGCGTAGATGCATCAAGCCCCCCAACGTAAAGTAGGCGTCATTACAAAACTTCCATATCCATTCATTTCTATCCAGATATGGGAAGGCACGTCCAAATATGGATATGTCGCTCCCGCCATATCCAGACATTTTCCGATGCAGTTCGATGATTGAGGTTCAAGCCACGAATTGCCACCTTCGGTCGTGGCGACGGTTTGGCCTCGCCTTTCTTCACGGTGGCTGCTGCGATGGGTGGCGTCCAGGAGAGCGTGCCCGTTTGAGGCAGCGGTATCGCCTGCGGGGAATGCGAAATGACGAGGTACGGCAGCGTTTGCTGGCACGGCTTACCTCCTGCGCAACGGCGGATATTCCGAACGAATTGCGCGAGGATAGACCTTAATTGTGCTAAGGGCAATATGCCAAACGGCATAGCCGCATGAAGCGCCGCGCCGAACGCGGTATGCTGTTCGTCACTCCATGCTTTCGAATGACGCTCCATGAGCAGAGATCGCATCGCCGGCATCGACCGTCGCCGCCTTTATCTGGCGGGCGGCCTCTGTGCGCTGGGCGTCGGTCTGGGCGTGGCGCGTTATGTCGTGACTCGGCCGCAGCCGCCGGCCGGCAATCCGCTGCCCGTGGATTTCGGCGACCTGGTGCCGGGCAAGCTACTGACCGTGGATTGGCATGGCCGTTCGGTCTGGCTCCTGCGCCGCAGCGCCGACGAGATTGCTGGCCTGGCCGGCTACGAGAGCGAACTGACCGACCCCATGTCGGAACATTCGCTGCAGCCGCCGGCCTGCCGCAATGCCCATCGTTCGCTGCGCCCCGAGCTGTTCGTCGCCATCGGCCAATGCACCCACCAGGGCTGCCCGCCGGCGTTGCGCAGCGCCGGCAATCGCAGCGAATTCCTTTGCCCCTGCCACACCTCGAAGTTCGACCTGGCCGGGCGGGTGTTCCGCATGGGACCGGCGCCGGCCAATCTGGTCATCCCCGAGTATCGCTTCGACGGCGACAGCCGCGTGGTGATCGGCGAGGCATAGGAAGGCGATTGCCCGGATAATCGCGGACGCAGGTTTCACCTTTACCCCAACCTACAAGGAGCCAACATGATCCGTTCCAGTCTGTTGTTCGCCGCCGGGCTAGCCCTGGCCGGCAGTGCGCATGCCGACGCCTTCAAACTTTCCAGTGCCGACATCAAGGCCAATGCGACCATCGCCGAGGAGCAGGTGTTCGCCGGCTTCGGCTGCAGCGGCAAGAATGTTTCGCCGGCGCTAACGTGGTCGGGCGCGCCCAGGGACACCAAAAGTTTCGCCCTGCTGGTGCACGACCCCGATGCGCCGACCGGCGGCGCCGGCTGGTGGCACTGGGTGGTGACCAACATTCCGGCCGATGCCGCGGAACTGCCCAAGGGCGCCGGCAATCCCAGTGGACCGCTGCCGAAGGGCGCGGCGCAGATCAACACCGATTTCGGCGGCCCCGGCTGGGGCGGTCCCTGCCCGCCGGTCGGCGACAAGCCGCATCGCTACCACTTCACGCTGCATGCACTGAAGGTGGACAAGCTGGATCTGCCGGCCGGGGCGTCGGCCTCGCTGGCCGGCTTCATGATCAATGCCAATTCCATCGGCAAGGCGACGCTGACCGGCAAGTACGGCCGCAAGAAGTAGCGTCGGTGCCGGGCCGGCGCAGCGGCGTTCAGCGGCCGCCGTCGGCCCGTTTTTCGAGGATCACCAGCGCGATGCCGCCGAGGATGGCTATCGACGCCAGTGCCAGGCGCAGGGTGATCGCTTCACCGAGGAACAGGATGCCGCCCAGCGCCGCGATCACCGGCACGCTGAGCTGCACGGTGGCCGCCGTGGTGGCCTTGATCGCGGGCAGGGCAGTGTACCAGATGGCATAGCCCAGGCCCGAGGCCAGCGCCCCCGAGGCCACCGCGTAGAGCAGGCCGGCACCGTCGAGGGAAGCCTTGCCCAGCATCAGGATGCTCATTGCCGCCGCGATCGGCACGGCGCGCAGGAAGTTTCCCGCCGTGACCCGGGTCGCATCGCCGGCGCCGCGGCCGCGCAGCGAATAGATGCCCCAGGCCGCGCCCGCACCGAGCATCATGGCCGATCCGAACAGCGGCGGCGCCGACAGGCCGGGTAGCAACAGGCCCACCAGTCCGCCGAGCGCCAGCACCAGGCCGACGGTCTGGGCCCCGCGCAGGCGCTCGCCGCGCCAAAGGCCATGGCCGATCATGGTCGCCTGCACCGCGCCGAACAGCAGCAGCGCGCCGGTCGCCGCGGGCAGGCTGATATAGGCGAAGGAAAAGCCGGCGGCATAGGCGAACAGCGCCAGCGCCGACAGCCAGTTGCCGGCGCCGCTGCGGGCGCCGCCGCGCAGCCGCACCACCAGCCAGAGCATCACCGCGCCGGACAGCAGGCGCAGCGTGGTGAAACTGGCGGCATCGATCGCGGTATCTTTCAGCGCGAGCCGGCACAGCAGCGAATTGCCGGCAAAGGCAATCATGGCCAGTGCGATCAGCGCAACGATGCGCAAGCGTGACATGGATGCCTTTCCTCCGTCCCGTTGTTGACTACAACCCCGGCGCCGGTGGCGCCGCAGTAGCATTTTCCCCGAACTCAGCGCGTGATCGGCTTGTAGCGGATCCGCTTCTTCTTGTTTTCTTCGTACTCTAGCGGCCTGTGATTTCCCGGCTCTTTTCGTGGACGTATTTCGGGCGCGAGGACACGGCATTGACGGCAAGGTGATAGCGCATCCTGGTGATGTTTCCCTTGGGAATCGGGGCCACAATCGAGCGGTTCCGGAGCACCAGGACGGGGCTTTCGGCAGTGAGTTTGCCGCGGATGTTCTCTAGCGTGGTGTCGAAGCCGCCGGCCGAGCCGGTGTCACCGGATTTCTCGTCGTAATAAGTGACCCGAAAACGCAGTTCGAAATACTCGACCTCTGCCCGCGCGGGGTTCTTTTCGATGACGATCTCGTCGAAGCCGAAGCGTTCCTGTCCATCTGCCCTCATGCTGCGTATGCCATTGGCGGCGATCCCGAGGTAAGGCGCAAATGTTGGCATCGGCATCGACCAGGTGCTGGTGTCGGTGGTCCAGGGAGTCTGTGGCGGGAGTTCCGGCGGTGGTGCCATTGGAGCCGTCGGTTGCGGGGCGGCCGGAGTCGATGTGCCGTGACCGGGCATTCCGATAGAAAGGAAATCCGCGAAAATTGTCGCGGCGATTCCCAGCATGAGGGCCGGACCGAGCCATTTCAGGTTCCATGCGCGGCGAGGCTCGGGCGCGCTGGCGATGGCGGCGTCCCGCTTGTCGGCGGTGGCATCGGCCAAGGCGGGCTCGATCACGATCGCAAAACTGCGCTCCAGGTCGAGCCCGGGCACTTTGACAACGACGGCGACCTCCCAGCGATGAAAATGCAGGGGCTTCCCTTGTTCGAGGCGAAATCGCTTCCATCCGGAATCGCCACTGCGCTCCCCCGGAAGATCCGTCGGTCGTGCGTCGGCGGGAATCTCGAAGCTGATTTCCGCGCTCGCCCCCAGCCCGGTCTGCCGCAACGGAAAGGCCTTGCGGGTAGTCCAGACTGTTTCCTCGCTCACATCCGTTGCGCCCTTGGTGCCTCTGCTCCATGTCACGTGCTGGCAAAGCAGCTCAGCTTCGATTTCCCGCGCCGCCGGGGACGTGTCATGAAACCTCAGCTGGGCGACATACCGGCCGCCGGGCCGCAACGGAAGACCCTGCCGCGGCGTCAGTGAAACGACGCCGAACTTCTTCAGGTCCAGCGTCAGTCGGATCGTCTGCCAGAGCATGTAGACCCCGAGCAGGGCCATGACTCCGCTTATGGAGCCACCGAAAACGCTTTTCGCCCGGAACGCGAACACGTAGAAGATCCCGAACGTGAAGACGCACCATATCGAAACGAATATCCATGCGCCGATGATGTCGCGTCGTTCCAGCTTGGACGCAAGCTCGCGAGTACCGGACTGCTGCATGGCATCTCCTCGTGGCGGACAGTGCGGCAAGCATACGTCTACCCGCCCGATGCGAGAAGCGGCGGCTACCTCGTTACCGCCGTAACGCGGTCAGCGCGTGATCGGCTTGTACCTGATCCGCTTCGGCTTGGCGCCTTCCTCGCCGAGGCGCTTCTTCTTGTCTTCCTCGTACTCGTGGTAGTTGCCGGCGAAGAAGCTCCACTGCGAATCGCCCTCGCAGGCGAGGATGTGGGTGCAGATGCGGTCGAGGAACCAGCGGTCGTGGCTGATGATCATGGCGCAGCCGGCGAATTCGAGCAGCGCGTCTTCCAGCGCGCGGAGCGTCTCGACGTCGAGGTCGTTCGACGGTTCGTCGAGCAGCAGCAGGTTGCCGCCGGTCATCAGGGTCTTTGCCAGGTGCAGCCGCCCGCGTTCGCCGCCGGAGAGGTTGCCGACATTCTTCTGCTGGTCGCCGCCCTTGAAGTTGAAGCGGCCGATGTAGGCGCGGCTGCCGATCTCGAGCTTGCCGATGGTGATGATGTCGGCGCCGTCGGCGAGTTCCTCGAACACGGTCTTGCTGCCATCGAGGCAATCACGGCTCTGGTCCACGTAGGAGATCTTCACCGTCGGGCCGACCACGACTTCACCTGAGTCGGGCTTGTCCTGCCCGGTCAGCATCTTGAACAGCGTCGACTTGCCGGCGCCGTTGGGGCCGATGATGCCGACGATCGCGCCGGGCGGCACGGTGAAGGAAAGCTTGTCGATCAGCAGGCGGTCGCCGAAGCCCTTGCTGACCTCATGGAACTCGACGACCTTGTCGCCGAGGCGGTCGGCGACGGGGATGAAGAGTTCGTGCGTCTCGTTGCGCTTCTGGTAATCGGTTTCGGACATTTCGTTGAAGCGCGCGAGTCGCGCCTTGCTCTTGGCCTGGCGCGCCTTGGGGTTGCTGCGCACCCATTCGAGCTCCTGCTTCATGGCCTTCATGTGCGCGTCTTCCTGCTTGGCTTCGGTCTCCAGCCGCGCTTCCTTCTGTTCCAGCCAATTGGAATAATTGCCCTTCCACGGGATGCCATGGCCGCGGTCGAGTTCGAGGATCCACTCGGCGGCATTGTCGAGGAAGTAGCGGTCGTGGGTCACGGCGACCACGGTGCCGGGGAAGCGGGTGAGGAACTGCTCCAGCCATTCCACGGATTCAGCGTCGAGGTGGTTGGTCGGCTCGTCCAGCAGCAGCATATCGGGGCGCGACAGCAGCAGCTTGCACAGCGCCACGCGGCGCTTCTCGCCGCCCGAGAGGGTCTTGATGGAAGCATCCCAGGGCGGCAGACGCAGCGCGTCGGCGGCCAGATCCAACTGGTGTTCGGTGTCGGCGCCCGAGGCGGCGAGGATGGCTTCGAGCCGCGCCTGTTCCTCGGCCAGCTTGTCGAAGTCGGCGTTTTCTTCGGCGTAAGCCGCATACACGGCTTCGAGCTTGGCCTGCGCTTCCATGACTTCACCCATGCCGGACTCGACTTCCTGGCGCACGGTCTTGGCCGGGTCGAGCTGCGGCTCCTGCGGCAGGTAGCCGATCGACAGGTTGGGCATCGGCGTCGCTTCGCCGATGATGTCCTTGTCGATGCCGGCCATGATGCGCAGTACGGTCGATTTGCCCGAGCCGTTCAAGCCGAGCAGGCCGATCTTGGCGCCGGGGAAAAAGCTGAGGGAGATGTCCTTGAGGATCTGGCGCTTCGGCGGCACGATTTTGCCGACGCGGTTCATGGTGAAGACGTATTGGGCCATGGTGCTTTTCTGTAGTTGAGGTTGATGGATCAGAAGCCTGTGAACAGGAAATCCAGCGCGGCGACGATTTCGTCGCGCTGGGGGGCTAGGTTGGCAACGGGATTCCGCAGCAGGCGGTTCGACACCGAGGCCATGTCCTGGGTCAGTGCGACCAGCGCCGTGTCGCCGACGCCGACTGTCGGGTTGAGGCGCAGGATCGGGGTTTCGATGGCTTCAGGATAAGCCAAGGGTATGACGACATGGGTCGGCAGGTCCGCGAGCAGTTCGCTCTGGACATCTACTACGTAGGGGATGACGCTTGCCGTCGTGGCGTCCGGGTTGCGAAAGACGTCGAGGTGCGCCATCAACTCTCACGCATGAAGTTGCGGAAGCGGTCGGAGAACACGCCGTGCTTTTCGACGAAACGGCCGTAGGCCGCGATGCCTTCTTTGTTCTGCTCCAGCCACTCGGCTTCGCGCTGCCGCTTCAGTTCGGCGGTGAGTGCGGTTTCCAGCGTTTGCGAGAGGTTGATCTTGCGGGCGCGGGCTTCTTCGAGCAGGTCGGCGCGTACCGTGAGGTTGGCGGCTTTCTTGGCAGGCGTGGTCATGGCTGTGCTCCGCATAATTGATGCGCACAGATTACGCGCATCATTCGTGCGCGTCAATTTCCGACCCGTCGCTGAAATGTTTCGCTGTTCAAGGACGCGTTGCCTTCGGCAACAGCTGCTGACGGGCTCGCGGCACGCCGGCCGGGTCGCAACCACACCGCGCAAACACAGCGGCCGGCCTATAGGGCAGAATCCGCCTGGTCATGGCCATCAGGCGGGAAGGTCTCCTGCCGGCGCCGCCGCATTCGTACCCGGGCGGCACTTGGCCCTTACATCGGGAACATCTCATGCAAGTCAGATTCTGGGGCACGCGCGGTTCGCTGGCCAAACCCGGGCGGGCCACCGAGCGTTACGGGGGCAACACCTCCTGCGTCGAGGTTCGTTCCCGGTCGGGTACGCTGATCGTGATCGATTGCGGAACCGGCGCCCATGCCCTGGGCCAGCGCCTCATCGCGGAGCAGGGCGGCGCGGTGAGCGGCCACCTGCTGATCAGCCACACGCATTGGGACCACATCCAGGGCATTCCCTTCTTCGCGCCGTTGTTTGTCGCGGGCGCCACCTGGGATATCTACGGTCCCGGAGGCCTTTCGCAAAGCCTTCGCGCCACACTCGCCGGACAGATGGAGCACACCTATTTTCCGATAACGCTGGATCAGTTTGCGGCGAAGCTTAACTATCACGACCTCGTTGAAGGGGCTTTTGCCGTCGGCGATGTACACGTCATAGCGCGATACCTGAACCACCCGGCGCTGACCCTGGGCTACCGGATCGAAGTCGACGGCGCCAGCGTCGTGTACTGCTGCGACCACGAGCCGCATTCCGTGGCCATGGCCTCCGGCGAAACGGCGCTGTCCGGGATGGACCGGCGCTATGCCGAATTCGTCGCCGACGCCGACCTCGTCATCCACGACTCGCAATACACGGCACGCGAATACGCCGGGAAGGTGGGCTGGGGTCATAGCCCCGTCGAGTACGCAGTGAGGGTGTGCCGCGAGGCGGGTGTCAAGCAGCTCGCCCTGACCCATTACGACCCGCTGCGCGAGGATGCCGCCGTCGACCGGATCCTCGAGGAGGTGCGCCTGCGCCTGCGCGATTGCGGGTCGCCGCTCGAGGTTCTCGGCGCCGCCGAGGGGATGGTGCTGGACCTGGATGGCGACGGGAAATCGCTTTCGGGAGCCAAGCAGCATTTCGCGGCGAAGACGGCAATCGACCTGTCCTCCAGCGCGCGCCCGGTCTTCCTGCGGCTGGCCAACCGCCAATGCGCCGAATTGCTGCGCGCGGCCGTCGCCGCCGAAGGCCTTAAGTGCCGCGAACTGGATGGGACCGTAGACTTGCAAGCCGCGTTTGGCGAAGACCGTCCGGCGCTGCTGCTCGTCGAGCACGATCCCCCACTGATCGACGGGCTCGAAGTCGCGCGCACCGTGCGGCGCGTGCAGAGCGGCGACCAGGTGCAGATTCCGGTGGTGCTGGTCGGCGCGGCTCCCGATCCGGCGCTGGAAACCGGCGTGGCCACCGATTGGCTGGTGATGCCTTTCAGCGAGAGCTACGCGCGCAGCAGAATTCGCGCCTGGGTGCTGCGCGCCGCCTGCCGCTGGGTCAGGGCGGGTTTGCCGGCCGACGAAGCAGGGCGACTGGCCGCCCTGCAGGAATTGGCGATTCTCGATACCCCGGCCGAGGAGCGCTTCGACCGCCTCACCAGAATTGCCGCCGCGGCGCTCGACGTGCCGATCGCGCTGGTCAGCCTGGTAGACAGCGAGCGGCAGTGGTTCAAGTCCTGTTTCGGGCTGGATGTCCGCGAAACGTCGCGCGAGGTGGCCTTCTGCGCGCACGTGGTGATCCAGAAAGCGGAATTGATCGTCCGCGATACCCTGCTCGACGAACGTTTCGCCGATAACCCGCTGGTGCTGGAAGGGCCGCGCATCCGGGCCTACACCGGGATGCCGCTGATGCTCGCCGACGGCAGCTGCATCGGCACCTTCTGCGTGGTGGACACCCGGCCGCGCGACTTCAGCGACACCGAGTTGGGCATCCTGCGCGACCTTCGCGACCTTGCCCTGGACGAGATAAGGCACCCAAGGCAGGCCTAGCGCCGGCGAACCGTCGGGCTGCCCGGTTGCGCAATCCGGCGGCGCCAGGCTTGTTTCAGCGATCCAGGACGACGCGGTTGCGGCCTTCTTCCTTGGCCCGGTAAAGGGCCTTGTCGGCACGCCCGATGAGCTGCTCTGGCGTCGTTGCCTTGTCGACCAGTGCGGCCACGCCAAAACTGGCGGTGACGGCGACCGCCTGCTCGTCGCAGCCGGCGACCGGCTGCGCGACCAGGGCTTGGCGCGCCCTCTCGGCGAAGCTGAGCGCTTCTTCAGCGGAGGTTTCCGGCAGCAGGATGAGGAATTCCTCGCCGCCCCAGCGGCAGAGTATGTCGGTCTCGCGCAGCGTGCCGCCGACCGTCTCGACGACTGTTTTCAGCACACTGTCGCCGCAGGCATGGCCGTAACTGTCGTTGATCTGCTTGAAGTGATCGAGGTCGATCATTACCACGCTGATGCTGTGACCGAAGCGCGTACAGCGCGCGAGTTCCGATTTCAGCGCGGCAAGGCCGTGGCGCCGGTTGAAGGCGCCGGTCAATGGGTCGTTGGAGGCTGCGCGCGACAGTTCTTCGATGAGGCGGACGCGCTCGGAAATATCCCTGATCACCGCGGTCATCTCGATCTCGCTGCCGACCCTGATCTTCGAAATCGTCACCTCGATCGGAAATTCGCTGCCGTCCGCGCGCAAGCCGCGGACCGGAACCCGCGATTCCATCGGGCGTGCGTCGACGGAAGAATTGCGGAAGGAGGCCACGTAGTCGGGGTGCTTGACGCGAAAGCGCTGGGGAATGAAGCGAGACAGATTGCTGCCGACTACATTCTCGCCAATGACGCCGAAAATGTACTTGGCCGATTCGTTCATGAGCTTGATGGTCTGCTTCTCGTCGATCGAAACTACACCGTCATAGGCGGTCTGCACCACGGCCTCGAAGCGCTGCCGGGTGACTTCGAGCTCCTGTTGCAGCAGCTTCTTTTCCGTGATCTCGATCAGTGTCGATATGACGCGCGGTCCCTGGCCTGCCAGTGTCGGCACGACCGGAGAGGCCACCAGGCGCCACCAGCGGCTGCTGCCTTCGCGTTCGACGACCAGTTCATCCTCCTGCGGGGACTGCTCCTTGAGGCAGCGCAGCAGGCATTCGCGAATCGGCTTCTCCACATAGCGCGGAACGAATTCGGACAGGGCGCGACCGACGCATTCGGCGACGGGTCGGGCCGAAACCTCCTCGAACAGCGTGTTGGCGCTGGCAAGCACGGCAGCGCCATCGGCGGACTTCATTTCGAAAATTGCGAATGCCGCCCCGATCGACTCGAGCGAAGGACCGATGTCCCTGTGGCTGCCTTCAAATAGCATCTCTTGAATCTCCCTGTGCGAGCTGGTGCCTGGCCGGCCTTATTCGACAGCGCGTCGGGATTCGACGACTAGCCGCACCGCGGCTTTCCGGGAGCGGGCGGCCCGCGCAAGCGGTGCCAGTCTAACCGGTTGCCCCATGATGTCGATAGTCGCTAGACGCAAGCCCGTGAAACCCGGGCGCCGGGCAAGGCGCGGATGGAGTGGTGCCGGCGTCGATCGCTCGGGAAGCGATCAGTCTGTTTGCAGCGTCAGGATCAACGCGCCCTCGGCAACCTCGTCGCCTGCCTCGACGAACACCTCGACGACGCGCCCGGCATGGGGGGACTGGATGTCGAGTGCGACCTTGCCGGTTTCCAGCACGATCACGTTGTCGTCGAACTGGACCATGTCGCCGGGCCGGACCAGCACTTCCTCGACCGAGACCTCGCCCTGGGCGCAACTGCCGCAAGTGTCCCAGCACTCGGGATAGATCGGGATGCGGACTTCGACGATCTTGCTCATTGCGCCCGGTAGTCAGTCATCCAGAATCCGATGGATCGACCCGTCATTCCGGCGAACGCGGGAATCCAGTCGGCGGCCGTTGCTGGATCCCGGGTCAAGCCCGGGATGACGGTTGGAATGACGTCCATCGGTTTCAACATGTCTGCGTCAGAGATACTTCGCGACGAAGGCGCCGGCGCAGTCCGGCGGCAGGGCGATGCGCATCAGGTGGCCGCTGCCGGGCGCGACCGTGGCCGGCTCGCCGTCGCGGTTGCGCATCGCCTCGATGACGAGATCAAGGTTGCCGGCGGGGCGGACGATCTCGACGCGGTCGCCGACGGCGAAATGGTTCTTCACGGCGATCTCGGCCAGCCCGTCGGCGTCGTAGCCGATGACGTCGCCGACATAAAGGCTGCGGCTGGATTCGGAACTGCCGGAGAGGTAGTTCTGGTAGTCGCGGTCCGGGTGGCGATCGTAGAAGCCGGCGGTGTAGCCGCGATTGGCGAGGCCGTCGAGCTGGCCGATCAGTTGTGCGTCGAAAGGCCGCCCCGCAACCGCGTCATCGATCGCGCGGCGATAGCTCTGGCAGGTGCGCGCGACGTAGTAGGGCGACTTGGTGCGGCCCTCGATCTTCAGCGAATCGACGCCGATTTCGGCCAGCTTCGAAACGTATTCGATGGCACGCAGGTCCTTCGAATTCAGGATGTAGCTGCCGTGCTCGTCTTCCTCGATCGGCATGTATTCGCCGGGGCGCTCCTTCTCTTCGAGCAGCCAGGTGGCGCCGGGGCGACGCAGGGTGCTCGGCCTGGCGGCGCCTGCCAAAGTCGGCGCTGGCGCCACGGCGGGCGCAACGTCGCCGCTGTCGTCTTCCTTGCCCTCATGGACCTTGTAATCCCAGCGGCAGGAATTGGTGCAACTGCCCTGGTTCGGGTCGCGATGGTTGAAGTAGCCGGAGAGCAGGCAGCGCCCCGAGTAGGCGATGCACAGCGCGCCATGGACGAAGACTTCGAGTTCCGTGTCCGGGCATTCCTGGCGGATTTCGGCGACTTCGTCGAGCGAGAGTTCGCGCGACAGGATCACGCGCGAGACGCCGACGCTGCGCCAGAATTTCACCGCGGCATGATTGACGGTGTTGGCCTGCACCGAGAGGTGGATGGGCATCTCGGGCCAGCGCTCGCGGATCATCAGCATCAGGCCCGGGTCGGCCATGATCAGCGCGTCGGGCCTGAGCGCCATGACCGGCGCCATGTCCTCGAGGTAGGTTTTCAGCTTGGCGTTGTGCGGCAGGATGTTGCTGACCAGGTAGAAATGCCCGCCGCGCGCATGTGTCAGCGCGATACCTGCGGCGAGGTTTTCCAGCGTGCCAAAATCGTTGTTGCGCACGCGCAGGCTGTAGCGCGGCTGGCCGGCGTAGATCGCGGTGGCGCCGAAATCCAGCGCGGTGCGCGCCATCAGCAGCGAGCCTGCCGGGGCCAGCAGTTCGGGAGTTTTCACGCGCGGGCCGCGGTGCGGAAATCCGCCGTGACCGTGCCGATCCGCAGCAGGTCGGCCTCGTGCGGCGGGTCGCGGAAGTCCTCGGCGAGCGCGGCAGCTTCCCATGCCTGCATTGCCGGATGGGTGAGCATGGTCTCAAGGTAGCCAGACGCGGCGCCACTCACCGCCACGCCGTAGGTACGGAAGCGATACACGACGGGCGCGAAGAAGGCATCGACGGCGGTGAAGTCGAGGCCGGCCAGGAAGGGGCCGCCGAAGCTGAGCAGGCCGTCGTTCCACACGTCCTCGATGCGTGTGATGTCGGCCAGCACTTCAGGTGAGCGCCCCGCGACTGCAACGCGAACGCCGACGTTCATGCCGTGCTGGCCGCGCAGGTTGGCAAAGCCCGAGTGCATCTCGGCAGCAGCGCAGCGCGCCCAGGCACGGGCCCTGGCATCGATCGGCCAGACGCCGGCATGGTGCTCGGCGAGGTATTCGACGATGGCCAGCGAATCCCAGACCACGGTGCCGCCATCGACCAGCCAGGGCACCTTGCCGGCCGGGGAAATCTCACGGAAATCCTGCCCGTTACCGGGGGTGAAGGGGTGCAGCACTTCGTCGAAGTCGATGTCAAGGGCGCGCATCAACACCCAGGGGCGCAGCGACCACGAGGAGTAGTTCTTGTTGGCGATGTGCAATGCGTAGCTCATTTGACCTTTCCCCCAGCCCCCTTCCCGAGGAAGGGGGTGATGGTTGTTCGCGAGCTGCGCTCGCTCCATGTTGTTGACTGCGCCGTCCTTGGGACGGCCCTGCGGACGGCGCTCAGGCCCGGATGGTTTCGTCGAGAGTGATATCGACCATCAGATCGTTGGAGATGCGTTCCAGTTCCCCGGTCAGTGCGCCGACGTCGAGGTCCGGCGCGGCGGTCAGTTCGGCGACGGCGTGGAACAGCACGGCGGCCGACATCGGCGCACTCGACGTGTGGGTGTCGAGGCTCTCGACATTGACCGCGTGGTGCGCCAGCACCTGCGACACCTCGCGCACGATGCCGATCCGGTCGTGGCCGACCAATGCGAGTTTCAGTCGCCGTCCCTTCAGCGCCGACTTCTGGACGGTAGCTGATTCGACAGTGACTTTCAGTCCCTTGAGCTGGCCCAATGCCTTGCCCAGCGCATCGGCTTGCGCGGCATCGACGCTGACTTCGACAATGCCGGCAAATTTGCCGGCCAGCTGCGCCATCGAGGATTCCAGCCAGTTGCCCTGATGGGCGCTGATTGCGGTCGAGAGTTCGCCGACCAGGCCGGGACGGTCGTCGCCGATGACGGTGAGTACGAGATGGTGTGTCATGTTTGTCTTGTGAAGATAGGTTCGAGAATGAGTGGTTTTTCAGTTGCGGATTTTTCTGACGACAATTACATTGGGCAGCTTTTCGAAGTGTGTGTCACAGGTCAGCAAATCGGCGCCGAACTCCCGCGACGTGGCATACACCACGGCGTCGGCTGTCGCCAGCTTGTATTGGCGATGCAGGTCGGCGGCAAGCAAGGCGATGCGAGTGTCAAGCGGTGCCACGACGCATTTCTGTGTGAAGGCAATCATCTGGTCCGCCTGGTCTTCGCCGACTTCCCGAGTCAACCATTTCGCCAGCTCCAGTTGCACGATGGTGGGCACGATGCATTCTGCCCTGTCTGGAATCTCCCGCGCCAGCTTCTTGCCCAAAGGGCTGTCGATCAGCCACTCGATCCAGACCGAGGTATCAATGACGCGCATCAATACCGATCCTGCCGGTCTCGATAGCCCTCAGAGTTGGCGCCACGTGCAATGCCGGCGAGTTGCTTCAGATCGGGAACCGGCATGAGCAGCACGCCCTTGCCCTTGGGAATGAAAACGAACTCCTGGCCGGCTTCCCAGTGCAGATCGTCGCGAATCGCTTTGGGGACGGAAATCTGGAACTTGCTTGACAAAGTGGCAGTCGGGGCCATGGTCTTACCTTTATCCAATCGATGGAATGGTGGTAAGAGTATCACGACGGAGCGCTGAAAGCGAAAAGGCGCTGCAGCGCCCTGTCCGGAAGGAGAGCCCGGCGCGAAGGAGGGGGGGAGGGGACGGGCTGCTGCAGCGAAGGGGAGACTAAATCAGGATGCGGTGCCGGCGACTGCCGGAACAGCCTTGGGGAACTCGGGAGCGGTGGCGCGCTGGGTCAGGGTCGGGGTGGACGCCGCGGATTCCAGCGAGCGCACATCGCCGGAAATCTCGCCGCCTTCCTCGATCAGGATCTTGCCGTAGCGGATGGTGCCGCTGACACGTCCGGTGGCGTGGATGATGAGCTGGCTGCGGGCGGTGAGCTCGCCGTCGAAGCGGCCATGGATTTCCGCCACGTCGATGCCGACCTTGCCCGAGAACGATCCGTTTGCGGCAATGTTGATGACCCGGCTGTCCATCGTCGCTTCGACGCGGCCTTCGACCACCAGCGTGTCGCAATCGAGGATCTCGGCGCCCTTGAGCTTGACGTCGGGACCGACCATCAGGCGGTTTCCGGAAATGGCTTCGTTGCTCTTGGCGGGTTTCACTTCGGTCGCGGGCGCTGCCGGCGCTGCCGGAGGGCTTGTGTTCCAGCTGCTGGCGGAATTGCTGGCCAGGCTTGAGCTGCTGCCGGAGCCCTGGCTGGTTGCTGCCAGACGCGGGTCGCGGGTGATGACGTTGTCTTCTCGTTTGCTGCTGAACAGATTCGGTTTGGTGAGCATGGATTCTCCTTGGGTCGGTTGGCATCGCTTGCTCTTCGGGCGGCAAGCGGGACGCAAGGATCATCAGCAAGCACCGTGCCGGGAGTCATTTATCCAATCAATACAGCGTGTGGCGGCGCATTGACGGGCACGGCTGGCGGTGATCTGTCGGGCTGTGGCGACAGTATCCCGGGCCGAATTGGCAAGCATTTGTTTATTCGACCAAAGTCGTGTCGCCGATGAGCGACGGTGCTTGGCGCAGCATGCTCGATGGGTGCGGGCAGGCGCATTCGGCGCCGTAAAAAAACGGGCCGTACATCGAAGATGCACGGCCCGGTCTGTCGGCCCTTCCTCGGGCGTTCTGTCAGCTACGAGGAACAGCCGCAGAACAGGTTGCGGTCGCCATACACGTCGTCGATGCGATTGACATAGGGCCAGAACTTGTTCTCGGCCACCCAGGGCAGCGGGAACACGGCCTCCTGGCGCGAGTAGGGCCGCGTCCACTCGCCGACCAGGTCGGCTTCGGTGTGCGGCGCCTGCTTGAGCGGGCTGGCGTCGAGCGTCCATTCGCCGTTCTCGATCCTGCGGATCTCGTCGCGGATGCTGACCATCGCCGCGCAGAAGCGGTCGAGCTCGGCCTTGTCCTCGGATTCGGTCGGCTCCACCATCAGCGTGCCGGCCACCGGAAAACTCACCGTCGGGGCGTGGAAGCCGTAGTCCATCAGGCGCTTGGCGATGTCGATCTCGGCAACGCCGGTCGCCGCCTTGATCGCGCGCACGTCGAGGATGCATTCGTGGGCGACGCGGCCCTGGCTGCCGCTGTAGAGCACCGGGTAGTGGTCCTTGAGCTTCGCCGCGACGTAGTTGGCGTTGAGGATCGCGATCTCGGTGGCGCGCGTGAGCCCCGTGCCGCCCATCATGGTGATGTACATCCAGGAGATCGGCAGGATCGAGGCCGAGCCCCAGGGCGCGGCCGAGACCGCGTGCTGCCCGCCGTGGGGACCGGGCACGGTCTGCACCGCGTGGTTGGCCATGTAGGGCGCGAGATGGGCCTTGAGCCCGATCGGCCCCATGCCCGGCCCGCCGCCGCCGTGCGGAATGGCGAAGGTCTTGTGCAGGTTGATGTGCGAGACGTCGGCGCCGATGTCCGCCGGGCGGCAGAGGCCGACCTGGGCGTTGAGGTTGGCGCCGTCCATGTACACCTGGCCGCCGTGGGCATGCACGATGGCGCAGATGTCGCGCACCGATTCCTCGAACACGCCGTGGGTCGACGGGTAGGTGATCATCAAACAGGACAGCTGCGCCGCGTGCTGCGCGGCCTTGGCCTTGAGGTCGGCGACGTCCACATTGCCGCTGTCGTCGCAGGCCACCGCGACGACTTCGAGGCCGCACATCTGCGCCGTCGCCGGGTTGGTGCCGTGCGCCGATTTCGGGATCAGGCAGACATTGCGACTGCCTTGACCGTTGGCGGCCTGGTAGCGGCGGATCGCGACCAGACCGGCGTATTCGCCCTGCGCGCCGGAGTTCGGCTGCATGCAGACGGCATCAAAGCCGGTGATCGCCTTGAGCTGGTCTTCGAGCCCGGTAATCAGCTCCAGGTAACCCTGCGCCTGGTCGAGCGGGGCGAAGGGATGCATCTGCGAAAACTCGGGCCACGAGACGGGAATCATCTCGGCGGCGGCATTCAGTTTCATGGTGCAGGAACCGAGCGGAATCATCGCGTGGTCCAGCGCCAGGTCGCGGTTCTGCAGGCGCTTGAGGTAACGCAGCATGCCGTGCTCGGTGTGGTGGGTGTTGAACACCGGATGCGTCAGGATCGGTTCGCGCCGCTGCAGCGTGACCGGAATCGCGCAAGGCCGCGCGGCGTCGAGCGCCTCGACCGGCGTACTTTTGCCGAAGATCTTGAGCAGTGCGGCGACATCTTCGCGCGTGGTGGTTTCGTCGAGGCTGATGCCGATGGTATCGGCGTCTACCTGGCGCAGGTTGAATCCGGCTGTGCGCGCCGCCTGGAGAATTTTCGCCGTCTCGCCAGCGCCGACTCTTACTTCGAACGTGTCAAAGAAGTCGCGCCCGCTGACGCCCAGGGCGCCGGCCAGCAGGGCTGTCAGGCGATGGATGCGCCCGGCGATCGCGCGCAGGCCGAGTGGTCCGTGCCACACCGCATACATGCCGGCGATGTTGGCCAGCAGCACCTGCGAGGTGCAGATGTTGGAATTGGCCTTCTCGCGCCGGATGTGCTGTTCGCGGGTCTGCAGCGCCATGCGGTAGGCGGTCTTGCCGCGCGCGTCCTTCGAGACGCCGATGATGCGTCCGGGCATCGAGCGCACATGGGCCTCGCGCGTGGCGAAGAAGGCCGCGTGCGGGCCGCCGAAACCCATCGGCACGCCGAAGCGCTGCGATGAGCCGAGCGCGATGTCGGCGCCCATTTCACCGGGGGCTTTCAGCAGCACCAGCGCCATCAGGTCGGAGGCGACGGCAACCACGCCGCCCTTGCCCTTGATCATGGCAATGGCGGTGGTGAGGTCGGCGATTTCGCCGCGCGCATTGGGGTATTGCAGCAGGGCGCCGAACACGTTGTCGCGCTGCGCGGCGTCTTCCGGCCGGCCGAAGGCCAGCTCGAAGCCGAAATACGCGGCGCGTGTCCTGATCACGTCGATGGTCTGCGGGAAGGCCGCTTCATCGACGAAGAAGACATTGCCCCTGGCTTTGGAAATGCGCCGCGCCATGGTCATTGCCTCGGCGGCGGCGGTGGCCTCGTCGAGCAGCGAGGCGTTGGCGATTTCCATGCCGGTGAGGTCGACCACCATCTGCTGGTAGTTGAGCAGGGCTTCGAGGCGGCCCTGCGCGATCTCGGCCTGGTAGGGCGTGTAGGCGGTGTACCAGCCGGGGTTCTCGAACAGGTTGCGCAGGATCACCGGCGGCGTGTGGGTGCCGTAGTAGCCCTGGCCGATCAGCGATTTCTTGACCGCGTTCTTTGCCGCGATGGCCTTCAATGCGGCCAGCGCCGCGTGTTCCGGCAGCGGTGCGGGCAGGTCGAGCGGGCGCTGCAGGCGGATGGTCGCCGGTACCGTCTCGGCAATCAGCGTGGAGAGCGAGGCAGTGCCGATCGAGGCGAGCATGCCGGCAATGGCATGTTCATCGGGGCCGATGTGGCGGCCGATGAATTCGTCGCGGTGTTCGAGTTGGCTAAGCGGTATCGTCAGGTTCTCGGCGTGCATGTCAGTGGTCTGCTTTGTATGTTCGATGACCACTGCAGGACCGGCTGTAGGGCGGACTTCAGTCGGCCATCGTTCACCGGCGGACTGAAGTCCGCCCTACAGTCTGCCCCACAATGGGACAGTTATTTCGCAAGCACTACTATCAGAGCGTCGCGGCGTAGGCGTCGGCAGCCAGCAGGCCGGCCATTTCGGTGGCGCACTGGTCGGCGGCGGCCGGCTTGATGCGGAACAGCCAGGTGGCATAGGCATCGGCGTTGACCGATTCCGGCGCATCGACGGCTGCCTGGTTGATGTCCACCACTTCGCCAGATACCGGCGAGTAGATGTCGGAGGCGGCCTTGACCGACTCGACCACCGCGCATTCCTCGCCGGCCTTGACCACGCGGCCGACGGCCGGCAGTTCGAGGAAGACGATGTCGCCGAGGGCTTCCTGGGCATGGTCGGTGATGCCGATGGTGACCGTACCGTCGGCTTCGAGCCGGGCCCATTCGTGCGAGGCGGCGTATTTCAGGTTGGCGGGGGTGTTCATGTGCAGGCTCCTCAGATCAGGGAATTTCCGTTACGGACAAATGTGGGTTTGACGACGCGCGCCTTGAGGCGCTTGTCGCGGATTTCGACTTCGACTTCACTGCCGAGGACGACGCCGAACGGCAGGCGCGCCAGTGCGATGGACTGGTTCAGGGTCGGCGAGAAGCTGCCGCTGGTGGTTTCGCCCGTACCTTGCGGCGTGATGACTTTCTGGTGGGCGCGCAACACGCCGCGATCGAGCAGCAACAGGCCGGCGAACTGGTTGCGCGGCTGGCGCGCATTTGCACCCACCAGCGCCGGCTTGCCGATGAAGTCGCGCGCAGGGTCCTTCAGGTCGACCGTCCACTTGAGGCCGGCTTCGTAGGGCGTGATGCTCTCGTCCATGTCCTGGCCATAGAGATTCATGCCGGCTTCGAGCCGCAACGTGTCGCGTGCACCGAGGCCGCAGGGCTTGATGCCGGCCGCCAGCAGCGCCGCCCAGACGCCGGGGGCGGCATCGGCCGGCACGGTGACCTCGAAGCCGTCCTCGCCGGTGTAGCCGGTACGGGCGATCAGCCAGTCGCCGCGCACCGACGCAAATTCGGCGGCCTGGAAATTTTCCAGCGCCTCCGTTGCCGCGCGGCTGTCGGGAAAGGCCGTCCAGAAGCGTTCGCGCGCATGGGGGCCCTGCACGGCGATCATCGCCACGGCATTGACGCCGGTGCGGCGGCGTTCGTGCGCATCGGGGCCCTGCAGGGCGATCATCGCCACCGCATCGTCGCTGACCTTGCGGCGGACCATGAGCTCGGCCTTGAAGCCGGTCAATTGGGCGCGCATCCAGGCGATGTCCTTGGGGGCGGTGCCGGCGTTCACCACGATGCGGTAGCGCTCGGGCGTGAAGAAATACACGATCAGGTCGTCGATCACGCCGCCGGTCTGGTCGAGCATGCAGGAATACAGCGCCTTGCCCGGCGTCGTCAGTTTCGCCACGTCGTTGGCCAGCAGGTGGCGCAGCCAGCGCGTGGCATCCGGGCCGACCAGATCCAGCGCGCACATGTGGGAGACATCGAACATGCCGGCATCGCGTCGCACGACATGGTGTTCCTCGACCTGCGAGCCGTAATGGATGGGCATCTCCCAGTCGGCGAAGTCGACCATTTTGGCGCCGGCGGCGAGGTGGGATTCGTAAAGCGGGGTACGTAGCGGCATGGCGGTCCTCGGACTGATGGCGGCAAGATGCGTGACGGAGTTCCGTCATGTCCCCATCTGTCCTTGGCGCCTGAGAGATTTACTCCGTCGGCGGGCAACCCGCGATGCTGCCATGGGTTGCCGCTCTCCAGATTTGTGCTGCGTCGCCGGTCCTTTTGCCTGAGCGGTTCCTGGGGGTTGCGCCTTCGGCGGTAACGGTGGGAGTTACTCTCTCCCGACGACCAAACCCAATTATCCTATAAACCTCCGCCTCGCGGTTCAGGAAATGCGCCGGCGGTCTTTACCGCGGTCGCGGTTTCCTGTACTGTACGAAAAAACAGTCACAGGAGCGCGCTCATGGCCGATGATCTGACACCCCGCCAGCAGGAGATTCTGGATTTCATCCGCAACAGCCTGGAAGTCTTCAGCGTGCCGCCGACGCGCGCCGAGATCGCCAGCGCCTTCGGCTTCGCCTCGCCCAATGCCGCCGAGGACCACCTCAGGGCGCTGGCGAAAAAGGGTGCGATCACGCTCGAGCCGGGTTCGGCGCGCGGCATCCGGCTGGTGGAACAACTCGGCCTGCCGCTGATCGGCATCGTCGCCGCCGGCAGTCCGCTCTTGGCCGTGGAAAACCGCCTCGGCAACATCCGCCTCGATCCCGCGCTATTCACGCCGCGCGCCGATTTCCTGCTGCGCGTACGCGGCCTGTCGATGATCGAGGCCGGCATCCTCGACGGCGACCTGCTTGCCGTGCATCGCACCTCCGAAGCGTCCAATGGCCAGATCGTCATCGCCCGCCTGGGCGACGAAGTCACCGTCAAGCGCTTCAAGCGGCGCGGCACCATGGTCGAACTGATCGCCGAGAACCGCGATTTCGCGCCCATCCTGGTCAATACACGCAAGGAAGCGCTGACCATCGAAGGCATCGCCGTAGGCTTGATCCGCGACGGCCGGACGCTTTGAACTGACCGGCTATTCCCGCATGAACTCCGCCCTGGCCCAGGTGCTGGAGCGCGGCGACATCCGGCGCGGCGATGCGTTCGCCGTGGCGCCGGCGCCGACTCTTGCCACCGGTTTTCCCCGCCTCGATGCCGAACTGCCTGGCGGCGGCTGGCCGCGCGGAGCATTGACCGAACTGCTGGTGGAACACGAGGGCATCGGCGAACTCGGCCTGCTGCTGCCGACGCTGGCCGCGCTGACCGGCGCCGGCCAGACCGTGGTGCTGATCGCGCCGCCGCATGGCGCCCACGCGCCGGCCTGGGCCGCCGCCGGGATCCGGCTCGGCGGCCTGCGCCTGGTGTTTCCGCGCCGCCCGCGCGATGCCCTCTGGGCCGGCGTCGAAACCCTGCGCTGCGGCGGCGTGGCGGCCACGCTGCTGTGGCTCGATGGCTTGTTTCGCGGCGGCCTGCCGGCCAACAGCCTGCGCCGCCTGCAGGTGGCGGCGGGCGAGGGCGGCGGTGCGGCTTTCTGCTTGCGTCCCGCGCCAGCCATCGTTGCGGCGTCGCCTGCCCCGCTGCGCCTGCACCTGCAGGCAGCGGGCAGGCAGCTGCGGGTGACGCTGCTCAAGCGGCGCGGACCGCCGGCGCGGCAGGCGATCCTGCTCGACGTCCGGCGTCCCGCGGGTTTGTCACAGGATTTTCACCATGCTGTGGCTGGCGCTGTACTGCCCGACGCGGCCGACAGTCGACGGCGAACTCGCGTCGCCGCCTGAGGCCGCGGTCGCACCGACCGCGGCATTTCCCACCCCGGCGCTGGCCTGCTGGGCGGGACGCTTCACGCCGCAGGTCAATCTCGCGCCGGCGGCGCTGCGCCTCGACATCAGCGGCAGCCTGCGCCTGTTCGGCGGCCTGCCGGCGCTGTTGCGCCTGGTGCGCGCAGATCTCGCCGCGATGGACATCCGCGCGCAACTGGCGGTGGCCGCCACGCCGCTGGCCGCGTTGTGGCTGGCGCGGGCCGGTGACGATGTGATTTGTCCGGACCTGGCGGCGACGCGCGCGGCACTCGCCGCCGTGCCGCTGACCGCGCTGCAATTGGCGGCGCCGCTGGCGCGACGTATCGAGGGCTTCGGCCTGCGCCGCCTCGGCGACGTGCTGGCCCTGCCGCGTGCGAGCCTCGGTGCCCGCCTCGGCAAACCCTTCCTGATCGATCTGGCGCGTGCCCTGGGTGAGATCGCCGATCCGCAAACCGGCTTTGTTTTTCCCGAGCGTTTCGAGCAGGGCCTGGAACTGCCGGCGCCGGTGGAGGTCGCACCGGTGCTGCTGTTCGCCGCGCGCCGCCTGGTCGCGGCACTGGCCGGCTGGCTGGCAGCGCGAAATGGCGCCGTGCGCGAGATCGAATGGCGGATCGATCACGGCCATGGCGTGATCACCGTGCTGCCGCTCGCTTTCAGCGCGCCGGTGCACAGCGCGGAGCGCATCGCGCGCGTACTCAAGGAAGGGCTGGATGCGCTGAGCCTGTCCGCTCCTGCGCTGGCGTTGCGCCTCTGCGTACGACAGGTCGTGCCGCGCGAAGCGCGCAGCCATGTCCTGTTCGACGGCGGCGGGCAGCGGCAGGAAGCGCTGGCCGAACTGATGGACCGCCTCGTCGCGCGCCTGGGGCCGCAGGCGGTGCAGGCCTTGGCCTGCCATGCCGACCATAGACCGGAGCTGGCGAGTCGGGACGGTCCCGGCGCGCCGGTTCGCGAGTCCGTGGCCGTTCGTACGCATGCCGCAATCGCTGCGGGGCCGGCTTTAGCGGGGCATGGCGGTGATGGCGGACTGAAGTCCGCCCTACGCACGGCGCTGCCACCGCGCCCGCTGTGGCTGCTGAATCCGCCCGAAGCCTTGCGCGAAGTTCAGGGCCGTCCGCAACGGGCCGGCCCGTTGGCACTAATGGTCGGCCCGGAACGCATCGAGTCCGGCTGGTGGGACGGCGGCGATGCGCGCCGCGACTACTTCATCGCGATCGACGGCGCCGGCCGCTGGCTATGGATTTTCCGTGACCCGCGCGCGCCCGGCGGATGGTTCCTGCACGGAATATTTGCCTGAGAGCTTGCCGTAGGGCCGGCTTCAGCCGGCCAGAGGTGGATGGCGTTGTAGGGCCGACTTCAGTCGGCCAGGGGTGGATGGCGTTGTAGGGCCGACTTCAGTCGGCCAGGGGTGGATGGCGGACTGAAGTCGGCCCTACGGTCCGCCCTACGGTCCGCCCTGCAGCGGGTGCCAAGTCTTGCCCGGAACCTTTCCCGCCTCAGCGCGACAGAATCCACTGCGCCAGGTTCTTCAGTTCCGTCGGATCCTTGGTGTCGATGATCTTGTGGTCTTCCTCGCTGCCGTCTTCGAGCTTGACCTTGGGGCCGGTGGTCATGTTCTTGATCGCCTTTTCTTCGCCGTCGGGCTTGTCCCTGTATTTGGCGGCGATCTTCTTGTAGGAAGGACCCTTCTTGGTCTTGTCGATGGCATGGCATTTGAAGCAGTCGTTCTTCTTGGCCAGCGACTGCGCGGCGGCGCCGTCAACGGCGGCACTGGCAGTCAGCGAGAGTGAGGCGACGATAGTTCCGAGCGCCAGGGCGGCGACAACCAGACCGTTCATTTCGTTCTCCATGCGTTGAGTTGCAGCCACTGCGGCGCACCGGCCCTGCCGGCATGCACTCAATCTAGACGCATGAAGCGATGAACTCGGTGCGCCAGCACACCAAAAAACGATGGTCGGCAGCTCGCGACGTTTCGCCGCAAGCTGCCGACCAGGTCCGGCCTATCGAATCTTCAGCGCGACAGAATCCACTGCGCCAGGTTGCTCAGCGCTTTCGGGTCCTTGGTCTCGATGATCTTGTGATCTTCCTCGCTGCCGTCTTCGAGCTTGACCTTCTTGCCCTCGGTCATTTGCTTGATGGCTTCCTTCTCGTCGAGCTTCTTTTCCTTGTACTTGGCGGCGATCTTCTTGTACGACGGGCCCTTCTTGGTCTTGTCGATGGCATGGCACTTGAAGCAGTCGTTCTTCTTGGCCAGCGACTGGGCCGCGGCTTCATCGACCGCGGCCTGCACCGGGGCCAGTCCGCCCAGGGCGAGCAACAGGGAGCCGGCGAACAGGATGGATGTAGTGGTTTTCATTATTTGTGACTCCAGCGAATCGGCTATCGAGCCGTACAAACAGAGTAACGCCGCTGACGGCATTCTGTTGACCACACAGGCCCCTACTTTGTATCAATTGATTTCACCGCGCCAGACCGTATGGCTTCTGCGTCGATGTGCACAGGAAGGTGGAGAATGACGCCATGGAGCATGGATTGATGAACGCAATCAGGGGACTGCGGCAGGCCGGTGTGCCGGCGGCGCTCGGTGCGGCACTGCTGTTCGGCGCCGGCACGCCGCTGGCCAAGCTGCTGCTGCACGATGTCGGCCCCTGGTTGCTGGCGGGCCTGCTGTATCTGGGCTCGGGCCTCGGTCTGCTGATCTATCGCCTCCTGCGCCGCGCTCCACGGGTGCGCCTGGCGCGCGACGAAGCGCCGTGGCTGGCCGGCGCCATCCTTGCCGGCGGCGTGCTGGCGCCGGTATTGCTGATGCTCGGCCTGGCCGGTATGCCGGCGGCGGATGCGTCGCTGCTGCTTAATGCCGAGGGGGTATTCACCGCGCTGCTGGCCTGGTTCGTCTTCCGGGAAAACGTCGATCATCGCATTGCGCTGGGCATGGTCGCCATCGTCGCCGGTGCCCTGGTCCTGAGCTGGCCCGGGGAGGCCCGCTTCGCCGGATGGGTGCCGACGCTGACGGTACTGGGCGCCTGCCTGGCCTGGGGCGTCGATAACAACCTGACGCGCAGGCTGGCGCTGCGCGACGCCACCTGGATCGCCGCGGTCAAGGGTCTGACGGCGGGCACCGTGAACCTGGCGCTGGCCTTCTGGCTGGGTGCGAGCCTGCCCTCGACACCGACCCTGGTCGCGGCCATGGCAGTGGGTTTTCTGGCCTATGGCGTCAGCCTCGCCCTGTTCGTCGTCGGTCTGCGCCATCTGGGCACCGCGCGCACCGGCGCCTATTTTTCGGTGGCGCCCTTCTTCGGTGCGGGGGTAGCGATTGCGCTGGGTGAGGCGGTGACCTTGCCGCTGCTGCTGGCCGGCGCCCTGATGGCGGTCGGCGTCTGGCTGCACCTCACGGAACGCCATGAGCACGCGCATGAACATCCCGCGCTGGGTCACGAACACCTGCACGTCCATGATGAGCACCATCGGCACGATCACGACCCTGCCTGGGATGGCACGGAGCCCCACGCCCATCCGCACACGCATGCGCCGCTGCGCCACGAGCATGCGCATTTTCCGGACAGCCACCATCGCCATCGGCACTGATTACCGGTTCGGCGTATGTCGTTTGAAGCAAGACAGCGGACGCTGGCAAATTCCGAAGATCGCTATTTCGCTGCCGATAGGGCCTGGGCCTGGGTACGCCGCGCTTCGCCCAGCGCACCTTTGATCCGCAGCAGGCTGCCGTCGAGCGCGGCTTGCCCCAGCCACCACTGGTAGTCGGGCGACTGGTGCGCGAGACCCAATCGCAGGTCGCGCAGGTTTTCGTCGCGCAGGGTCGCCAGCAGTTTTTCGATCTGCGCCAGTTCCGTCGCAGTCATTTCCTTGCGCGCGAGTTCGACCAGCGCCTCGGCTTCGCGCCGTTTCATTTCGCCGATGGCCAGCCCGCGTTGCGCGGCGGCCAATTGCTCGGCCACGTAGCGCGGCGAATGGCAGGCGCCGCAACCGGCCGTGGCCTGCTCGCGCGCCTCCGTGCGCGAGGTTTTCTTCACGTAGTGCTGCGGCGCCGGTGCCTTGGCTTCGAAGGCATGACACGCGGCGCAATCCGGCGTGCGCCGGCGCTCGCGCCCGGCCTCGATGCGCGCGATGACACCGTGCTTGGACAGCGCCCAGCTGCGTTCCGCTGCACCGGCATGGCAATCGACACAGCTCTTGCCGGCCGTGGCCGGCAACGCGATCAGCAGCAGCAGCCACAGCGCGTGGCGCATCAGTTGTGCTCCTTGTTGTGCGGGGTGTACTCGCCGCCCAGCCACAGCGCCTTCGGATCTGGCCGCGGTGCGCGCGCCCTGTCGCGCAGTTGCGCTGCCTGCTCGGCGATGGATTTCTCGGCCTGCGCCAGCGCGGCGTGGCCCTGCTTCACCAGCTCCGGCGCGCCGTGCGCCGCGGCCTTGTAGGCGCCGAGGTTGGCGAAATACCACATCTCGAAATAGTCGCGCTCGACGGGCGAGACGTTGTAGAAGCTCGACGCCTGGCCCTCGAAGAAGCCGATGCGCTCCTTGGGGAAGATCCTATCCATCCAGTCGGTCGGGTAGGGCGGGCGTTCGCCGGCCGCCGGGTAGAGAACCTTCTCGCTCCTCAGCTCGCGCAGCAGGCGTTCCGTGCGATTCAGGCCCCGCCAGGCCAGCGCGCGCTCGCGGTCCATCTCCGTCAATTGCCGGCGCGAGAATTCTTCGTCATGGCAGTCGTTGCACACCTCGACCCAGCGCTCGCGCTTGACCTTGTTTTCGGCGGTGTTGGGATTCACCTGGCGCAGGCCGAATTGCCAGATCGACTTGTCGGCAACCATGTGCTGGCCGTTCCTCATGTGGCAGTAGGCGCAGGTCGGCGTCAGGTAGTTGCCCTTTTTGAGCGGCTTGCTCCAGTCGGTCGTCGCGGCGTCGGCCAGGTAGCGCTTGCCGTGGGCCGAGGCATAGTACGTCTCGTCGTCCGGATGCGGCGGGCCGCTGTGGCAGGTGGTGCAGGCCTCCGCCCGGCGCGCCTCGGCGGCGTCGAAGCGGTGGCGGGTGTGGCAGGAATCGCATTTGGTCGCCACCGAGTGGCATTGCACGCAGGCCGTGGTTTCGCCCTTGGGCTTGTCGACGAAATGCTTGCTGTCGGTGGCGCGCTCCATGGCCAGCACGTGGCTGGGAAAGCCGTACTGCTTCTCGGACTGAAAAGCATCGTGCTGCACGGCGTGGCATTCGCCGCAGACCTGCGGCGTCGGCATGCGCAGCTTCTGGTGGTCGGCGCCGTGGCAATCGGGGCAGGCGACCGGCGCGCGCTTGGCCGGCTTGCTGTGGCGGCTGTCGCGCCAGTCGGCGACGATGCCCGGCGTCAGCGCCTCGTGGCAGGCGATGCACTCGGCGGCGGGATACACGCCTTCGACGGTCTTTGCCGGCTGGTAGAAGCGGTCCGGGTCCCAGTAGCCCTGCACCGGGTCGGGCTGCCACTCGCGCGAATACAGGCCGCTGCCGGCGCCACCCTTGCTCCAGTCGACCCAGGCCATGCCGGCGGCGATGGCCGCCAGCGACAGCAGCAGCGGGATCAGCAGCCAGCGCCGGGACATCAGCGATCTCGGCGGTGGCGCGCGACGGCGCGTGCGATACCGACGCCGGCCAGCAGCAGCAAGGGCAGCAGCGTCAGGCCGGGCAACGTCTCGTCCGTGGAGCAGACGAAATCGAAATTGACCGCATGGACGTGGGCCCAGACCGGCGTTGCCAGCGTGGCGAGCAGAAGGGTGAGGCGCTTCATGTCGCCAGCCCCTGTGCCAGCAAAGGCTGCGGCGCCGCGCGCCAGGCGCGCCAGTCCTTCCAGGCGGCCAGGCGCCGCTCTGCCAGCACCGTACGCGCGGCGCGGCGGCCGGCGGCGGCGGCGGTGACGATCAGGTCGGCGCCATGCACGGCATCGCCGCCGGCGAAGATGCGCGGGTGCGACGTGCGGCCGTGGGCATCGACCTTGATCGCGCCGTATTCGGTGGCGACGCTGCCGGCTTCGAGCCAGTAGGGGGCAGCCGGTTGCTGGCCGAAGGCGAGGATCACCGCGTCGCAGGGGATGCTTTGCGGAATCGCCGTGTCGCCAGCGCCGACTTTGAAACTCACCGCGCGCACCGCGGCCTCGCCCTCGACGGCGACCGGCGTGTGCTCGAAGAGGAAGCGCACGCCTTCCTCGATCGCCGCGACGCGTTCGTGCGGATTAGCGCGCAGCTTTTCGGCCGTGCCGCGATAGGCGATGGCCACGCTGGCCGCGCCGTCGCGTAAAGCGGCGCGTGCACAATCCATCGCCGTGTCGCCGCCACCCAGTACCAGCACGCGTTTTCCCGCGAGGCTGCCGGCGATGGCGCCGCCCTTGCCCTGGTTGATGCGGCCAAGATAGGACAAGGCGTCATCGACACCGAACAGATCGCGCCCCATCAGCGACACGTCCCGAGCCTGGCGCGCGCCGAGGCCGAGGAAGACCGCCTCGTTGTCGTCGCGCAATTGCAGGAAGCGTTCGGCGTCGACCTCGACGCCGAGCTCGAAACGGATGCCGGCCTGCTCCATGAGTATGCGGCGCCGGTCGAGCGCACGCTTGTCGAAGCGGAAGGGCGGCAGGCCGCTGGAGAGCATGCCGCCGATCTGCGTGTCGCGGTCATGCACGGTCACGTTCCAGCCGGCGCGGTTCATCGCCTCGGCAAAGGCCAGTCCGGCCGGGCCGGCGCCGATTACCGCGGCGTCCTTGTCCAGGCGTTTGGCCGGTGCCAGCTGCGGACGCCAGCCGCGCGCCAGCGCTTCCTCGGTCACCGCGTGTTCGATGGCGCCGATGGCCACCGCCGCCTCGCCTTGGCGCACGCGGGCGCAGGAACCTTCGCAGAGGCGGTCCTGCGGGCACAGCGCGCCGCAGAGTTCCGGCATCGGCGAGGTAGAGGCCATGATCTCGGCGGCGGCCTCAATCCTGCCTTTCGCGGCCTGCATCAGCCATTCCGGAATCCGGTTGTGCAGCGGGCAGGCCGTGCGGCAAGTCGGCTCGCCGCAGTCGAGGCAACGCGTCGCTTGGGCCTGGATCTCGGCCAGCGGCAGGCGCTCGGCGCAGGCGTCGATGCGCGGCAGCTCGGGCGCGGCGACGCGGCGCAAGAGATGCGTCGCATCCTGGCGCAGCGCCGGGCGCAGCAGGTTGCGCACGTCGCGGATTTCCAGCGCGTCGGTGGGGCAGGACACCACGCAGCGGGCGCAGCCCATGCAGTCTTCGAGGCCGGTGACGCGGCCGTTGGCTTTGCCCTGCTTCCACACCGGGATGCCCATGTCGCAGGCCTGCTCGCAGCGGCCGCAGTCGATGCAGCGCTTTGCGTCCATCTTGACGTCATAGAAGCCGGCGTGGTTGAGCAGGCCGAAGGTGGCGCCGAAGGGGCAGAGGAAGCGGCAATAGGCGCGGTTGCCGACCAGCGGCGCGATGAAGAAGGTGCCGAAGTAGGTGGCGGCGACCAGGCCGTAGAAACCGCTGACGAAGGAAATCGTCCAGGAGTTCGGCGGGTACTGCGTCACCACCAGCACGCCGACGTAATAGACGAAGAACACCCACTTGATATGGCGCAGCTTCCACGCCAGTTCAGAGCGCGGAGAATTTTCGCGGAAGGCGAAGCCCACCGTCTCGCGGATGCCGACGCAGGGGCAGCCGAAGCCGCAGATCACGCGCCGGCCGAAGAGGAAGACCAGCGCCAGCACCAGGAAGAAAGTCAGCGTCCCCGGCGTGTGCAGCGACGGGAACACCGGCTGCGACCAGAGGTAGCCGAGGTAGGGTTCGAAGAAGGGATTGAGCCAGGGCACCAGCCACCACAGGCCGGTCACCACGCCGACCAGGATGATCAGGCGGCGCCGCGTGTAGGCATTCTTCTCGGCGACGATGCGCCAGATGCCGAAGGCCAGGATGATGGCGTATTCGGTGTAGCGGTTGAGCCAGATCGGGCTCTCGAACATGAACAGCCAGGTCTCGTTGAGCCAGCCGACGAAGGCCAGCGTGAAGGCCGCCAAGGACAGCAGCTTGACCGGCCAGCCGTAGCGCGAGGGCAGGCTGTCCTGCTCGCCCGCCGTGACGCAGTGCGGCGCGCGCGGAAAGCCGCCGACGGCCTCAAGCCTTAATGAGGCCAAGGGCGTTCTCCGCGATGGTATTGCCTTCGGTGGGATAGCCCAGCTCACGCCAGGCGAGTATTCCGCCGCGCACCACGCGCAGGCCGCTGAAGCCGTGTTTCGCCAGCAGGCGCGCGGCCTGCCCCGAGCGCACCTGGGTGCGGCAGATCAGCACCACGCCGTTCGCGCGCCAGGGCTCCAGTTCGGCAATGCGCGCCGGCAACTCGCCCAGAGGGAGGTTGAGCGCGCCGGGTACGTGGCCGGTTTCGCCGTCGAAGTCCCTGGCGTCGCGCACGTCAATCACGGCGATGCCGCCTTCCGCCTGCAATGCGCGCAACATTTCCGGCGTGATCATCAGGCCGGCCTTGAACTGGCGCACCAGGCGCGGCAGGAACATCAGCGCCGCCGCAACGGCCAGCGCCAGCATGCCGTTGCGGATGGCGTTGGCGTCACCCGCCAGTGCTGCGCGGCCGGCGTGGCCGAGCCAGGCATAGGCCAGCGCGCCCGGCAGCATGCACACGGCCGAGGCCAGCGCGTAAGCGGCCAGCGGGATGCGCGTCAGACCCAGCGCGTAATTCACCACGTTGAAGGGAAACAGCGGCACCAGGCGGACGAAGGCGACGAAGCGCCAGCCCTCGGCCTCGACGCCCTCGATCAGTTGCTTGAGCCGGCCGCCGGCCTTCTGTGCCACCCATGCGCCGGCCAGGTGGCGTGCGACGAGGAAGGCCAGCACCGCGCCCAGCGTGGCGCCGGCCAGGCTGTAGAGCGCGCCGGGCAGGATGCCGAACAAGGCGCCGGCGGCCAAGGTCAGCATCGAACCGGGGAGGAAGAGTACCGTGCCGGCGGCGTAGATGGCGATGAACAGGACCGGCGCCCACCAGCCGGCGGACGCCAGCCACAGCTGCAAGGCCTCCTGGGAGAACTGCTGGCGGTTGGCGAAGGCCAGCGCCAGACCTGCGAGCAGCGCCAGGATCAGCGCCGCCCGTGCCACATCAAGGCGCTTCATGCTTCACCTCCACGGCGTGGCCGATCGCGTAATCGCGGCCGGCGTCGAGGAAGGGAAGCGCAAGCATGCCGGTCAGGCTGACGCAGCGCGGATCGCCGGTCAGGCCCTGGACGCCGATGGCCATGCTTTTCTGCGGCATTTGCGCGGTGGCTCGGTAGGTGCCGAATAATCGATCCCACCAGGGCAGGTTGAAGCCGAAATTGCTGTTGGCCTCGGCAACGTCCATCGAGTGGTGTACACGGTGCATGTCCGGCGTCACCAGCAACAAGCGTAGCAAGCCATCGACGCCGGCCGGCAGCTTGAGGTTGGCGTGGTTGAACATCGCGGTGGCATTGAGCAGCACTTCGAACACCAGCACGGCGGCGGCCGGCGCGCCGAGCACGGCGATCACGGAAAACTTGATCAGCATCGAAAGCACGATCTCGATCGGATGAAAGCGGGCGCCGGTGGTGACGTCGAAATCCGGATCGGCGTGGTGCACCCTGTGCAGGCGCCACAGTGCGGGCACGGCGTGGAACATCACGTGCTGCAGGTAGATGGCGAAGTCCAGCGCCACGACGGCGAGCACCAGCACCAACCCGTCGGGCAGGGCCAGGTTGTTGAGCAGGCCCCAGCCGCGCTGCGTTGCCAGCACGGCGAAAGCCACCGCGGCAAAAGGGAAGAGCAGGCGCACCAGCACCGTGTTGAATACCACCAGGCCCAGGTTGGCAGTCCAGCGCACGGTGCGGCTATGCAGCCGGGCGCGGCGTGGCGCCACCGCCTCCCATGCCGCCATCAGGGCGAGGATGCCGAAGAAGGCCGCAAGGCGGATCGCCGGCTCGTTCGCCAGCGCAAAGTCGTTGAATGTCATCACTCCTCCTCCTACACTGGCGCTTGTGCCCATGAGGGCTTTCGCCTACAATTCAGTTATTCAACTGATTGGTTGAATAATAAGGAGCAGCTCGGACGATGTCAACGGGAAACTTCAAGCAGGACATATATGCGCAGCTGGCGCGCGTCGCCAAGGCGCTGGGCCACGCCAACCGGCTGGAGCTGCTGGAATTCGTGGCGCAGGGGCCGCGCAGCGTGGACGAATTGGCGAACATGACCAGGCTGTCGGTGGCCAATGCCTCGAAGCACTTGCAGGAACTGCGTCAGGCCGGCCTGGTGCGGGCGCGCAAGGAAGGCGTGCGGGTGTTCTACGAAGTCGCCGGATCCGACGTGGTCGACCTGTTCGGCGCGCTGTCCACCGTGGCAGAGTCGCGCCTCGCGGAAGTCTCGCAACTGCTGCGCACCTACATCACGGCGCGCGACGATCTCGAGCCGGTGCCGGCCGGGGAACTGCTCGAACGCGTGCGCCAGGGCCTGGTCACCGTGCTCGACGTGCGTCCGCCCGAGGAATACGCCGCCGGCCACGTCCCCGGCGCGATCAACATCGCCTCCGATGCCCTTTCCAGTCACCTGAAAAAACTGCCCAAGGGGCGCGAGGTCATCGCCTACTGCCGCGGGCCCTATTGCCTGCTCTCGGTCGACGCCGTGGCGCTGCTGCGCGAGAAGGGCTACAAGGCGCGGCGCCTGGTGGATGGCTTTCCGGAATGGAAAGCCTTGGGACTGCCCGTGGAGGCATGAGCCGCAATACCGGCGGTTGACCTCAGGTTCGCTTGTGGTTCTGACAGGCGATCATTCTCCCGTCCCGATAGACACGCAATTCGCGCGGTGAAAAAGGACGCCAGGAAGCTTCGCTGAGCGGTTCGGTGGCGATGACGATTCGCCGTCCGTCCGAGTCGTCGATATCAAGCTGATGCAGACGGTCATGGCCGTAGGCAATCAGTTCCTGTCCGTCGGAAAGCAGGAAATTGAACTTGCCCAGGATCGAGATCCTTTCCGATAGGGCAGCCAGGCGGTCGATCCACGCCGGCTGCAGAGGGTTCTCATAGGCTTCTGCAATCTCGCTCAGCAAATGGCAGAAGGCGTATTCCGAATCCGTTTCACCGTCCGGATGACACAACGCGCCGGTGCTTTGCCATTCGATGATCTCGGGCACCATGCCGTTGTGCGCAAAGACCCATTCGCGCTTGCAGCAGGCATGGATGAAGGGGTGGGTGTTGAGCATGCCCGGTATCGGAGGATGCCGCGCCTTGCGCACATGGGCGATGGCAAGCCGGGTCCTCAGGGTGTTGGCCAGGTCTGCGAACTGCGTGCTGCTGAAGCCCGGTTCAGCCGACTTGACCAGCGTCGCAACGCCATCGCGCCACGCGGCCACGCCCCATCCATCCGGGTTGTCGGCGCTGCCGCCGCCGCGTGAACGGAACGGCGTCAGCCAGCGGCTCAGGTTTTGCTCTCGATCGCCGCTAAAGCCGAGCAGTTCGCACATATCGCCTTCCCTGGAATGAGGGTTTCACTGGATGACTCGGCGCTTCTGTAATTTCGGGATCGGAATCGGATTGTCCCGCTGCTATGGCAGTGGATGTCCGGGCTTTTGCGCAATGATTGTGACGAAGGACTTGATCGTCTGTCCCGGCGCCTCGAAATCACGAAACCCCAGGTGCCTGAGCTCCCACCGGGCGAAGCGGCGACTGAGTTCGTCGCGCGGCAACAGGCAGTAACTACCGGGCTGGAAAATGTCGAAATAAGTCGTGCCTTCGATCAGCGTGTTGATCGCCACGATGCCGCCCGGGCGCACGCGTTCCTGCAGCATCGACAGCACGCGCCCGGCCGTCGCGCAATCGAAAAACATCAGCAGACCGATCGATATGACGCAGTCGAAATCGCCATCGATGCGGTAAGCGCGCAAATCGGCTTCGATCGCCTCGACCGGCAAGTTTGCCGCCGCGGCGCGCTGGCGCAGGTACTCGATCGCCGCCGGGCTGGCATCCAGCGCCTGCACCGAACAGCCGTGCTCGGCGGCGGCCATCGCCAGGTTGCCCAGACCGCAACCGAAATCGAGCACGTGCCCGGTCAGATGTGGCAGAACCTCAAGCTCGAAAGGGTTCAGTTTGAAGTCGCACTCGCCGATCTGCTGTCGGAATTGCCGCTCGAAGAAGGCGATGCTGCGGTTCGTCGCGGTGGACAGATCTTCGCCCATCATGCGCTCCTTGGTCCGAGTAATTCCCTGAGTTGCGCGACGATGGCCGGATCGTCGAATTCGCGGCCGCCCACGGCGCGCAAGGCCAGTCGTCCGCGGCGGTCGACCACGAATGTGCTGGGCAGCCCCTTTACCTGCCAGTGCGCCATCGCCTTCGAATCGCGGTCGAAGAGTATCGGGAAATCGGTTGCGCCGGCAAAGGAAAACGCGGTCTCCGGGTCTTCGCCGACATTCACCGCCAGCACCTCGAAATCCCCAGGCTTGAAGAGCTTGCGTACCCGTCCGAGCGAGGGGAACTCCTTGCGGCACGGCGGGCACCAGGTCGCCCAGAAGTTCACCAATACCACCTTGCCGCGATAGAGGGCGAGGTCGACGGGCTTGTCGTCCAGGTCCGGCAAGGCAAGAGTCGGCGCTGGCGGCACGCCGGGAATGGGCGTAAACCCGCCGCGTGGCTGGGCGCGGAGCGGAAGCGGGAGCGCCAGCAGGGCCAGCGCGGCGAGAAAGCGGCGGCGCTCGTTTGGCAACTCGGTTGCCAACTCAGTCGCGGGCGCAAGAAAGTTTGTCGACAAGGATTTCATGGTCTCCAGTGTGGTCATGGTAGCGTGCAATCAGGCTGAACTGGCCCGGCGGGCGCCGGGCCAGCGCCGCCATGCCCATGATCCAGTCGCCCGCTTCGAATTCCTGTTCGGGTGGAAACTGCGACCAGCGGAATGCAGTGCGCGCGGCGGCGGATATGCCGTGCGCTTCCCATGCCGCGTCCCAATCGGCCAGCGGCTGGAAGCCGATGCCCTCCCCGGTTTGCCAATCGGCGAGACGGAAACGCAAGGAAGACCGGCCGGCGTTGCGAAACTCGAACGACAGCACGCAGGCTTGCGCATAAGGCGCAATCGCCGTCGTCGAAAAGCCGCGTGCGATGTAGAAGGCGTGGACCTGTTCTTGCGTCAGGGACGCTACGCTCAGTGTGACCTGCGCCTGGGCGGCGGCGGTCGCAAGAGCCAGCAGCGACATGGCAAATCGAAGCATGGATGCGAGCGAAGAAAGTTGCGGGCGGGCCGTAGCATAGCCCTTGGGCGGCAAGGCGTCGATCGCGGCAATTCAGAACCGCGAATACAACCAATACTTCTCGTAGAGAATCTTGCCCATATGCCACAGGGGATTCGGCCCGCGCATGCGCACGTCGGGCGTCGGTTCGGCGTAGAAGTTGCCGCTGCCCACACCCGCCATGCCGCCACCGATTTCTAGGAAGCACATGCCGTGGCCGTCGAAACGCGCCCCCTCGCCGTGTCCGGTCCAGGCGCGGGCAAGGTTCTTCGCCACGACTTGCGCCTGGCCGTTGGCGAAGACACCGGCCTTGGGCAGGGGCCGGCCCATTTTCAGCGGAATCGAGGTGACATCGCCGAGGGCGTAGACATTGGGAAATCTCGTTTCCATTGTTTCGCGATTGACAGCAATCCAGCCCGACTCGGTGCATAGCCCCGCCTGCTTGACCACGGCCGGTGCCCGGTGCGGCGGTACGTAGAGCAACAGGTCGAAGGCGATTGTGGCGCCGTCGGCGAAATGCAGTTGGCCGGCTTCCGCCTTTGTTACCTGATGGCCGGGAAAGTAGGCAATGCCTTTTTTCTCCAGCATCATCTTTATCTGGCCGCCAACCAGAGGACCGGTGACCGGCATCGGCATCGGCTCGGCGGCATGGATGGCGACTTCCGTGCTATTCCTTGATTTCCGCTTCTTGCAGTAAGCATCGACCAGCATCGCGGCCTCGTAAGGCGCGGCTGGGCATTTGTAGACGGGGGCCGCCGTCAGCACCACGATGCGGCCGCCCGCGAAGCGATCCAGTGCGGCACGGATTCCCTGGGCGCCGGCCAGCGTGTAGAGATTGTGTCCGGCCTCGGCAAGCCCCGGAATTGCGTCCGGCGCATAGTCGGCACCGAGGGCCACGATCATCGCGTCGCCGGTCAGGGTCTTGCCGCCGACCTCGACTGAAAGCGCGGCGGGGTCGATGCCGGTAATCTCGCCGGTGACCAGCCCGATGCCTTTCGCCGACAGTGCCGCCAGCGGACGCGTGAATGCTGCGGAATCGTTGTCACCGGTCATGTGCCATAGCAGCGAGGGCGCGAAGATGTGGTCGCGCTGACGCTCGACGACAACGACGCGATCCTCCGCCGGCAGGAGTTTGCGCAGGGTTTCGGCCGCAACGATGCCGCCGATGCCGGCGCCAAGAATGAGCGCGGTTCTGACCATCAGAACACCAGCACCTTATCCGCCCATTGCGTCCATTCGGCCAGAATGTCCATGGTGCCGCGTCCGGCGCCTTCGACCAGGCGCTCGTCGGCCATGCCGCGGGCATCCATGCAGGTGCCGCATACGGAGATTTCTCCCTTGCGCCGAACTACGCCGCCCAGCATGTCGCCAAGGTTGTAGTAGCCCTGAGGCACTTTCTGGCCGGCGACAGCGCAGGCGGCGGCGTCGCCCAGCAGGAAGATGCGTACTTCTTCCTGGGCGTTCAGCAGCGCACGCGCGAGTCGTATGGCGTTATAGCTGCGCTCGGTGCCATAGGGCGGGTCGTTGAGAATGAACAGATGCTTGGCCATTTCGTGCCTCCGGTTTTTGGGGTGGATGTAAGATAACAATCTAAGATCTATTAGACTAATCTAGTATGGCCATGCCAATGCTGTCAAGAGAATTGCAAAATATTTGACAGATGATCGCGCAAAATTTAGATTGAAGCTCATGAACAACCCGCGACGCATCAAGGACCTGCTCTACGAGCAGGTGGCCCGCATCGGCAAGGCGACCTCCAGCCCGAAGCGGCTGGAACTGATCGAACTGCTGTGCCAGGGCGAAAAGACCGTCGATGCCCTGGCGCGCGAAGCTGCGATCAGCATGAAGCTCGCCAGCGCACATCTGCGCGAATTGCGCGCGGCGAATCTGGTCGAGACCGAGAAGCAGGGCAAGTACGTGATCTACCGCATTGCCAACCGGCAGGTCGCCGATTTCTGGGTGGCGATCCATTCGCTGGCCGAGGACAGGCTGGTGGAACTGCGCCTGGTCATCGAGCAGATGGTCAGCCACCCGAAGGAACTGGCGCCGCAGGATCGCGAAAGCCTGGTCAAACTGGCTCGCAAGGGCGATGTAGTGGTGCTCGACGTGAGGCCCGCGGATGAGTTTCTCGCCGCACACCTGCCTTTTGCGCGCTCGATCCCGCTCGACGAACTCAGGCAGCGGCTTGCCGAACTGCCCCAGGGCAAGACGGTCGTCGCCTATTGCCGCGGGCCTTACTGCCTGATGGCGCGCGACGCCGTGGAACTGTTGCGCAAGAAGGGCTACGACGCGCTGCGGCTGCCGGAAGGCGTCGCCGAGTGGGGCATCGCGCCGGTGCGCTGAATCATCCCGTCAGGGGATACCGTCCGTCCCGCTGGGGCGGACATACCCCACCGGGGGGTACCGTCCTCGCATCCCGCTCGGACATAAAAAACCGCCGGACATGCCGGCGGTTTTTGTTTGCTGCAAAATCTCGTCAGAGGTTCTTCGTGTCGTGACAGGCGGCACCGCAGGCGTTGGTGTAGGGAATCGGCATCGCCTTGCCCGGCTCCACGCCCTTGACACCCTTGTTGTCCTTGCGCGGCACATCGTAGACATGCGAGCTGATGTCATTGACCCAGTAGTTCTTGCCGTCCTTGCCGATCATGCCCTTGCCGAAACCGGCGCCGGTCTGCGCCACCTTGGCATTGTGGCAGTCGGAACAGCTGATCTTGCTGACATCCACCGTGCACTTGGCCTTGTCGGTCAGATGCGCCTTCATGTCCTTGCTGTCCTTGTGGCAGGCAGTGCACACCTCGGTGGTCTTCGGATCATGCTTCAACTGGTGCAGCGACTTGCCGTTGCCATGCGTGTCGTGGCAGTCGGAACAGGCCACCAACTGGTTGCCATTGCGGTACTTCTTGGCCTTGAGCAGGTCCGAATAGGGCTGGTGGTGGCTCTTGGAATGCAGGCCATCCGCCCAGAAATCCTTTTCTGCGCCGTCCGGACGGGTGGTGTATTCCTTGATGAAGCGGTTGCGCGAGGTGCCAGGCAACATCATCTTGTTGTCCTTGTTCACCGGCTGGTCGTTGTTCAGGTGACCCTGCGGCCGGCTGTGGCACTGCCCGCACATCACGTCGACACGTTCCGCGGCCAGCTTGTTGGGGCTGACGATGGTGGCCGGCATGTCGATTTCCTTCGCCTTGTCGTGCACCGAGCCGGGGCCGTGGCAGGTTTCGCAGCCCAGGTTGATCTCGTTGGGCTTGCCGTCGCCGTCGATGTCGATTTCGCCGTTGCGGTCGTTGCTGGCTCCGGCGATGTAGTCACCCTTGGCGTTCTTGACCAGCGTGTAGGCGTTGTAATGGCAGGAGGCGCATTCCTTGTCGAAGGACTTGCCCTGCGGCGGGTCGATCAGTTTCTTCGTCGTCTCGTTGTAGAACCAGTCGGCGTGGTAGTCGCGCCAGGGCTTGCGCGTGCGGTCGGCGAAACTGTCGTCGCCGTGCTGGTTGAACTGGACGAAGGGGAACAGGTTGGCGCCGACGCGAACCAGGTAGCGCTGCTTGTACAGGCCGCCGCCGTATGTCATGTCGATCGCATAGGTGCGCGGCTGGTCGGCGGGATCGCGCAGATTTTCGGTGCGGAACTTGAGCTTGCCGTCGGCATCCTTGAAAAAGGTGGCGGTGAAGCTTGCCGACGCGGCATCGGCCGGCGCCTTGGTGGCCATCTGGTATTTGTCGAAACCGCGCCCCTTGTCGAAACCGTAGAACCAGAACTTGGTGCCGGCCATCAGCTTGTTCAGGCCATTGTTGAAGTCAGGGAATTTCGACAGGTCCTGCAGCTTGCTCGGCTTGCCGATGACCTGGATGCCGAGCCGGTGCAGGGTGCCGGTGAAGTTCTTCTGGTCCTCGTGGCATTCGATGCAGGCCGAGCTGCCGATGTATTTGGCATCGGGCGGCACATTGCCCGAGATCTTGATCAGCAGCGGCGCGGCGCCCAGCTCGTCGGTGCCCAGCGCCTTGCGTGACTTGTCGCCGCCGGGCAGGTACTTGCTGGTGGCCGGCTCGACATAGACGAAGTACTTGCCGCCGGGGACGTCGGCAAAACTGAATTCACCCTGCTCGTTGGTCCTGGTGTTCTGGTAGCGCCCGCGGTTGGCGGCCAGGCTGTCTTCCAGCGGCTCGTCGTTGGTGGCATCGGCCTTGATCTCGATCGGGGTCTTGCCCATGGTCGCCACGTCATTGGCGGGGATCAGCCAGACCGTGGCATTCGGCACCTTGAGGAAGGTCTCCTTGCTGCCGTCCTCGACCACACCCTTGACCGGCATGTTCGGGTAGCTCTTGATGCCTGGCGTGCAGCCGAAAATCAGCAACGCCGAGGCGAAGGCCAGCAGGCTCCCGGTTATGGTTTTTTTCATTATTTTCCCCTTTCAATACCCGTCAGTGGAATAGCCAAACTGCAATAAATTCCTGGTGATCCTACTCCCGGTTCAAAGCAGTTTGTTGCGTTTTATCAAGATTGATTGCTTGGGTCGAGCGATCGGGGATGCCTTTCGTGACAATTGCCACATCCCGGCCGGTGAGTGATAAGCTGTATATAAACACAGTTATCGTCTGCGCCATGTCCTCCCTGCCGGCCTACGCCGAACTCCATTGCCTGTCCAATTTCAGCTTCCTGCGCGGCGCTTCGCACGCCGCGGAACTGGTGGCGCGGGCCGTGCGGCTGGGCTACGCGGCGCTGGCGATCACCGACGAATGCAGCTTCGCCGGCAGCGTGCGCGCCCACCTGGCGGCGCGGGATTCAGGCTTGCAACTGATCCACGGCACCGAACTGCAGCTGGCCTGCGGCATGAAGCTGGTGCTGCTGGCGCAGAACCGCGCCGGCTACGGCAATCTCTCGGCGCTGGTGACCCTCGGCCGCCGTCGCGCGGAGAAGGGCAGCTACCGCTTGTCGCGCGCGGACCTCGCCGGCTGGGATGGCGGCGGCGTGCCGGATTGCCTGGCGCTGTGGATGCCCGGGGCAGATGCCAGGGCCGACGACGCGCGCTGGCTGGCCGAGCACTTCGCCGGCCGCGCCTGGATCGTCTTCGAGCGCCACCTGCGCCCCGACGATCCCGAGCGCCTGGCGCGGCTGCGCGAGCTGGCGGCGGCGACACAATTGCCGCTGGTCGCGGCCGGCGACGTGCATATGCATGCGCGCTCGCGGCGGCCGCTGCAGGACGTATTGACCGCGCTGCGCGGGAACACCACGGTGGCGGAAGCCGGCCATGCGCTGTTTCCGAACGGCGAGCGCCACCTGCGCTCGCGACTGGCGTTGGCGCGCCTGTATCCGCCCGAGCTGCTGGCAGAGACTTTGAAGATCGCCGCGCGCTGCAACTTTTCGCTGGACGAGCTGCGCTACGAATATCCCGAGGAAGTGGTGCCGGCCGGCGAGACGCCGGATTCCTGGCTGCGACGACTGACCGGGGAAGGCCTCGGGCGACGCTATCCGGCCGGCGTGGCGGACAAGGTGCAGGCCCAGGTCGAACATGAACTGCGACTGATCGCCGAGATGGCCTACGCGCCGTATTTCCTGACCGTGCATGACATCGTCGCCTGGGCGCGCGGGCAGGGCATCCTGTGCCAGGGACGCGGCTCGGCGGCGAATTCGGCGGTCTGCTATGCACTGTTCATTACCGAGATCGATCCGGCGCGCGCCTCGATGTTGTTCGAGCGCTTCGTCTCGAAGGAGCGCAACGAGCCGCCCGACATCGACGTCGATTTCGAACACCAGCGGCGCGAGGAAGTGATCCAGTACATCTACGCCAAATATGGCCGCGAGCGCGCCGCGCTGGCCGCCGCCGTGATCAGCTACCGCACCCGCAGCGCGCTGCGCGATGCCGGGCGCGCGCTGGGCTTTCCGCTGGCCGCGATCGAGCGCCTGGCCGGCAACCTGGCCTGGTGGGAAAAGCGCGATGAATTGCCGCAGCGCTTTGCCGAAGTCGGGCTCGATCCGGCCGGCACGGGCGTGCAGCGCTGGCTGGCCATCGCGCAGATGCTGATCGGTTTTCCGCGCCATTTGTCACAACACGTCGGCGGTTTCGTCATCAGTCGCGGCCGGCTCGATCGCCTGGTGCCGGTGGAAAACGCCGCGATGCCGGAGCGCACCGTGATCCAGTGGGACAAGGACGACATCGACGCGCTGGGCCTGATGAAGGTCGACGTGCTGGCGCTGGGCATGCTCTCGGCCATTCGCCGCATGCTCGCCGCCGTGGCGCAGCGCCATGGCCGGCCCTTCGCGCTGGCCGACGTGCCGGACAGGGATGCTGCTACCTACGAGATGATTGCGCGCGCCGATACCATCGGCGTGTTCCAGATCGAGTCGCGCGCGCAAATGACCATGCTGCCGCGCCTCAGGCCCGCCTGCTTCTACGACCTTGTCATCGAAGTGGCGCTGGTGCGCCCGGGTCCGATCCAGGGCAACATGGTGCATCCCTACCTGCGGCGGCGGCAGGGCCTGGAGCCGGTCAGCTATCCCTCGGATGCGGTGCGGGGCGTGCTCGAACGCACCCTGGGCATCCCGATTTTCCAGGAACAGGCGATGCAGATCGCCATTGTCGCCGCCGGTTTCACGGCCGGCGAGGCCGACCAGCTGCGCCGCGCCATGGCGGCGTGGAAAAAGAAGGGCGGCCTCGAACCTTTCCGCGACAAGCTGCTCGGCGGCATGAAAAGCCGTGGCTATGCCGACGAGTTCGCCGCGGCGCTGTACAACCAGATCCAGGGCTTCGGCGAGTACGGCTTTCCCGAATCGCATGCGGCGAGTTTCGCGCTGCTGGCCTATGACTCGGCCTGGCTCAAGCGCCACGAGCCGGCGGCCTTCCTGCTCGGCCTGCTCAACTCGCAGCCGATGGGTTTCTATTCCGCCGCGCAACTGGTGCAGGACGCGCGCCGCCATGGCGTCGAGGTGCGGCCGGTGGATGTCACCGTCAGCGCCTGGGACAGCACGCTGGAAGGCGACTCACTTTCCTGCGTGCGCCTCGGCCTGCAGCAGGTGCGCGGCTTTGCTTCGGCGGCGGGCGCGCGCATCGTCGCGGCGCGCGCGGTCGCCGCCTTCGCCGATCTGGCCGACCTGGCGCGACGCGCCGAACTGACC
>JALHPU010000018.1 GCA_022842325.1 Sulfuritalea sp. | reverse complement strand
CTTGGATTCAACCGGTCGATGCAACGGATTGGTGAAATCGTTCAGCGGGTGTGGCGTAGTCTAGTGTTTTCCTAGGGCGCTCATTCAGTTTCCTCGCTATGGCATTGAGCTTGGCTTGCGAGTAGGTCGAAACATCGGTTCCCTTGGGGAAATACTGCCGCAATAGCCCATTCGTGTTCTCATTGGTCCCGCGTTGCCAAGGACTCCTAGGGTCGCAGAAATAGACCTGTATGTCTGTCGCCATAGTAAAGCGCTTGTGTCCGGCCATCTCGGTGCCTCGGTCCCAGGTCAGAGATTTGTAGAGTTCCTGTGGCAACTTGCGTGCGTTCTTGATCAGCGCATTGGCGAACGTCTCAGCATCTTTGCTGGCGACCTTAACCAGCATTACGTAGCGCGTTTGACGTTCGACGAGAGTTGCAATCTGACTACTCCGATTCCCGCACAGCAGGTCACCTTCCCAGTGCCCCGGCACGGCCCGATCTTCCGCTGTGGCAGGACGCTCGCTGATCGATACCGCGTCGGGGATTCTGCGGCGATCGTCTGACTTCTGGGTGTGATGGCGCGAACGGCGCATTGCTCGCGTGCGCCGCAAATGTTGCAACAACTCTTTCTTCAAGACGCCACGGGCTTGAATGAAAAGGCTGCGATAGATCGTCTCGTGTGACACCTGATAGTTCTCGTCGTCCGGGTAAGCGCACTTCAGCCAGCCAGCAATCTGCTCCGGTGACCACAGCCATTGGAGCTTCGCTGCCACGATGCGCGCCAACATACGATTCTCAGCCAGTTTACAAGTCTTGGGGCGACATGCCCGATCCCAAGCCGCTTGGTCGGCCTGGTTTGCCCGATAGCAATCTTGCCCACCGTTACGCTGGATCTCGCGACTGATAGTGGATGGCGCTCGCTCAAGGAGAACTGCTATCGAACGGATCGAGTGGCCGGATGCCAACGCACGCGATATTTCTTCGCGTTCAGCCAACGTCAGCGCCAAGCTCGATCGGTGTCGTGGCGTCGGCCTTATCCCGCCGGTCTCAGCCAGTATGCGTTGTATGGATGAGTGGTTTCGATCAAACAACTGGGCGATCTGCTGAAGGGACTCCCCTTTCCGCCAGCGCTCCCACATCAAGGCTTTCTGGCTTTCCGTGTAATAGATCCTCGGTCTTTGCTTCATCTGCAACACTCCTTCTGCTTACGCAGTTTTTAGTGTGTTGCATCGACCGGTTGAATCCAAGATAGATGAGCCGTCTTTCAGAAAACCAACTTCAGCAAGCCTTGCTGCATGGATCATCTCCCTCAGTCATTGCCGCTCACCGGCCGATTACGCTGCGGTGCAGTCTTCCAGATAGCAAGCCTTCAACGGCGGTTCAGGCCGACGAGCCGACCTCCCTGAATCCCCAGCATCAACTCCTGACCGGACCCTCGGCTGGCCCGGCGTGACCAGCTAAGGGCGCACGCGCGAACCAAGCTTCTCGACCATCTCGCCGCCGTGCCACCCGCGCCGACTTTCACGCCGCCGCTTCGCCCTTGCACCGCCCCTGCCGGCCTTGATTACAAAAATGTAATCCGCGCGTCAGCTTCCCGTGGGCTTGGCCTTTGCAGAATGCGTGACACGTCAAACGATGGGTAGCTTGGGCATGGCAACAGGAAATCGAAGGCTTATGGGCTGGGCGCTGGTCTGTGCCGTGGCGCTGCTGCCGGGTCAGGCGGCGCTGGCGGCGGATGCCGGCAAGCCGGCGAGCGGGCTGGCGTCTGCGCTGGCGCAGGCCTGGCGACTGCATCCGCAGGCCGCCGCGCTGGATGCGCGCGACGCCGAGGCACAGGCGACGCGTGACATTGCCGGCGGCCTGACGCCGGAACCGGGGGCCATTGCCATCGGCAGCCGCAACGACCGCTGGAATCGCGATCGGGGGCAGCAGGAATATGAAGTCGAACTGGCGACGCCATTGTGGCTGCCGGGACAAAAGGCGGCGCGCGAGGACGCGGCGCTGAGCCAGATCGATGAAGTGGCCGCGAAGCGCATCGCCTTGCGCTGGGAGCTGGCCGGCGAGCTGCGCGAGGCGTGGTGGGGGCTGGCCGCGGCGCGCAACGCGCGGGCGCTTGCCGCGCGCCGCGCGGAGACGGCACGTGCGCTGGAATCCGACGTGCGGCGGCGTTTCCGCGCCGGCGATCTGTCGCGCATCGACGGCAATCTGGCGCAGTCGGAAGTGCTCGCCGCCGAGGCGGAACTGATCGAGGCCGAGGCCAACCGGCTGCAGGCGGAACAGGTCCTGCGCACGCTGACCGGCGCCAGCGCACCGGTCGAAATCGGCGAGGAAGCGCCGGCACCGATGACAGTGCAGCCCGCCGACGCTGCCGCGACGCATCCGCTGCTGGCCGCCGCCACCGCGGCCTCGCGCAGCGCGCGGGCACGCACCACGGTCGCCGCGGAATCCCGGCGCGCCGCGCCGGAACTGGCATTGCGCGTGGTACGCGAGCGCGGCGACTTCGCCGAGCCCTACAGCAACAGCGTCGGCGTGCGGCTCAAGATCCCGTTTTCCTCCGGCGCACTGGTGCGTCGCGACACCGCTGCGGCACAGGCCGAGGCCAGCCAGGCCGACGCCGAAATGCTGCGTGCGCGCACCCGCGTCGAACTTGAGACGGAACGCGCCCAACGCGCGCTCGCCGCGGCCGGGCAACAGCTCGCCATGGCCGCAGAGCGTCGTGCGCTGGCTGCCGACAATCTGCGCCTGGCCGATAAGGCGTTCGCGCTGGGCGAATCCGATCTGTCGGCACTGCTGCGCATCCGCGCCGCCGCGTTCGACGCCGAATCCTTTTACGACCGTCAGCGCGTGGCCCGCGCCGCGGCGATATCGCGCCTGAACCAGGCGCTGGGAGCATTGCCATGATGCAAGCAGGAGCACTTCTTCTGGCCGCGGCCCTCGCCTTTCCCGCATGGGCCGGCGGCGACGCCAGCGATGGGCATACCCACGCGGGGGAGACCCCGGCACCGGTCCCGGTCACGGCCGGCGCGCCGCGTGCGGTGGCCGCCACCGAGGATTTCGAAGTGGTCGCCATCCTCGACGGCAAGCATCTGGTGGTCTATGTCGATCGTTTTGCCAGCAACGAGCCTGTGGCGAAGGCCAAGGTGGAGGTCGAGGGTGCCGGACTGAAGGGGCTCGCCAGCGAGGCCGCGCCCGGCACCTACGTGATGGACCTGGCGGCAGCCCTGGCGCCCGCCAAGCATGCCCTGACCATCAGCATCGAAGCCGGCGATACCGCCGACCTGCTCAGCGCAACGCTGGACACTTCGCAGCCGGTGATCGCCGCAGCGGACGCCCACGGCTGGACCCGGCGGACGGTCTGGATCGTCGCCGCGCTGCTGCTGTTGGCCGCCGGCGCCCTGCTGGTCATTCGACGCCGCAAGGCCGGGGGAATCTGAAATGCCAAGAATCAATCTGCGCGTACTGCTCGCCACGACGGCACTGGCACTGGCGGCGAACGGCGCGCTGGCCCACGGCGACGAGGATCACAGCCAGGACGCCAAGAAGCCCTCGTCCGCGACTCAGGCCAGTGGTGCGCCGGGCGCGGCCGATGCGCCGGCCGCGCTGCAGCGCCTGGCCGATGGCAGCCTGTTCGTGCCCAAGCCGGTGCAGCGCAAGCTCGGCATTCGGACCCAGCAGGCGCGCATTGGCGACCTTGCGGCAACCGTCGAACTCAATGGCAAGGTGATTGCCGACCCGAACACCGGCGGCCGCGTCCAGGCTCCGGTTGCCGGCAGCGTGATGCCCGGCCCCAAAGGCATGCCGACGGCGGGTCGCAAGGTGGTCAAGGGCGAGCTGCTGGCCTGGCTGCGCCCGGTGGCGAGCGCCATCGACCGCGGCAACCAGAAGGCGCTTTTGTCCGAGCTGGAGGCCCAGCTGGCGATTGCCGATGGACGGGTGAAGCGTTTCGAACAGCTCGAGGGCGCCGTGCCGCAAAAGGAAATCGACGCGGCACGGATCGAGCACGGCGCGCTGCAAAAGCGTCGCGCCTTCGTCGCCGCCAGCATCGACAGCGCCGAGCCGCTGCTGGCACCGGGGGCGGGCGTGATCAGCGCCTCCCACCACCTGGTGGCCGGCCAGATCGTCGATGCCAGGGAGGTCCTGTTCGAGATCGTCGATCCCGACCACCTTGCGGTCGAGGCCCTGTCCTACGATCCCGGGATCGGTGCGAGCCTGATCTCGGCCAGTGCGCTGGCGGAGCAAACCGCGCTGGAACTGAAATACGTCGGCGGCGGCCGCCAGTTGCGCGAACAGGCGCTGCCGCTGCTGTTCCGCATCGTTTCCGCCAACTCGATGGTGGCCGTCGGCCAGCCGGTCAAGGTGATGGTGCGCACCGCGCACGAGGTCAAGGGCGCGGCGGTGCCGCGCTCGGCACTGACCAAAGTCGGCGCCGGCGAGACGGCGGTATGGGTGCATACGGAAGCCGAGCGCTTCGTCGTGCGCCGCGTGCGCCATCAGGCGCTGGATGCCGCCAACATCGCGATTGTCGACGGCCTGCGCGAGGGCGACCGCGTGGTCATCGAAGGCGCCGGCCTGCTGTCCCAAGTGCGCTGAAACCATGTTTGACTTCATCATCCACACCGCGCTCAGACAGCGCCTGATCGTCCTCGGCGTTTCGCTGCTGCTGATCATTTACGGTGCGATCACGCTGCGGCAGATGCCGGTCGACGTTTTCCCCGACCTGAACAAACCGACCGTGACGCTGATGACCGAGGCCGGCGGCATGGCGCCGGAGGAGGTCGAGCAGCTGGTGACGTTTCCGATCGAATCGAGCATGAACGGCATGCCGGGTGTGACGCGCGTGCGCTCGGTGTCGGGCATCGGCCTGTCGATAATTTATGTCGAATTCGAGTGGGGCTCCGACATCTATCGCAACCGGCAACAGGTTGCCGAGCGCCTGAACCTGGTGCGCGAACAACTGCCGCCGGGCATCGTGCCGCAGCTGGGGCCGATCTCTTCGATCATGGGCGAGATCCTGCTGATCGCCATCCCCGCCGATCCGGACAAGGTCAGTCCGATGGTGGTGCGTGAATATGCCGACTGGGTCATGCGGCCGCGCCTGCTGACCATCCCCGGCGTCGCCCAGGTGATTCCGATCGGCGGCGAAGTGCGCCAGTACCGCGTCGAGATCAAGCCCGCGCAGTTGCAGGCGCTGGGCATCGAGCGCGAAAAACTGGAAGCCGCCCTGCGCGATTTTGGCGCCAATACCAGCGGCGGCTTTCTCGAAGCGCAGGGCCGCGAATACCTGATCCGCCAGATCGGCCGCAGCTCGCGCATCGAGGATTTGCAGAATCTGGTGGTGAGCGTGAAAAACGGCCAGCCGATCCTGCTCAGGCAGCTCGCCGAGGTCAAGCTGGCGCCGGCCATCAAGCGCGGCGACGGCAGCTATCAGGGCCGGCCGGCGGTGATCCTGTCGGTGCAGAAACAGCCGGCCGCCGACAGCGTGACCCTGACCCGCGAGGTGGAAAAGGCCATCGCCGAATTGGGCAAGAGTTTGCCGCAGGGCATCGATGCGCCGTCCTTCCTGTTCAAGCAGGCCGACTTCATCGAGCATTCGGTGGGCAATGTCGAGGAGGCGCTGCGCGACGGCGCGATGCTGGTCGCCGTGATCCTGTTCCTGTTCCTGCTCAATGTGCGCACCACGATCATTTCCCTGATGGCGATCCCGGTGTCGCTGCTGGCCACGGCGCTGGTGTTCCATTATTTCGGGCTGTCGATCAACACCATGACGCTGGGCGGTCTGGCGATTGCCATCGGCGAGCTGGTGGATGACGCCGTGGTCGGCGTCGAGAACGTCTTGCGCCGGCTGAAGCTGAATCAGGCCGCAGCCTCACCGCGCCCGGTGGCCGAAGTCATCGCCGCCGCGACCCTGGAAGTGCGCTCGGCCATCGTTTATGCAACCGTTATCATCGTGCTGGTGTTCGTGCCGCTATTCGTGCTGCCCGGCATCGAGGGCCGGCTGTTCACCCCGCTGGGCGTGGCCTACATCGTTTCGATCCTCGCCAGCATGGTCGTCTCGGTGACACTGACGCCGGTCATGGCCTACTACCTGCTGCCGCGCATGAAGCAGCTGCACGCCGGCGACAGCCCGCTGGTGTCCTGGCTCAAGCGCTGGGATGCGAAGCTGCTGCAGTGGTCCTTCAAGCACGCGCGCGCGCTGCTGGGCGGCGCGCTGGCGCTGGTGCTGATCGTCGCGGCCAGCGTGCCCTTCTTCTCGCGCTCCTTCCTGCCGCCGTTCAACGAGGGCACGCTGACGGTCAATGTGCTGCTCAATCCCGGCACCTCGCTGGCCGAATCCAACCGCATCGGCACCCTGGCCGAGCAGCAGGTTGCCCAGGTGCCCGAGGTGACCAAGGTCGGCCGCCGCACCGGCCGCGCCGAGCTCGACGAACATGCCGAAGGCGTGCATTACACCGAGATGGATGTGGACCTGAAGGCCTCCGAGCGCAGCCGCGAGCAGATCATCGCCGACATCCGCCAGCGCCTGGCCAGCCTGCCGGCGGCTTCCAACGTCGGCCAGCCGATTTCGCACCGCCTCGACCACCTGCTGTCCGGCGTGCGCGCCCAGATCGCGCTGAAAATCTACGGCGACGACCTCGACACGCTGCGCGGCCTGGCAGCCGAACTGCGCGAGCGCCTGGCGAAGATTCCCGGCGTGACCGATTTGCAGATCGAGAAGCAGGTGCTGATCCCGCAGATCAAGATCCGCCTCGACTACGAGCAGGCGGCGCGCTACGGCGTCGCCCCCGGCAACCTGCTGCGCAGCCTGGAGCAAATGATCGAGGGCGAGCGCATCACCCAGGTCATCGAGGGCAACCGGCGCTTCGACCTGCTGGTGCGCCTGCCGGAAAGTGCGCGCAGTCCGCAGGCGCTGGCTGACTTGCTGATCGAAACGCCGGGCGGCCATGTGCCGCTGTCGCGAGTCGCCAGCGTCGAGGAAAGCGACGGCCCGAACCAGGTCAGCCGCGAGAACTCGCGCCGCCGCATCGTGCTCTCGGCCAACACCGACGGCCGCGACATGTCGCAGGTGATCGCCGACGTGCGCGCCGAGCTCGCCGCCAAACCCTTGCCGGAGGGATATTTCACGGCGCTCGAAGGCCAGTTTCAGGCGCAGGAGCAGGCCGCGCGGCTGATCACCCTGCTTGCCGCCGTCTCGCTGACCATGATCTTCATGGTGCTCTACAGTCGTTACCGTTCGACCGCGCTGGCCCTGATCATCATGGGCAACATCCCGCTGGCGCTGATCGGCAGCGTGATCGCGCTGTGGATTTCCGGCCAGCCGCTGTCGGTCGCGGCGCTGGTCGGCTTCATCACCCTGACCGGCATCGCCACGCGCAACGGCATCCTCAAGATCAGCCATTACATCAATCTCTGCGCCTTCGAAGGCGAGACATTCGGCCAGCAAATGATCGTGCGCGGCTCGCTGGAACGCCTGACCCCCGTGCTGATGACCGCGCTGGTGGCCGCCTTTGCGCTGCTGCCATTGCTGCTGTCGGCCGACGCCCCGGGCAAGGAAGTGCTGCACCCGGTGGCCGTGGTGATCTTCGGCGGCCTGATCAGTTCGACGCTGCTCGATTCCCTGCTGACGCCGCTGATGTTCTGGCTCTGGGGCAAACCCGCGCTGGAACGACTGCTGGCCGATCAGTCGAAAGAAAGTTTCTGAATTTCAATCAACCCCGAGGAGACATCCAATGAAAACCCTGAACGTTCTGATCTTCACCGCCGCCATGCTGAGCGGAGCCGCAGCGCTGGCTCACAGCGACGAAGTGCTCGATACCCAGAAGGCGCCCAACGGCGGCCAGTTGCGCATGGCCGGCGTCTATCACTTCGAACTGGTCGTCGCCAAAGACAGCAAGGAGGCCAGGGACAATCCCGTGGTCGTGTATGTCACCGACCACGCCGGAACCAAGGTGCCGACAGTCGGCGCCGGCGGCACGGCGACCCTCCTCGCCGGCAAGCAGAAAGCCAGCGTCAAGCTGGTACCCGATGGCGACAACCGCCTCAAGGGCGTCGGCAAGTACGCTTCGACGCCGGACATGAAGGCCGTGGTCTCGGTCACCATGGCCGGCAAGGCTGCCGAGCAGGCGCGATTTACTCCTCTGGCGCCCATGGCACCCGCGGCACCCATGGCACCCCCCGTGGCGGCAAAGGACGGGCATACGGATCACAAGCACTGATCCTGCCGGCAGGAATGAAAACGGACGGGATTGTCACCCCGTCCGTAAGCGCCACCGCCGCGCGATGGCCGACGCACACACCGGCGCTTCAGCGGTCCTTGCGCACGTGGTAGTTGATCACGCCATCCTTTTCCGTCATCGACAGCAGGGTCTGGCCGGTGCGCTCGCACCAGGAAGGAATGTCCTTGCGGGTACCGACGTCGGTGGCGATGATCTCAAGCACATCGCCCACGGCCAGGCCCTTGATCGCCTTGTTGGTTTCGACCATCGGCATCGGGCAGCACTTGCCCGAGGTGTCGAGGGTCGCGGTAGCAGTCGTATCGCTCATGCGGATCTCCTCAGAAGTATTGGTAGTGCTCGGCCTTGGCGGCCTTGTCGTTGAGGAACCAGGCGGCGCCGACGATGCCCTCGGCTTCGGGAATCAGGTTGCCTTCGTTAACGCCGAAGATCGCCGCGGCCAGGCTGCAGGCGTAGAAGTTTACGCAGCCGGTCGCCTTCAGCGCCTTGATGATGTCATAGACCTCGACCGGCAGCCCCGCCTTGGCCACGCCTTCGCGCACCATGGCTTCCTCGGCCGCGTGGCGGCCGTCGATGCGCAGCGCGGCGGCGCCCTCGGCGGTGAGGGCCTTGACCGCCCAGTTGACGAACAGCATGTCGACCTGCGTTCCTTCCGATGCCGTCAGGTATGCAAACGCCAGCGGCGTCAGGATCTTGTCGTACGAGTCATCACGAATCACGATGGCCATGGATTTCATGTTCTCTCTCCTAGAATGAATGTTCGTTCGAAATTAAGGCTAAAAAAAAACGACCCGGATTCAGGCCGCGACACTCCGCCAGGCACATTCCCAGACAGCATCCAGCCTGTCCGGTAGCGGCTCGGCAAGAACCCCGTCGAGGCGCGCGGTAATCAGCCGCAGCGCCCCGCCGAAAATACTGGAACTGGCCACCATTACATCCATGCGGCGGATCTCGCCCCGCTCCATGCCCTGCTGCACGAAATCGCGCATGGTTTCGAAGGGCTGCGAGGAGCAGACCGGGCGCTCGCCGGGCAGGAATTCCCGGTGCTTGGCGTAGAGCATGAAATCCATGGCTTCGCGGCTCGACTCGGTCAGTTCGAACAGCATGGCGATCACGGCGCGGCAGCGGTCATGCGCCGTGGCGTGATCCGCGGCGATGCGCGAAAGCTCGGCCTGCATGCCCTCCATCAGGCTCAGGTAGAGCGCGCGGGCGACGTCTTCCTTGTCCTTGAAGTGGTGGTAGATGGAGCCCACGCTGACCTGGGCGGTCCGCGCCATGTCCGGCACCGAGGTGTTGAAGTAGCCGCGCTGGGTGAACAGATGCAGCGCGGCGACGATGATCTGCTCGCGGATCTGGCCGGGAGCCACGTTGGCAGGGGGACGCGCCATGGTCGGAATCTTGTTTCGAATGATCGTTCATTCATAATATCCGCAGTCACGCTCCCGCGCAAGCGCCGCTGCTTTCCATGCCCGGATCGGCAGGCGCCTGCATTACCCCCATGCACATCGCCATCGCCGTACCGCCGGCGCCGACTCCCGCTTCGGCTCTCCGGCAATGGCAGGCGGAAGATTACAAAGATGTCACCCACGCGTCAGCTTGCTGTCGGGATCGAAGGCAGATACTGGCCTTGTCCACTTCAGGGAGCCGAAAATGAAATCCACCATCCGAATCGCGCTTGTCCTCTCGCTGCTGGCACCCATGGCCTGGGCCGCGGCGCCTTTGCCGACGGTGACGGTGTACAAGAGCCCGAGCTGCGGTTGCTGCAGCAAATGGGTCGAGCACATGAAGGCCAGCGGTTTCCCGGTGGTGACCATCGACACCGAAAACGTCGCCGCGCACAAGGCGCGCCTCGGCGTGCCGCCGGCCATGGGCTCCTGCCATACCGCCGAAGTTGGCGGCTATCTGGTCGAAGGCCACGTGCCTGCCGCCGATGTGAAGCGCCTGCTGGCCGAAAAGCCGCGCGCCAAGGGTCTCGTCTCACCGGGAATGCCGGCCAGCGCGCCCGGCATGGACGATGCACGCAAGATTCCCTATGAAATCCTGCTGGTCGGCAAGGATGGCCGCACCGCCACTTACGCGCGCCATTGAATCCGGGTGCTTGATGTTCGGCAACGCACCGACCGGCAAGACCCCGCCATGCAGGCTTATGAGTCCCATCCGTCGCCTGCCAGGGGACGGGGAATGAACCGACCAAGGAGAAACACCATGAACAAATTTGCCATGACAGCCATTGCGACCGCACTTGCGTTTTCAGCACCGGTCTTCGCCGATGACGCTCACCACCCGGAAAAGACGGCAGGCGCGACAAGCGCCCCCGCCCAAGCGGCGCCGCAGGTGAAGAGAATGCAGGACAACGTGAAGAAGATGCCGGCGCAGCTCGACCGCATCGCCAGGGCGAAGACCGACGAGGCGCGCCAGAAAGCCATGGCCGAGCACATGCAGACCATGCAGGAGAACATGAAGATGGCGCACGACATGAAGGCCGGAATGATGGATTGCCCGATGATGGAGGGCGGCATGATGGGCAAAGGCGGCATGGCGGCGATGCACGGCGGCATGATGGGCAAGGGCGGCATGGGCATGATGGGGGGCGCCGCCGCGCCCGCCGACGCGCCGGACCGCATGCAACAAATGGAAAAGCGCATGGACATGATGCAGATGATGATGGAGCAGATGATGCGCCGCCAGGAAGGCGCAGCGCCTACCGCGCCCATGCCCATGAAGTAGGCACAAGCAGCTCTGTCATGGCTTCCGCATTGGAGCGCCCGGCCTCACGGCAGGGCGTGATGAACTGGCCCGAGACCAACGTGGCCCTGTTCGCCTTCCTGCTCAACCTGCCCTGGGAGCTGTGGCAGATTCCCCTGTTCAAGGGCATGCCGTCGCTGGCGCACTGGGATGGCGTCATCATGTGCACCCGCGCCGCGGCGGGCGATGCGGCGATCGCCTTGCTGGCCTTCTGGCTGGTCGCGGCAGCAAGCCGCACGCGCGACTGGATGCGGCGGCCTTCCGCCGCGACCCTGGGCACTTTCGTCGCCATTGGCCTCGTCGTCACGATCGCGCTGGAATACTGGGCCACACAAATCGGCGGCCGCTGGGACTATGCCGAAGCAATGCCGCGGCTGCCGCTGCTCGGCACCGGGCTGGCGCCGCTGCTGCAATGGCTGCTGATCCCGCCCCTCGTCGTATGGCTGGTACGGAGGCAAATCCGATGAATGCGGACGACGCGATGATCGATCCCGTGTGCGGCATGACGGTCAGGCCCGATTCCGTTCACCTTATTGAACACGCGGGACAGACCTATCACTTTTGCAGCGCGAAGTGCCTGGCCAAGTTCGCAGCCGAACCGCAACGCTATCTGCAAGCCGCCGCCGAACCGGCCGCGGCGGCGATCGTGGTCGCGGGCACGGTCTACACCTGCCCGATGCACCCGGAGATCCGCCAGCCGACGCCCGGCAACTGTCCCAAGTGCGGCATGAGCCTGGAGCCGGAACTGCCGGCGCTGGACGACGAGGAAAATCCCGAGCTGGTCGACTTCCGCCGCCGCTTCTGGTGGACCCTGCCGTTGACGCTGGTGGTGACGACGCTCGCCATGGCCGGACATCGTCTGGAACTGCTGGCGCCGCAAAGCCAGAGCTGGGTCGAACTGATCCTCTCGGCGCCGATCATCCTCTGGGCCGGCTGGCCGTTCTTCGTGCGCGGCGTGCAGTCGGTGCTGACGCGCAATCCCAACATGTGGACCCTGATCGGTTCGGGCACGGCGGCCGCTTTCGGCTACAGCGTGGTGGCGACCGTCGCGCCGGACGTGTTCCCCGCCTCCTTTGTCGAGCACGGCCGGGTCGGGGTGTATTTCGAGGCGGCGGCGGTGATCGTCTCGCTGACCCTGCTCGGGCAGATCTTCGAGTTGCGGGCACGCTCGCAGACCTCCGCCGCGATCAAGTCCCTGCTCGGTCTGGCGCCCAAGACGGCGCGGCGCATCGCGGCCGACGGCAGCGAGGAAGACATTCCCCTGGCCCACGTCCATGTCGGCGACCGGCTACGGGTGCGCCCCGGCGAGAAGGTGCCGGTGGATGGCGCAGTGGAGGAAGGACAAAGCGCGGTCGACGAATCCATGCTCACCGGCGAAGCCATTCCGGTATCCAAGCAGCCCGGCGACGAGCTGATCGGGGCGACGATCAACGCCAACGGCAGCCTGATCATGCGCGCCGAGAAAGTCGGCGCGGAAACCGTGCTGGCGCAGATCGTGCAGATGGTGGCCCAGGCCCAGCGCTCGCGGGCGCCGATGCAGCGCCTGGCCGACGTGGTGGCGGGCTGGTTCGTGATGGTGGTGATGAGCATCGCCGTGCTCACCTTCTTCGGCTGGGGGCTGTTCGGACCCGAACCGAGCTGGGTCTATGGCCTGATCAACGCGGTATCGGTGCTGATCATCGCCTGCCCCTGCGCCCTCGGGCTGGCGACGCCGATGTCGATCATGGTGGCCACCGGCAAGGCGGCCACGGCCGGCGTGCTGTTCCGCGACGCCGCCGCGATCGAACAATTTCGAAACATCGACACCCTGATCGTGGACAAGACGGGGACGCTCACGGAGGGCAAGCCGACGTTTCACAGCGCGGTCGCCGCGCCGGGGTTTAGCGAGGACGAGGTGTTGCGCATCGCCGGCAGCCTCGACCAGGGCAGCGAGCATCCGCTGGCCCATGCCATCGTCACCGAGGCAAGGCAGCGCAAGCTTGCGCTGGAGACGCCGGAGGAATTCGAATCGGGCTCCGGCATCGGCGTGCGCGGCAAGCTGGCGGGCCGCGCGGTGACTCTCGGCAACACCGCCCTGATGGACGACGAGCAGGTCGCCTGGAGCGGACTGGCGGACCAGGCCGAGTCCCTGCGGCTGATGGGCGCCAGTGTCATGTACCTGGCCGTGGACAAGCAACTGGCGGGACTGCTCGCGGTCGCCGATCCGGTCAAGGGGTCGACCGCGGAAGCCCTGGCAGGACTCAAGGCGGCTGGCATCCGCGTCGTCATGGCCACCGGCGACGGCTTCACCACGGCACGCGCCGTGGCCGCTCGCCTGGGTATCGACGAGGTGCATGGCGAAGTCAAACCACGCGACAAGGTAGATCTCGTTGACCGCTTGCAGCGCGAAGGCCGCCAGGTCGCCATGGCCGGCGACGGCATCAACGATGCGCCGGCGCTGGCCAAGGCGCATGTCGGCATCGCCATGGGCACCGGCACCGACGTCGCCATGAACAGCGCCCAGGTCACTCTGGTCAAGGGCGACCTGCGCGGCATCCTGCGCGCGCGGGCGCTGTCGGTCGCCACCGTCGGCAACATGCGCCAGAACCTGGCCTTCGCCTTTGTCTACAACGCGCTCGGCGTGCCGCTCGCGGCGGGACTGCTCTACCCCTTCACCGGCCTGCTGCTGTCGCCGCTGATTGCGGCGCTGGCCATGAGCTTCAGCTCGGTCTCGGTCATCAGCAACGCCTTGCGCCTGCGCCGGGCAGCGGTCTGAACCGTTCGGATCGCGCCTGGCCGGTTCCAGGCGCCGTAGCGCCAGCGCCGACTTCTGTCGGCGCCGAAGTCCGGCTTAGTCGTCCTCGTCCTTCAGCTTGAAGCTGGCCGCGAGTTTCTGCTGCACTTGCGGCGGCACTTGCGCGTGGCGCGCGAACTCGATGCTGAACGCGCCCTGGCCGCCGGTCATGGATTTCAGGCGCGAGGCGTAGTCGGTGATCTCGGCCAGCGGCACTTCGCCGGTGATCGCGGCGGTGTTGCCGGGACGCGGACTGGTGCCGGTGATGTGGCCGCGCCGGCTCGACAGGTCGCCGGTGAGGTCGCCGATCGCGGCCTCGGGTGCGACGATTTCAATGTTGACGATGGGCTCCAGCACGATCGGGTTGGCGGCGCGAATCGCCTCCACCGTGGCCTTGCGCCCGGCAGTGACGAAGGCGACCTCCTTGCCGTCGACCGGATGGGTCTTGCCGTCATAGACGATGACGCGCAAGTCCTCGACCGGGAAGCCGGCGGTGACGCCGAGCGCCAGTGCCTGGCGCACGCCCTTTTCGACGGCCGGCATGAACACGCCGGGAATCACGCCGCCCTTGACGTGGTCCACAAATTCGAAGCCGGCGCCGCGCGCCAGCGGCTCGATCTTCAGATACACCTCGCCGAACTGGCCGGCGCCGCCCGACTGCTTCTTGTGCCGGCAGTGACCCTCGGCATTGGCGGTGACGGTCTCGCGATAGGGAATCAGCGGCGGCCTGGTGTCGAGTTCGAGCTTGAACTGGGTCGCCATTTTTTCCAGCTTGTAGCGCAGATGCATTTCGCCGAGGCCGCGGATCACGGTCTCGTGCGTGGTCGGGTGGCGCTCGACCTCGAAGCAGGGGTCTTCCAGTTCGAGTTTGTGCAGGATGTCGAACAGGCGCTGCTCGTCGTTCTTGCGTTTGGTCTCGACGGCCAGGCCCTGCATCGGCTTGGGAAATTCCAGCGGCTTGAGATGGATGTGGTCCTCGTCGTGCGAATCGTGCAGCACCGCGTCGAAATCGATTTCCTCGACTTTGGCGATGGCGCCGATGTCGCCCGGCAGCAGGCTGTCGACCTCGACATAGTCCTTGCCCTGCAACTGGTAGAGGTGACCGGCCTTGAACGGCTTCTTGCCGTCGCCGACGAAGAGCTGGCTGTCCTTGCGCATCGTGCCCTGATGCACGCGGAAGATGCCGACCTTGCCCATGTAGGGATCGGCGATGATCTTGAAGACGTGGGCCAGCACATGCTGCGCCGGATCGGGCACGGCGGCAAAGGGTTCCGTCGTATGGCCGGGCTCGCCCCGATAGAAGGGCGGCGGATTGCCCTCGGCCGGGTTCGGCGCCAGGCTGGCCAGCACGTGCAGCAGTTCGCCGATGCCGGCGCCGGTGCGCGCGGACGTAAACAGGATCGGGATCAGGTGGCCTTCACGCAGCGCCTTCTCGAAAGGCGCGTGCAGTTCCTGCGCATCGGGGTCCTTGCCCTCCTCCAGGTAACGCGCCAGCAGCGATTCGTCCTCCTCCACCAGTTGGTCGATCAGTTCGCGGTGGGCATGGGCGACCGAATCGAAGTCGGCATCGCCGGCGTCGTGCTCCAGCACCTCGACCACCTCCCGGCGGCCATGCGCCGGCAGGTCGAGCAGCAGGCATTCCTTGCCGAAGCGCTCGCGAATCTGGCCCACCAGATCGGGCAAATCGACATTGTCGGCATCGATCTTGTTGATCACGATCATGCGCGCCAGGCCGCGCGCCTGCGCCGCGCGCATCATGCGCTCGGTCGCGAGTTCGATGCCGGTCTGGGCGTTGATCACCACGAGGGCGGTTTCCACGCCGGCCAGCGCGGCGACCGCCTGGCCGGCGAAATCGGGATAGCCCGGAGTGTCGATCAGGTGGATATGCACGCCCTCGGCGGCGAAATTAACCATTGCCGAATTCAGCGAATGGCCGGCGGTCTTTTCCTGCGGGTCGAAGTCGCAGACGGCGCTGCCTTTCTCGACGCTGCCCTTGGCGGCGATCGCGCCGGCTTTGAACAACAGGGCCTCGGTCAGTGTGGTCTTGCCTGCGCCGCCATGGCCGACGAGGGCGACAGCGCGGATGGATTCGGTGGTGTAAGTGGCCATGATGCGAACTCCCTGTTTATCTGTATTGGCTCAAATTTTACCCCGGTCGACGCGGCCGGTCGCGCGAAGGGACGCGCCACAGCCAGATTGCCGTGGATAAGCCGATAAAGGCCAGCAGACCCTGCAGCCATGGCTTGCCGGCAAAGCTCCAGATCGAGACGCTGATGGTCAGGCTCATCAGCGTGATCGCCAGCCACTTGATGCGCCAGGGAATGCTGCGGTGATGGCGCCACTCGGCGATCAGCGGGCCGAAGGTGGGGTTGAGCAGCAGCCAGCGATAGAAGCGCTCCGAGGCGCGCGCGTAGCAGGCGGCGGCGACCAGGATGAAGGGCGTGGTCGGCAGCCCGGGCAGAAAGATGCCGATGATGCCGAGCAGCAGCGCGATGCTGCCCAGAACCAGCAGCACCATGCGTACCGGCAGCGAGGGATGCAGGTCCGCCTCCGGGATATGCCAGGGCTTTTCCGGCTCCGTCACTGGACCGCCCTCCCCCCTGCCCCCGCCCACGGCTGGCTTTGCACAGCCAGCCGGCTTCGGCAGCGCAGAGCGGTGCTCGGCGAAACCCTGCCTTCGCCCCCAAGGAAGGGAGTGACCACGGTTCGCCGCTGCGCGGCTCCGATGCGGGGCTGGCGCCCCTTCCGGCGGCCGTGCGGGGCGCTCATCCGCGCACGGCCCGTTCTATGAAGTGCCGCGACACCGTGGTCTTCGGCACCCGGCCGGAGAACCAGCTGCGCACGTCCTGCTCGAGGCCGATGCCGTGCATGTAGTTGTAGAGCGCCTTGTTCAGCGCGACGCCCAGCGCGTCGTGGTCGACGCCGACCGGGTCGATGAAGCCGACGTCATTCTTCGCGAACGTGACCTGCGGCAGCGGCTTGAGCCGGACGCCGAACTGTTCGGGATGCAGGCCCACCGGCGAATGCACGGTGCAGGCGAAGCGATGGAAGAAGCCGGACTGGATGCAGCCGGCGGCGAACAGCTGGCGCACGTATTCGAGCGCGTCGACGGTGTCCTGCACGCTCTGCGTCGGGAAGCCGTACATCAGGTAGGCGTGCACCAGGATGCCGGCCTCGGTGAAGGCCTGCGTGACGCGCGCCACCTGCTCGACCGAGACGCCCTTCTGCATCAATTTCAGCAGCCGGTCGGAAGCCACTTCGAGGCCGCCCGACACCGCGATGCAGCCGCTGTCGGCGAGTTCAAGGCAGAGGTCCGGGGTGAAGGATTTCTCGAAGCGGATGTTGCCCCACCAGGAAATCGCCCGGTTGCGCCGCTGCAGCTCCGCGGCGAGCGCTTTCAGCGCCTTGGGCGGCGCCGCCTCGTCGACGAAATGGAAACCGGTCTGCCCGGTCTCGGCGATGATGGCCTCGATGCGGTCGACCAGGGTCGTCGCCGCAACCGCCTCGTAGCGCGAAATGTAGTCGAGCGAGACGTCGCAGAAGCTGCACTTCTTCCAGTAGCAGCCATGGGCCACGGTCAGCTTGTTCCAGCGCGCGTCGGACCACAGCCGGTGCATGGGATTGAGCATGTCCAGCAGCGACAGGTAGCGGTCCAGCGGCAGGCCGTCCCAGGTCGGCGTGCCTGCCTCGGCGAAGGGAATGTCGGGCTCTTTGGCATCGATGTAGCGCACGCCTTCTGCGCCACGCAGGAAAGTGCGTACCAGCCGTTCCTGCGGCCGCTGGCCCTGCAGGTGTTCAAGCAGCGCCAGCAGCGGGCGCTCGCCGTCGTCGAGCGTGACGTAATCGAAATAGTCGAAGACGCGCGGCTCGGCGAGTTCGCGCAACTCGGTATTGACGAAACCGCCGCCGAGCACCGTGACGATGGAGGCGTCGTGCGCCTTGATCGCCTGGGCGATGCGGAAGGCGCCATAGACATTGCCGGGGAAAGGCGCCGAGATCAGCACCACGTCGGGTGCATGCCGCCGCACGGCCTCCAGCGTCAGTTCGCGCAGCGTGCGATCGACCAGGTTCTCCGCCGCGGCCAGCGCTTGTGCCAGCGGCTCGAACGTGGCCTGGCTCTGTGCCAGCGATTCGGCATAGCGGACGAACTCGAAACGCGCATCGACCGCCTCGCGCAACACGTCGGCGACATCGTCGAGGTAGAGCGTGGCGAAGTGCCGTGCACGGTCCGTCACGCCCAGCGCGCCGAAGGCCCAGGCCAGCGGATCACCGCCCTCGTCATCGACATAGGCCTCGAGCGGCGCGAAGCGCGATCCCTCAGGCAGGAAGTGGCGCCCGGCGATGCGATGCGCGATCGACGGATCGCGTCCCTGCAGGAAGGCCACCGCAGGCTCGATGGTCGCCAGGTAGCGCTCGTAAGCCCGATCGAAGGCCTGCACCCGCGGTGTGCGCTGCTGCGCCGGCAAGTCCTGGATGCACCCGCGCAGCGCGCGCAGGCCGTCGGGCGCGAACAGGCGCAGCACCAGCGCCAGCGCCAGGTCCTCCTGCACCGCCGTGAAGCCGCGCGAACGCAGGAAACCGGTCAGGTAGGCGGTCGACGGATAAGGCGTGTTCAACTGCGTCATCGGCGGGATGACGGAGAGGACTTTCAGTGGCTTGGCGGGCATGGCGGTGGCGGCTCGAACATGCGGCAATGATAGAGCCTTTGCCGCCCGCCGCCCTTGTCCCGGCGGCAAGTCCTACTCGTGGAGGAACAGCGAACGATTGCCGAACAGGGGAAAGTCGTGGCTGTCGGAATCGCGGCCTTCGACGTAGTCCTGGTGATAGCGCTGAATCAGCTCGACTTCGCTTTTCGAACCGAAAATAAAGGCGCTGCGCTGGTGCAGCTCGGTCGGCTCGACGTCGAGGATGCGGCCGCGCCCGGTGGTGGCGCCGCCGCCCGCCTGTTCCATGATGAAGGCGATCGGGTCGGCCTCGTGCAGCAGGCCGAGGCGGCCGCCCGTGTCGCGGGTCCGGGCATCGACCGGATAGAGGAACACGCCGCCCCTGACCAGCACGCGATAGGCCTCGGCAATCAGCGAGGCGACCCAGCGCATGCCGAAATCGCGGCCGCGCGGACCGGTCTTGCCAGCCAGACACTCCTTGACGTAGCGCCGCACCGGCGGCTCCCAGAAGCGCTCGTTGGACGCGTTGATGGCAAAGGTGGCGGCATTGTCCGGCAGCTCCATCTGCGGATGGGTGAGCACGAATTCGCCGATCTCGCGATCGAGCATGAAGGCATTGACGCCGTTGCCGGTGGTCAGCACCAGCCGCGTCGAGGCGCCGTAGAGCATGAATCCGGCCGCCACCATCCGGTTTCCCGGCTGCAGAAAATCGCCGGCGGCAATCTCGATTTTCCCCGCCGGCGCACGCAGCACCGAAAAGATCGTGCCGGACATGAAGTTGATGTCGAGGTTGCCGGAACCGTTGAGCGGATCGAAGACCAGCAGATAGTTGCCGCGCGGATAGTGCGCCGGAATCGGCGTGATGCCGCTGACCGCCTTGGAACTCATTCCCGCCAGGCGCCCGGTGCGCAGGGTCGATTCGATGATCGAGTCGCTCGCGGCGCGCTCCAGATACACCCGCAGATCCTCGTCATCGGCGCCAAGTCCGCCGCGCGAGACGCGGTGGCTGATGATCTTGCAGGCGGTGACGATGTCGTTGAGCAGCACCGAGAAATCGCCGCGGGCGTCCTTGACGCGGCGCTGCTCCTCGATGATGAACTGGGTCAGGGTTATGCGTTCCTTGAGCATGGCGCACCTCCGCGGTTTCAGGCCCGGCACAGCGGCAGTGAGCCATTATCTCAGATCGGCGCCGGCAGTCAGGGTCTTCGTGAGCTACCGCCGGCTCAGTCGGCGAACACCGGAAGCTTGTCGGCGATGCGCAGCAGGTCCACGATGCGAGCGGTGCTCGTGCGGCGATAGGCGCCGGCATCGGTGCCCGACCAGTCGTGGAAACCCTTGCCGTCGCGCAGCCCGTTGCGCCCTTCGCGCATGTAGCGTGCGACGATCTCGGGGCTTGCATAGCGCTGATCGTCGAGCGCCTCACTCAGGTAGCGGCTGGCGTAGTAGAGGATGTCGTTGCCGCCGACGTCGATGAACTCGACCACGCCCATCGCGGCATAGCGCAGCCCGAAGCCGAAACGCGTGGCGCGATCGATGTCCTCCGCGGTCGCCACGCCCTCTTCGATCATGCGCGCCGCCTCGTTCATCAGCACCACCTGCAGGCGCGGCACGATATATCCCGGGAACGGGCCGCAGAGCACCGTGACCTTGCCGATCCGCTCCAGCATTTCCTGCAGCGAGCGCGTGACCTCGGGAGCGGTGTCGGGGTGGGGCGAAAGTTCGACCAGCGGAATCAGGTGCGCGGGATTGAGCCAGTGGGCGTTCAGAAAACGCTGCGGCACGGTCACCATGCCGGCCAGCGCGGTCGACAGAAATGTCGACGAGGTCGAGGCGACCACCGCCTGCTGCGGCAGAAAGCGGCAGGCGAACGCCAGTGCCTGCGCTTTCGCCTCCATGATTTCGGGAACCCCCTCGAACAGGAGCTCCACCTGCGGCAGGCGGTCGGCAGCGGCGGCGCGCGGCACGACTTCGATGCGGGCGACGATCCGGGATTTGGCCGCCTCGCCCAGCAAGCCGAGGTCGACCAGCGCGCCGAGTTGCTCGCCGATGTCGCGCATTGCCGTGTCCTGCAGCTTTGCGAAGTCGGCCTGGCCGCGGTCCTTGGCATCGATCAGGACGATGTCCTGTCCGGCGCAGGCGAAGGCCAGTGCGATGCCGCGCCCCATGCGTCCGGCGCCGAGCGCGGCGACTTTCGCAGACGTCATGTGCCTTCGCCCCGCGCCAGCAGCGCCGCCATCTCGGCGCGGGAAAGCCCGGCCAGGCCGAGCGCCTCCAGCGTGCGGCGGCCCTGGCGCAGGTTCTTGCCGCAGACGGCGGATGCGATTGCCAGCAGACCGGTCGCCACCGGCGCCGGCACCCTGGCCCAGTCGGCGACGGAGACCAGGAAGGCCAGCCCGTAGTGGATGTCTTCCGTCATGTAGCGATGCTCGGTCAGCACGATGTGCTCGCGCCAGTCGCCGCTATCCACCAGCCGGTTGTGGGCGTCGCCGTACATCCAGCGGTCGTTGTTGTAGTGATCGCTGAGCGGAAAGTGCTCGCCGGCGTAGCCCAGTCCGATTCTCACGGCGATGCGTTCGGCATCGAGGGCATCGGTCACGCGGCGGATAGCCGGCTGGGTGCCTTCGTTGTGGATGTCCCATTTCTCGAAGTGTTCGAGCGGGCCGGCATTCATCAGGATCAGCGGCGGATGGATGATCGGCCCCGCGTTCATCAATGCCCCGGCCAGCGCATCCTCGATCGGCTCGACCGACGGAAACGCCGCCTGCAGGACGGCAAAGGCCTGCGCTGCATTGCGGGCGGGGAACACGCCGGTCGGCAGGCGCGTGGCGCGGATGGTGATGGCAACTTCGGCAGGCCCGTGCTTGCGCGCGAGCCAGGGCAGGGTTCCGGTTTCGGCGATGGAAATGTCGGCCGTGCACCCGGCGCGCCGCAGGGTGCGCAGCATGACCACGCTGCCGAAGCTGCCCGGCGGCAGGAAGATCACCTGGGCGTCGACCAGATGCGGCGCCAGCGCCGCCGCGATGTCCTCCTGGGCGAAGGCCGGCGTCGGCACCAGGATCAGTTCGGCGCCGCGCACCGCAGCGCCGATGTCGTCGGTAACGCCGGCGAGTTCGACCTCGCGGCGCCCGGAATAGTCCTTCATGACCAGCCGGCGCGTCGCCATGAGCGGCTGCAATAGCTGCCGGTCACGGCGCCACAGGCACACTTCGTGGCCCAGGCCGGCGAGATCGGCGGCCGCGGCATAGGAACCGTTGCCGCCGCCGAGTACCGTTATGCGCATGCGGCCTCCGGGGCAAAACGAAATGTCACCGTGCCATCAGCGCCGACTCTCATCCCAGCATCGCCTGCGGCAGGTAAAGCACCGTCGCCGGGAAAATCCACATCAGCAGAATGCACAGCACGAACGAAATCAGGAAGTAGGCGACGCCGCGGAAGATGGTGTGAATCGGTATCTCTGGCGCGAGACCATGCACGATGAAAACATTGACCCCCACCGGCGGCGTCACCGCACCCATGGTGGTGACGATGGTCAGGATCACCGTATACCAGACCGGGTCGTAACCCAGCGCGACGCCGAGCGGGAAGAAAATCGGAATCGTCACGACCAGGAAACCCAGCGCATCCATCAGCATGCCGCCGACGATGTAGATGCCCAGCACCACCAGCAGGATCACGAAGGGCGCCACCGGCAGGGCCGCGGCCCAGTCCGCCAGTTCGAAAGGCAGCCGCGACACCGTGAGGAAGCGCCCGAACAGCACGGCGCCGGTGATCAGCAGCACCACCATGGCCGAGATGCGCACGCTTTCAACGATCGACTGGACGATGCCCTTGAAATCCAGGCTGCGCCGCACCATGCCGATTGCCAGTGCGCCGAAGGCGCCCGCGGCGCCGGCCTCGGTCGGCGTGAACCAGCCCAGGTACAAGCCGCCGATCACCAGGCTGAACAGCAGCAATGCCTCGATGACCCCTGTCAGGGCCACCAGTTTTTCCTTGAGTGTCGTGACAGGCCCCAGCGGCCCCAGCTTCGGATTGCGCATGCACATGAAGACGATGGTGAGCAGGAACAGCGCGGTCAGGATCAGGCCGGGAACCACTGCCGCGAGGAACAGGCGCAGCAGCGACTGCTCCGTCTGCACCGCGATCACGATCAGCACCACGCTGGGCGGAATCACCACGCCGAGCGTGCCGCCCACCGCGATGGCGCCGGAACTGAGCGCCGGGTCGTAACCATAGCGGCGCATTTCCGGCATGGCGATGGTGCCCATGGTTGCCGTGGTTGCCGAATTCGAGCCGCAGATCGCCGAGAAGCCGGCGCTGGCGGCGACCGTGGTGCAGGCAAGGCCGCCGGGCATGCGCCCGACCCATTTGTAGGCGGCGTCGTACAGCCGTTCGGTGGTGCCGGCGCGATAGGCGAACTGCCCCATCAGCACGAACAGCGGAATCACGGAGAGGCCATAGGAAGAGAACTGCTCCCAGACATTGGTCGCCGCGAGATGGGTGGCGGCAGGCACCGAAAGCAGGTAGGCGTTGCCCAACAGGCCGGCGGCGAGCATGGTGAAGGCGATGGGCATGCCGAAGAGCATCAGCACCGACATCAGCACCAGGCCGATCACGGCCACGATCAGGGGATCCATATTTCCTTTCCCCCGTCAGCCGCGAAGCGCGGCAAGCAAAGCCGTGACCGAACGCAGGAAATCGACCAGCAGGGCCAGTGTCAGCCCGGCGCAGCCCAGGCCGACGACATAAACCCAGGGGTAGACGATGACGCGCAGCGTTTCAGACAGCGAGCCGGTCTCATGCAGCACGCGGCCGTAGCGCGCCACGTAGAAGGCAACCACGGCAAATACCGCCAGCGAAATCAGCGCCATCAGTGCCTCGACGGCGGCACGACTGCGCCGGCCCAGCTTGACCACCATGAGTTCCATCGCGACATGGCCCTTGTGACGCTGCACCGTGCCCAGCGCCAGCGCCATCGCCGCCGCCGAAAGCCAGCCGATGACTTCGTAGGAGCCGGCGACCGTGACGCCAAAGCCGCGCATCACCATGTCGGTCACCGAAAACAGCATCATGGCGCCGAGCAGCGCCGCCGCCGCCCAGGCCAGGCCCTCGTTGAGGAAAAAACTGGCCCGATCGAGCAGATGCGTCACACCGCCGGGCGCGGCACCCACGCCCGGCTGAACGGCGGAAGTCATTACTTGTTACTTCTTGGCGAACTGGTCGCGCAATTCACGCATGCGCTTCAGGTACGCAGCGGCCGGCAGTCCCTTGCCGGACATTTCCTTGACCCACTCGTCTTCCATGGACTTGAGCTTGCCATCCCAGCGCGCGCGCTCGTCGGCGGCCAGCGACACCACCTGCAGCTTGTGCTCCTTGGCAGCCCAGGCCATCGCCGCGCCGACGTTCTCGTTGTCGTGGTAGTTGCCGGTCCAGCCCGGCATTTCCTCGGCGAGTTCCTCGATCACCTTCTTCACATCGGCCGGCAGCTTGTCCCACTTCTTCTGGTCCATCACCGCGGCGAAAGCCACTACCACGGTCGGGTAGTCGGTGACGAACTTCAGCGACTCGGCCAGCTTGAAGTCCTGCAGCACTTCGCGCGAGGTCATGGTGCCATTGATGACGCCGGTCTGCACCGACTGCGGCACTTCCGGCATCGGCATGCCGATCGGCGCCGCGCCCAGAGCTTTCAGCACCGGCACGCCGGTGCCGGCGGCGCGCAGCTTCATGCCGGCCAGGTCGGCGGCGTTGCGCACCGCGGTCTTGGTCTGGATGAAGCCGGGCTCGGTGGTGAACATCGCGATCACCTTGAAGCCCTCGTATTCCTTGGGCTTGAATTCCTTGGTCAGCGCCCACAGCGTGCGGCTGGCCTGGGTGGCATTGGTGAAGCCGACCGGCAGCGCCACACCCGAGGTCAGCGGGAAGCGGCCCGGGTCGTAGGACGGTGACCCGAGGCCGATGTCGGCCACGCCCTTGGTGACGCCGTCATACATCTCCTTGGCGCCGAGCAGCGTGCCGCCGGGAAAGGTCTTGACGTCGACCTTGCCGTTGGTGCGCTTGGCGAGCTGTTCCGCCCAGTGCGTCATCTGCCGCGCCGGGAAGGTCTTGGCCGGGGCGAAGAAGGCGTAGGTCAGCGTGACCTCGGCGGCGGATGCGGCCTGCGGCAGGCCGAACAAACCGGCGGCCAGCGCGGCGGTGAGTGTGGCGGTAAGCGCGGAAAGCGATTTGCGACGGTTCATGTTGTCTCCTCCATCTGTTTGCGCGTGCGGCCGGCCGCGCGGCGGTTGTCATGCTGCTGTTTTACCTGATTTCGGGCACGTCGATATCGACCCCGTCGAGGCTGGCCGGCTTGACTCTGGCCCGGGTGAAATTCGGCGTGTGCGGAAAGGGCCGTGTCGCGTCGAAGCCGACCTTGCTGCCGAGGTAGTCGGGAAAGGTCGGATTGAGGCCGTGGCCGAAGACATTGTCGACGACCAGGATGCCGTGCTTCGGATCGAGCCGGGTGGCCATGGCCCATTCGACGTCGCCGGGGTTGCGGATGTCGACGTCGTCATCGACCACGGTGACCATCTTCAGCGGCGGGAAGGCGGCGAAAGTCGCCATCAGCGCCTGCTTGGCCCAGCCCGCGCGCTTCTGCGCGATCTGCACCACGGCATGGTAGAAACCGCAGCCGCCGTGCGAGAAGTAAACGTCCCTGACGCCCGGCACCTGCTTCTGCAGCATGGCCAGCACGTTGGCTTCGCCGAGCAGGCCCACCGAGTTGAACACCTCGCCGCCCGAGATGATGGTCTGGAACACCGGCCGACTGCGGCGGTGGATGCGCCGCACGCGCACCAGCGGCCGCGGCGCCACCGTGGCGTAGTAACCGGTGACCTCGGCGAAGGGCCCTTCCGCATGGACCTCGCCGGGCATGATCTCGCATTCGAGGGCGAACATCGCGTCGGCCACCATCTCGACGTCGGTGAGCGAACTGGCGACCAACTCCAGCGGCCGTCCGTGGAAGCGGCTGGCAATGCCGAGTTCGTCGGTACCGAAGGGGGCCGCCTCGGCCGGCGCCGCCGCGGCGAAGTGCAGGCCGGGACCGACGCCGATGTTTAGCGTGAACGGCAGTGTCTGCGTGCGCGCCGTCGCCTTGGCAAGGCAGAGTTCCAGGTGCCGCCCGGCATCGATGTTGATCGCCAGCCGGTCCTTGCCGACCACCTGGAAGCGCTGGATCGAGGCATTGCGGATGCCGGTCTCGGGATCCTTGGTGATCACTACGCCAGCGTCGAAGTACGGTCCGGCATCGAGTTCGGCATGAGTCGGCACCGGCAGCACGGCGAGGTCGACCTGTTCCTCGGTGACCTCCTTCACCGGGCCGGTCCTGACCACCACCGGTGCCACCGGCTGCTGCTGCCAGTCGCGGATGCACTCGGCGACATGTTGCGGCAGGCTCGCCTCGGGCTTGCCGAAAAGCTCGCCGAGCAGCGCGCGCGACCAGTACAGGCCGGTGAACACCGGGAAGGGCGAGCCCCTCACCTTCTCGAACAACACGGCGCGCGGCCCGCCCTCGAACTTTGCCGCGACGCCGGCCAGCTGATGTACGGGATCGACTTCGGAACGCACGCGCACCAGGCGTCCGCGCTGGTCGAGCCATTCGATGATCGTGCCGAGATCGGCAATCACAGGTACGCCGGATGGTTTCCCGGTCATGCCTCATCCTCCAATGTCGCCCCGCTTTTTTATTTCCTCAGGGCGCTGATCGTGGGGCGTACGCCAGCGTCCGTGCTGCCTGTCGATTTCAGTATACTGGATACATCACCGCCACAACAAGTGCGTCGACAAGATTTCCGGCGAGGCAGGCCAATGCCGACGCTTCCGGAAGACAAAAAAATGCCGGCGCGAGGCCGGCATCAATGCTGTTTTCATCAGCAGGAGGAGGAGGAAGCGGGAAGCTTATATGCCCGGCATGGTTTTCCGCATCACGCCGGAGCTTGTCGCCGTTGCCAGTCGCAGGTTCCAACTGGCAATGGCCTGCGCCTGATCTTCGGCTATCGGGCCGACAAGTCCGCAATCGTTGCAGGAAACCACCCACGAATCGGCATTCAGTTCCAGAGCGCTGGCAGGCTGCGCCGCACAGGATGGACAAGTCGAAATCATGCAGGACGTCGGCGCCGGTTCATCTGGATTTGTCATGCGGAAAAATGATACGCACCTGTGCCGATCATGTAAATCCAGCGAAAGTAATAGGCCGAACCGGGCAACGCATCACTCCACGGTTACGCTCTTCGCCAGATTGTGCGGTTTGTAGCTGCGGCCGCTCGCCGATGAGACGGGCTCGCTTAACCGGCTGCGCCGGTCAGCCTGCACTGCAAACCGCGGGACGCACAGGGCGCACGCATCACTCCACCGTTACGCTCTTCGCCAGATTGCGCGGTTTGTCCACGTCCGTGCACTTGACCAGCGCCACGTGGTAGGAGAGCAACTGCAGCGGCACCACGTGCAGCACCGGCGACAGCAGGCCGTAATGCTCGGGCAGGCGCAATACGTGCACGCCATCGTCCGCATCCACCGCCGAATCGGCGTCGGCGAAGACGTAGAGTTCGCCGCCGCGCGCGGCGACCTCCTTGAGGTTGGACTTGAGCTTTTCCAGCAGCGCGTCGTTGGGCGCGATGCTGATCACCGGCATGTCCCTGTCCACCAGCGCCAGCGGGCCGTGCTTGAGCTCGCCGGCGGGATAGCCCTCGGCGTGGATGTAGGAGATTTCCTTGAGCTTCAGCGCGCCTTCCAGCGCGATCGGATAGTGGTGGCCGCGACCGAGGAACAAGGCGTGCTGCTTGTCGGCGAAGCGCGTCGCCCAGGCCTTGATCTCGGGCTCCAGGGCCAGCACCTTCTGTACCGCCACCGGCAAATGGCGCAAGGCCTTCAGGTGCCCGGCTTCCTGCTCGGAGCTCAGCCGCCCGGCCTGCTTGGCCAGCGTCACCGCGAGCAGGAACAGGGCTGCCAGCTGGGTGGTGAAGGCCTTGGTCGAGGCGACGCCAATCTCGGGCCCGGCGCGGGTCAGGAAGCGCAGCGCGCATTCGCGCACGATGGCGGATTCGGCGACGTTGCAGATCGCCAGCGTACGGCCCATGCCCAGCGCCCGGGCATGCTTGACCGAGGCCAGCGTGTCGGCGGTCTCGCCGGACTGGGAAATCGCCACCACGAGTTGTTCGGGATTCGGCACCGAGACGCGATAGCGGTATTCGCTGGCGATCTCCACGCTGCAGGGGATGCCCGCCAGTTGCTCGATCCAGTAGCGCGCGACGAGGCCGGAGTGATAGCTGGTACCGCAGGCCAGGATCAGCACCGAGCGCACGCCGCCCAGCATCTCCGGTGCGGCGACGCCGAACAGGTTGGGACTCAGGGTCTGCGCACCGCCGATCATCTCCAGCGTGGCCGCCAGCGCCTGGGGCTGCTCGAAGATTTCCTTCTGCATGTAGTGCGTGTAGTCGCCCAGTTCGACGTCGTCGGCCGAGAGCATACTTTCATGCACCGGACGGTCGGCGGGAACGTCCAGCGCCGTACCGCCGGCGCCGACTATTCGCACCGCATCGCGCTTGAGCTCGGCGACGTCGCCGTCCTCGAGATAGATCATGCGCCGCGTCACCTGCAGCAACGCCGATGCGTCCGACGCGGCATAGTTGCCATCCTCGCCCAGCCCCAGCAGCAGCGGCGCGCCGTGGCGGGCGACGACGATGCGGTCGTCCCGCTCCTGCAGCACGGCGATCGCATAGGCGCCGACCAGGCGCGCGGTCGCCAGGCGCACGGCCGCGAACAGGTCGGGTGACGACTTCAGGGAGTGCTGGATCAGGTGGGCGATGACTTCGGTATCGGTATCCGAAGTGAATACATAGCCGACGGCCAGCAGTTCCTGCTTGAGCTCGGCGTAGTTTTCGATGATGCCGTTATGCACCACCGCCAGCCCGGCGGACACGTGCGGATGCGCGTTGCGCTCGGAAGGCACGCCATGCGTGGCCCAGCGCGTATGGGCGATGCCGTGGTGAGCGACCTGGCCTGCCGCCTGCGCCGCCAGTTCGGCAACGCGGCCGACGCTGCGCAGGCGCGTCAGGGTCGGATTGAGCAGCGCCAGGCCGGCCGAATCGTAGCCGCGATATTCCAGCCGGGTCAGGCCTTCGATCAGTACCGGAACGATGTTGCGCGCGGCAACGGCTGCGACGATGCCGCACATGGCTCAGTCCTTTTTCTTTTTGACAGGTCGTTTCCAACCGGGAACCGAGACCTGTTTGGCGCGCGAAACCGTCAACTGGTCCGGCGGCGCATCGCGCGTCAGCGTGGTGCCGGCGCCCAGCGTGGCGCCGCGACCGACGGTGACCGGCGCCACCAGTTGCGTATCGGAGCCGATGAAGACATCGTCCTCGATCACGGTGCGGAATTTGTTGGCGCCGTCGTAATTGCAAGTGATGGCGCCGGCGCCGACATTGACGCGGCTGCCTATCGTGGCATCGCCGAGATAGGCCAGGTGATTGGCCTTGGAGTGGTCGGCGATGCTCGAATTCTTCACTTCGACGAAATTGCCGACATGCACGTCGCGGCCGAGTTCGGTGCCGGGACGCAGGCGCGCGAAGGGGCCGACCACGCTGCCGGCGCCGACCACGGCATCCTCGAGCACGCAATTCGCCTTGATGCGCACCCCGTCGCCGAGCACCACGCGGCCTTCGAACACGCAATTGACATCGATGCTGACGTCACGCCCGCAAACCAGCTCACCGCGCACATCGATGCGTTCCGGATCGGCCAGCGTGACGCCGGCCTCCATCAGGGCGTTCGCCACATTGCGCTGGTGCACGCGCTCCAGCGCCGCGAGTTGCAGCTTGCTGTTGACGCCTTCGGTTTCCCAGGCAGCATCCGGATGGGCCGTGACTACCGGCATGCCTTCGGCAACCGCCAGCGCGACGATGTCGGTCAGGTAGTACTCGCCCTGGGCGTTGCGATTGCCCAGGGTCGGCAGCCAGCGTGCCAGCGCGGCGGTGGGGGCGACGAGTATGCCGGTGTTGATTTCATTGACTGCACGTTCGGCATCGTCGGCATCCTTTTCCTCGACGATGCGCGTGACCTTGCCCGCGACGCGAACGATGCGGCCATAGCCATGCGGATCATCGAGATGCGCGGTAAGCAGCGCCAGGGCGCCGTCGCCTGCCGCTTCGATCAGGCGTTTCAGTGTGGCGAGGCGGGTAAGGGGCACATCGCCGTACAGCACGAGGGTTGAAGATTCGGTCGGCGCTGACTCGCTCTGCGTGCCTGGAATGCCGCTTCGCGGGCAGGCAACGGTGGCCGGCATGGCCTGCAGCACCGCATGGCCGGTGCCGAGCTGGGGTTCCTGTTTGGCCCAGCTCAGGTCGGGCGCATCCAGCGCTTCGCGCACCTGCTCGCCGCCATGACCATATACCACGCAGATTCGCTCGGCGCCAAGCTCGCGCGCCGTGTCGATGACGTGTCCAAGCAAGGCCTTACCCGCCAGCGAATGCAATACCTTGGGCAGGTCGGAGCGCATCCGCTTGCCCTGCCCGGCGGCGAGAATGACGACGTTCAAGGCGTGCTCAACGCGGCAAAGTCGTGGAACCCATCAGGAACTGGTCGACCGTGCGTGCGCACTGACGGCCTTCGCGAATCGCCCAGACCACCAGCGACTGGCCGCGCCGCATGTCGCCGGCGGCGAACACGCCCGGCACACTGGTGGCGTAGGCCTGCTGACCTTCGGTCGCCGCACTGGCATTGCCGCGACCATCCTTGGCGACGCCGAAGGCGTCGAGTATGCCGCCCACCGGATTGATGAAGCCCATGGCGAGAAAGGCAAAGTCAGCCGGAATATCGAATTCGGAACCCGGCACTTCGCTCATCTTGTTGCCTTCCCATGCCAGGCGCACGGCCTTGATGGCCTTGAGGCGACCATTCTCTCCGACGAATGCCTTGGTGCCGATGGCCCAGTCGCGGTCGCAGCCTTCGTCGTGCGACGATGAGGTGCGCATGCGCAGCGGCCAGTAGGGCCAGGTCAGCGGGCCATTCTCCTGCTCGGGCGGACGCGGCAACAATTCGATCTGGGTGATGCTGGCGGCGCCGTGGCGGTTCGAGGTACCGACGCAGTCCGAGCCGGTATCGCCGCCGCCGATGACGACAACATGCTTGCCGTGGACGTTGATCGGATTCCTGCTGCCGCCGGCAACTTCCTTGTTCTGCGGAATCAGGAACTCCAGCGCGAAATGCACACCCTCCAGTTCGCGCCCGGGAACCGGCAGATCGCGCGGATTCTCGGCGCCGCCGGCAAGCACCACGGCGTCGAATTCCTTCTGCAACTGCTCGGGGCTGACGGTCTTTTTCGCATCATTGACTACGCCCTTGGGCAGGGCTGCGGCGGTGACCATGGTGCCGGTGACGAATTTGACGCCTTCCACCTTCATCTGCGCCATGCGCCAGTCGATCAGGCGCTTGTCCAGCTTGAAGTCGGGAATGCCATAGCGCAGCAGGCCGCCGATACGGTCGTTCTTCTCGAACACCGTGACGGCGTGGCCGGCGCGCGCCAGCTGCTGTGCCGCGGCCAGGCCGGCCGGGCCGGAACCGACGACGGCGATCTTCTTGCCGGTTTTCGTCGCCGCGGGCTGCGGCACTACCCAGCCGTTCTCGCCGGCCTTGTCGATGATGGCGCGTTCGATCGACTTGATGCCGACCGGCGTCTGCGGAATGTTCAGCGTGCAGGCCGCCTCGCAGGGCGCGGGACAGATGCGGCTGGTGAATTCCGGAAAGTTGTTGGTCGAGTGCAGGGTCTCGATCGCCTCGCGCCAGCGGCCCTTGTAAACCAGGTCGTTCCAGTCCGGAATCAGGTTATTGACCGGACAGCCGTTGTTGCAAAACGGGATGCCGCAGTCCATGCAGCGCGCGCCCTGAATTTTCGCCTGCTCGTCGCTAAGGTGCGGGATGAACTCGCGATAGTGATGGACACGCGTTTCCGCCTTCTCGTAAGTTTCCGAGATGCGTTGAAACTCCAGAAATCCGGTGGGCTTGCCCATTACGCTGCTTCCTTCAGTTGCGTTGCCGCGAGCTCTTTCATGGCGCGGCGATATTCGTGCGGGAAAACCTTGAGGAACTTGCCGCGTGCCCTGGCCCAATCGGCCAGCAGCGCGGTAGCGCGCTCGCTGCCGGTCAGACGGGCATGCTGCTCGATCATCTGCCTGAGCTGCGCCTCGTCGGTCTGCTGACGATGACGCAAACCGTCGTCGGGCTGTTCCGTCGCCGGCAGCACTTTGTCCAGAGCGACCATGGACAGGTTGCAACGCTGGGCGAACATGCCGTCCTCGTCATAGACATAGGCGATGCCGCCCGACATGCCGGCCGCGAAGTTGCGGCCGGTGAGGCCGAGCACGGCCACCGTGCCGCCGGTCATGTATTCACAGCCATGATCGCCGGTGCCTTCGACCACCGCCGTGGCGCCCGAATTGCGCACGGCGAAACGCTCGCCGGCGACGCCGCGGAAGAACACCGCGCCGTCGGTGGCGCCGTAGAGCACCGTGTTGCCGATGATGATGTTTTCGCTGGGCACGCCGCGGAAGGCCTGCGGCGGGCGGACGATGATGCGGCCGCCGGACAGGCCCTTGCCGACGTAGTCGTTGGCTTCGCCGGTCAGGTCGAGCGTGATTCCGCGCGCGAGGAAGGCGCCGAAGCTCTGTCCCGCGGTACCGGTCAGCTTGATCGTAATGGTGTCGTCGGCAAGCCCGGCATGGCCATAACGCTTGGCGATCTCGTGCGACAGCAGGGTGCCCACGGTGCGGTTCTGGTTGCGGATCGACGATTCGATCACCAACTTTTCGCCACGCTCAAGGGCCGGCTTCGCCTTGGCAATCAAACCGTGGTCGAGCGCCCTGGACAAGCCGTGATCCTGAGTCTCGCTGTGGTGACAGGCGACGCCTGCCACGGTCGGCTGCCGATAGAAGATGCGCGAGAAGTCTAGGCCGCGCGCCTTCCAGTGGTCGACGCCCTTCTTCATGTCGAGCAGGTCTGCACGGCCGATCAGGTCGTCGAACTTGCGGATTCCGATCTGCGCCATCAATTCGCGCACTTCCTCGGCAACGAAGAAGAAGTAATTGACCACATGCTCGGGCTGGCCCGAGAAGCGCGCGCGCAGCACCGGGTCCTGGGTGGCGACGCCGACCGGACAGGTATTCAGATGGCATTTGCGCATCATGATGCAACCCTCGACCACCAGCGGCGCGGTAGCGAAACCGAACTCGTCGGCGCCGAGCAACGCTCCGATCAGCACGTCGCGGCCGGTCTTCATCTGGCCGTCGGCCTGGACGCGGACACGGCCGCGCAGGCGGTTCAGCACCAGGGTCTGCTGCGTTTCCGCCAGACCCAGTTCCCACGGCGTGCCGGCATGCTTGATCGAAGAGATCGGCGAAGCGCCGGTACCGCCGTCATGACCGGCGATCACCACGTGATCGGCCTTGGCCTTGACCACGCCGGCAGCCACCGTGCCGACGCCGATTTCCGACACCAGCTTGACCGAGACGCTGCCGTCCGGATTGGAATTCTTCAGGTCGTGGATCAGTTGCGCGAGATCCTCGATCGAGTAGATGTCATGGTGCGGCGGCGGCGAAATCAGCTGTACGCCGGGCACGGAGTGGCGCAGGAAGCCGATGTATTCGGAGACTTTGTGGCCCGGCAACTGGCCGCCCTCGCCGGGCTTGGCGCCCTGTGCCATCTTGATCTGCAACTGGTCGGAGTTGGCCAGGTATTCGGCCGTGACGCCGAAGCGGCCGGAGGCCACCTGCTTGATCGCCGAGCGCAGGCTGTCGCCGGCCTTGAGCGGAATGTCGCGCGCGATGCGGCTCTTGCCGATCACTGCGGCCAGCGTGGTTGCCGCGGTCACCGGCTTGTAGCGCATGCGGTCTTCGCCGCCCTCGCCGGTGTTCGACTTGCCGCCGATGCGGTTCATGGCGATCGCCAGCGTGGTGTGGGCTTCGGTCGAGATACTGCCCAGCGACATGGCGCCGGTGGCGAAGCGCTTGACGATTTCCTTGGCCGATTCCACCTTGTCGAGCGCGATGGCCGGGCCGGCCGGCTTGATCTCGAACAGGCCGCGCAGGGTCATGTGGCGCCTGGCCTGGTCGTTGATCAGCTTGGCATATTCCTTGTAGGTCTCGGTCTTGCCCGAGCGCGTCGCATGCTGCAGCTTGGCGATCACGTCGGGCGTCCACATGTGCTCTTCGCCGCGCACGCGGAAGGCGTATTCGCCGCCGCAGTCGAGCATGCCGGCCAACACCGGGTTGTCGCTCCAGGCATCGGCGTGGGTGCGCAGCGCTTCCTCGGCGACTTCCTTGAGGCCGATGCCTTCGACCTTGGTCGGCGTGCCGGTAAAGTAGCGGCCGACGAGATCTGACGACAGGCCGACTGCTTCGAAAATCTGTGCGCCGCAATAGGACTGGTAAGTGGAGATGCCCATCTTCGACATCACCTTCATCAGGCCCTTGTTGATGGCCTTGATGTAGTTCTTCTGCGCATCGTAGGCGCTGAGCTTGGCCGGCAACTGGTGTGCCGTCGCGGCGATGCTGTCGAAGGCCAGCCAGGGATGGATCGCCTGGGCGCCATAGCCGGCCAGCGTGGCGAAGTGATGCACCTCGCGCGCGGCGCCGGTCTCGACCACCAGGCCGCAGGACGTGCGCAGGCCGATCTTGACCAGGTGCTGGTGCACAGCGGAACAGGCCAGCAACGAGGGAATCGGTGCACGTTCATGATCGACGCCGCGGTCGGAAAGAATGATCACGTTGTAGCCGGCGCTGACCGCCTGCTCGACGCGCATGCAGACCTGGTACAGCGAGCGGCCGAGGCCCGCCGAGCCTTCCGCCGCCGGCGTCGTGATGTCGACGGTAATGGAACGGAAGGTGCCCTTGGTCAGCGTGTCGATCTGCTTCAGCTTGGCCATGTCGGCCGGCGACAGCACCGGCTGATGGACTTCGAGACGCGGAGTCGGCTCGGTCTCGTCCACCCCCAGCAGATTCGGATTGGGGCTGACCAGCGAAATCAGCGACATGACGATCTCTTCGCGGATCGGATCGATCGGCGGATTGGTCACCTGCGCGAACAACTGCTTGAAGTAATTGAACAGCGGCTTGGGACGGTCGGACAGCACCGGCAGCGGACTGTCGTTGCCCATCGCACCCGTGGCTTCCTCGCCCAGGGTAGCCATCGGTTCGAGGATGAACTTGAAGTCTTCCTGCGTATAGCCGAAGGCCTGCTGCACTTTCAGCAACGGGCCCTTCAGGTTTTCCTGCAGCTTGACCGCGGGCAGGCCATCGACGAAATAGCGCGAACGCTCGATCCACTTGCGGTAGGGCTTGGCCGTGGACATGGTGCGCTTTAGCTCGGCGTCGTCGATGATGCGGCCCTGCTCGAGGTCGATCAGGAACATCTTGCCCGGCTGCAAACGCCACTTCTTGACGATGCGTTCCTGGGCGATCGGCAGCACGCCGATCTCGGAGGACATCACCACCAGGTCGTCGTCGGTGATCAGGTAGCGGGCCGGACGCAGGCCGTTGCGGTCGAGCGTGGCGCCGATCTGGCGGCCGTCGGTAAAGGCCACCGCGGCCGGGCCGTCCCACGGCTCCATCAGCGCCATGTGGTATTCGTAGAAGGCGCGGCGTTCCTCGTCCATCAGCGGATTGCCGGCCCAGGCCTCGGGAATCAGCATCATCATGGCGTGCGCCAGGCTGTAGCCGCCCATGACCAGCAGTTCCAGCGCGTTGTCGAAGGAGGCGGAATCCGACTGGCCGTCATAGATCAATGGCCAGACCTTTTCCAGATCCTCGCCCAGCACCGGCGAAGAGATGCCGTGCTCGCGCGCGCGCATCCAGTTGACGTTGCCGCGCAGGGCGTTGATCTCGCCGTTGTGCGCGATCATGCGGAAGGGATGCGCCAGATCCCAAGTCGGGAAGGTGTTGGTGGAAAAGCGCTGGTGCGCCAGCGCCAAGGCAGAAACCGCTCGCTGGTCCTGCAGATCCAGATAGTAAGTGCCCACCTGGTTGGCCAGCAACATACCTTTGTACACGACCGTGCGGCAGGACATCGACGGTACGTAGAACATCTTGCCTTCGGGCAGCTTGAGCGCCTGAATGGTGTGGCCGATGGCCTTGCGCAGGATGTAGAGCTTTCTTTCCAGCGCGTCCGCATCGGCAATGCCGGGGCCGCCGGCGATGAACACCTGGCGCACCACCGGCTCGAGATCCTTGGCCGCCTGGGCCAGGCCGCTGTTGTCCACCGGAACGTCGCGCCAGCCGAGCAGTACCTGGCCTTCGTAGCGAATTGCGCGTTCGATCACCGCCTCGCAGGAACGCCGGCTGGCATCTCCGCGCGGCAGGAACACCATGCCGACGCCATACTCGCCGGCAGGCGGCAGTTGGATGCCCTGCAGGGCCATTTCCTCACGGAAAAACCCGTCGGGAATCTGGATCAGGATGCCGGCGCCATCGCCCAGCAAGGGGTCATAGCCAGTGGCCCCGCGGTGCTCGAGGTTTTCCAGAATCAGCAGCCCCTGCTCGATAATGGCGTGGCTTTTCTGGTTCTTTATGTGGGCAACGAAGCCGACGCCACAGGCGTCATGCTCATTGGCCGGGTCATAGAGACCCTGGCGCTGGGGGAGGACCATCATGTCTTTCCTCGGAAATGCAGCCGGCAAAAAAGCCGGGGTGGTGCCTCTCCCCGGCCTTGGATGGCCCGCTCTTTAGGGCGGACGACGCGTAAATATACCGCCAAAAGCGGTCAAATTCAATACGCTGCGACGCAACATCGGGGCTTCACGGTTCTCCGACGGAGAACAGCCGGCGATGTTCCTTCACCGAATAGCGGTCGGTCATGCCGGCAATGTAGTCCGCGGTAACGCGCACGATGCCCTCGGTCATGGCCATTTGCTGATATTGGGGCGGCAACAGGCGCGGATCGGCGACAAAAGCGCCAAACAGGTCATGAATGATGCGGCGCGCCTTGACCGTCATGCGCAACACTTGGAAGTGACGGTAGAGATGTTCGTGCAGAAAGCCCTTGAGCGCCCGATTTTCCGCCTGCATCGACGCCGTGAAGGCGATCAGCGGCGGCGCCGCGTGCACTTCCGCCAGGGAGCGCGGCGCGGCGGCGGCGATGCGCCGCGTCGACTCGGCCAGCAGGTCCGTCACCAGCGCGCCGATCATGCGCCGTATGGTTTCGTGCACCCGCCGGCGACCCGAAATGTCCGGAAACTCGGCATCTGCTTCGGCGGCATGACGCGCGAACAGGCTGACTCCTTCAAGTTGTTGCAGAGTGAGGAGTCCTGAACGCAGGCCGTCATCGACGTCGTGATTGTTATAGGCGATCTCGTCGGCCAGATTGCAGATTTGGGCCTCCAGCGACGGTCGGCGGCCATCGACGAAGCGCTGCCCCAGTTCACCCAGTTCGCGGGCTTTCGCCGGCGCGCAATGCTTGAGGATACCCTCGCGCGTCTCGAACATCAGGTTGAGGCCGTCAAAGGCGCCGTAACGCTCTTCGAGGCGATCGACGATGCGCAGGCTTTGCAGGTTGTGCTCGAAACCGCCGTGAGCCTGCATGCACTCGTTCAGGGCATCCTGGCCGGCGTGGCCGAACGGGGTGTGGCCGAGATCGTGAGCCAGCGCTATCGCTTCGACCAGGTCATCGTTGAGTTGCAGGGCGCGCGCGATCGAACGCGCTATCTGTGCTACCTCGATGCTGTGCGTGAGGCGGGTGCGGAACAGGTCGCCCTCATGGTTGACGAAAACCTGCGTCTTGTATTCAAGGCGGCGGAAAGCCGTGGAATGCACGATGCGGTCGCGATCGCGCTGAAACTCGCTGCGCACCCTGGGCCGCGGCTCGATCACGGCACGCCCGCGGCTGACGCTGTCGGCTACTGCATACGGGGCCAGATCACCCACGGCAGCAGGATTCGATGGCCGCGACTATTTCCTTCTGCGCCACGTCGGCAACCGTCACCGCCTGACCCGGCGCCTTGAGCAGGATCAGGCGCAGGCTGCCGGCGATGACTTTCTTGTCGTGGGACATCAGTTCGAGATAGCGCGCTGCACCCAGCGCGGGGCCCGTCACAGGCAGTCTGGCACGCACGAACAGCGCGCGGATGCGGTCCACGTCGGCGACGGACAACCAGCCCAGCCGATGCGAGAGTTCGATCGCCATCATGGTGCCGGCGGCAACGCCTTCCCCATGCAGCCATTCGCCGTAGCCCATGCCGGTTTCGATGGCATGACCGAAGGTATGGCCCAGGTTCAGCAGTGCCCGGCCGCCGTCCTTTGCCGTTTCGAACTCGTCGGCTGCCACGACCTCGGCCTTGTTGGCGCAGGATCGCTCTATGGCATGCGCCAACAATGCGCCATCGCGCGCCATGAGGCCGTCCATATTGGCTTCCAGCCATTCGAGAAACGGCAGGTCGCGGATCAGGCCGTACTTGATGACTTCCGCCATGCCGGCCGACAGTTCGCGGTCCGGCAGGGTTCGCAGCGTATCGGTATCGGCCAGCACCAATTTCGGCTGCCAGAAGGCGCCGACCATGTTCTTGCCGCGCGGATGATTGATGCCGGTTTTGCCGCCGACCGAGGAATCAACTTGTGACAGCAACGTGGTCGGTATCTGTATGAAGGACACGCCACGCTGATAGGTCGCCGCGGCAAAGCCCGCAAGATCGCCGACCACACCGCCACCCAGGGCGACGATCGTGGTTCCGCGATCGCAACGCGCGGCAAGCAGCGCGTCGTAGATCAGGTTGAGGGAATCCCAGTTCTTGTGCGACTCGCCGTCCGGCAGGACAATCGGCGTAACGCCGACGCCGACTTTCACGAGGCTGCGCGCCAGCTGGTCCAGATACAGGGGGGCGACGATCGTGTTGCTCACCAACGCCACGTGCTGCGTGCGCAGATGGGGCAGGATCAGGTCAGCGCGGGCCAGCAGGCCACCGCCGATCAGGATCGGGTAGCTGCGGTCGGCGAGGTCCACGTTCAGGCGGCGCATTGCTTCTGTAACTGCCTTTCCACCTGCTTGACCAGATGGCCGATGCTGCCGCCCAGGCTGTTGATGACGACATCGGCTACTTCGCGATAAAGGGGATCGCGCTGCGCGAACAGGTCCTCCAGCTTCTGCAGTGGGTCATCGACCTGCAGCAGCGGCCGATTCGGATCCAGCCGTGTCCGCTCGTAGAGCAGGCCCGGGGCGGCGTTCAAGTAGATGACCGTACCGCCCTGCTTCAAGGCCGCGCGGTTCTCCGGGCGCAATACCACGCCGCCGCCGGTGGCGATGACCAAATCATTTTGGCTGGCCAGTTCGGCTATCACGCGGGCCTCGCGGTCGCGAAACCCCTGTTCGCCTTCGATGTCGAAAATCAGCGGAATCCTGACTCCGGTACGCGCCTCGATTTCGTGGTCGGCGTCGACAAACGTCCGCTGCAGTCGCCTTGCCAGCTGGCGACCGACGGTAGTCTTGCCCGAACCCGGCATGCCCACCAGGAAAATATTGTTTCTCGCATTCACGTTCGGATTGTAGCAGCGCATTTGCAGGGGAAGCCCGACGCGGGCGAGCCCCCCCAAGGCTTCAATGGCAAGGGCCGGGGCAAGCCCCGGCCCTTTGGCAAGAGTGGATGCCGCTTAACGCTGGGTGAGCGCCTCGCTAACGATGCGCGGCGTTACGAAAAACAGCAGCTCTGCGCGCGTCAGGCTCTTCGATGTGGTCTTGAACAGGAAGCCCACATAGGGCAGATCACCGAGGAAGGGAACACGGTCCTGGGTCTGGATTTCGGACTCCTGAGCGAGGCCGCCAACAACCACGGTGCCGCCATTTTCGACAATCACACTGGTCGTGATGGTGTTTGAATCCATGCTCCCCGTCGTCGCATTGGTAATGTTGCTCTTGGCGATACTCAGCTCAAGGCTGATACGGTTGTCCGGATTGACGGAAGGCGTCACCCCCAGGGTGATAGGCGCCGAAAACGTCTGGTAGATCGGCAAACCTGTCGTTGCATTGACACCGGTAAGAATCGTTACCTGCCGGGTGTAGTTGATGGTTGCCGCCTTGCGGTTCAGCGTAACGACGCGGGGCGAGGAAATGGTCTTGTTCTTTGAATCCTGCTCGGCCGCCTGCAACTCAAGCTGGATCAGTTTTGTGGCGGCATTGTTGAACAGCATCAAGCCAAAGTTTGCGGCTCCGGCCAGGGTATAGCTGGGCCGGAAAACCTGGGTACTCGTCGTAAGCGCGGGTACAACCCCCCCGCCGAAGACGTCCAGATTATTGCCGGTATTGGGTGGGCCGACGGTAAACACGCCACGCGTCGTATTGGTTCCGGGTATCTGGTAGCCCCCCTGCTGATAACTGAATGCATTCAGTCTCACACCCAGCGAATGGGTGAAGCCGGTGGATGCTTCGACGACGCGGGCTTCAATCAATACCTGCTTGGGCGGGTTGTCGACGCTACGGATCACCTCGCGAATCGACTCCACCACCGCAGCAGTATCGCGGACGAAAACCTGGTTGGTGGCGTCGTGAATGGAAATACTGCCGCGGGAGCTAAGCATGCCCTTGGCTCCGCCGGCAGCCGCTGCTCCGCCGGGCGCCGCTGCGCCCCGCCCCGGCGCAGCGCCTCCAGGAGCAGGAGCGGCAGCACCCGGAGCTGCCGCCTGGCCAAAACTGCTATTCACCAAAGCCACGATCTCCGCCGCCTTGACATAGTTCAGCTTGAAGGTTTCCGCCACCAGCGGGGCAACATCGCTTGCCCGGGTCAACTCGTCGGCGGTATCCTGGTCGCGCTTTTGCAGCACGGCCCGGTCACCGAACAAGACGATGTCATTGCGCACCCGCATCCCGGCGTTAACCTGCGCCATGATGATCTCGAGCGCCTGATCATAGGGAATATTGTCGAGATTTGCAGTCACCAATCGGCCATTCAGCGACGGATCGATCAGCACGTTCTTGCCCGAGATGTCGGCGAGCGTGCGCAAGACCATGGTCGCATCGGCGTTGAAGAAATTGATCGAGACCTTCTGCCCCTGTTGCCCGGTCTGCACCAGCTTGTTGGCGTCATCCGCAGGTATCGGTTTGATTTCGATGGTCAGCAGGTTGTTGGCCGAATGGGCCTGATGGAACCAGCGGCCGCGAGCCGCGACGTCAATGCGGGTCAGATTACCCATGGCGCGCGAAGTGATCGTCGTTACCGGCGTGGCAAAATCATTCACATCGCGGCGGTTCTGCAGACGTTCTGGCAGTTCGACGTCGCGCAGTTCGATGGCAAGGCCGGTTCCCACGCGACGGACGTCGATCGGTACCGTGCCATCGGTCAGTTCGACGGTAATGGTCGCCTGACCGTCCTCGCCGCGGCGAAATCCGATGTCACGAATCGCCGCCATGTCTGCCGGCTGGATCACCCTGCTGGCGGTGCCCTGCGGTGACGTCGGCTGGTAAATGCTGGGCGCGGGTTCCTGGCTGGCCTGTACGCCCTGCCCCTGGAGTTTGATGAACAGCACGTCGCCGTCGATCTCGGTCGAAAACTTGGTCGGCCGGAAGAGGTTCAACACCAGGCGGGTCAGCGTGTCGGTCTGGACCAGGTTCAGGCTCTTCAGATCTCCCGCACCAACCTGCAGCGTGGATTGACCGGATTGATTGTCCGTCGCCGGAAAGTCGATCACCACTCGCGGCGGCTCCACTACGCTCCAGTTTCCCGGCATCGCCTTCAGCGGCGCCGCCATCTGGACCTTGAGCAATATCTGATCGCCGGTGCGGCTGAACTGCACCTGCTTTATCGAGTTGTCGGCCGCGATCGATGCACCGGACAGGCTCAGCCAGAGGCCCATGATGGCGCATGCGGCAGTGTGAAATTTGTTCATCAACTTCCTCCTTCTTTCGGCACCATTAGCTGCCTTTCCTGCGGCACCCATGCGCCGTTCGCATCCCTGACGGTTTCAAGCACCGTAACGCCGTCTTTGGTGATGGCCGTAACCTTGCCAAAACTGCGGCCCATGTATTCGCCTACCCGCACATGCTTCGGCTTGTTCGGCGCCGGTGTCTGGATCAGGGCGTAGGGCACGGCACCCGCCACGATCACTCCCACCACCTTGAGATCTTCGATCGGAAAAATTTCCAGGGGCTGCTGCGGACGGCTGCGATCCGGCGCGGTCTTGTCGGCAATCGACTCCATGGTCACGATCTTGCCCGGTGCAAAGGGCGCTGTAAGCGCTGACGTTTCGTAGGCCACCACCGGAAAGGCGGTGATCTCAGGCAGCGGCGCCACCTGACCCTTCATGCCCTTGGCTTCGTCGCGCATCCACTCCCGCAAATCCTGATGCTCTTCCGCTGCGCAGCCCAGCAGCAGCAACGGCATCAGGAATAGAACGCCGAATAGCTTCATTTCTGGCCCTTCCTGGCGGCTTGCTGGGCCTTCCTCTTATTGGCAAGCTCCTCCTCGTCGAGATAGCGGAAGGTCTTTGCCGTGGTTCTCAAGGCCAGCGTCGCGTTCGGGTTTGCCGTCAGGCTGATGTCGTTCAGCGTAACGATGCGCGGCAGCTTGGCCAGATCCCCGGTAAACGCCCCGATGTCGTGATAGCTGCCGGTGAGATTCAGGGTAATCGGCACTTCGGCATAAAACTCCCTGGCTGCCTCGCCGCCCGGCTTGAAGAGCTCTACCAGCAGGCCCCTGGCCTGGGCTGCCTTGTTGATATCGACCAGCATGTCGCCCATTTCGGCTTTGTTCGGCAGTTGCTTGAGCAAGGCCCCGAAGGAGCGATCGATCTCTGCCAGCTGGCGCCGATATTCGTCCAGATTCACCGCCTGTTTCTTCTTTTTCAGCCAGTCTTCCTTGTGCTTGGCCTCCTCCTCCTGCTTGGCCTGCAGCTCTTCGAGTTGCACGCTCCAGCCAAGAGCACCAAATCCCCAGGCGGCTGCCAGCAAACCGACAAACAGGCTGAACAGGATCACGATGCGGGGGACGAGTGGCCATAAGCCTGGATCCTTCGGGTCCAGAGTCTTGAAATCCGAGACCACTTGCTGGAAATCGAATATCGGCTTTTTCGGCGCAACCGGCTCAGGCTTGGCAGCCTGCTTTTCTGCCAGTTTCTCGGCAGCCGTCTTGCGCTTGAACAATGAAGACAACGAGGGCAGCTTCATCATTTCTTCCCTGTGGCGGCAGTCTGACGCGTGATCATGGTTGTAATGCTGAAGGCGTTGAGACGGCGCCCGCCGACCGTTTCCGACTTTGTTTCAACCAGAGTGGACTGTTCAAGCAGAGGAGACGCATCCAGGTTGTTCATCAGCGTGGTGATCCGCGCATTGGCTTGCGCGTAGCCGGTGATTGCGATTTTTTGCCCGGTTTGCGTCAAGTTCCGCAAATAAATGCCTTCCGGGACCTGCTTGGCCAGTTCGTTGAACAGGTGCACGGTTTCGGTTCGGTTGGCCTGGAGTGCCTCGATGACCCGCTTGCGTGCCAGCAAGGCATTGGTTTGCTCCTGAATCTTGTTGATTTCGCTGATTTCCTTGTCCAGGCTCGCGATTTCGCGTTTGAGAAAATCGTTCTTCTCGATCTGCCCCGCAATTTGCCGATTGATCACCGAGAAACCAAGGAACCAGATCACGCCGGCCAGAACGGTAACCAGCCCGAGCAGGACATAGAACTGCTGCCGCCGTGCCCTGCGTTTCTCTTCGCGGTGAGGAAGGAGATTGATCCGGATCATTGATCGAACCTCCTCAAAGCCAGGCCACAGGCCACCATCAGCGATGGCGCATCGGAGGCCAATTGCTTGGCGCGTATGCGCGGCGAAATGGCCATTCCGGCAAAAGGATCGGCCAGTATGGTGTTGACGCTGGTGCGCTGACCGACGATTTCGGCAACCCCCGGGATCAGCACCGATCCGCCCGCAAGAATGATGTGATGGACTTCGCCGTAGGGTGTGGAAGTGAAGAAGAACTGCAAGGCGCGGGCAACTTCCTGCGCCATGTTTTCGATGAAGGGATGGAGAATTTCTGCTTCATAGTTGTCGGGAGGAGTGCCCGAGCGCTTGAGATTCTCTGCTTCTTCAGGACCCATGCCGTAGGCGCGCATGATTTCGTCGGTAAGCTGGGAACCGCCGAACGCCTGTTCGCGTGCATAGAGTTGCTGATCATCCTTCATGATGGTGACCTTCATGGCCGAAGCGCCGACGTCCACCAGCGCCACGATCTGGCCCACACCCTCTTTCGGCAATTGTTTGGTCACCAGTTCGTACGCCGCCTGGGTCGCGTAGGCCTCAACGTCCATGACTACCGGTTTCAGTTCGGCCACTTCCGCTGCCGCAACCCGATCCTCGACCTTTTCCTTGCGCGAAGCCGCCAACAGGACTTCGACATCGTCGGGATTCGACGGTACCGGACCGATCACCTGGAAATCCAGGTTGACCTCCTCCAGTGCAAACGGAATGTACTGATTGGCTTCCGACTCGACCTGAACTTCCATCTCCTGCTCACGCAGATTCGCCGGCAGGTTGATCTTCTTGGTAATGACCGCCGCGGTCGGCAACGCCATGGCGACATAACGGGTCGTGGTGCCGAGCCGCTTCCAGCAGCGCACCAGGGTTTCCGCCACCGCATCCAAAGACGCGAGGTTGCCATCGACGACGGCATCCTTCGGCAAAGGCTCGATCGCGTAGCGTTCGACCCGCGGCTGACCTTTGCCGGTATCCACCAGTTCGACCATCTTGACAGCGGTCGAACTGATATCCACGCCGATCAGGGGACGCAGCTTTGGGTTAAAGATCGACTTGAGCGCCGAGACATCGATCTGCAAAGGATTTTTCCTTTAAAAATATTGCGTTACGAGCTATACAGATAATTTACTTCAGATGCTAGCAGCAACTATATCGACTGTAAAGCAAAATTATTAGCCGCGGCTGGCCTTAGCGTGTCTTCAGCGCCACAGATATAATCCACCGCGCCGCCTCCCACACCTTCCTTCCGTGCCCATCGCCTCCTTGAACACCCCCGCCCGCTGGGCGCTGTATTTCCTGCTCCTGATCGGCGGCATTGTGCTGAGTGCCATTGCGCTGGCGGGAATGGTGATGATCCTTGCATTTCCGCAGCTGCCCTCGGTAGAAGTGCTGACCGACTACCGGCCGAAGATTCCCCTGCGCATCTACTCCAGTGACGGTCATCTGATCGGCGAATTCGGCGAAGAGCGACGCAATTTTGCCAACATCAAGGACGTTCCTGCCGTCATGAAGCAGGCGATCCTCGCGGCGGAAGACGAACGCTTCTACCAACATCCCGGCATCGACACGCTGGGCGTACTGCGCGCAGCGTATTCCAATTTTGTCGGTGGTGGCAAGCGCCAAGGCGCGTCGACCATCACCATGCAGGTTGCCCGCAATTTTTTCCTTTCCAGCGAAAAAACCCTGACGCGGAAACTCTACGAAATGCTACTGGCTTTCAAGATAGAGAACAACCTCGGCAAAGACCAGATATTCGAAATCTACCTCAACCAGATTTATCTCGGACAGCGAGCCTACGGCTTCTCCGCCGCGGCGCAGATATATTTCGGCAAGCCGCTGAAGGACCTCAGCATCGCCGAGGCCGCCATGCTGGCCGGCCTGCCCAAGGCGCCGTCCGCCTACAATCCCGTCGCCAATCCGAAGCGTGCCCAGCTGCGCCAGCGCTATGTATTGCGCCGCATGCACGAACTCGATTTCATCACCGACGAGCAATTCAAGTCCGCACAAAGCGAAGCCCTGAACGTGAAGCGCGACCTGAACGACTTCGGCGTGCGCGCCGAGCACGTCGCCGAGATGGCGCGCCAGATTGCGGTCGAGCGCTTTCCCGACGATGTTTACAGCCGCGGACTGCGCGTCATCACCACCATCAACCGCAACGAACAGCAGGCCGCCTATCTCGCGCTGCGGCGCGGCGTCATGGATTACGACCGCCGTCACGGCTATCGCGGCGCCGAAGCCTACGTCGAATTGAACGGCCCCACGGCGGAACCGGAAGAGGAACTCGAAGAGCTGCTGGCCGACTATGACGACAGCGACGACCTGCTGCCGGCGATCGTCCTGGAAGCCGGCCCCAAGCTGGTGCGCGCCTATCTGCGCGGCGGCGAGGTACTCAGGATCGGCGACGACGGCCTCAAGTTCGCCGCCCGCATGCTGGATGAAAAGGCGACCCCGAACAAGCGGCTGCGGCGCGGCGCCGTAATCCGCGTGCAAAAAGCCGGCAAGGGCTGGCAAATCGTCCAGTTGCCGGAAGTCGAAGCCGCGTTCGTCGCCGCCAGCCCGGTCGATGGCGCGATTCGGGCGCTGGTCGGCGGTTTCGATTTCAATCGCAACAAGTTCAACCACGTCACCCAGGCCTGGCGCCAGCCCGGCTCGAGCTTCAAGCCCTTCATCTACTCCGCCGGACTGGAAAAGGGTTACACCCCGGCCTCGGTGATCGAAGACGAACCCGTTTCCATCTCGGCCGAGGAAACCGGCTCCCAGGCGTGGGAGCCGAAGAACTACGACGGCAAATACGACGGCCCGATGACCCTGCGCACGGCGCTGGCGAAATCCAAGAACATGGTGTCGATCCGCCTGCTGCGTTCCATCGGTCCCCGTTACGCGCAGGACTACGTGACGCGCTTCGGTTTCGACGCCGACAAGCACCCGCCTTACCTGACCCTGGCCCTGGGTGCCGGCTCGGTCACGCCGTGGCAGCAACTGGCGGCCTATTCGATATTCGCCAATGGCGGCTACCGGATCGAGCCTTACATCGTGCGCCAGATCGTCGATGACAAGGGCGCCGTGCTGGCCGCGATTCAGCCCGCGCTGGCCGGCGACGAATCGCTGCGCGCAATCGACCCGCGCAACGCATGGCTGATGGACAGCATGATGCACGACGTGGTCCGCCGCGGCACCGCCACCCGCGCCGCCGCCGTGCTCAAGCGCGGCGACCTGGCCGGCAAGACCGGCACCACCAACGACTACATCGACGCCTGGTTCTGCGGCTATCAGCCGACTGTGGTGGGCATCGCCTGGATCGGCTTCGACCAGCCGAAACGTCTCGGCAATGGCGAGACCGGCGGCTCGGCGGCGCTGCCGATGTGGATCGGCTTCATGGAACACGCGCTGAAGGGTGTGCCGGAAAGCTGGCAGGAAGCTCCGGCCGGGATGGTATCCATCGTCGCCAACGATCCCGCCGGCAAAACCAGCAAGGAATTCATCTACAAGGAATATCTGCCTCCGCCGCCGGCAGACGATGACGCAGCGAAACCGGACGCAAAGCCGGAGCCGACCCAGGCTCCCGCGCCGGTCAGGGACGCGAAGCCGAAAATCCTCGTGGAGAAACCGGCAGCCGAAAAGTCCGCCGCGCCGGCGCCCGCAGACAAGAAGAACTAGAGCGCAATCCTGACGCCGGACTGCTCCGACAGCGTGCGCGCCAGAGCCGCCAGCAGCTCCTCGCCGTCGCGGGTACCGACCCACTTGCCGCCTTCGGGCCGGAAATGATAGCCGCCGGATTTCGCCGCCAGCCAGATTTCGCGCGCCGCGGCGTGGCGATTGACGATGATCCTGGTGCCGTTTTCGCACTCGATCTCGATGATGCCGCCGGGCTTGGTTTCAAAATCGAAATCGGCGACACCGCTCATCGATGCCACCTCCAGCGCCGCCTCGATGCGCGCCAGCTCGGCATCGGCCGCGGCCATGAATTCCCGTTCATCCATCGCGTGTTACCATCCTTCGCCTGTCGAGACACACCAATTTGCCATGCGCCTGACTCCTCCATTCGTCGCCGCCCTGCTCGCCCTTGCGGCCCTTTCCGCCTGCGGCACCAAGACCCCGCTTACGCTGCCGCCGCCGGTCCCGGCGACCACTGGCACCGCATCGCCTGCAACCGATCATAACAACAAAGCCGTCGAGTCAAGGCAATGAGTCTGACCGTGATGGGCAGGAACGGCCTGCAGGTCGATGCCGTCCCGCTGAGCGACCTTGCCGCGCGCTTCGGCACGCCGTGCTATGTCTATTCCCGCGCCGCGCTCACCGCCGCCTATAGCGCCTATCGCGATGCGCTACAAGCCCACGGCCTGGCCGAGCGCTCGCTGGTCTGCTATGCGGTCAAGGCCAATTCCAACCTCGCCATCCTCAACCTGTTCGCCCGGCTCGGCGCCGGCTTCGACATCGTCTCCGGCGGCGAACTGGCGCGCGTGCTGGCGGCCGGCGGCAGTCCGGAAAAAATCGTGTTTTCCGGCGTCGGCAAGTCGCGCGCCGAAATGCGCGCGGCGCTCGAGGCCGGCATCCACTGCTTCAATGTCGAATCGTCCAGCGAACTCGACCAGCTCAGCGCCCTTGCCGGCAGCGTCGGCCGTCGTGCGCCAGTTTCACTGCGGGTGAATCCGGACGTCGATGCAAAAACCCATCCCTACATTTCGACCGGGCTCAAGACCGCCAAGTTCGGCGTCGCCTTCGGCGAAGCCTTCGACCTGTATCGCCGCGCAGCAGGCCTGCCGCATATCGCGGTGAAAGGCATCGACTGCCATATCGGCTCGCAACTGCTCGATCCGGCACCGGCGGCCGAAGCCGCCGACAAGGTCCTGGCGCTGGTCGACCGCCTCGCTACGGCGGGCATAGCGCTCGAACACATCGATCTTGGCGGCGGCCTCGGCATCCAGTACCGAGCCGAGGAACCGGCACCGGCGGCAGCCGACTATCTTTCGCCGATGCTGGCGAAGCTCGCCGGACGCCGCGAAAAGCTGATCTTCGAGCCGGGCCGCTCGCTGGTCGGCAATGCCGGCCTGCTGCTGACCCGTGTCGAGGTGCTGAAGCCGGGCGAGGAAAAGCACTTCGCGGTAGTCGACGCGGCGATGAACGACCTGATGCGGCCCGCGCTGTATGACGCCTGGCACGATATTGCAAGAGTCGGCGCCGACACTACGGTGACAGGCGCGGCGCGGGCGGAAGCCCTGCCCTACGAAATCGTCGGTCCGGTCTGCGAATCGGGTGATTTTCTCGGCCACGACCGCCTGCTGGCCCTGCGCGAAGGCGACCTGCTGGCCATTCTCTCGGCCGGCGCCTACGGCATGGCGATGGCATCCAACTACAACAGCCGGCCGCGCGCCGCCGAGGTCATGGTCGATGGCGAGGCCATGCATCTGATCCGGCGCCGCGAGGACGTCGCGGAACTCTTCGCCCTGGAATCGGTCCTGCCCTGATGCGCAATGCCCTCCTCGCCTGCCTGGCGCTCACCCTGCTCGGCGCCTGCGGCCAGAACGCCGAGCAGAAGAAGGCGGTGCCGCCGCCCTCCGTGATCACCGTGACCCAGGCCACCAAGGGCGATTTCGAGGTGGTCATGGAAACCCTCGGCAGCCTCGAAGTGCTGGCCGACCCAAAAGTCGGCGCCGAAGTCGCCGGACGGGTCACCCAGGTGCTGGCGCGCAGCGGCACCGCGGTCAAGGCCGGCGACCTGCTGGCGGTGATCGATGCCGGCGACGTCACGCTGCAGAACAGGGCCGACGAAGCCGATGCGCGGCGCATCGAAGCGCTCGCGAAACAGCAGGAGAAACTCGCCGAACGCCAGCAGTCGCTGATGGACAAGGGCTTCCTGTCGAAGAACGCCGGCGAGGACGTCGCCGCCCAGCGCGCCGCGCTGGCCGCCCAGTACGACGCCGCGCGCGCGCGCGCCGACAACAGCCGCCGTTCGGTCGGCAAGACCCGCGTGCTGGCGCCGATCGCCGGCATCGTCGAAGTACAAATCGTCTCGCCCGGCGACTACGTCAAGGTCGGCGATCCGCTGTTCAACCTGGTCGCGCCGCACAAGCTGCGCGCCCATTTGCCCTTCGCCGAAAGCTTCGGCCCGCGCCTGAAAGTCGGACAGGAAGTCAGGCTGGTCTCGCCGCTGGCGCCGGGCAAGGTCTTCGCCAGCCGCATCAAGGACATCCGTCCCGGCATCGTCGAAGGTAGCCGCACGCTCGACGTGCTGGTCGACGTGGACAACGACGGCAGCCTGCGCGGCGGCGGCACGGTCAATGCCGCGGTGATACTCTCGGCCAGGGCCGAGGCACTGACCGTGCCGGAGCAAAGCATCGTGCTGCGCCCGGCCGGCAAGGTGGTGTATGTCATCGCCGAGGCGGACGGACAGAAGAAGGCGCAGCAGAAACCGGTCAAGGTCGGCGCCAAGCGCGGCGGCCGCATCGAGATCCTCGAAGGCCTGGCCGGCGGTGAAACCATCGCCCTCGACGGCGCCGGCTTTCTGACCAACGGCGCGGCGGTCGCCATCAAGGAGCCGGCAAAGGCGGGCGGCGCCAAGCCTGCCGCCGGGTCGACAGTTCCCGCAGGGACGCAGCGCGCCGGCGCTGGCGGCACGGCGACCGCAGGCGTAGCAGGCGCCAAAGACGCCGCCAAACCCGAAGTCAAATGACCCTGCCCGAGCTTTCGGTCAAGCGCCACGTCCTGGCGTGGATGGCGAATGCGGTGCTGGTGCTGTTCGGGGTGATCGCCTTCACCCGCATCGGCATGGACCGGCTGCCCTACATCGAGTTTCCGGTGGTCTCGATCACCACCACGCTGAAGGGCGCCAACCCGGACATCGTCGATTCCAGCGTCACCAACCTGATCGAAAGCGCGGTCAACAGCGTGCCCGGCATCGAGCACATCCAGTCCACGTCCTCGCCCGGCGTCTCGGTGGTGAACATCACCTTCGGCCTGGAAAAGAATGTCGACGTCGCCTTCACCGAGGTGCAGTCCAAGGTCAACCAGGCCCAGCGCCGCCTGCCGAGGGACGTCGACCCGCCGATCGTGGCCAAGGTCGAGACCAATGCCTCGCCGATCTTCTGGATGGCGGTGCAGGGCGACCGCACCCAGCAGCAGCTGAACCAGTACGCGCTCAACGTCATCAAGAAGAAACTGGAAACCATCAACGGCGTCGGCGAAGTACGCCTCGGCGGCAGGCGCGACCGCACCATCCGCGTCAATCTGCTGCCCGACCGCATGGCCGCGCTGGGCGTTTCGGCGCAGGACATCAGCGATGCCTTTGCCCGCGAACACGTGCAACTGGCCGGCGGCTTCGTCGTCGGCGAAACCACCGAGCACCTGGTCAAGCTCGACCTCGAATTCCACACCCTGGATGCGCTGGGCGGCATGGTGGTCGCCTACCGCGGTGCGCCGCCGAACGCCGCGCCGATCCGGCTCGCCGACATCGCCGAACTCGAGGACGGCCTCACCGACAACCGCCAGTTGGCGCGCTTCAACGGCGAGACCACGATCGGCATGGGTGTGGTCAAGGTCACCAATGCCAATACCGTCGCCATCGTCGAGCGCATCAAGGAGAAGCTGGCAAACGAAATCGAGCCGCAGCTGCCGCCGGGCATGAAGATCAGCATCGTCTCCAACGACGCCGTGTTCATCCTCGAAATCGTCAACTCGCTGAAGCAACACCTGATCGAAGGCACGCTGCTGGCCTCGCTGGTAGTCTGGTTCTTCCTGCGTTCGATACGCTCGACGCTGATCGTCGCGCTGGCGATCCCGGTCTCGCTGATGGGCGCCATCGCGGTGATCTACTTCTTCGGCTACACGCTGAATTCGCTGACCATGCTGGCCCTGCTGCTCCTGATCGGCGTCGTCGTCGACGATGCCATCGTGGTATTGGAGAACATCTTCCGCCACCGCGAGGAGATCGATCCCGAACCGGTGGCCGCCGCCGTCAATGGCAGCAAGGAAGTGGTGTTCGCCGTGATCGCGGCAACGCTGTCGCTGGTCTCGATCTTCGCCCCGGTGATTTTCCTGTCGGGCATCATCGGCCAGTTCTTCCGCTCCTTCGCCGTGGTGGTCACCTTCGGCGTGCTGGTCTCGCTGTTCGTTTCGCTGACCCTGACGCCAATGCTCTGCTCACGCTACCTCAAGGTGGAAAAGCAGCACGGCCGCATCTACCACCTGTTCGACCGCGTGCTGGGCGGCCTCGACCGTCTCTACATCCGCCTGCTCGACCGCGCCCTGCGCCACCGCTGGCACGTCGTGGCACTGACCGTCGCGGTGGTCGGCTCCTCGGTGTTCTTCTTCATGAACGTCGGCAAGACCTTCACCCCGGACGAGGACGAAGGCCGTTTCCGCATTTCGCTGCGCACGCCGCTGGGGTCCAGCATCGATTACACCGACAGCAAGCTGCGCGAAGTCGAAGAGGTGCTCAACCGCTATCCCGAGATTCGCACCGAGTTCGCCCTGATCGGGCTGGGCACGGCGGGACAGGTGAACCAGGGCACGGTGGTGGTGCGCATGGCGCCGCGCGATGAGCGCACGCGCAGCCAGCATGAAGTGATCGCCGCGGTGCGCCGCGACCTCGCTGCGATTCCCGGCGCGCGTGCCTTCGCCGCCCCCTTCGCCGTGGTCGGCGGCCAGCGCGGCGAGCCCCTGCAGTTCGTGCTGGCCGGCGACAACATCGACGAGGTCGGCCGCCTCTCGCGCGAATTCCAGCAGAAGCTGGCCACGGTGCCCGGCATCGGCCGCATCGACACCGACGTCCAGCTCGATCTGCCGCAACTGGTGTTCATCCCCGACCGCCTGCGCATCGCCGCGGCCAACCTGTCCTCCACCGACGTCGCCCTGGCGGTGAACATGCTGACCGGCGGCGTCGACATCGCCAAGTTCAACGACGAGCCCGGCGACGGCCAGCGCTACGACATCCGCGTCAAGGCCAGGCCCGGCGAATTCACCCAGCCGGCCGACCTGTCGAAGATTTTCCTGCGCAGCCGTGACGGCAAGATGGTGCGCCTCGATTCGGTGGCCCGCTTCGAGGAGCGCCTCGGCCCCGCCGTGATCGGCCGCTTCGACCTGCAGTACGCGGCGACCTTCTATGCGACGCCGGCGATTCCTCTGGGCGAAGCCGTCGAGGCGGTGCGCCGCGCCGGACAGGAAATGCTGCCGGCCGGCTACCTGGTGCGCTTCATCGGCCAAGCCGAGGAATTCGGCAAAACCATGAAGTACATGGGCTTCACCTTCGCCCTGGCGCTGGTGCTGCTCTACATGGTGCTCGCCAGCCAGTTCAATTCCTTCCTGCAGCCGGCCATCGTCATGCTGGCGCAGCCGCTGGCCGTGGTCGGCGGCATCGCCGCGCTGTGGGCCACCGGACACACGCTGAACATCTATTCGATGATCGGCCTGACGCTGCTGATCGGCCTGGTGGCCAAAAACTCCATCCTGCTGGTCGACCTCGCCAACCAGCGCCGCGAGGCCGGCATGGCGGTCGATGCGGCCCTGCGCAATGCCTGCCCGATCCGCATGCGCCCGGTGCTGATGACCTCGGCCACCGTGATCCTGGCGCTGGCCCCGGCCGCGCTGGGCCTCGGCGCCGGCGCCGAAACCCAGCAGCCGCTGGCGATCGCCGTGATCGGCGGCATGATCTCGTCGACGCTGCTGACGCTGGTGGTGGTACCGGCGGTGTATTCGCTGCTGGAAAGCCGGCGCGAACGCCGCGCCTGAAGCCGGCATCCGGCGCAAGAGTCGGCGCCGGCGAGACGGCGTCCGCGCCTCGTGGCTCGGGAAATTGGCTCGGGAAATTTGCCTAGCTCAGGCTTGATGCCAGGGCCAAAGCTCTGGCCACGCCCGGCCCGACTTGCGCCGGCGGCGGAGCCCTCCATCATGCAGTCAAGCCTCGGCGGCATGCCATAGGCGTCCTTGCAGCAATTCCGCCGGGATGACCATCATTTTTCGGACCGCATGGCCGATCGATATGTTCGACAGCACACGTACCAATTCCGCGAATCCGGTTACGCTGCTGGCTCGATCAGACCCTGGGCCTCACGGGCGCACCGGACGCAGTGGAAAAACTGCCGAGTGACGCCTGACACCCGACATGGACTACCGCACTGCCATCTTCTATCTGGCACTCCTCATCGTCGTCGGAGTTGCAGCAGAACTCTATGTGCGCATGAAAGGGCTGGGCGAAAATACCGAAAAGGTTCGCGGCGTCGTCACAGCCAAAAAGCCGAGAATCGGCCCGCCCATTGCGCTGCTGATCGTCGCCATCATCGTTGCCGCCATGAACATTCCGCACTGATCGGCGCGCGTGCCTGCGTGCCGGACCGCGGCGAGTTGATCGCCGCACCACCAGCGCCGACTCCTGTCGAGCCGCGCCTGATTAAGGCTTCGGCGCCTTGTGCTGCACCTGCCATTGCTTGATGGCAGATGCCAGCGTCGAATGGCCGTTTTCAGCAGCCAGTGCCGCTGCCGTCATGCCATGCGTGTCGCGTATCGCGGTATTGGCCTTGCCTGCCAGCAGCAATTCCACCATCGGCTTCTGGTTGGTCGCCGCGGCCAGATGCAGCGCGGTGCGCCCGGCGGTGTCCTTGCCATTGACGTTCGCACCATTCGCGATCAGCACCCTCGCCGTTTCCGCGCCGCCGACGACAACGGCCGCATGCAGCGCCGGCATGCCGTTAACGTCGCTGACGTCGTGCTTGCCGCCCATTTCCAGCAGCAGTTTCACCATCTCCGGGCGATCGCAAAATGCGGCGGCAAACAGGGCCGTACGTTTTAGCGCGCCGGCGGCGTTAACATTCGCGCCCTTCTCGATCGCCAGCGCTGCTGCGCCGGCATCGCCGGCCAGCGCCGCGGCAAACAGTTCGTCATCGCTCTGGCTGAACTCCGCATTCGGCGCCATGCGCGGCAGCACGCAGGGGCTTGGGGTCTGCGTCGCGGCGATCGACGGCGCCTGCGCCGGATCGAGCTTGCCGCAGGCCGCGAGCAGCCCGATGGCGCACAGCCCGACGATCCCGGGGAAGGCGTAGCTAAAAGCGGATGTTCTTGCTGGATTCATTGGAGTTCCTTGCTCAGAACCGACATTCTGCCTCGGAAAGCCCGGGGGCCGCGTTTGCCCCGAGTCGTCCCGGTGCCGCGATCATCTAGCTCGCCATATCGCCGGCGCCGACTTCGATCGTCGGAGTCGGCGCCGGCGGGACGGCAGTTGAATTTGTGTAGGGCCGCATATCGGCCGGAACGGTCATTGGACGCTTGCTGTTTGAGGGGCAGCAACAGTGCGTATTGCTGCCGTTCATCGATTTCACCAGGAACGAATCTGGAGAGATAAATCCAAGCGGCCCCTTATTGAAAATCACTACTCACCCAATGTGCCGAAAGTCGCCCTATGACATCGGGTAGCAGTAAATGCCATCGCCGGTCTTGAACTGGCCTTTGAAGTCGGCGCACCAGATGTCGTTGGGTGCCAGCATCTGGGCCATGGGCTTGCCCGAATGTCCGATTATCCGGCGACGGCGTTTCTTCGCCACCAGGCCATGCCGACTCAGAATCTCGCATACGGTCGAGCGGCCAGGCAATGACCACTCGGGATGCTTCTTCTCGACGATGGCCAGTAGCTTCTTGGCACCCCAGGTCGGGTGCCGTTGTCGTCCTTCAATCAGGGCTTCCACGATCTCGCTCGCGGTCTGGTTGGGATGGGTATCGGGACGTCGTGATCGATCCTCCAATCCTTGCGGGCCGCGCTCGACATAGCGCCCGATCCATTTGTAGCCAGTCTTGCGACTGATGCCATACAGCTGGCACAACTTGGTCATGTCCAAACTTTGCCGCAGGTAGTCGGCAATGAACTGCGTTCTCTGGTCCATAGGTTTAGTTTCACTCCAGGGCATCGGGCGCCTCCTTTCCGGCACCCATTGTGGATAAACTGTTACCTATGTCCCAGACTATTCTGCTACCTATGTGGCCGGACCGTACCCGCCGGTGCGCCCTGGTAGCCGCCGACGTAGGCCACACCCGACTGCAGCAGTGCCTTGGTGATGGCCAGGATGCCTTCGCCATGCAAGGTCTCGCCGGCGCCAAGGCGCAACTGACGCACTTCCTTGCTGAAGGAAACCTCCATTGCCCTGCCTCGCTTGACCAATCGACCGGGCAACCTTACGCCGGATCGGCCGATTCCTGCATGCAATAATGGCTCTAGCAGCTATTCAAAAAATGTCATGCGATAACCCTGCAGACCGTGTGGACACAAGCCTTCACCGCCGACCGCCGGGTGATCCTTTTCCGGAAATGCACGATTGAACGACACGCCTGAACTCGACCTCGCGGCCTACCTGCAGCGCACCGGCTACGCCGGCAAAATCGCGCCGACCTTGCAGGCGCTGCAAGCCCTGCACCTAGCGCATGCGACGCGGATCCCCTTCGAGAACCTCGACATCCTGCTCGGCCGGCCGATCGCGCTCGATCTGCCCACCATCCAGGCCAAGCTGGTCAAGGGCCGCCGCGGCGGCTACTGCTTCGAGCACAACCTGCTGTTCGCCGCGGTGCTGCGCGCCATCGGTTTCGAGGTCACGCAACTCGCCGCGCGCGTGCGCTACGGCACCACTGCCCTGCTGCCGCGCACCCACATGCTGCTGCTGGTCGAGGCCGAGGGCGAGCGCTGGCTGGCTGACGTCGGCTTCGGCGGCGAGGGACTGCTGCTGCCGGTGCCCTTCGTCGTCGGCACCGCGATGCGGCACTACGCCTGGAGCTACCGCGTGATCGAGGAAGCCGGCCCGACCTGGGTCCTGCAATCGAGCCGCGACAAGGCCTGGCACGACCTCTATGCCTTCACCCTGGAGCCGCAACAGATCGTCGACTACGAAGTCGTCAATCACTACCTGTCGACCCATCCCAATTCGCGCTTCGTGCAGACGCTGACGGTGCAACTACCGGGCCCGCAGAAACGCTTGATCCTGCGCAACCACAAACTGGTCGAAGATCGCGGCGCCGGGGTCAAACTCGAAAGCCGCACGCTGGCCGACGAGGACGAACTGCTGCAGGTGCTGCGACAGGACTTCGCCCTCGACTTCCCGCCCGGCACGCGCTTCGGGCGCTGACAGGAGTCGGCGCTGGTAACACGGCGCGCCGCCCTGCGACAACGGATTCAGGCAGGCGCCAGCCCGTGTTCCGGATGGCGAGCGGCGGCCAGCAACGGCTCCATCGAGGCATGGAACTCGTCGTCGTAATCGCCCAGGGTGCCGATGTGGTGGGAGCAGGCGGCAATGATTTCCGCGATGCGCTGCGCCGGCAGCGCACGCGCCTGCGGCGTCAAGCCTTGCGCCCACAATCCCGCCATCTCGCCGTAGAGCCCGACGCAGATCCACGAACGATCCTGCTGCGGCGGCGAGGTCAATTCAGCAACGCAGCCGCCACTCTCTCCGGCGCGGGTATGGCAGACAAGCTCGAAACCCAATGCCTGCGCCTTGTCGTGCAAAGTAGTCCAGGTCATGGTGCCCTTCTCCTCGGTTCGCCATCGCGGTCGCGACGCGTTTTCCTTATAGGCCGCTTCTGTGAACAAGTCATGACGCAGCGCATTAGCTGCACTGCGTCAATTGCGCTGAGCAGTGAGCGATGAGCGGCGCAGTGGATCTGAAGCTGCAGACTTGATGAACTTCAGTGTTCCGGTAGCGGCGTACCGGCGAGAAGTTGGCGACATTCCTCGCGGATTGAATCAGCGATATCCGAGGCATGGCGCGGATCGAGCGCTTCGGTCATTTCATAAGAAATTTTCAGCCCGGCTTCCCGCGAGACGGAGTCGGCAATCTGCCGTGCCAATTGATCGCTCAATTCGGAGAGATGTTTGCGCTGCGGCGAAGACAGCTTCGATTTCGACCGGGCCAGCCAATCGGCTGCCAGTGTCGCGCCCTGCGCAATCGTCAGCCAGGCGTGATGTTCGTAATAGACGGACAGACGCTCCGCGGCCAACGCAAAGATCAGCGCGCCATGCGGATCCTGTTCGATCGCTGACGGTTCGTTGGGACCAACAGCATCACGCGAATAGATAACGTCCAAAACATTTCACCGCATCGGCCAATAAAGGCAACTAGCCAAAAGCGTCAGATACATTTGACCTTTCGAAATGATTCTGACCGCTTTGGCTTCTTCCTTTTCGAAATGATTCTGAATCCTTGAGGTTCTCAGTTATGTAAATCGCATGGCCGCAGCCGGCAGAGCTCGTGGTCCGGACCGTGCCCATTGCGGCCTGATGATATTTTCATGGGCAGCGGCAGGTTACTGATCCTAAACCTGCCGCTCATCCGAACCAGCCTTCCGACAGAAGTTCGGCCTGAACGGCCATTGGGCGCTTGCTGCTTTAGGGGCAGCAACAATGCGTATTGCCGTCGTTCATCAAATCACCGGCAAAGAATTCTGGGTGACCAATCTGAGCGGCAGCTTATCGAAAATCGCTACTCACCCTAAGTGCCCATTGCAGCCACATGATCAATGACCGATCTCCTATCGGTGAACTTCTTAGGAGACATGCCATCAGGCCTGTTAGTTGCGTGGGGCTGACGCGCTAATGAGCTGTAGAAGATTGCGATTTGAATGCACCCGACAAAGTTCGTGTGATCAGCACAACTGCCAGACCGTTTTCAAAAGATAGGTCTGGCGAGCCGCTATCAATACACTCCTTGTGCCGCCATAGCGTCAGCCACTTTTACGAAGCCGGCAATGTTGGCACCATCGACATAGTTAACAAAGCCGCCTTCACGCTCGCCGTAGCGCACGCAGTTGCTATGGATGTCGGTCATGATAAGACGCAAACGGGCATCGACCTCATCGCGACCCCAGGGAAGACGTTCGGCATTTTGTGTCATCTCCAGACCTGATGTCGACACGCCCCCGGCATTGGCAGCCTTACCCGGGCCGTAAAGAATCTTGTTATGCAGAAAAACTTCAATCGCGTCGAGATTGGAGGGCATGTTGGCACCTTCGGCCACGCACTTGACACCGTTTTTAACCAGTTCACGTGCGTCGTCACCATTGACTTCGTTTTGCGTGGCACAGGGCAAGGCAATGTCCACCGGCACGCCCCAGGGCGTCTTGCCTTCGTCATAACGCAGACCCAGTTGCTGGGCGTATTCTTCAACACGACCGTAATGCCTGTTTTTGATGTCCATCAAAATCGCCAGCTTCTCGGTAGTAAAGCCGGCTTCATCAATCACCGTGCCACCGGAGTCAGAGGCGGTCACCACTTTGGCACCCAGTTCCATGGCCTTTTCGATGGCGTATTGCGACACATTGCCCGAGCCCGACACCGACACGCGCATACCCTCCATACTGAGCTTGTTGTGGGCCAGCATATCTCTTACAAAATACACCAGCCCATAACCGGTGGCCTCCGGGCGAACCAAACTGCCGCCAAAGGTCAGGCCTTTACCAGTGAAAACACAAGCGGCGTTGTTTGAAAGCTTTTTCATCATGCCGGCCATGAAGCCCACTTCACGCCCGCCAACGCCTATGTCGCCTGCAGGTACGTCGGTATCGGGGCCGAGGTGGCGGTACAACTCCACCATCAAGGCCTGACAGAAACGCATCACTTCGTTACGACTCTTGCCTTTTGGGTCAAAGTCAGAGCCGCCCTTGCCGCCACCCATGGGCAGAGTGGTCAAAGCATTCTTGAATGTCTGCTCAAATGCCAGAAACTTCAGAATCGACAGGTTGACCGACGGATGAAAACGCATACCGCCCTTGAACGGGCCAATGGCAGAACTGTGCTGAATGCGAAACGCCCGGTTGGTCTGGGTCTTGTTGTGATCATCCACCCAGGACACGCGAAACTGAATGATCCGTTCGGACTCCACCAGACGCTCCAGAATACCGGCATCGGCGTAATGCGGGTTGGCTTTGATGAAGCACCACAGGCTACCCATGACTTCCTGCACGGCTTGATGAAACTCGGGTTGATGGGGGTCGCGGGCTTTTACGTGGGCCATGAATTCCGACAGGTCTTTGTACTTCACTTCTGATTCCTTAAAAGAGTAAATAACGTATAGACGCGTGAATTGCGATCAACTATGAATACGCGAAATCCATGCGCCGGCGTGAATTGACATGCACCAATTGAATGCAGTTCAGCAATAACTTTGTCTTATTGAATCCAAGGGGCGTCTTCAAACCATTTGCACTGAGATGGTGCGCATGCCATTCTAATCGCCACCCTTTGCAACCGCCAAAAGACGCTGACTGAGTCGGAAAGATGCGTTACCAGGCAACCGGCATACTTCAATAAGCCGCCGGTCATGAGCTTGGCACGACTGACAGGTCCTCGGCCTTTGCAATCACTGGAGGATAAGGTGGCATCGGTTTGAAATAGTGCAAAGCCGCCACACTACAGACCAGACCGTGCACGGCCGCCAGATACTAGATCTCAGTCTGTTCTGAACGATCCCAATAAGGTGGGGTGCCAATGTGCGTCAACAAAAAATCAATGAATACCCTGACCTTGCTTGGCAAATGTCGCGTTGGCAGATACATAGCGTAAACATGGCGTTCCACCGGGATGTATTCCGACAAGACGGCTTGCAGGCGCCCGCTCTGAATGTCCTTGCCGACGATAAAGGTTGGCAGCAAGCCCATCCCCAGTCCGCCAAGTACGGCTTGCGATAGCGCTTCGTCATCGTCCACATGTAGCGGGCCATTCACCGGTACAGAAATATCACCCGCCGGCCCGGTAAAAAGCCAACGTCCCTGTTCGCCTGAGCGGGTGTAATCGAGACAGTTGTGGGCTACCAGATCCATCGGCGTTTGCGGAATGCCCCGCTGACGAAAATACTCAGGGGTTGCACACAATTGGCGACGGACGGGCGCCAGCTTTCGGGCAACCAAATGTTCTTGCGGTTGCCCCGTAACCTGAATCATCAGATCGTAGCCCTCCTCGGCAAGATCAACCCACCGGTCGGTGATCGTCAGGTCCACCTTGATTTTTGGATATTGGGGCAGAAATTCGGCGAGTGCCGGTGCGACATGAAGCGTCCCAAAAGCAACGGATGCACTTATTCTTAGTACGCCGCGAGGTTCGGATGTGAGGCTGGCAACAAGATTCTCGACATCCGCCGCTTCTTCGGCGATACGGCGGCCATGCTCGGCAACCGCGGTGCCAATCTCGGTCAGGCTCAAGTGGCGGGTTGTGCGATTGAGTAGTCGCGCACCGAGAGCCACCTCCAGTTTGGCGACGGCTTTGCTCACCACCGAACGGGAACTTGACAAGCGCCGCGCCGCCTCGGCAAAGCTGCCGGCCTCTACCACGCGCGAAAATACGGTCAACAAATTCAAATCAAGCATGTGGCTATTGTATCCCTCGGAGAGACATTCTGATTCCAATCGTGTAGCTAATCAATCGCATTATTTTTAGGTAGCATGCACCATTATGAGACACGAAACTACAGCAACCCACTCGCGCAATGAAGCGACAACCTACCGCGACAGACTACGGAGTGACTTGGTCATCTGTTTGGATGATTATGTGCGCTTGCGCGAAATTCTCGGAGATCATGACCTGGCCGAAGAGCTGGATCGGGCCATTGTAGCTCCATCGGATCGTATTCCGGAGAACGTGGTCACCATGAACACCCGCCTGGTCTACTCTGACGAAAGCACCGGTACGACACGTGAAATCGAGTTGGTTTACCCCAATGAAGCAGATTCCGTGGCTGGCCGGGTTTCTGTATTGGCCCCTGTCGGTTGCGCTTTACTGGGCCTGAGTACCGGACAGTCGATTGACTGGAATTTGCCGAATGGCCAGGTACATCGCCTGCGCGTCGAGCGTGTGCTCTTTCAGCCTCAATCCAGCGGCACAAACCCCGCGGTAGCCGGACCTCTCTCGCCAGCAGCATAGCCATGCAGACTTCATGGATCAATGCACTGACACGGAAAACCAATTGTTTGCTCACCCAACAACCAGGCGATGTGTTTCGCGCAATGAGCCAGGATGTCGAGTCAACCCTGATTCGTTGCGCCCTTGCCGCCACGGGCGGATGTCGCATCGATGCAGCCCGCTTGCTGGGCATTGGCCGTAGCACCATCGCACGCAAGATTCATGCTTATGGGCTGGATAGTGCCGATCCCTCATCCCGCCACATACGGAGATCGTAGTCCTGCCAAAACACACTGAATAACACCCCTCACGGAGGAGAATCAAATGGCGAAATCAACCAAGTTCGCGTCACCCGTTAAAACCATACCTGATGCAGCAGAAAAGATCGCCGACATGCTTTGTCCGGTCGCACCAGAGCAGCGCTACCACACTATCAATATGTTGAGGTAGCTGCTTACTACATAGCCGAACGACGAGGCTTTGATGTCGGGTCTGCAGACGAAAATTGGGCACAAGCGGAACTGGAAATAAATCGCTTATTGGGCGAGGGGTAAACCAATCATTGAAGCTTGCCTTCTGGTGGATTCCAGTTTCACACTGTTTGACATATACATACTTTGGTGTCGTCAGCCATGTCAATTCGAGCCGAACAATTCAGAAGAGATAGCGTTAATTCCATTTCAAACGAGTCGGTATTGAACGTGTTCCGCCAGAATGCTTTCCTTGATCTGCGCAAACTGGCCGTAAAGCTTGGTGTCGATACCCTCAATGCAGCGCTCGCGATGGCCGTCGGCAATCTGGAGCGAAATGGAAAGATCCGCCGCATTGGCGGGAAAGGTCGTCACACCTTGTTTGTGCTAGCAACATTTGAAGGATGAGGCCGTGATCGGGTTCTGTCGAAATAGAATTTTCGTTTGGAATTATTGGGACACCAAGGAGGTATAAGAATGGTTCCGGAATATCGGGAGCTAATTTCTCAACTCAAGGCGAGTGATCGCTACTTTGATTCCCTGTTCAGCAAGCACAACGAACTGGATCAAACAGTCAAGAACATGGAGGCCCATATTGAACCGGACAATCATGAAGAAATTCAGATCTTGAAAAAGAGGAAACTGCAGATCAGGGAAGAAATGTACGAATTGCTTGCTCGTGCGCACGCCAAATTGATCATCGTGCGCGACTTAAAATAACCACAGTGTGATCCGACACCTTCCGGTCTGGTCGGGCGTTTGCACAAGGTTGGCCCTGATCAATGAAAGATGCGCACACCGATCAATCAATGGCGCGCGCGCAACAAGTGCGGTCATCAAGCGGTGACACACAAGAATTTCGCACTGGGGTAATTCTGCTCTACACATGAATCCATGTTTGGACCTTCCGCAGCCCAGCAACCGAGAGCTTAATTTATAAGAATATCGAATTTGCGTGCCACACGGTCGATTTCCGTCGTCGCCTGTCAATGGATATTACGTTGGGGTTCCACAGAACCTTGTGTTGGATAGATATCGAAACCCGGAGGAAAGTGCCCATGAATGAGATCTACGTCAGCACTGACGTCGAGACCGACGGTCCGGTGGCAGGAAAGCACTCGATGTTGAGCATTGGATCGGCAGCGTACTCGGCCGACAAAAGGCTATTGTCAACCTATACCGCCAATCTGGAAACGCTGCCGGAATTCACCGCTGATCCGAAAACCACCGCCTGGTGGGCAACGCAGGCTGACGCGTGGTCGGCGTGCAGGCAGAATCTCGAACATCCGCGAGTTGCCATGCCACGCTACTTGGCATGGCTCAAGGCCCTGCCCGGAAAGCCGGTCTTCGTCGCCTACCCAGCCGTTTTTGATTTTTCTTTCGTGTATTGGTATCTCACCCAATATGCAGGCGAGAACCCCTTCGGCTATTCGGCAATCGACATCAAGACTTACGCGATGGCGATGATGCGTAAACCGTATCGTGCTTGCGGCAAGCAATCGATGCCGCCCGAGTGGTTCGATCCCGTTGCTCATACCCACGTGGCGCTGGATGATGCGATCGAGCAGGGTAGCCTGTTCTGCAACATGCTGTGCGGCAACCTCGAACTCGTTGAGCCTTTATCTACTCCAGACCTGATAACCAATGAGTAAAGCTTGCTGTTGAATGGTGACTTAAGTCCCAACTCAGCACGCCGGTCCCAAGCCTCGCTTGTAATGAGGCCAGATCAAGGCGGTCACCCATTAGCCGGCCTGTGCCAAGCGAGCAAACAAACCCGTGGCGGGTTTAGCCGCCAATTTCTATTCTTTCAACTTCCCATCTGCAGTTTCAGACCACGCCCGTTTCTTCAATATATGGCTGCGACGAATTGCGCCAGCCACCCATCAGGATCAAGCATTCGGCGATGACCTGCCTTAGCCCTGGCGGAGTAACCACCCCAGAAGAACGTTGGTGCCGCAGCGTGTCCAATGGGTGCTTCACAACCTTCAATTGATGGGAGCCGGGATTTGGAACAGATCAATCACTGGCCGAGCCAGGTAACTGGACAGTCAATGTTCTTCAGTAACTTGTCATGATTAGTGACTCGTTGTTCGATCTATCACCACCCGAATAGATACTTGACGATTTGCTCCCTGCTTCGATCAGGCGACATAGCGTCCGAATCGCTCCCTTCATCGATTCCGGGCGGGTATTCCCAAATCCCATTAGCAGCCCTTGTTTTTTTGTTCTGGAGGTATCGATGAAATATCCCGACAATGGCGTGACGCCAATCTGCTGCGTCCGCGCGGCCGCAGCGAGTGCCTGATCGTTACAACAATCAGGCAACTCGGTGACCAGATGCAGCCCGGTCGACGCTGTCGGCATGGCCAGCCATCTACCGCCCTCCGAACCGGTCGCGGACAGCAACGCTGCGCGCCGTTCGGTGTAGAGCACTTTAGAGCGCCGAATGTGTGTGCCCAGGTGACCATTACCGATGAACTCGGCCGCCGTGGTCTGAAGCGGCATCGGAACGCGGTGGTCAGTACCATTACGGACTGCGCATAGCGCGTCGATCAAATCGTCGGGGGCGACCAGGAAGCCCAGCCTCAGACCGGGGGCGAGCAACTTGCTGAGCGTACCGATGTAAATCACGCGTCCGTTGCCGCCATCGAGCGCCTTGAGCGCGGGTGCTGGCGCGCATTCATAGCGAAATTCGCTGTCGTAATCGTCTTCGAGGATGAATGCGTTGGCATCATTGGCCCATTGCAGCAACGCGAGACGCCGCGCCAGGCTCATGGTGACGCCCATCGGGTATTGATGCGATGGAGACACCATGGCGAGTCGTGCGTCGGGAGCGCGGTTCCGTCCATCGTCAACATCCAGCCCTTCGGCATCGACACGGATACCCACCGCAGTCACCCCGGCAAGAACCAGGCTACGGTACGCGGCATCGTACCCAGGGTTTTCGACCCAGACGCGATCGCCAATATCGGTAAGTGTCAGTGTAGCGATCGCAATCGCAGCTTGCGCACCAGGCGCGATGATGATCTGCTGCGCATTGCAGACAACACCACGCGCGGCGCCCAGATACTCTGCCAAGGCCTCGCGCAACGGCAGAAAGCCCTGGGGATCGCCGTAAGAGAGATCGGGAGTCGGCCGGCGACGCCAGAAGCGGCCTTCGAGGCGGCCCCAAAGCGCATAGGGGAACGCATCCAGTGCCGGCAGACCGGGCGTGAGTGGCCATGCCGCACGCGCCATTGACATTGAATCCACCCCTACCAGACGACCCGCCCGTACCGAAACAGGCGCGCGTTGTCGTTCCTGAGACCAAGACGCAGATGAAAGCGGCTTTTGCTTGGCAATCCGCGCTGCCACATAGGTTCCGGCTCCCCGCCGCGCTTCCAGAAAGCCCTCTGCGACAAGTTGCTCATAAGCGCCGGAGACGGTAATCCGCGATAAACCGAGTTCCTGCGCCAGCACGCGCGAGGCCGGCAACCGAATACCGGGTTGCAAGGTGCCGTCGGCCACCCCTTTGCGAAAGAACCGCACCAGTTGCTCGCGCAAAGACAGCGGGTCGTCAGACGACCGCTGAAAGCGGTTCCAGATCGGATAAGCGGTGGCGCGAGTTTTCATGCGGGATTCCTGTTTTATTTGAATGCCACTCACAAAGGGGAAAGTGGCCTTAAATATTCACATAAGTGGATATTTATGTGAGGCCATTTTGCAGGCATTCTGGGCGCCAGGCAACTCAATCACATTCAAGGACACGACGCATGACTACCGATTCCATCCGGCCTGCGGACCTGACGCACCCGATCATCGCGGCGCTCATCTCCGTCATCGTCAATTACGGTGGCACGTTCATCCTGGTGTTTCAGGGGGCGAAGGTGGCGGGGCTCAGTCCCGAGCAGACGGCTTCGTGGATCTGGTCGGTCTCGATTGGCGTCGGCTTGACCGGCGCCTGGCTGAGTTTCCGCTATCGTGAGCCGATCATTACCGCCTGGTCCACGCCGGGCGCGGCCTTCCTCATTGCCGTGCTGCCGAATACGCCCTACGCGGAAATGATCGGTGCCTACATGCTGTCGGCCGTCGGCTTCATCGTGCTGGGGGCGTCGGGCTATTTCGAGCGGGTCGTGAAGATGATTCCGCCCGGAATCGCCGCCGGGCTGCTCGCCGGCATTCTGCTGCGCTTCGGTATCGGCGCCTTTGGCGGCGCAGGCATGGACCCTTTGCTCGTCGGCGCGTTGATACTCACCTATGCCTTGCTGCGGCGGTTCACCGCACGCTATGCGATCGTCGGCGTGCTGATCGCCGGCATCGCCCTCCTGCTCAGCATGGGACAGGTCAGCTTCGGAACCGTGGCCCTGGAACTGGCCATGCCGGTATTCACGCCCCCCGCCTTCTCGATGACCGCACTGCTCAGCGTCGCGTTTCCCCTGTTTGTCATTACGCTGACCGGCCAGTACATGCCGGGCATGCTGGTACTGCGCAACGACGGATTCAAGACCAGTGCGAATCCAATCCTCACCGTGACAGGATTCGGCTCGCTGCTGATGGCGCCATTCGGCTCGCATGCCTTCAACGTGGCGGCAATCACGGCGGCGATCTGCACTGGCAAGGAGTCGCACGAAGAAGCCGGGAAACGGTATATCGCCGGTCTTGCCTGCGGCATGTTCTACATCCTCGTTGGCGTCTTCGGCACGACGCTGGCAACCTTGTTCGTGGTGCTGCCGCCGACCTTCATCACGACGCTGGCCGGCCTTGCCTTGCTGGGGGCGATTGGTGGCAGCCTTGCCACGGCACTGGTTGATTTGCGCGGACGCGAAACGGCGCTGATCACCTTCCTCGCGACGGCGGCCAATATCACGCTGTTCGGACTGGGCGGTGCGTTCTGGGGACTTGCGGCAGGCCTGGTAGCGCACGGACTGATTCATGGCGACTTTCGCCTGTCGCGGTGGTTTCCGCGCTTGAGTCGCTCCGGTGTAGGGGATGGACGATAAGCCCGGACACGCAATCACATCAGACCCATTATTAGCTACCCACACAGGAGAAAGTATCTTGAACCAGCAAGCCGACATCCTGCATTCCATGGCTCCACCAGCGGCGAATGCATTCCGCGTCCATGCATCAGGGCCGCTGGCCGAGGCTGATCCCGACGTGGCATGTCACGTCCTGCGCGAGCACGAGCGGCAGCGGCACTCGATCGAGTTGATTGCGTCGGAGAATTTCGTGAGCCGTGCCGTGCTCGAAATGCAGGGATCGGTACTAACCAACAAATATGCCGAGGGGTATCCCGGCCGACGCTACTACGGCGGCTGCACGCATGTCGATGCGATTGAAATTCTATCCATTGAACGCGCCAAGGCGCTGTTTGGCTGTGCCTATGCCAACGTGCAGCCCCACTCGGGCAGTCAGGCCAATCAGGCGGTCTATCTTGCCCTGCTGAAGCCGGGCGACACCATCCTTGGCTTGGGATTGGCGGCCGGCGGTCATCTGACGCATGGTGCGCCAATGAACATCTCGGGCAAATGGTTTCACGCAATCGCCTACGGCGTGCGGCCGGACGACCATCGTGTCGACATGAAGGAGGTGGAACGACTCGCACTCGAACATCGCCCCAAGCTCATCATCGTGGGCGGCTCGGCATACTCGCGGATACTCGATTTCGCCGAATTCCGGCGTATTGCCGACACGGTCGGCGCGCTACTGATGGTCGACATGGCGCACTTCGCAGGCCTGGTCGCCGGTGGCGCCCATCCGTCGCCGTTCCCCCACGCCCATGTCGTGACGTCGACCACGCACAAGACACTCCGTGGCCCTCGTGGCGGACTCATCCTCAGCAACGACCCCGAACTTGGCAAGGCCATCAATTCGGCCATTTTCCCGGGACTGCAAGGCGGGCCGCTCATGCATGTGATCGGCGCCAAGGCAGTAGCTTTCGGAGAAGCCTTGCAGCCTTCCTTCCGATCCTATGCCGCTCGGGTTGTCCAAAATGCCCAAGCGCTGGCCGAAACCCTCGCCGCAGACGGACTGCCGATTGTCACCGGCGGCACGGATACTCACTTGTTGGTGGCTGACCTCCGCCCGTTCAAACTCACGGGTAACGTTGTAGAGAAAGCTCTCGAACGTGTCGGTATCACGCTCAACAAGAATGCCATTCCCAATGACCCTGAAACACCGATGGTCACTTCAGGCATCCGCGTCGGGAGCCCATGCGGGACAAGTCGTGGATTCGGTGCTGCCGAATTCCGTACCATCGGTTCGATGATCCTGTGCATGCTTCAAGCGGTTTCGGAAAATCCAGCGCATCCCAACGATCTGGTTGTACAAACTGCGATGGATCAGGTAGAAAGTCTCTGCCAACGGTTTCCATTGCCGTACTGAAGCTTTTGTGGTGCCGTCCTCAATGCCGCCCCCCCATGCTTCGGACCAGGCAAAACACTGATGATTGTGTACCGCGATAATCAGCCTTGACCCTATCGAAGTTGCTCGCCTCTTCGATGCCTATGGCATCATTGGACCGTCGAGTGATATCCCACTCATCGAATCAAATGTACTCCGCTGTTATTGCTGTCCATTCGCGATGATTCAAAAGGCCGGCTTCAGATCAGTTACCTGCAGTTAGCATGGCGCCGTTTTGTCTCAATGGCCGGGTCCGGTCCGCCACTAGATCAGATTCTATCCGGTGGAACGACAGATCCAAGTTCGTAACCTGCCGGATAGTCAGTTTCCGCACCTCGGGCAATGCTGCCGTTGAACCTGGCCAAGGATCAGGCCAACTAGCAGGTAACCGACGCTGGAGGGGATATGAAGCAGCCGCTGAAACGTGACCATTACCGCCACGATTACAGACAGCAGGAGATTGATTTGAACCAGATGATCCAAAAGACTTATCTCTAAGAGAACATTTCACAATGACAAGACATTCCGGACCTCTGGTTCCATTTTGACGGCCAATACCTCGTCGACCCGGTTGTGATCCATATCCACGACCTCGAACTGCCATTCGCCATAGCGAAATTTTTCTGCGCGCCTGGGAATTTTGCCCATGTGCGCCACCACAAAGCCGCCGACCGTGTGATACAGGCCATTGGCATCTTCGCCGAGTCCCGGGATTTCGAGTTTGTTCTGTAGCTGGTCTATGGGGAGCAGTCCATCGAGCAGCCATGAACCATCTTCCCGTTGCACGGCGAGTGATTGTTCCGGATCATCGGCGCCGGGCATCATGTTGCCCGCCATGGTCTGAAACAGATCGCTGATGGTGACCACGCCTTCGGTCAGGCCGAATTCATTGACGACCAGGGCGAAGTCAACGTTACGCTCACGAAACGTCCGCAATAGCTCCAACAAAGTCAGACTGGCCGGGACGTAAAGGGGTGGCGTGAGCGGCAAGTCGTCAAAGTGCTTCAAGCCACCGGAGAGCGCAGCCTGGAGAAGTGTACGGCTTTCCGCCAAACCGACCACTTTCTGCAAACTGCTTCTGCAAATCGGATAGCGGCCATGCGGCGCTTCGCGCAGGACATGCAGGTTCTCATTGTGTGAGCGGTCAAGGTCGATGAAGGCGACATCCTTCAGTGGTGTCATGACGGCGGCTACATGACGACCTTCGAGCAAAAACACATTGCCCAGCAGATGACTCTCTTCCGGCGCGATGGCGCCCGACCTGATACCTTCATCCACCGCGGCGAGGATATCCTCCACACCGGTCACTTCAGGCGCGGAACGGATCGGCAGCACCTTCAACACGAGGTCGGCGGACCATGACAGCAAACGGATGGCCGGCGACAGGGTGCGGATGAACAACTGCATGAACGGGGCAACCAGACTGGCCACCTGTTCCGGATAGGCGAGGGCGATGCGCTTGGGCACGATTTCGCCAAAAACGATGGCAAAGGCAGTGACCACGATGACGGTAGTCGTCAACGCGATCTCGCTGCGCACCGCCGTCAGCAGCGGTAGTGACGCTGCGATGAAATTCTCGATGTGCGCGGCCAGGGCATTTTCGCCGAAGATGCCCGCCAACAGGCTCGCGGTGGTCAGTCCGGTTTGCGTGGCGGCAATGAAGCGCGAGGGTGTTTCCTTGATGTGCAACGCCCGTGCCGCAGCGTGGCTGCCGGTATCGACCAGAAGCTGCAGGCGGGACCGTCTCGATGCAGCCAGGGCCATTTCTGCCAAAGCAAAAAAGCCGCAGATCAAGATCAGTAACACCAATATCGCGAGAGCGTTCATCGATTCACATTCTCCGGGGAGGATCCAGAGGATATCTCATCGAATCCCGCGGCATCACTGCCGGGCCGCCCAGGCCAGAAAAAACGAGACGCCTCCCACGTCCTGGACAGTCAGCCCTCGATCAACACATGGTCATGGAAGCCACATTTGCGAATGAAGCTGTAGGCGGCATCGAGATCGGCCCATAGCCGCTGGCAGCCTTCGAGGTTGAGTTCGATCATTGCGATGGCATCGGCTGGCAAGGCCCGTCCATAGGCAGAAACCGACCAAGCGGCAACGGGGGATGACCGGCTGATGGTTATCTTCTCGATGATGCCGTTTTCGATGAAGGCGATAAGATCCTTGGGAAGCATTTTTGAATTAGGACGTGCCATACGCTGGCCTCCGCATGAGGGAGACGGGTTTTACGTCACATAAGGTTTTCATGCCGCTTGGGTTGCGCTGGCTTTTCTAAGCAAGTCGTACATCTCGTCCTTGATCCGCAATTTTTTCTTTTTCAAAATCTCGATATCTTCATGACTAGCCGGCTCGACATGGGCCTCCATGAGCTGGATCTTCTGATTCAGTTCATGGTGCTTATTGAATAGGCTGTCAAAGTGACGGTCATTCGCCTTGAGTTGAGAAATTAACTCACGATATTCCGGAAACATGGCTGTCCTCCTTGGTGTTCTGGGTACCCAAAACTGTCAGTGATCCGCATCTAAAAAAGTCCGGTCATAGCTTCATCCATCAAACGTCGCCAGCACGAACCGGGTGTGACGACCTTTTCCCCCAATGCGGCGAATTTTTCCAGTTCGCTGCAGATTGCCGATGACCGCTGCGAGCATTGAATTGGCGGTATCAACGCCCAGCTGGAAGGCCAGCTTGCGTAGGTCAAGGAAGGTATTTTGACGGAACAATTTCAATACCGAATCGGGTGAAATCGAGTTCAAGTTGTTCCTCCTGGGATTTCCGCTCGGATTGACGACCGGACAGTTTGAATTTGTCAGGCTGCGAGGAAATGGATTGCACCTACAGGCCCCATTCAGTGATTGATCTGCCGCTCAGCCAACAAACGATCAATTTCCAGTTCCGCCTGCGCCCAGTCTTCTTCAGTAGACCCGGTATCGAAGCCTCGTTTTTCAGCGATGTAGTAAGCGGCGACCTCGACATAGTGATAGCGTTGGTCCGGTGTGACCGGATGCAGTCTGTCGCTATTCTTTTCTGCCAAATCGGGGGTCGCTTTAACAGGTGAAGTGATGTTTCGTGATTTCGCCATTTGATCCTCCTCGGCGTGGTTTGTTATTTAGTCCGTTTTGAGCGGGACCGCGATTTGTGCGTCTGGCGGGATGAGTCATCCATATTGTCCAGCCCGAATGCGGTGATCTTGCGTGTGATGGTGTTGCGGCCGATATCCAGCAAGCGGGCGGCATCCATGCGGCTCCCACCCGTGGCGGCCAGTGCACAACGGATCAGAGTCGACTCGAATTCCCGGCTTATGGCGTGAAAAACCTGTCCCGGTTGTTGGGTAAGCAGGCAATTGGTGTGACGTGTCAGCACGTTGATCCACGGTGTCTGCATGCTGATGCCGCTGGCTAACAGGTCTCGACGGCGGCCGACTCGGTGCCGCTGTGCAGCGACTGAGAAAGCACACGCTCGACTCGCAGGCGATGAACCTTGCCGCCCTGTAGATCCCAGTCAATCGACTGCCCGACACTCAAGCCCAGGAGCGCGCAACCGACAGGGGCCAATACCGAAACCCGGCCCGTCACGTGATCGGCCTCGTCGGGGTAAACCAACTCGACTTCGCGCGTCATTCCGGTACTTTCGTCGGAGTAGATCAGGCGGGAGTTCATCGTGACCACATCCTTCGGGATACGATCCGATGGAATAACAATTGCCCGCTCCAGCTCTTCGGCCAAGGCGTGATCTTCGACGAGTTCGCGCAAGCGGACGTAATCGCTCAGGGATACGACCAAATCCTCTGGCCTCTGTGGGGGCGAGTCATGGCGGAAATCGGCAGATGCATTGACGTGTTTCATAATGGTGCATGTTAGCCAACAGACCGTGGCTTGATTAGTCCCAGGATCGGAATCAAAATGTATCCTCCAGGGATACAATTGAACGCAAGACCAGTCGGATAAGGCGCGGCTTCATGTTTGATCTGAATTTGTTGGCGGTATTTGCCCGCGTAGCCGAGGCGGGCAGTTTTGCTGAAGCCGCACGTCGCCTGAGCACTTCCCGTTCAGCGGTCAGCAAGGCAGTCGCCAAACTGGAAATCGCCCTGGGAGCCCGCCTGCTCAATCGCACCACGCGGTACTTGAGTCTGATCGAGATCGGCCAAGGTCGTGGCAGCCCATTCGGGGCGGATCCTGGAAGAGGCGCATCAACTCGAGCAGGTCGTCGGCAGCATCAACGACGAGCCCCGCGGCACTCTTCGTGTCAGCGCCTCGGTGGCCTTCGGCACGTTGCACACCGCCCCGACGCTGACCGATTTCCTCACCGCGTACCCGAGATTGAAGATGGAGCTCACCATCACCGACCGCCTGATCGATCTGGCCGAGGAGGGGTACGACATGGCTATTCGCGTCACGGCCCAACCGCCGCTGACCCTGGTGGCGAGAAAGCTCGCACCCGTGCGGTGCAAATTGTGCGGTACGCCGGCGTATTTTGAAAAAATCGGCCTGCCGCTCATCCCCGCCGATCTGGTGCATCACAACTGCCTGAACTACACCCGTTCCGGAGAGCACGGCTTGTGGCGGTTCAATGGACCAAAGGGAGAAATCGACGTACCGGTTTCAGGTTCGCTGCATGTCGATGACGACGAGGCCTTGTCGCAGGCAGTCTTGGGTGGTCTGGGCGTGGCGCTACTACCGACGTTTATTATTGGCAAGGACTTGCAGGCTGGGAAGTTGCAGGCGGTGCTTTCGGAGTACATCCCGGTCGAGCGCCACGTCTATGCGATGTATCTGCCGTCCCGGCACTTGCCTGCGAAGGTGCGCGCCTTCATCGACTTCCTGATTGCTCGCATCGGTACCGAGCCCTATTGGGACCGCGACAACGTGACCGCGGCAATAGCGATTGGAGCGGCCTCGCTTACACTGGGCTGAACGGCAGGTATCTGATGAGTTACCCGCCGTTCAAACGCATCTGTTTTTGGAGGGCACTACGTCCGCTGATGGCCGATTGTGTGAGCTCGGCAGAGTCCCAGACTCCAATCATTCACCGGCATCGTACTGATGCCGGTGAAGTCGGCAATCGGACTACGGGATCAAGCCGCGACGCCCCGCTTACTGAAGGGCGTACCTGCTCTCGGCCGCCGTCTCGCCAGCGCCGACTATTGCCGCCGACAGGGCCGGCGCCTGCACCGCGAGGGCGTGGGCGTGGAAGCGGGCGAGTTCGATCAGGCCGCGCAGGTAGTCGGCGCCGTAGCTGTTGCCGTCGCCCTGCCGCGTTGCGGCGAGCGCGACGCGCGCGAGCTGCCAGCTGCCGCAGACCGTTCCCAGCAAGTGCAGGAAAGGCACCGCGCCAGCCAGCACGGCGGCCAGCTTGTCCTTGCCATTCGCCAGGATCCAGTCCAGCGCACGTTTCAGCGCGGCGATGTCCTCGTCGAGGCGCACCGCCATGGATTGCATGCCTTCGGTCGCCGCAAGGTCGGCGGCGACGCCGCGCATTTCGATGATCAGTTCGCGCAAGGTCGCGCCGTTTTCGCGCAGCACCTTGCGCCCGACCAGGTCGTTGGCCTGGATGCCGGTGGTGCCTTCGTAGATGGTGATGATGCGCGCATCGCGGTAGTGCTGGGCGACGCCGGTTTCCTCGACGAAACCCATGCCGCCATGCACCTGGATCGCGTCGTAGCAGATTTGCTGGCAGGTCTCGGTGCTCCAGCCCTTGACCACCGGCATCAGCAGGTCGACGTAGCGCTTCGCCTTGTCGGCCGCGGGCTGGTCCGGCGAGTGGCGCGCGATATCGAACCAGCCGGCTGCCGTGCAGGCCAGCGCGCGCATGGCCATGATGCGGGCGCGCATGGTCAGCAGCATGCGTTTGACGTCGGGATGATTGATGATCGGCTGGCCCACGGCGCCGGTCACCGCGTCGCGCCCCTGCACGCGCTCGCGGGCGAAGGTCAGCGCCTGCTGGTAGGCGCGCTCGCCGATGCCGATGCCCTGCACGCCGACGCCGAAGCGCGCCTCGTTCATCATGATGAACATGTATTCGAGACCGCGATTGGGCTGGCCGACGATCCAGCCGACGGCACCTTCTCCGTCGCCGAAGCTCATGGCGCAGGTCGGGCTGCCGTGGATGCCCAACTTGTGTTCGAGGCCGACGCAGCGCACGTCGTTCTTCGCGCCAAGGCTGCCATCAGGATTGACCAGATATTTGGGCACCAGGAACATCGAAATGCCCTTCACGCCCGGCGGCGCATCGGGCAGGCGCGCCAGCACCAGGTGCACGATGTTGGGCGTGATCTCGTGGTCGCCGTAGGAAATGAAAATCTTCTGCCCGCTGAGGCGGTAGCTGCCGTCGGCCTGCGGCTCGGCGCGGCAGCGGATCGCGGCGAGGTCGGAGCCGGCCTGCGGCTCGGTCAGGTTCATGGTGCCGCCCCACTCGCCGGTCACCAGCTTCTGCAGGTAGGTGGCCTTGAGTTCGTCGCTGGCGGCGAGCAGGATGGCCTCGGCTTCGCCGGTGTTGAGCTGTGGCAGCATGGTGAAGGCCGTATTGGCCGAGAACCACATTTCCCAGACGGGAGTCGCCACGCACTTGGGCAGACCCTGGCCGCCGTAGTCGGGCGAGAGCCCGAGGCCGACCCAGCCGCCCTCGGCGAAAGCTTTATAGGCTTCGCTCCAGCCCGGCGGCGTGATGACCTTGCCGTTCTCGAGGCGGCAGCTCTCGCGGTCGCCGACACTGTTGAGCGGCGCCAGCACGCCGGCGGCGAACTTGCCGGCTTCCTCCAGCACGGCGTCGACCAGGTCGGGCGTGGCCTCCTCGCAGCCGGGCAATTGCGCGATCTCGCGCAGCCCCGCGACTTCCTGCAGCAGGAAGCGCATGTCGGCCAGCGGTGCGGCGTAGTTCATGGAACTACCCTCCCCCCAGCCCCAGCCCACGGCTGGCTTTGCACAGCCAGCCGGCTGCAGCAGCGCGGAGCAGTGCTCCGCGAAACCCTGCCTTCGCCCCCACGGGAGGGGGTGACGGCGGTTCGCCGCTGCGCGGCTCGGGTTTGTGTCTTGCGCCCCTTCGGGCAGCCGTGCGGGGCGCTCATTGCCATTGCGCCAGCAGCGATTCGGGAATCGCCACGGCCTTGATGCGCTTGGGGTCGGCCGGGTCCTCGATGGCGAAGATGCGCTTCTCCTCGCCTTCCGCCAGCACGGTGTCGCCGCGGCGGATGACATGCTTGAGGACGAAGGCCTTGCCGCTGATTTCGACGATCGAGGTATCGACCTCGATGGCTTCGGGGTAGGTGGCGGAACTGACGAACCTGGCCGAGGCGCCGACCAGCGGCGCGCCGATGATGCCCCAGTCGGCCTTGGTCTGGCGCCAGCTTTCGATGCCGCAGGCATTGAAGAAGTGCAGCGCGGCGATGTCCATCCACTTGAAGAAGTTGGGATAGAAGACGATCTGGGCCGGATCGCAATCGCCGAATTCGACGCGCAGGCGGTAGGTATGGCTACGGGGCATGATGGGTTCCGGAAAGTCTGCCTATTCGCACAGCGCACGAATTTCGGGGGGGATGGGCACGGCCCGGATGCGGGTCGGCTGCTCGGGGTCCATGATGGCGAAGACGCGGATGTCCTCGCCCTCGGCCAGGATGGTGTCGCCGCGGCGCGCGACGTGGCGCATGACGAAGCTTTTGGTGCGCCACTCCTCGACCCAGCTCTCGATCACCACGTCCTCGCCGTAGGTGGCGGAATTCAGGAAGGTCGCCGTCGCCTTCACCAGCGGCGCGCCGATGATGCCGCCTTTCGCCGCGGTATCGCGCCAGGGCGGCACGCCGCAGGCGACGAAGAATTCGAAGCCGCTGGTGTCGAACCACTTGAAGTAGTTGGCGAAGAAGACGATCTGCGCGGGGTCGCAGTCGGCGAAGGCGATGCGGTGCTTGTAGAGGGTGCTGCGGGGCATGCTGGGCTCCGGATTATTTTGGCGCTAGGCGCACGGCTCCGTCGAGGCGGATGGATTCGCCGTTGAGCATTTCGTTTTCGACGATGTGCGCGGCGAGCTGGGCAAACTCGGCCGGCCGGCCCAGGCGCGGCGGGAAAGGCACGGACTTGCCGAGCGATTCCTGCACCTCGGGCGGCAGGGACTCCATCATAGGCGTGTAGAACAGGCCCGGCGCAATGGCACCGAGAACTTGCCAATTCACTGTTGCGGACCCTTCGCCTTGCGGTTGAGGAAGGATCCGATGCGCGCGGTCACTTCAGGGCTGGTCTGGGCCACCGCCGCCATCAGCGACTCGACGTAGAGGCCGTCGTCGGAGGACATGTTGCTGATGCGCTGGATCGTGGTGACCATGGCGTAGTTGGCCAGCGGCGCATTCTCGGCAATGCGCCTGGCCAGCTCCTGCGCCTTGGCCAGACCTTCGCCCTTGCCGACAAGATAGTGCGACAGGCCCAGTGCCTGGCCTTCGTCGGCATTCAGGATGCGGCCGGTCAGCATCATCTCGGCCATGCGGCCGGGGCCGACGATGCGCGCCACGCGCACCGAGGCGCCGCCGCCGACATAGATGCCGTGGCGGCCTTCCGGCAGCTGGTAAATGGTGTTCGGCTCGGCGATGCGGACATGGGTCGAGGTGGCGAGTTCCAGCCCGCCGCCGATCACCGCGCCGTGCAGCACGGCGACCACCGGGATGCCGGTCTGGTGGATCTTGCCGAAGACGCGGTGCCAGCCCTGCGAGTGCAGCATGACGCCGGAGGGTTCGCGGTGCTGGTGCTCGGTGAGGTCGAGGCCGGCGCAGAAGTGGTCACCGGCGCCGGCCAGGATCACCACGCGTGCCTCTTCGGGCCGCGCCTCCCAGGCCTTTTCCAGCGCTTCGAGCAGGCGGTCGCTGATGGCGTTGCGCTTGGCCGGACGGCTCAGCGTGATCGTATAGACCAGGCCGTCGAGCGTATGGGTTACGAGTTTGTCGGTCACGGGGTGTTCCTTGAAAACATCGGGGTCTGTTTCGCAAGTGCCGAGGCCACTGCAGGGCTGGCTTCAGCCAGCCATGGCAGACTGAAGTCTGCCCCACAATTTGGCATGCACCGCATTAAATGAAAATGACGCTCGAATCGGGCGCGTCGGAATGCAGTTCGAGTACGCGGTCGGCGCGGCGGGTCAGCACCGCGCGCTGGTTGATGTAGCCCTTGTCGGTCATTTCGCCGGCCTCGGACGAGGGCGGCTCGGCCAGCAGCAGCGCCCGCGCCGGGTAGGTGGACGATCCGCCGCCCTGCTGCTTGAGGCGCACCAGGCCTTCGCGCAGGCGCTCCTTGATCGCCGGGTGGCCGACCACGACGTCGACCGCCGCATCGTCGGCGAGGCCGGCAACGCGGCGGCACTCGGCGATGTTGGGGAAGACCATGAAGCCGATGTCGTCACGGTCGTGGCCGGTGACCACGATGTCCTGCGCCACCGGCGACAGCGCGCTGATGCCGGCCACGCGCAAGGACCCGACATGCACCCAGGTGCCCGAGAGCAGCTTGAAATCCTCGGCGACGCGGCCGTCGAACAGCAGGCCCTGCTCGGGGCGCGCCGGATCGACGAAGGACACCGCGTCGCCGATCATGTAGAAGCCTTCTTCGTCGAAGGCGGCCTTGGTCAGCTCGGGCTGCTTCCAGTAGCCGGGGAAGACGTTGGGACCCTTGACCCGCACTTCGAGCTTGTCGGCCACCGGCACCAGCTTCAGCGTGGTGCCGGGAATCGGCACGCCGATCACGCCGGAGCGCACGGCCTGGAAATGGCAGTCGGTGGCCGCCGGCGCGGTCTCGGTCGAGCCCCAGGACGAGAGCATGACCACCGGGTGGCCGAGTTCCATGATGGCCAGGCGTTCCAGCTCGTCCCAGGTCGATTGCGGCAGCGCGGCGCCGGCGTAGAAAATGATCTGCAGGCGGGCGAAGAAGCTCTTGCGCAGTGCGGCGTTGTCGCGCAGCTGCGCCACCAGCAGGCCGTAGGCCAGCGGCACGCTGAAATAAATGGTGGGCGAAACGTCGGTCAGGTTCTTCACCGTCTTCGGCAGCAGCGCCGGCAGCGGCTTGCCGTCGTCGATGTAGAGGCTGCCGCCGAAGCGCACCACCTTGTTGAAGTTGTGGCTGCCGCCGAAGACGTGGCTCCACGGCAGCCAGTCCACGATCACCGGCTTCTGCTGGTTGAGGAAGGGCCAGATCACCGACTTCATTTCGGCGTTGGAGCACATCATGCGCTGCGTCGTGATGACCGCTTTCGGCGTGCCGACCGAGCCGGAGGTAAACAGGAACTTGGCGATGGTGTCGGGCGTGATGGCAGCGAAGGCCGCCTTCACCGCCGTGTCGTCGGCGCCGACTCCTGCGATCTCGGCAAACGGCAGCGTGCCGGGTTGCGGCGTACTCCGGCTGCCGGCGACGATCACCGCGTCATGCAGGCCGGATATCGCGTTAAGCGCCGGCATGAAGCGCTCGATGCCGTCGGCGAAGATCACGCCGGGGCGCAGCAGTTCGACGTTGGCCTTGAGCTTGAGGAAATCCTTCGAGAGCAGCGAGTTGCCCGGCGAGACCGGGCTGATCGGCACACCGACATGCAGGCAGGCCAGCATCAGCAGGGCGTGTTCGATGCCGTTGTCGGAGAGCACCAGCACCGGCCGCTCGGGCGAGAGCTTCTGCCCGAGCAGCCAGGTGGCGATGCGATAGACGCGCGCCAGAGCCTCGCCGTACGTCACCTTGACCCAGGCACCGTCCGCACCGCGTTCGGCGATCAGGATCGCGTCCGGCGTCGCAGCCGCCCAGCGCTCCAGCCACTCGCCGGAACAGCGCGCGTAGGCAGGCAGCGTCAGGGCCGAGCGAAACAGCCGGGTGCCGTCCGGCCGGGCTTCGAGTGTCACTACCGGATCGACGAACAGTTCGGCCGGCTTGCGGGCAATGGGGCTCATGCGACGTCCTTTATGATGATTCGGCGTCTTTGCGGCGCCTGCTTGGAAATGAGTTTAAAGCCGCCGTTCTGCGCTTGCAGCAGAGCACCGGCTCGGCTGTCGAGACCAAAGTGGATTGTGACGAGCACGTAAATTGAAGTCAACCTGTTTTATATCGAACTATTAATCCCTGAGGAAGCTGACCGTTTGCCAATATGTTGGTTGGCTTGGGTTTTCTGCGGCGCGGCCTGTCTCCAATATGCACCCGGCCAGCTTGTTCGATATAAAATCAGTCGACAAACCATTCCACGGACACCCGTCCGATCGCCATGCCCGCCAATCGCAAGCCCCCCGCCATCGGCTGCCTCGCCAACCACGTCGGCTTCCATTTGCGCCTCGCGCAACTCGCGGTGTTCGAGCATTTCGCCAGCCGGCTCGACGAGATCGAGGTCACGCCGGCGATCTTTTCCGTACTCGAAGTGCTGCAGCAGAATGACGGCATCACCCAGTCGAAGCTCGCCGCGACGGTCAGCCTGGAACGCTCCTCGGTGGTGCCCCTGCTCGACAAGCTGGCCAAGCGCGGCCTGGTCGAGCGCCGCACCTCGACCACCGACCGCCGCCACAATCACCTGCACCTGACCGATGCCGGCCGCGAACTGCTGGCCGAGGCGATCCGGCGCGCCAGTGCGCACGAAAAGGAAGTCTGCAAGCCCTTCACGATTGCCGAGAAGAAACTGCTGCTGGAACTGCTGAGCCGCTTTCGCCGGCAGAAGGCCTGAACCGGCGACTAGCTTGCGGCAGCCACCGCCGTCGCGCGCGCCACGCATTTGCGGTAGCGCTCATCCACCCGGTTGGCGAACCATTCCGTGGTCAGCTTGCGTGTGATCTTCGGGCCCTGCAGCGCGATGCGCGGCAGCAGCGCACGCGGCACCGGCTGACGCTCCAGGCGCTCGGCCAGCTCGAAGACGCGCTGGTAAAGCGTGCTGCGCTCGAAGGCCTGGCCGTCGCCCTGCTCCAGCGCCAGGCGGATCGCGGCGTTGCCGAGGTCGAGGCGCCTGGCGATCGAACGCACCGCCAGCTCGGTGCTGCCCGGCCTGGCCTCGTCCTCGTCGCCATGGCGCACCAGGTCGCCATCGAGATCGAGCGGAATGCCCGAGGCGATGCTCACCGCATTCTGGAAAGCCGCGTTGCGGCTGGCATAGCGGCCGGCGTTGAAATCGGCGAAGCGATAGATGTGTTTGTCGTAGGCGGCCGGATAGTCGAGCAGGTGGGCGATGCCGAAATACAGACCGCCGCGCCGCGAAAACACCTCATGGCGGATCGAGTCCGTCACCGCGTAGGGATAGCTGCGCGCCGCGGCGTGGCGTTCGGCAAAGGCGATGCTGACCTGCATCGGTCCGCCGGTGCGCACCGGGTTCCAGCTGGCGAACAGCCGCTTGCCGAGGGGCACGCGGTCGGTCAGGTCCTCGAAGACCAGGCTCAGTTCCTTCTCGGTCTTCACTGCGTCGATGCGCTCGGCGTAGCTCTTGCCGTTCGACGACGGCAGCTTGAGCGCGAGGTGCACCGCCACCGCGGGAATGCCCAGGCGCTCGGCGCGGCGGTCGATCTCGCCCCAGGCAATCTGGCCGAGCCTGGGCACCTCCGGGTCGGCACGGTAGCTCGATTCCTGTTCGGTCACCGCCAGCACCGCGCAGATGTTCGCCGCGCTGGGCGCAATTTCGAGCGCGGCCAGCGCCGCATAGATATCGACGGCCCAGCCTGCGCGGTCCGCCGTGGCGGCGGGCATCAGGCCGGCGATCTGCGTCCGCACGTCCGCCGGTCGCTGCGGCATGGCCTCGCGCAAGGTCGCATCGCCGGCGCAGCCGGCCAGCAGTACGGCGCACAGCGCGGCCAGAGCGCGGCCGACAGGCCGGGATGCTGAGTGGAAAACGGACAAGCCGAAGGTCGGGTTCATGCGCCGGGCGCCCAATGAAGGTTCCGGTGAACTTTAGGGCAAAGCGGCGCCAATGACACGGGCCGCCGCAAAGCCGAACCAAAATGCGCATCGGCCAGAAGCGGCTCCGCTGCGTGCGGAGCCGCTTCAGGCCGATGCCTGGATGCGTCGGCTTGGCTTACTTGACGGACATCAGGTAGGCGATCAGATTGCCTTTTTCGTGAGCGCGGCAATCTCTTTCATGGAGATCCATGCAATGCGCCGTGAAGTTCGCTTCCACCTTATGGATATCGGTAAAACGCTCCGGGTTTGCCGAAGGTGCCAGCGGCTTGATCGGCATCTTGGTCGTAATGTGCCTGCCTTCCTTTCGCGGATCCTCGGTATGGCAACCGGAACAGGTGAAGTCGCCGGACTGCCAGGTGCGCCGGACGAGGTAGAACTTCCGCCCGGCGTCTGCGGTAAACGCCTTGTCCGAGACCGTCCCCCGTCCTTTCTCCTCCTTGACCTCCTGCTTCGCCTTGTCGGCATAGGTCACAAGGAGTTTTTTCATTACCTCGGACTGCTTTGCCGAGATATTGCCTTCGGCATGAACCGGAACAGCGACGCAGCCAGCCAACGCCAGCAACAGGCAGATTTTTTTCATTTCAGCTCCCGCTTTGATGGATTGCGTTATTCGGCGACTAATCCATTCGATACCAGGAAGCAGCATCGCCTATTGATTGCAATCAATAAAGGTCAAATCACCCTGCGGTCTGAAGCAAGCCGGCGCTGGTGCGGTGCCGGCGTATCTCCGACTCGCCGGGAACCTTAACAGTCGGCGCTGGCGACACGGCGCCGCGACAGCCCAAGGCGTGCCGTGCCGCCGCGTGAAACTCCCCTCAGGCCTGGTCCAGCGCCTTCTGGATCAGCGCATCGGCCTCGAGCGCCAGCTTGGTCAGCCGTGCATCGCCGAGTATCTGCATCATCGCGGACGGCGCCGCGAGTTCCAGCGAAACCTTGCCCGGCGCAATCTCGCGCACCACCGCATTGCACGGCAACAGGCTTGCCACGTCGCTGTTGGCGGTGTAGGCCTCGTAGGCAAGGTTCGGGTTGCAGGCGCCGAGGATCACCGTGGGCACGATGTCCTTGCCGGTCTTTTCCTTGATCTTGCTGTGCATGTCGATGCGCGTCAGGATGCCGAAACCTTCCGCCCCCAGGGCCTTGATGATGCGCTCGATGGCGTGGTCGAAGGAATCGGATATCTCGCGCTTGAAATTGATGGTGGTCATGATTTTTTACCTTTGATGCCGGGTTGATGTTGCGGCTGTTCACCGTATCGGATATTGCTGCTGCATGGAAATGCGACGGGATGGCGCTCAGAGCATTTCGACCACCCATCGCGTCACGGTACCGGTGGCACGGGCGCATTGCTGGCCGCGCGCGTGGTCGAAGGCCTGATATTCCTCGGCATTCCACATGTCGTAGGTGCGGCCGGTGAACTGTCGTTGCAAGTCCTGGCAGGTGACGCCGCCGAACTCGGCGCGGAAGCGCTCGGTAAGGTCCCTCGCCTTCATGAAATTGCTGATGTAGCGGCCGCGGTCGAGCTTGTCGCGATCGCGGCCATACTTCGCGCTGAGCGCCATCAGGCCGCCGCTGAGCGCACCGCACACGCCTTCGCCGAGCAAGGCGCCGCCGCCCGACAGCCCGTGGCTGGCCTTGATGGTCTGGTCATCGATGCCGCCCACGGTTTCCTGCACGGTGGCCAGCACGCATTGCGGGCAGCAGCCGTAGTCCAGTTCGTACCTGATGGCCTTCTGGCAGGCCTGCTCGCCGAGGGCTCGCTTCTCTTCGATGTTCATGGGAAACTCCCGCCTACATATTAGTGGTGGCTAATATACCAGATTCGCAGCGAGTTCCCTCGACAGTGCGCCCGGCATGGGGCAGATCATCGGCAGGATGCGGTGCGGCGGGTGTCGTGCGCCTCACGCCGCCGGCAGGGGCATCAGCGGTACCGGCTTGCGGGTCAGGCGCGAAAAGTCGTTGCGCTCGATCATGCCGCGCAGGAAATCGAGGTTGCGTTGTATCGAATTCGCATAGGGGTCGCCGCCGCCGAAGTGCGCGGCGATGTAGCGATACGCCTTGCTGAAGTCCCCGTCGAGGCGCGGCTTGACCAGGTGCTCGTAAAAGCCGGGGGTCTTGCGCAGCAGGTCTTCCGGCGTCGGGTAGAGGATCACGACGTCACCGCTGGGCGAAGTGGTGCGGTCGGCGCCTGCCGCGACGAACTCCTGGAACAGGAAGTGGCGGCAGCGCTCGAGGTAATAGCGGCCGGAAATCTGGCTGACCAGATCCGAGGTTCCGAGCATCTTGCCCAGGTCGACCAGCCGCGGAGCCAGACCGTCGAGAATTTCGCAGGTGCACTTGGCGAAATTGGTGGTATGGATCAATTCGGCGAGCTCGGAATACCTGGCCAGCGGGCCGGCGGCGAGATAGCCGCGCATGTAGTCCACGCTGCGCTGTTCGTGCTCGCGGATCAGGCAGGCACCGTTGATCCCCGCCTCGGAAAGCCGGCGAATGAAGCCGACGTCGTGAAACAGCGCCAGCAGCACGCCCAGGGTGGCCAGCTCCGCACCCAACGCCGGCCCGTCGCCGCCGTGTACCGCCTCATAGCCATCGACCATGCGCGCCATGGCCAGGGCCGTGCTCATCGAGTGGCGCAGATCGTGGTAGGGAGTGTCGCAGGGTAGCAGCCCGGGCATGCGTCCCCAGAAAATATCCTCAATATCGAGAAAACCGTCGCGCAGGAGGACTTCGTCGAAGTCCGCATAGCGCTTGCCCAAAATGCTGCAGATGGCATCCGCGACGGCTCCCGGACTGGCCATATTCACCGTGCCCGTGACATCGCTTTGATTGATGTCGAAGAGCGTCGAATTCAGGTGCGAGATGCCGCTGTGCGGCTGAAACGGGGAGTCCAGGGTGCTGTTCCTCAACAAATCGGTTCAGGAGTCCGGCTTGATTTGCAAAGTATCCGAGCTCCGACCCGCCTAGTCAATCGGGGTTCCCTCAGGCGCCGGCTCGCTCGTGAAACACCTGTCCATCGCCAGCATGCCGGCTCCTGTGATGAAAATTCAATGCAAAATCCAGGCCAGAGTCAGAGGAATGATCAGCAGCGACGCCGTGTTGCCGATCAGGACCATTGAGGCGACGCGCTCGGGTTCCTGGTGGTAGCGCTCGGCGAAGATGTAGTTGAGCACGGCCGGCGGCAATGCCCCGAACAGGATCAGCATCGCGGCATCGCGCCCGGTCAGGCCCAGCACCTGGTTCATCAGCAGCGCCACCAGCACGCCGGCGACCGGCGTGGTCAGCGCGCCGACGATGCTGATCTTCCAGTCGGCATGGCGGCTGTCGGTAAGGCGCACGCCGAGCGAGAACAACAGCAGCGGAATCGACACGTCGCCGAGCATCTTGATCCCCAGCCACAGCGGCTGCCACAGCGGAAACTGCAGCACGCTGACCGCCAGGCCGGCCAGCGCCGCGGCGATCACCGGCACCCGCCACAGATTCCACAGCTTGGCGCGGTGGTCGAGCATCCAGGTGCCGAGCGAGTAGTGCAGGAAATTCTCGGCGAAGAACAGCACTACGGCCGCCGGCAAGGCCGCTTCGCCGAAGGCCAGCACCGCCAGCGGCAGGCCCATGTTGCCGGAATTCTTGAACATCATCGGCGGCACGAAGGTGTTGTTCGCCACGCCCAGCAGGCGCGCCACCGGCCAGGCCAGCAGCCCGGTGCCGAGCACCACCACCGTGGCGCCGAGCAACAGCGGCAGGTTCTGCCCGATGTCGAAGGATTTCGAGGCCAGCGCGGCGAACACCAGCGCCGGCACGAAAATATCCATGTTGAGCTGGTTGGCGAAAGCCATGTCCGGCTTCTTCCAGCGCCCGTAGGCATAGCCGACCGCGACCACGGCGTAGATCGGGAAGACGATTCCCGCGATGCGCTCGAACATTTACGCCCCCACCCCCCAGCCCCCGCCCAGGCGGGGGGCGGAGTCGGGGTTTCGCGGAGCACTGCTCCGCGCCGACGTAGCCGGACGGCTGTGCAAAGCCGTCAGTGGAGCACGGGTGTTCGCCGCTACGCGGCTCCGGTTGCATGGCTGCGCCATGCTTGAGGCGGCTCGGCGCATGGCTACAGCACGTAGCGCGAGAGGTCTTCGTTCTTCGCCAGTTCGCCGAGCTTGGCGTCGACATAGGCGCCATCGAGCACGAGTTTCTCGCCGCCGCGTTCGCCGGCGCGCGAAGCGCTATTCCCGGCGTGCAGAGCACCGGCGTCGAAGGAGATTTCCTCTAGCAGCTTTTCCATGACCGTGTACAGCCGGCGCGCGCCGATGTTCTCGGTCTTTTCGTTCACCTGGAAGGCGATCTCGGCCAGGCGCTGGATGCCGTCGGCGACGAACTCCAGCGTCACGCCTTCGGTCGCCAGCAGGGCCTGGTACTGGCGCGTCAGGCAGGCATCGGTCTGGGTCAGGATGCGCTGGAAGTCGTCGACCGACAGCGAATCGAGCTCGACGCGGATCGGGAAGCGGCCCTGCAGTTCGGGAATCAGGTCGGAGGGCTTGGCCAGGTGGAAGGCGCCGCTGGCGATGAACAGGATGTGGTCGGTCTTGATCATGCCGTACTTGGTGCTCACCGTGGTGCCTTCCACCAGCGGCAGCAGGTCGCGCTGCACGCCCTGGCGCGAAACCTCGGCGCCGTGCGCCTCGGAACGCGAGGCGATCTTATCTATCTCGTCGAGGAAGACGATGCCGTTCTGCTCGACGTTCTTCAGCGCCGCGGTCTTGACTTCCTCGTCGTTGATCAGCCGCGCGGCCTCCTCGTCGGCCAGCGACTTGAGGGCATCGCTGATTTTCATCTTGCGCTGGCGCTTCTTGCCGCCGCCGATGTTCTGAAACATGCCCTGCAGCTGCTGGGTCAGGTCTTCCATGCCGGGCGGCGCAAAGATTTCCATGCTGGCCTGCGGTGCGGCGACCTCGACCTCGATTTCCTTCTCGTCGAGTTCGCCTTCACGCAGCTTCTTGCGAAACTTCTGGCGCGTTCCGCTCTCTTCCGCCGTGTCACCGGCGCCGACTCCTCGTGCCGGCGGCAGCAGCACGTCGAGCACGCGGTCCTCGGCGGCATCCATGGCGCGATCGCGCACGATGCGCATGGCTTCCTCACGGGCGTTCTTGATCGCCGTCTCGGCCAGGTCGCGGATGATGGTGTCGACGTCGCGGCCGACGTAGCCGACTTCGGTGAACTTGGTCGCCTCGATCTTGATGAAGGGCGCGTTGGCCAGCCGCGCCAGGCGCCGCGCGATCTCGGTCTTGCCCACCCCCGTGGGGCCGATCATCAGGATGTTCTTCGGCGTGATTTCAGTCCGCAACGGATCGGCGACCTGCATGCGCCGCCAGCGGTTGCGCAGGGCGATGGCCACGGCGCGCTTGGCGCGCGACTGGCCGACGATGTTCTTGTCGAGTTCGGAAACGATTTCTGCGGGAGTCATTGCGGACATTGAATGGCCTTTCGACACGGCACGCTCTGCCGTGCCGCGGTGAGCGAAACGATCAACCCAGAGTTTCGATCAAATGATTCTGGTTGGTGTAGATGCACAGGTCGCCGGCGATTTCCAGCGACTTCTTGACGATTTCGACCGGCGTCAGTGCGGTGTTCTCCAGCAGCGCGCGCGCCGCCGACTGCGCGTAGGCGCCGCCGCTGCCGATGGCGACGATGCCGTACTCCGGCTCGAGCACGTCGCCGTTGCCGGTGATGATCAGCGAATGCTCGCTGTCGGCGACCGAGAGCATGGCTTCCAGGCGGCGCAGCGCGCGGTCGGTGCGCCAGTCCTTGGCCAGTTCCACGGCGGCGCGCAGCAGGTTGCCCTGGTACTGCTCCAGCTTGGCCTCGAAGCGCTCGAACAGCGTGAAGGCGTCCGCCGTGCCGCCGGCGAATCCGGCCAGGATCTGCTCGTTGTAAAGCCGCCGCACCTTGCGCGCGGTGGCCTTGACCACGATGTTGCCCAGCGTGACCTGGCCGTCGCCGCCCAGCGCGACGCTGCTGCCGCGGCGCACGGAGAGGATGGTGGTGCCGTGATATTGCTCCATGGAAATCCTTGGCTTGAAAGGTCGAAATCAGACGACCCGGGAACGCAGCTCGACGACTCTCGCAAAGCCCAGCGTTTCCAGGAATGCGGCGACCATCGTGCTCAGGCCGACGATGCGCAGCTTCTTGCCGCCGGCACTAAGGCGCGTCAGCAGTTCGAGCAAGGCCCGCGCGCTGGCGCCATCGATGCGCACCAGTTTGCGCGCGTCGATGTCGAATTCGTCGCGCCCCGCCATTACCGCCTCGAGCGGCGCGAAGTCGGCCGCGCCGGCACCCAGCAGCTGGCCTTGCAGGCTGAAGCCTTCCGCCGCGGCGGTCTGCTGCGACGCATCCGGCGCCTCGTCGTGCCGTTCCGGCAAGGCGACCCATGAGGGCGGCGACACCTCGAAGGTGATCGCGTAGTTGACTGCGGCCTCCTCGAATGCATCCTGGCGGAAAGCCTGCTGATAGAGCTCGAGCAACAGCAGCCACATGGATTCATGGTCGCGTTCGCCGGGCACCAGTTTCGCCGCCAGGATCTGCGCCAGGTGCTCGGGGCTGCCGAACAAGAACTCCTTCTTGGCCCGCTTCAGGGCGGCAATCCCGCGCATCAGCAGCGTGGCGCCATTGTTGTCGGCATCGGTCAACTTGGCCACGTCCATGCGCACCAGGGTGCTGGTCGCAGCCAGTTTCATGGTCTGTTTGAGGACTTCGCCGACACCGGCATTCAGCACCCCGCTCAGGGAGACATGGGCCCGCCCGCCGGTGGTTTCGGCCGCCATATTATGGTCTTCGGCCGCGGCGCTCCAGGCCGGCGGCGATTTCTCGAAGCGGCGGGCGAAGGTCAGCGCCAGCGCGTCGAAGGCCGGCCGGCGACCGAGCACCTGCAGCAGATCGAACAGGCCGCCCCAGGCACGCAACTCGTATTCGCCGAGGTCTTCGCCGTTCTTGATCGCCGACTCCAGCCGGCGCATGGCATCCATCTCCTTGCCCGCGGCATACAACTCGGCGGCCTTTACCAGGGCCGGCGGCAGCGCGGGACGCGCTGGCGCTGGCGGGGGCGCTGGCGGGGGCGGCGGCGCTG
>JALHPU010000017.1 GCA_022842325.1 Sulfuritalea sp. | reverse complement strand
GCCGTAGCGCCAGCGCCGACTTTTTGTCGCGCCCCCCGGCTTACTTGCCGGCGATCTTTTCCAGCTTTTCGGCGCGGATCAACTGGCCGTTCAAGCCGGCATCCTTGGCGCTGCCGCCATAGGCGATGGTCATCAGTTGCGAGTAGTAGAGCACCGGCATGTTGAACTTGGTGCCCTGCTTCTTGTTGATTTCCGATTGATAGACCTCGACGTTGGCCTGGCACAGCGGGCAGGGCGTGACGATCATTTCGGCGCCGGCGTCATAGGCCGACTCGACGATGTCGCGGATCTGCTTCTGGCTTTTCTCCGGTTCGGAAAAAGCCAGTGCGCCGCCGCAGCAGGTTACTTTCTGATCGTACTTGGTCAGGGCTTCGCCGCCGAAGGTCTCGACCATCTTGTCGAGGTACAAGGGATTTTCGAAGGATTCGCCATCGATGCCGAAGGGACGATTGGTCTGGCAGCCGACGTAGCCGGCAAACTTGATGCCTTCCAGCGACTTCTTCATCGGCTGCTTGAGGCCGTCGTAGCCGAAGTCCTCGATCAGCACCTCGACCATGTGCCGCACATTGGCGCCGCCGCTGTAGTGCAGGCCGGCCGCGGCCAGGGCCTCGTTGGTTTCCTTCATCAACTGCGCCGAGCCATCGAGGCGTTCCTTGGATTCGCGTGCGCCCAGCCAGCAGGCGGCGCAGGTGGCGACGATGTCCTGGCCCGGCAGATGCGTTTCGGCCTGGGCAAAGTTGCGCGCGTTGATCGCGATGCGCGGCAGTTCGCCGCCTTCGCAATAGCCGACCGAGGCGCCGCAGCAGTTCCAGTCCGGGATCTCGGTCAGCTTGATGTCGAGCGAATTGCACATCGAGTTGGTCGACACCAGGTAGTTCGATGCCGAGGCCTTGAGCTGCGAGGAGCAGCCGGGGTAGAACGCGTATTCTTTCTTTGCCATTTTTCTCTCCTTCAGCATCAGGCAGTGAAGCCCTTCTTGCGATCCTCGATTTCCTTCGCCTTGGCGATGATGGCATGGAATCCCTTGAGATCCTTGACGCCATGGCCACCGAATATTTCCATCGGGTTGAGTCGCTTGGCCAGGAACAGGCCGAGGCCGATGCTCTGCATGCCCAGTGCTTCCTTGATGCCGGACACCAGACCGCCGCGGAAGTAGTGGCGCAGCGTCAGCGTCAGTTCATTGACCCGGCCCTTCTTGATCGCGTTGTTCCAGAACAGGGTGGCGAATTCGCGCGTCGGCTGACCCTTGGGGGCCAGACCGAGGCGATGCGCGTAGTTGGCCAGGCCGTGCATGATGTGGGTGATCGGCAACTGGCGCGGGCAGCGCACCATGCAGTTGTAGCAGGAGGTGCACATGAACATCGAGTCGGAACCCAGCACCTCGTCGCGCTTGCCGGCGCGGATCATCATGAAGATCTTCTGCGGCGAATGTTCCCAGGCATTGCCCAGGGGGCAGGAACCGGCGCAGACGCCGCACTGCATGCACATCTTGACCATGTGGCCTTCTTCGACGTTGGCCTCGACTTCCTTGAGGAAGTTGTTGCGGTAACGTTCGATGGCGTTCGTGTTTGCCGCGTTTTGGTTGAGTGTCATCTGTCGCGTCTCCTTAGCCGAAGCCCTTCATGGGCGAGGGACCGAGCTTGTCGAGTTCGGCGACGTAGTCGTTGATCAGCTTGACCACGCGGGCATTGTCGGTGATCGCAACTTCCGTCGTCTGCACCCGCTCTGGTTCCAGGCCGAGTTGCGTCAGCGTGTCGCCGATCTTGCTCATGCGGTAGTGCGCGAGCTCCGAGCCCTTGACGAAGTGGCACTGGTAGTCGTCGCCCTTCTTGCAGCCCATCATCATCACGCCGTCGTAGCCCGAGTTCATCGCGTCGGTGATCCAGATGGTGTTCACCGAGCCGAGGCAGCGCACCGGGATGATGCGGACGAATGCGGAGTAGCTCATGCGCGCCAGGCCTGCCATGTCCAGCGCCGGGTAGGCGTCGTTCTCGCAGGCCAGCACCAGGATGCGCGGCTTTTCTTCGTCCTCCTCGGGGATTTCGATCGCCTTGACCTGGCTGCCGACGGTGTCGCAGGAGTAGTTCTCGAAGGAGATCACGCGCACCGGGCAAGCGCCCATGCAGGTGCCGCAGCGGCGGCAGCGCTCCTCGTTGAACACCGGGAAGCGCTTTTCGTCCTCGTCGATGGCACCGAAGGGGCATTCCACCGTGCAGCGCTTGCACTGGGTACAGCCTTCGAGGCGCGCGGTGGGAAAGGACAGGTCGCCCGAGCGCGGATGCGCTGCGCGGCCGACGGCCACGGCCTCCACCGCCTGGATGGCCTTCAGCGCGGCGCCGGTAGCGTCGTCGGTGGCCTGCAGGATATCCATCGGCCTGCGCACCGGGCCGGCGGCATAGATGCCTGTACGGCGCGTTTCGTAGGGGAAGCAGATGAAGTGCGAGTCGGCGAAACCATGCTTGAACTGCGGCATGTCCGGGCCTTGGCGATAGTTGAGATTGAGGATCGAAATCGTCTTCATCTCGTCGCGTGCGGTCTTTGCCGCGGCGTCGCCGCCTTCGGCGGCGGTCACCACCGGGTTCCAGGCTTCGAGGTCGACGCCGGCGTTGGGCACCTGGCCGGTGGCCAGCACCACGAGGTCGGCGGCGATGGTGTTTTCCTCGTCCAGTATCAGGTCCTTGAAGGTGATGGCGCAACTGTCACCGCCCGTAACCTTGCTGGCCTTGCCCTTGGTGAAGATCACGCCTTTTTCCTGCGCCCCGCGGTAGAAATCTTCGCCCATGCCCGGCACGCGCAGGTCCTGGTACATGACCACGGTGTCGATGTCGGGATTCTGATCCTTGAAATAATTCGCCTGCTTGATGCTGGTGCCGCAGCAGTGGCCGGAGCAATAGGACAGATGCGTTCCCGTCTCGTCGCGCTGGCCGGCGCATTGCACGAACACCACGGATTTCACTTCCTTGCCGTCGGCGCGCCTGATCGCGCCGCCCTTGGCGGCCATGGCCAGCGCTTCGAGTCCCGCCTGGTCGACTACGTTGGGCTGCCCCCCGCCGAGTTCCGGCAACTTGGCCATGTCGTAGGTGGTGAAGCCGGTGGCCTGGACGATGGCGCCGACCGTTTCTTCGGTCACGGCGCCGGATTCCTGGGCGACCTTGATCGTGAAGCGACCTGGCGCGCCGGAAGTTTCGGCGATGGTCGAATTCAGATGGACCTTGATCAGCGGCGTTGCGGCTATCTTTGCGACCATTTCCGTTACGCCGGTTTCCTGTGCGGCGGCGTAGGGTTCCTTGAACGGCTGGCGCTTCCACAGTTGCGCCGCCATGCCGCCTAAGCGCCCGGTCTTTTCGACCAGCACCGCTTCGTAGCCGGTGGCGGCTATTTCTAGTGCGGCGGTCATGCCCGACATGCCACCGCCGACGACCAGGATGCGCTTGCTCGAGCTTCCCTTGACGTTGCCGGCGGGCTGGGTCATCTTTTTCAGTTCGGCGCAGCCCATGCGCACGTAGTCGGCGGCCATTTCCTGGCGTACTTCATCGTGCTCCTTGCCGGCGGCAACTACCCACAGCACGCCTTCGCGCAGGTTGGCGCGCGACATCGCGACACCGTCGAATTGGAAGGCCTCGGTCTTGGAGCGGCGCGAACAGGCCGCGATGCAAACGTGGGTGACGGCCTCGTTGGCGATGTCGTCCTTGATCATCTGCACGCCTTCGGCATTGCAGAGGAAGGGATGGCCCTTGACGATGGCCATCTTGCCTTCCTTCTTGGCGATGGCTTCGAGCTGAGGCGTCTTCATTGCATCGCCGATGCCACAGCCGGAGCAGATGTATGCAGCGTATTTGTTGTCAGCCATTTCTATGCCTCCGCCCTGGCTGTTTTGTTGATGATCTGGATTGCGTGCAGCGATGCCGCCGTGGCGCTTTGCACCGCGCGATTGACGTCGAGCGGGCTGGCCGCCGAGCCGGCGCCGAACATGCCGCCGTCCTTGCTGCCTTCGATAAAGTTCGACGAATCGAGGATGATGTCATCTGGCAGCTTGACACCGGTGATCTCGGGTTCCATGCCAACGGCCAGCACCACCAGGTCGTGCTCGGTGGCGTAGCGGTGGTAGCCCTCGGTATCAACGCCGTGCAGGACCGGATTGCCGTTTTCCTGGTTCTCGACGATCTTCGCCACCTTGCTCTTGACGAAGCTGACGGTCGCGTCCTTCTGCACCATCTGGTAGAAGTCTTCGAAGCGGTCGATGGCGCGGATGTCGATGTAGTAGATGGTCGACTTGCCGGCTTCGCCATAGGCTTCGCGCACGTATTGCGTCTGCTTCAAGGATGCCATGCAGCAGATGCGCGAGCAGTGGCGCAGGTGGTTCTCGTCGCGCGATCCGGCGCACTGGATGAAGGCGATGTTCTTCGCCTCCTTGCCGTCGCCCGGGCGCAGGATCTTGCCGCCAGTGGGGCCTTGCGGATCGGCCAGGCGCTCGAATTCGAGGCTGGTGATCACGTTGGGGAAGCGGTCATAGCCGTAAGGCTGGATCTTGTTGGCGTCGTAGGGACGCCAGCCGGTGGCCCAGATTACGGCGCCGACCTGTAGCGTGACCGACTCTTCCTTCATGTCCAGATCAACGGCGCCTACCGGGCAGGCCGCCTTGGCCTTCTCGCCCTCGGGCGTGCCGACGATGGACGGGTCGATCACGAAACGCTGCGGATGGGCCATGTTATGCGGCAGGTAGGCCGCTTTCATCTTGTCCAGGCCGTAGTTCCAGGGATTCGGTATCTCGGCGCTGACTGCCTCGCCGCATTTGCCGCAGGCGGTGCAGTTTTCATTGACGTAGCGCGGCGAAACCTTCAGCGTCACTTCGTAGTTGCCGCGGCTGCCCGTGACGGCGGTGACCTCGGTCATGGTCATCAGGCGCACGTTGCGGTTCTGCTTCAGGCGCCGCAGGTTGATTTCCAGCCCGCATGTCGGGTGACACATCTTGGGGAAGTAGCGGTAAAGCCGCGCGGTGCGGCCGCCAAGGGCGGGGGTCTTTTCGACCAGAATTACCTGCTTGCCGCATTCCGCGGCTTCGAGCGCCGCGGTCATGCCGCTGATGCCGCCGCCGACGACCAGAATCGTCTGGTTGGTTGCTATTGAAGCCATCACATCGAGCTCCCGGATATTGTTCCTGTGGGCGGCGATTTTATCGGCAGGCACTGCGCGAGCCTGTCCAATCTTCCAATGTTGTAATAGAAAAGCTGAATGCGCCGCGGCAATTGCGACGCGTGATGGCAGACCCTACACGATTGCAGGCTGGGTTGCCAGTTGCCGAATCTCGAAACTCAGCGCCGACAGGTCAGCGAGTATCCAGGTCGCGGCCGGGGCGCCGAGTCCGGCCACTGTGCCGGGGTTCACCAGCCAGGTCAGGCCGCCCTTGACGTTGGTCTGCTGCCGGATTTCGGTTTCGTGGCTGTGGCCGCAGCAGACCAGGTCATAGTCGCCGGTGCAGGCCATGCCGTGGCCGATGTGTGGATAGTGGGTGAGGAAAATGCGTCGTCCGCCAAGTTCGAGCGCGGCATCCTGGCCGTGATAGTGCAACTGGTCTTCCGAGTGGCAAGCGATGCGGGCGATGGAGACCGGGTCGCCGAGGTTGTTGCCATGCACGGCGTGGATCGGCAGGCCCAGCTTGAGCGAGGCCTTCAAGGTGTTGCCGCCGATGATGTCGCCGCAGTGGATCACCGCTTCGGCGCCTTCGGCCTTGGCTGTGGCGACCGCCGCAGCCATCATCGGGCCACGGTCGTGGCTGTCCGAAAGGATGCATATTTTCATAGCGGTTGCCCCGGCAGAAATCCGAAGAGTTGGTCGAGACCCAGCTCCCGGATCAGCGCATCGACAGCCTCCTGCCCATGTTCCTTTGCCACCTCGGCGAGGATCAGGCGTGCGCCGTTGCGGTTGTAGCCGCCACCGAAGCTGATCTGGGTGCCCAGCAGCTGGCGTGCCCGTTCCAGGGTCATATGATGACCGGGCCGTGGTAGTCCTCGTCCTGGGCCGGGGCCTTGTTGCCGATTGTCTCGGTCAGGGCGGCCGAGCGCGTTCCATGGTGGTCGGCCTGGATCTGCAGCACGTTGGTCACGCAATCGCCGAGATTGTCATAGAAGTCGCGTCCGGTACCGAACTGCTCGTCGGCCGAATAGAAGAACTGACAGCGGAAACGCTGGTCCGCCAGCTTGCTGACAATGAATTCGGCGCCAAGTTCGTTCCAGTAAAGCGAGGGGCAGCTAGTCAGTGTTTCACTGGCGGGGTCGAGCTGCAACTCGACGTCGGCTGCTTGCAATGGAACCAGGCGGCTGTAACGTTCGAGCAGGATCTGGCTGACCAGCTGGAATTCGCTATCGGTGAAGTCGGGGATGCTCATGGGTATTCTCTTTCATGCCGTGGCGGTTCTTGCATGGGTCGGCTACTCTACAGCGGCCGGTCGATCTCGGGCAATCACTGTTGCTTATTCAAAAATAGAAATTATCCCCTTGTGCCTTGGTCGGCCTTATTGTCAGAATATCCTGCTTTACTAATGCACTGGTCCGAGACCGACACGACCTCCATCATGCAAGTCGCCAATGCATCACCCGCTTCGGTCCAGGAGGTCAAGACCACGACCTGCTACATGTGCGCCTGCCGCTGCGGCATCCGCGTGCATTTGCGCGACGGCGTGGTGCGCTACATCGACGGCAATCCGGACCATCCGCTCAACAAGGGTGTGATCTGCGCCAAAGGTTCGTCGGGGATCATGAAGCAGTATTCGCCGGCGCGCCTGCTGAAGCCCCTGAAGCGCAAGGTCGGTGCCGAGCGCGGTGCCGGCGAGTTCGAAGAGATCGAGTGGGACGAGGCTTTCGCCACCCTGGCCGAGCGCCTGGGCAAAATCCGCGCTACCGATCCCAAGAAGTTTGCCCTGTTCACCGGCCGCGACCAGATGCAGGCGCTGACCGGCATGTTCGCGCGCCAGTTCGGCACGCCCAACTATGCGGCGCACGGCGGCTTCTGTTCGGTGAACATGGCAGCCGGCATGATCTACACGATTGGCGGTTCGTTCTGGGAATTCGGCGGGCCGGATCTCGATCGCGCCAAGCTGTTCGTCATGATCGGCACGGCCGAGGATCACCATTCGAATCCGTTGAAGATCGCCTTGTCCAAGTTCAAGCGAGATGGCGGCCGCTTCATTTCGATCAATCCGGTGCGTACCGGCTATTCGGCGATTGCCGATGAATGGGTGCCGATCCGCCCCGGGACGGACGGCGCACTGCTGCTGGCAATCATTCACGAGATCATTGCCACCGGACTCTACGACCGGGATTTTCTGGTCAAGTACAGCAATGCCGGGCAGTTGGTAAACGTCAACGAAACCAACGACGAGTTCGGCTTTTTCGTGCGCACCGAGGTGCCGACCGAGGAAGCCTGCTACGAACCGCAGGACAAGCTCTGGTGGGATCGCAACACCGACCGCGCGGTGGTGACGCACAAGTCGGGCGCCGACCCCTTTCTGCTCGGCGAGTTCACCTTGAAGGACGGCACGCCGGTAAAGCCGGCTTTCCAGTTGCTGCAGGAACGCGTCAAGGACTACACGCCGGACTGGGCGAGCCAGATCACCGGCATTCCGGCCGACGTCATTCGTCAGTTGGCGCATGAAATGGGCGTCACCGCGCGCGACCAGAAGATCGAACTGCCGATTGCCTGGACGGATTCCTGGGGCAATGAACACGATACCGTCACCGGCAATCCGGTGGCCTTCCATGCCATGCGCGGCCTCGCCGCACACAGCAATGGCTTCCAGACCATTCGCGCCATGGCGATCCTGATGTCGCTGCTGGGCACCATAGATCGCCCAGGCGGCTTCCGCCACAAGGCGCCCTTCCCGCGGCCGATCCCGCCCTGCGCGCGCACCCCCAACGATCCGCGCGCGGTGCAGCCCAACCGGCCGCTCGATGGCATGCCGCTGGGCTGGCCCTCCGATCCGGACGATCTGTTCGTCAACGACGACGGCAGTCCAGTGCGCCTCGACAAAGCCTTTTCCTGGGAGTATCCGCTGTCGGTGCATGGTCTGATGCACAACGCCATCACCAATGCCTGGCGCGGCGATCCCTACCGCATCGACACGCTGCTGATCTTCATGGCCAACATGTCATGGAACTCGACCATGAACACGGCCGAAGTGCGGCAGATGCTCAACGACAAGGATGAAAGCGGCGAATTCAAGATCCCCTTCCTCGTCGTCTGCGACGCCTTCCATTCTGAAATGACGGCTTACGCCGACCTGATACTGCCGGATACGACTTACCTCGAGCGCCACGACGTGATGTCGATGCTCGACCGGCCGATTTCCGAGTTCGACGGTCCGGTCGATTCGGTGCGGATTCCGGTGGTGCCGGTGTCGGGCGACTGCAAGCCCTTCCAGGAGGTGCTGATCGAACTGGGCACGCGCCTCAAACTGCCGGCTTTCGTGACGAAGGAGGGTGAGCGCAAGTTCCGTGATTATCCCGATTTCATCGTCAATTACGAGACCGAGCCGGGCTCGGGCATCGGCTTTCTCGCCGGCTGGCGCGGCAAGGGTGGCGAGAAGTTTCTGCGCGGCGAGCCGAACCCGAACCAGTGGGAGATGTACCAGAAGAACAACTGCGTGTTCCACTACGAATTGCCCAAGTCCTACCAGTACATGCGCAACTGGAACAAGGGCTACCTCGAATGGTCGCAGCGTAACCGCATCACACGCTACGCCGAACCGATCCTGATTCACATCTACTCCGAAGTGCTGCAGCGTTTCCGCAGTGCTGCCCAGGGTAAAGGCCTGACGCGCAAGCCGCCGGAGCATTTGAAGAAACGCATCGAAACCTATTTTGATCCCTTGCCCTTCTACTATGATTCGCTCGAAGCGCAGGTTACCGACAAACACAAGTATCCCCTGGCGGCGGTGACACAGCGGCCGATGGCGATGTATCACTCCTGGGATTCGCAAAACGCCTGGCTGCGTCAGATCCACACCCACAACTACCTTTACGTCAATACCCTGACAGCACGCCAGAGCGGCATTGCGGACGGCGACTGGATCTGGGTCGAATCGCAATGGGGCAAGGTCAAGTGCATGGCGCGCCATTCCGAGGCGGTTGAGCCGGGGACGGTGTGGACCTGGAATGCAATCGGCAAGGCTGCGGGGGCATGGAACCTGACGCCCGATGCCAACGAGTCGCAGAAGGGCTTCCTGCTCAATCACCTGATTTCGGAAGAGCTGCCCAGTGGCGGTTCCAGGCGCATTTCCAACTCCGATCCGATTACGGGCCAGGCGGCGTGGTACGACGTGCGGGTGAAAATCAGCAAGGCCGAAGCCGGCGAGCCGGAGCAGACTTCGCCGCAGTTCGCGACCATGAAGCCCTATCCGGGAATGAAGACGCGCAGCAGCATCCTGGCCTTCCTCGGAGTCAAGGCGAAATGACGCAGTTAGCCAGTCCGGAGCGCTCGCGATGACCCAACTCGCTTTGGTAATCGACCTAAACGTCTGTGTCGGCTGTCAGGCCTGCGTGACCTCCTGCAAGGAGTGGAATACCGCCGGCAGCGCCGGGCCGATGGTCGATCAGAATCCCTATGGCGCCGATCCGACGGGAACCTTCTTCAACCGCGTACAAACCTTCGAAGTCGGTGAGTTCCCCAACACCGAAACGTTGCATTTCCCGAAGTCCTGTTTGCATTGCGAAGACCCGCCCTGCGTGCCGGTATGTCCGACAGGGGCGTCCTACAAACGCAAGGAAGACGGCATCGTCCTTGTCGATTACGACAAATGCATCGGCTGCAAGTACTGCTCCTGGGCCTGCCCCTACGGCGCGCGCGAACTCGACGAACAGCAGCAGGTGATGAAGAAGTGCACCCTCTGCGTTGATCGCATCTACGACATGACAATGACACCGGACGACCGCAAGCCCTCCTGCGTCAAGGCCTGCCCGACCTCGGCACGGTTGTTCGGCGACATTCACGATCCCGAATCGGCAGTGTCGATCGCGATCCGCGAAAGCGGCGGCTATCCGCTGATGCCGGAGTGGGGTACGCACCCCGCCAATCACTACCTGCCGCGACGCAAGACCCGCATCAAGATCCACGAGGATGAACTCGAGCGCGCCGACAATCCGCTCAAGGTCGATCGCCAGTTGCCCAAGCCGGCCATGAGCGAGCCGACGCTCGACGACGTCACCACATGGTAGCGCCGCGCCGCCGGGCCGCCCCAAGGCGCGGCCAGCCAACAAACGGAGGTCGCGCCTTGTGCGACCGAACATCCGTCACCCCCTTTCATGGAAAGGGGGCCGGGGGGTAAGCCCAACTATGCATCCGGCTTTTTCAGTCATCTTCCTGACCACCCTGATCGGCGCCGCCCAGGGCTTGTTTCTCGCATTATTTACCGCGCAGACCTATGCCGCCTTCAAACTGTTGCCGCAACCGGATGCCCATGCCTTCTACGGTCAGGGCAGCCTGTTGGCCTTGGTACTCCTGATCGCAGGCCTCGTCGCCTCCTTCTTTCATCTCGGCCATCCCGAGCGTGCCTGGCGTACCGCGACCAAGTGGCGTACGTCATGGCTTTCGCGTGAAGTAATTGTGCTGCCGGCCTTCATGGGCGCGGTGTTTCTGTATGGCCTGGCGCATTGGCTGGATTGGCATCCGCTGCTGATGACGCTGCCCGGCGACCTTCCGGTTGACCCCACGGCAATTCTGGGTGTGGCAGGAACGGTACTCGCGTTTGCGCTGTTCCTCTGCACCGCCATGATTTACGCCTGTCTGAAGTTTCTCGCCGAGTGGCATACGCCGCTGACGGTCATCAATTACGTCCTGCTCGGCGGCGCCTCGGGCTTTTCGCTGGCTGCGGCGTTTGCCGCCTTTACGGCGCCGGAACTGGTGAGTTTCCTGGCGGGCTGGGCGGCGATTATCACCCTGCTCGGTCTGGTCGGCCGCAGTGCCTCGCTCTACCGCAATGCTCGCTTGAAGCCGAAGTCGACACTGCAGACCGCAATCGGCATAAAGCATCCGCGGATTGTGCAAAAGACGCAGGGCTTCATGGGCGGCAGCTTCAACACGCGGGAGTTCTTCCATGGCCAGCCGATAGCCGTGCTGCGCGGCATAAAGTGGTTCTTCATGCTCGCCGTGTTTCCGCTGCCGCTGCTGTTGCTGCTGTCCGGCATGCAAGGCGTTACGGGGATGCTGGTGGCAGCTTTCGTCATCCAGTATGTCGGCCTGTTGGCTGAGCGCTGGTTCTTTTTCGCCCAGGCCAACCATCCGCAGAACCTGTATTACCAGTCCATCGCCTAAGACCTGTTGTTGCAAAGGGACTTTACGTATATTATCAATCGCTAAAGTACAAAATCCGTACCACCATAACTAAGTCAAGAGAGAGGAAGAAAACATGAACTTCGACAAGGAACTCGACGCCCGCGGCCTGAACTGTCCGCTTCCCATCCTGCGTGCCAAGAAGTCGCTGGCCGAACTGCAATCGGGTCAGGTGTTGCGCATCATTGCCACCGATCCCGGTTCGGTGAAGGACTTTGCCGCGTTTGCCAAGCAGACCGGCAATGAACTGCTGGCGAGTTCGGAAAAGGACAAGGAATTCGAATTCTTCATGAAGCGCAAATAGGCTGTAGCGAATGAGTGAGGAGGCCTGCCCAAGGGTGGGCCTTTCCATACTGGACGCAGCGGGGCGCATGTCAGCATCGCAGCATTCACCGCATAGTGCGCGCTTGCGGAAATGTTCAATGCCCAACGAATTATCGTTCGCTATAGGGGTATAGAAAAAATCGTCTGGTTGCTGCAGTGCGATTTGTTTAACCATTAAAGAAGTTGGTCATATCGACCAGGAGGAAACACATGGGCGCTATCCCTGAAATTGCCAATATCGACGAGCTCGTCAATCGTCGCCTGGAAGAGTTGCTGCCGCAAAAGCTCGAGGAAGCATTGCGCCAGCGCGAAGAATCGAAAACCCCTTCGCTGGCCATCATTGCCACCAAAGGCACGCTGGACTGGGCCTATCCACCCTTCATCCTCGGTTCGACCGCCGCCGCGCTGGGCTGGGATGTATCGATCTTCTTTACCTTCTACGGCCTCAATCTGTTGAAGAAGGATGTATCCGACCTGAAGGTAAGCCCGCTGGGTAATCCCGGCATGCCGATGAAAATGCCCTTCGGCCCGGAGTGGTTCAAGGGCATCAACTGGAACATTCCCAACATCATCCAGGCAGGCGTACCCGGTTTCGAGACGGTCGCCACGATGCTGATGCAGCAAACCATCAAGAACAACGGTGTCGCTACCATTGAAGAATTGCGCGGCTTGGCGCTGGAAGCCGACGTCAAGTTCATCGCTTGCCAGATGACCGTCGACCTTTTCGGCTTCAGCCACGATGACTTCGTTCCCGGCCTCGACTTCGCCGGTGCCGCCACTTTCCTGCCGGTTGCGCAGAAAGCGGATGTCAGCCTGTTTATGTAGCAGGAATACAACACGGATCGGGACCAGACTGTTACAGGTCTCGACTTACAGAATCGCTTTAGCTTAGATTCATAACTAGTTGAAATTAATCAAACGCCCTCGGGGAGGTACCACAATGAAACTGAACAAAATTTCCGCGCTAATGGCTGCTGCAGCTGTTTCCGGTTCGGCATTCGCCACTGACGGCTATTTCGCCCACGGTTATGGCATGAAAGCCAAAGGCATGGGCGGTGCGGCAACCGCGATGGCCACTGATTCGATGGGTGGTGCCAACAACCCGGCCAGCATGGTCTGGGCGGGCGATCGTCTGGATATTGGTTTGGATTTGTTTGCGCCGATTCGGAAGATCAGCAGGAGTGGCGGCACGGCCGGCATTGATTTCCAGGCCGAAAGCGGCAGCAATCTTCATTACGTTCCGGAGTTTGGCTACAACAAGATGCTCGGCTGGGACATGGCCGCAGGTGTGACCGTGTACGGCAATGGCGGCATGAATACCGACTTCCCGGGCGGGCAGATCAATACTGCGCCAGGCTCTACGGCAACGTGTCCGGGCTTCAACGGCATGGCCGGTGCTGTGGCCGTCGGCGCGCCGTTCAACGGCCTTTGCGGCAGCGGACGCCTTGGTGTCGATTTGATGCAGTTGGTCATTGCACCGACATTCGCGATGAAGATCAACAAGGCCCATTCATTTGGCGCATCGCTGTTGATTACACATCAGCAGTTCAAGGTCAACGGCTTGCATGGGTTTGGCGGTTATACGGCGACCGCGGCAACTGGCGGCCCATCGAATCTGACAAACCTTGGGCGCGACAAGTCGAATGGCGTGGGTCTGCGACTCGGCTGGATGGGGCAACTGAGTGATCAGGTGACGATGGGTGCAGCCTATTCGATGAAGACGAAGATGAGCAAGTTCGATCTGTACAAGGACTTGTTTGCGGAACGCGGTGGTTTTGATATTCCGGAAAACTGGAATATTGGTCTCGCCTTCAGGCCGAACGATCAGTGGACTCTCGCTGCTGACTACCAGAGGATCAACTATGGGGATGTCAATTCGATCGGCAATCCTAGTACTAGCGGAGGCGTTCTGATTGGACCCAACACCGGGCCGGGCCCTTTTCTTGCTCCCGGCGGAACATTGGGCTGTGATAGCTGTCGCGGTTTTGGCTGGGGAAATGTCGATGTGTTCAAACTCGGCTTCGAGTACAAGTACAGCAAGGATCTGATCCTGCGCGCCGGCTACAACCACACCGATAATCCGATTCAGTCACGTGACGTTACCTTCAACATGCTGGCGCCTGGAGTGGTTCAGGACCATCTCACGCTGGGTTTCACCTACAACGTGAGCAAGGATTCCGAACTGACCATGGCCTACATGCACGCGTTCAAGAACTCGGTGTCAGGTACCAGTCTGTTCAATCAATGGACAACGGCCTTTGGCATGGGCACGGCGGGAACCGACAAAATCGAGATGTCCCAGAATTCCCTCGGCATCGCCTACGGCCTGAAGTTCTGATCGGCTGATGCCGGCGGAAATGCAGTAAGTTAGACCAACAAGGGCTGAAAGCGGAAGCGCTTTCAGCCCTTGTCCCTTTCGTATCGGAGTTTTGCATGGCGCCGATCAATATGGCGCCGGCAGGCTAGATTCGTCTCAAGAATTCCAAGAACGCATCATTGCCAGGAGAGAGATATGTCCAGAATCTGGAAAAGCATCGCATCAACGTTCATGGCGCTGTGCGCCACTGCGGCCTTCGCCCAGGATGCCGTACTGAAGCCCTTCGTGCTGGCCTCGAAAGGCCCGGGCGATATCGCACAGAAGGTCGAGGCGACCAAGGCGGCGCTGGTCAAGGCAGGATTTGCCATCGCCGGCAGCTATTCGCCTTATGCCAACACGACGGTCATCGGCGTCACCAACGACGAATTGCGGACTACCGCCGCGAAGTCGACGCATGGCGGTTTCGGCGCCGCCCAGCGTGTTGCGGTGGTCAAGGTCGGCAACGACGTCCAGGTTTCCTACACCAACCCGCCCTACTGGGCCAATGCCTACCGCATGGCAGGTGACCTGAAGGACACGGCGGCAAAACTGCAGGGAGCATTGGGCAAGGTCGAGGAATTCGGCGCCAAGGGCCTGACGGCAGAGCAACTGCGCAAGTACCACTACACTTTCGGCATGGAGTATTTCGACGAGCCCAACGAGTTCGTAAAGTATGGCAGCCACGAAGAGGCCGTGAAAGCAGTCGAGGCAGGCCTGGCGGCGGGCAAACAGGGCGTGACCAAGGTCTATCGCGTCGATGTCGCCGGCAAGAAGGAAGTGCTGTTCGGCGTGGCGATGAAAGGCGCGGGCGACAGCAAGATCATGGATGATGCCTACATCATGAATGAAATCGACTTCAAGGACGTGAAGTCGGCGGCGCACCTGCCCTATGACATCCTGGTTTCAGACAACAAGGTGTTTGCCCAATACGCGCGCTTCCGCATCGCCATCAGCTTCCCGGATCTGTCGATGATGGGCGCCAACAGCTTCATGAACATCATGAAGTCGCCGGAAGCCATGCGCGAGGCCCTGTCCCTGACCGTGGGCGGCAAGAAGGACGCGCGCTGATCGGCGCGCATATCAAAGGAGAAGACCATGCAACTGGATATGATTACGATCGTAGGACTTGGCGCGGTTCTCATCATGCTGATCAACCTGTTCCAGGTGATCAGCCTGAAATCCCAGATCAGCGGCGGTGTGGTGGGCAAGAGCTGGAACATCATGATTCTGCTGGTGGTGCTTTTCGCCGCCGGCTATATGATATTGCCATTTCTTGCGACGATGCCGGTCGAGACCCTGCGCATCATTGTTTCCATGATCCTGTTCTTCGGGGCGATCTATGTTCTGGTAACCATTCGCCTCATTTACGGCATCATCCGGGAACTTTCCGCCTGAGGAATTTGGAGCATGGCTGATCTGCAACGGGTATTCGCGAGGACCGAGGCGGGCGCGGCAGAGATCAAGGCGCGTGCGCTCGAGCTGACGCGGGCGCAGCGCAATCTGCTGATCGTCATTGACGGCAAGGGCGCGATTGGCTCCTTTGCCAAGATTGCCGGTTGCGCGCCGGAGCAGATGGGGGAGGTGCTGGAGCCGCTTATTGCGCATGGCCTGGTGGCGCCGACCGCCGGCGGGTCGAACCAGGCAACGGTTCAGAGCCAGGCGGGGAGCGGCGTTGCGCTGTCGGCAGGATCTTCCCCGGTGCATACGCTGGTTGCCCTCGCCGAACGGGTCTTCGACAAGCGCGCCGGCCCTGTTGTGCTCAAGCTGCAAAAGGCCGCCGACTCAGGCGGAGACTTGCTGGCTGCCGCGGAGAGCGCGGCAAAGCTGGCCAAGCTGACCATCGACGAAGCCAAGGCTCAGGACTTCCTGGCGGAAGCCCGACGGCTGATTTCCGCTTAGCCCGGATTCGCGCGTGCGGTGGGTCGCCGCCTCGGAATGCCGGCCTACAGCCGGCCCAATTGCACGCGCAGCTTTTCCACCAGCGAGTTGAAATTCTCCAGCCGCTCCTGCTCCTGTGCCACGACGGCGGCCGGGGCGCGCTCGACGAAACCGGCATTGCCGAGCTTGGCCGTCGCCTTGACGATCTCGCCCTCGACACGGGCGATCTCCTTGGTGATGCGCGCGCGTTCCGCGTCGATGTCGATCTCGATCTTCAGCATCAGGCGGAACTCGCCGACGATCTGTACCGGGGCGTCGGAATCGGGCAGTGTCTCTGCAGTGGTGACTTCGGAAAGCTTGGCCAGCGCCGCGAGATAGGGCGCATAGGCATTGAGAATCGCCGTGTCGCCAGCGCCGACTAATGGTACTTTCTGCGCTGGCGAGATGTTCATCTCGCCGCGCAGGCTGCGGCAGGCGTTGATCATCTCCTTGAGCCGCGCCACCCATGCTTCGGCAGAGGCATCGCAGCGCGAAAGATCTGCCTTCGGATAGGGTTGCAGCATCAGTGACCGGCTGTCGTCGGTCGCATTGGCGCGGCCGGCCAGTGGTGCCACGGTCTGCCAGAGTTCCTCGGTGATGAAGGGAATCAGCGGATGCGCCAGGCGCAGCACGGTTTCCAGCACGCGTACCAGGGTGCGCCGCGTCGCGCGCTGTTGCGCGTCGGTACCGTTTTGCACCTGGACTTTGGCGAGTTCCAGATACCAGTCGCAGTATTCGTCCCAGACGAATTCGTAAATACCGCGCGCCAGCAGGTCGAAGCGGTAGTCGGCGAAATGCTGTGCCACTTCCTGTTCAACCTTCTGCAGGCGGCTGACGATCCAGCGGTCGGCCTGGGAAAAGTCGAGGTAAGTCGCGTTACAGGCGTCCGAGCCGTGCGGCGCGAGGCCGCAATCTTGTCCTTCGCAGTTCATCAGCACGAAGCGCGAGGCGTTCCACAGCTTGTTGCAGAAGTTGCGATAGCCCTCGCAGCGCTGCATGTCGAACTTGATGTCGCGTCCTGGCGAAGCCAGCGAGAGGAAGGTGAAGCGCAGTGCGTCGGTGCCGAAGCCGGGAATCCCGTTCGGGTATTCCTTGCGCGTGCGCTTCTCGATCTTGGCCGCATCGCGCGGGTTCATCAGGCCCGTGGTGCGCTTTGCCACCAGGGCGTCGAGCGTGATGCCGTCAATCAGGTCGATCGGGTCGAGCACGTTGCCCTTGGATTTGCTCATCTTCTGGCCTTCCGCGTCGCGGATCAGGCCATGCACGTAAACATCCTTGAAGGGAATCCTGCCGGTGATGTGCTTGGTCATCATGACCATGCGCGCCACCCAGAAGAAGATGATGTCGAAGCCGGTGACCAGCACCGTCGACGGCAGGTAAAGGTCGAGCGCGGTGTTCGACTTGGCCGGCCACTCCGGCGTCCAGTCCAGCGTCGAGAAGGGCCACAGCGCGGACGAATACCAGGTGTCTAGCACGTCCGGGTCGCGTTCGAGGCCGCCCGTGTAGCCGTCGCGCCTTGCTTGCACGTAGGCCTCGGCTTCGTCGTGGGCCACGTAGAAGCGCCCATCGTCGGAGTACCAGGCCGGGATCTGGTGGCCCCACCAGAGCTGGCGCGAAATGCACCAGTCCTGGATGTTGTTGAGCCACTGGTTGTAGGTATTGACCCAGTTTTCCGGGACGAACTTGATCTCGCCCGAGGCCACGCATTCCAGAGCCTTGCCGGCGATACTGGTGCCATCGGCGCCCGGCTTGGTCATGGCGACGAACCACTGGTCGGTGAGCATGGGTTCGATGACGACGCCGGTGCGGTCGCCACGCGGGACCACCAGCTTGTGCGGCTTCACGCTGTCCAGCAGACCCTGTGCTTCGAGGTCGGCGACGATGGCCTTGCGTGCCTCGAAGCGATCCATGCCGCGATATTTCTCGGGGCCGTGCTCATTGATGCGGGCGTCCAGCGTCAGGATACCGATCGGCGCGAAGCCGTGGCGGTGGCCGACCTGCCAGTCGTTGAAGTCGTGGGCCGGCGTGACCTTGACCACGCCGGTGCCGAATTCCTTGTCGACATAGCTGTCGGCAATGATCGGGATCTCGCGCTCGCACAGCGGCAGCACGACATGCCTGCCGACCAGGTGCGCATAGCGTTCGTCCTCGGGGTGCACCATCAGGGCGACGTCGCCGAGCATGGTTTCCGGGCGCGTGGTGGCGACGGTCAGATGTCCCGAGCCATCGGCCAGCGGATAGCGGATATGCCACAGCGAGCCGTCTTCCTCCTCCTGCACTACTTCGAGGTCGGATACCGCCGTCAGCAGCTTCGGATCCCAGTTCACCAGCCGCTTGCCGCGGTAGATCAGGCCTTCCCTGTGCAGGCGGACGAAGGTCTCGGTAACGATCTTCGACAGGCCCGCGTCCATGGTGAAGCGTTCGCGCGACCAGTCGGGCGAGGTGCCCAAGCGGCGCATCTGGCGCGTGATGGTGTCGCCCGAGTATTTTTTCCACTCCCAGACTTTTTCGAGGAACTTCTCGCGGCCGAGGTCGTGGCGGGAAACGCCCTGTGCGTCGAGTTGGCGCTCGACCACGATCTGCGTCGCGATGCCGGCGTGGTCGGTGCCCGGCTGCCACAGCGTGTTGTCGCCGCGCATGCGGTGGTAGCGCGTCAGCGAATCCATGATCGCCTGGTTGAAGCCGTGGCCCATGTGCAGGGTGCCGGTGACGTTCGGCGGCGGCAGCAGGATGCAGAAGTTGTCGGTCTTGGCGGTGTCGAGGCCGGCGGCGAAATAGCCGCGCGATTCCCAGATCGGGTACCAGCGTCGCTCGATTTCGGCGGGTTCGAAGCTCTTGGCGAGTTCCATAAGTCTTACGAAAAGCTGAAAAGGGATAATTTTAGCGGAAGGTGCTGCGGCGGCCGCTGTAAATCTGCGGTAGCCGGGCGTTTCGGCTATCATTGCCGCCTCTCGAAGTAGCCCTGCATGCTCCTTATCCGCACTCTATGATCCGCAAGTTGTTGCGCCGCGTGTTTCGTCGCGGCGACTCTCCGTCCTCCCATGCGCCGGCCATGATTCCCGTGGCGCGCCATGGCATACGCCGCGACCATGTGTCGCTGGGCGCCCGGCGTACCTGCGAAACCCTGCAGCAGGCTGGCCACAAGGCCTATATCGTCGGTGGCGCGGTGCGCGACCTGATCGCCGGGATCGATCCCAAGGATTACGACATCGCCACCGACGCCACGCCGGAGCAGGTGCGCGCGCTGTTCCGCCGCGCCCGCATCATCGGCCGCCGCTTCCAGATCGTGCATGTGATGCAGGGCGGCGAGACCCTCGAAGTGTCCACCTTCCGCGCCGCGCACGACGTGAATACGGTCAAGGACGAGCACGGCCGCGTATTGCGCGACAACGTCTTCGGTTCGATCGCGGAAGACGCCGCGCGCCGCGACTTCACGGTCAACGCCCTCTACTACGATCCGTCCTCGGAGACGGTGATCGACTACCACCACGGCGTCGCCGACCTGCAGCAGAAGACCCTGCGCATGATCGGCGAGCCGAAGCTGCGCTACCGCGAGGACCCGGTGCGCATGCTGCGCGCCGTGCGCCTTTCGGCCAAGCTGGGGCTGACGCTGGACCCCAAGGTGCGTGCGCCGATTCGCGAAATGGCCGAGCTGATGGAGAATGTGCCGGCGGCGCGGGTGTTCGACGAGATGCTCAAACTGCTGTTCTCCGGGCACTCGGTCGAGTGTGTCAAGCGCCTGCGTGACGACGGCCTGCATCACGGCCTGCTGCCGCTGCTCGACGTGATCCTGGAACAGCCGATGGGCGAAAAATTCGTCATGCTGGCGCTGGCCGGCACCGACGCGCGGGTCAAGGCCGGCAAGTCGCTGTCGCCGGGCTATCTGTTCGCCACCCTGCTCTGGCACGAAGTGCTGGCCGCCTGGGATACCCGCAAGGCGCGCGGCGAAGTGCCGATTCCGGCGCTGTACGAAGCCATGGATGAAGTATTGAACGTGCAGGGCGAAAAGCTCGCCATCACGCGCCGCATCGCCGGCGACATCAAGGACATCTGGGCGTTGCAGCCACGTTTCGAGAAGCGCGCCGGAAAGACCCCCTACCGCCTGATCGAACTGCCGCGCTTTCGCGCCGGCTATGATTTCCTGGTCCTGCGCGCGCAAAGCGGCGAAATCGACATGGAACTCGCCGACTGGTGGCATGACTTTCAGGATGCCGATCACGAGGCGCGCGAGGCCATGCTGGTTCCCGACAGCGGCCCCAAGAAACGCCGGCGCCGGGTGCGCAGCAAGAAGGCAGCGGGCGAGGGAGATTTCGCCAGTCCGGCCGGTAGCGAAGGCTGACGTGAGCCAGCGGTGCTTCATTGCGCTGGGCGCCAACCTGGGAGATCCGGTGGCGACGGTCACGGCGGCCATCGTCGCCCTGCGCGGCCTGCCGCAGACGGAATTCATCACGGCGTCCTCGCTGTATCGCACGGCACCCGTCGGCCTCAGGCATCAGCCCGACTTCATCAACGCCGTGGTGGAGCTGGCCGCCGTGTCGTCAGCGCCGACTCTGCTCGAAGCCCTGTTCGATATCGAAGCGCGTTTCGGCCGCCAGCGCAGCGTGAAGAACGCACCACGCACGCTTGACCTCGATCTGCTGCTCTATGGCGACTCGGTCAGCGACGATCCGCAACTGACCCTGCCGCACCCGCGCCTGCACGAGCGGGCCTTTGTCCTCGCCCCGCTGGCCGAGATCGCGCCGCAATTGCTCATCCCCGGTCGCGGCCGGGTGGGCGATCTGCTGCAGACCTGCGCCGACCAGCAGATCGAGAAAATCCTGCCGCAGGCCGCCTGAGTCATGGGGTCGGTGCTGCACATCCCGGTGGTCTGGCAGACCGCGTTGCTGCTGACGGCGTCGAATGTGTTCATGACTTTCGCCTGGTACGCGCACCTGAAGAACCTCAACGACCGCCCATGGTGGATCGCGGCGCTGGCGTCGTGGGGCATCGCGCTGTTCGAATATCTGTTGCAGGTGCCGGCCAATCGCATCGGCCACCACGAGATGTCGCTGGGGCAACTCAAGATCCTGCAGGAAGTGATCACTCTCACCGTATTCGTTCCGTTTGCGCTGTTCTACATGAAGCAGCCGCTCAAGCTCGATTTTCTTTGGGCGGGTTTGTGTATCCTAGGCGCCGTTTACTTCATCTTCCGTTCGCCATGACTTATCTCGCCAGCAACAAGCCGATCACGCTGCCTGAACTTGGGCGCATGAAGCGCGAAGGGCAGAAAATTGCCATGCTCACCGGCTACGACGCCAGCTTTGCCGCGCTCGAAGACCGCTGCGGCGTCGATGTGATCCTGGTCGGGGATTCGCTGGGCAACGTGCTGCAGGGCAAGACTTCGACCCTGCCGGTGACCATGGAGCAGATGGTCTATCACACCGAATGCGTCGGCCACATGGCGCAGCGCGCGATGTGCGTTGCCGACATGCCCTTCGGTAGTTACCAGGAATCGAAGGAACAGGCGTTGCGCAATGCCGTGCGCCTGCTGGCGGCCGGCGCCGAGATGGTCAAGCTGGAAGGCGGCGAAGTGATGGCGGAGACCGTGCATTTCCTGGTCGAGCGCGGAGTCCCGGTCTGCGCCCACATCGGCCTGACGCCGCAATCGGTGCATGCCCTGGGTGGCTACCACGTGCAGGGGCGCGGCGAGGAAGGTGCGGCGCGCATGAAGCGCGAAGCGCTGGCGCTGGAGCAGGCCGGCGCGGCGCTGATGGTGCTGGAAATGGTCCCGGCGGGTTTGGCCGGCGAAATCACCGCATTGCTCAAGGCCTGCGCCACCATAGGCATCGGTGCCGGCAAGGACTGCGACGGCCAGGTGCTGGTGCTGCACGACATGCTCGGCGTCTATCCGGGTAAAAAGGGGCGATTCGTGCGCAACTTCATGGAAGGCGCCGCCAGCATCGACGCCGCCGTGATCGCTTACGTCAGTGCTGTCAAGGACGGCAGCTATCCGGCGCCCGAACACGCTTACTGAAGCCCGCGTCAGACCATGCAGATCCATGAAACCATCGCCGGCCTGCGCGCGGCGCGCGCCAGGGCGGGCCCAGGTAAACGATTGGCGCTGGTGCCGACCATGGGCAACCTGCACGACGGCCACGTTGCGCTGATGACCCAGGCGCGGGCCCATGCCGACCAGGTGATCGCCACCATTTTCGTCAATCGCCTGCAGTTTCGCCCCGGCGAGGACTTCGAAAAATACCCGCGCAGCTTCGCCGCGGATTGCGAAAGGCTGGCGGCGGCCGGCGTCGAGCATCTTTTCGCGCCCGACGAGACGGAAATGTATCCGCAGCCGCAGACCTACCACATCGAGCCGCCACCGGAACAGGCTGGCATCCTTGACGGCGAATTCCGCCCCGGGCATTTCCGCGGCGTTGCCACCGTAGTGATGAAACTGTTCCAGATCGCCCAGCCCGACATCGCGCTGTTCGGCAAGAAGGATTACCAGCAACTGATGGTTATTTGCAACATGGTGCGCGAGTTCAATTTGCCCATCGAAATCGTCGGCGGCGAGACGGTTCGCGCGGCCGACGGCCTCGCCTTGTCTTCGCGCAACGGCTATCTCTCCGCCGTCGAAAGGACCGAAGCCCCGCGCCTGTTCAGGGTATTAACCAAAGTCATAGACGCCGTACGCGGTGGCGCACGCGATTTTCCCCTACTCGAACAAGGGGCAATATCCGAATTGCAGGGCAATGGCTGGGTGCCGGATTATGTTGCTTTGCGCAAAAAACTTGATCTACAATTGCCGTCCGCTCACGATTCCGGGTTGGTGGTGTTGGCGGCGGCGCGTTTGGGAAGCACGCGCCTCATCGACAATCTGGAAGTTTAGGTCACTGCGATGCGCTCATGCCGGCGGTGTGCCAGAAGTGGAAGAGAAGGGAGTCCGTGCTTTGCGCAGAGGCTCCCGATTGGTTGCCGCCTTTGCATGAGAAAGGTCTGACAATGCAGCGTACGATGCTTAAGTCCAAGCTTCACCGGGTGACCGTGACCCAGGCCGAACTGCACTATGAGGGTTCCTGCGCCATCGATGAAACGCTGCTCGACGCGGCCGACATCAAGGAATACCAGCAGATCGACGTCTACAACGTGAATAACGGCGAGCGTTTCACGACTTACGCGATTCGCGCCGAACGCGGTACCGGAACCATTTCGGTCAATGGCGCCGCCGCGCGCAAGGCCGCTCCCGGCGACCTGCTGATCATCGCCACCTACGCCATGATGAACGAGATCGAACTGCAGAATTTCGAGCCCGATCTGGTGTATGTCGATGCCAGGAACCGCATTACGCATTACAGCCGGCAGATCCCGGCACAAGCGGCCGCCTGATTTACCCCCTCCCAAGCGCGTCCAGCCCACCCTTGCGGTGGGCTTTTTCATGGTGCAACAGAATTGCGACCGGCGGCTCGCCGGGTATGTCCCAAGTCCTTCTCGCGGTGTATTCTTCGCAACATAAGAAAAACACGCTGATGCCGAAGGGGAGCCATGGCCACAAAGATTCTGATCGCCGACGACGAGCCGAACATCGTCATATCACTCGAATTCCTGCTCAAGCGTGAAGGCTATGAGGTGGTGGTCGCCCACGATGGCGCGCAGGCCCTCGAGCGGATTCGCGCAGAGCGGCCGTTCCTGGCGATTCTCGATGTCATGATGCCGCATCGAAACGGCTTCGAGGTCTGCCAGGACCTGCGCCAGGATCCGGAGTTCAAGGATTTGCGGATCATGATGCTGACCGCCAAGGGTCGCGATACCGAGGTCTCCAAGGGCCTCGCGCTGGGCGCCGACGTGTACATGACCAAGCCGTTTTCGACCCGGGATCTGATCGCCAAGGTCAAGGCGTTGATCGACAGGCCCTGAACGCCGGCCAGGCTTCCACGCGTCGATGGCATCGTGAATTCCCGCACCAAGCTCGCCGCCGCGGTGGTCGTCGCCTGTGCCTTCCTGCTGGCGGTGCTGGCCGCTGCGGCTTTCGTGACCGGCGCAGGGCTGGAAGGACAGGAACAGGCTCTGCTGAATTCTCTGGTGGAGCGCCGGTTGGGCGCCGTGCTGATGATCGTGTTGGTCGCCTGCGTCTTCCTCTTCCTGATTCTGCGCGCGACGCACGAGTTCCTGATCCTGCCGCCGGCCCGGGCTGCCGAGGAAGCGGCGGCGATGCTGGAGCAGCCGGCGACCCGACTCAGTGCGCAGGGCAGCAGCGAACTGCAGCGCCTGATAATCGCCGTCAATCGCCTTGCCGAACAGCACCACGCGCGCGACGCGGAGATCGAGGTGCGCATCCGTGCCGCCAACGCGGCGGCCGAGGCCGACCGCAACCGCTTCGCCGTGCTGATGTCGGAACTCGCCCAGGGCGTCATCGTCTGCAACATGGATGGCCGGGTGCTGCTCTACAACCGCCGCGCCCGCGCCCTGTTCGCCGGCTCTTCGGGCCATGGCATGGCAGCGCTGGGCCTGGGGCGCTCGATCTACGGCCTATTCGACCGCCACCTGATCGCCTACGCGCTGGAACACATCGACACCCGGCGCACCGCGCACAGCCACTTCGTCGCCGTGACCGAGTCGGGGCGCCTGCTGCGCGTGCTGGTGGCGGCGATTCCCGAAGCCGGCGCAGGCACCGGGACAGGGGCGGCGGCAGAAACGGTGCGCGGGCTGTCCGGCTACATGACGATGATCGAGGACATGACCGAGACTTTCGACAGCGAATCCATGCGCGACCAGTTGCTGCAGGATCTCACCGAGAGCAGTCGCGGTCCGGTGGGCAACCTGCGCGCGGCGGCGGAGACGCTCTACGATTACACCGACATGAGCGCGGAGGATCATCAGCGCTTTCTCGCCGTGGTCCGCGACGAAGCCGCCGGCCTTGCCACGCGCGTCGAGGGTGCGGCGCGCAAGTATGCCGCCGTACTCAAGTCGCGCTGGCCGCTGGAAGAAATGCTGGGCTCGGATTTGCTGATGGCGGCCCGCCGCCGCATCGTCGATCGCTGTGCCCTGCAGGTGAGCATCGAGGATGTCGACGCCGAGGTATGGATCAAGGTCGACGGCTTTTCGATGCTGCAGGCGATGACATATTTTTCCGCGCGCCTGCGCGACGAATACCAGATCCGCGACATCAAGCTGCGCCTGAGCCGCGACGGCGCGATGGCGCATATCGACCTGATCTGGTCCGGTGTCTTCATGAGCACCGAGACCGTGATGCAGTGGGAGCTCGATGCGATGACCGTGGCGGGGGAAACATCGCCGCTGGCGGTGCGCGACATCGTCGAGCGCAACGGCGGCGAGGTGTGGTTCCAGCGCGACCACGCATCCTATCGGGCCTTCTTCCGCTTCCTGCTGCCCGCCATCAGCGCCCAGGATGCCGTACTCGCCAAGGTGGGTGCGGCGACGGTGGACAGCCGGCCCGAGTTCTACGACTTCGACCTGTTCAAGGGGGAAGACACGGACCTCGCGCTGGACGACCGCCTGCTGGCGCAGCTCGCCTACACCGTGTTCGATACCGAGACCACCGGCCTCGAACCCTCCGCGGGCGACGAGATCATCCAGATCGGTGCGGTACGTATCGTCAATCGACGTCTATTGCGGCACGAGAGCTACGAACAGCTGATCGATCCGCAGCGCAGCCTGCCGGCACAATCGGTGAAGATCCACGGCATCACGGCGGAAATGCTCGCCGGCCAGCCGCCGATCGCGCGGGTGCTGCCGATCTTTCGCGCCTTCGTTGCCGATACGGTACTTGTGGCGCACAACGCCGCCTTCGACATGCGTTTTCTCGAGTTGAAGGAAGCCACCACCGGCATTCGCTTCGATCGCCCGGTGCTGGATACCTTTTTGCTCTCGGCGGTGCTGTTCCCGGCGCAGGAAACGCATCGCCTGGAAGCCATCGCCGAACGCCTCGGGGTATCGGTGATGGGTCGCCACACCGCGGTCGGCGATGCCATCGTCACGGCCGAAGTGTTCCTCAAGATGCTGCCGCTGCTGGCCGAAAAGGGCATCCGTACCCTGGGCGAGGCGCGCGAGGCCAGCGAGAAGACTTACCATGCCCGCATCAAATACTGAGTCGCACCTGCTCGACGCGGCGCCGATCAATCTCAATACGACGCTGTGCAACCTGCCGCTGGCGTCGCCGGTGGTGCTGGATCCGGCGCTCTCGGTGCGCGACGCGCTGCGTGCCATCGATTCACGCGATGCCGAGGCCGCCGTCATTGTCGATGGCGTGAGCTCGGTGCCGCTGGGCATCGTCACCCTGCGCGACGCGCTGCGCTGCATCGTCAATGAGGACTGCGACCTGGCCGGGCCGATCGCCGGTGTGATGACCGGCGGGCTGGCCAGCCTCTCGGCCGAAGCCACGGTGCATCAGGCCACCGTGCTGATGTTCCGCCGCGGCATGCGCCATTTGATCCTGACCGGGGCCGACGGGCAGCTGTTCAACGTCGTCTCGCAGGGCGATCTGTACGGCATGCAGGCAGCCGATTCGGCGAGCCTGGCCAATGCCATCCTGGCGGCGCGCAGCATTGACGAACTCGCGGCGCAGACGGCCGCCGTGCGCCGCTTTGCGGCCCGCCGCCTGGCCGAGGGCAGCGGCGCCGAGGTCCTGTGCGAATGGATATCGGCGCTCAACGACCTGATCGCGCTGCAGGTCATCGACCTGGTCGAAGCCCGCTTCGAGCTGCCCTATGTGCCATGGTGCTGGATCGTGTTCGGTTCAGAAGGGCGACTCGAGCAGACCCTGGTCACCGATCAGGACAACGGCATCATCTTCGCCGCCGCCTCGGCTGCCGAGGCGGAAGATTTGCGGCAGCAGTTCCTGCCCTTCGCCGAGGCGGTCACTACGGCGCTCGACAGCTGCGGATTTTCGCTCTGCACCGGCCAGGTCATGGCCAGCAACCCGGCCTGGTGTCTCTCGCAGGAGGAATGGAAGCGACAATTCAACAGCTGGATCTCGGTGCCGGAGCCAAAGGCGCTGCTCAATGCCAGTATATTTTTCGATTTCCGCCCGCTTTACGGCCGCGAGGAACTGGTCACCGAATTGCAGCGCTGGCTGCTCCAACGCTGCAAGGGCAACACCGCATTCGTGCGGGCGATGACCGTCAATGCGCTCGAACAGACGCCGCCGCTGTCCTGGTGGCGCGAATTTCGCACCGGTGGCGGCAAGGAATTTCCACATACCATCGATCTCAAGGGCCAGGGCATCCGCGTCTTCGTCGATGCCGTCAGAATATTCTCGCTGGCGCACGGAATTCCCCACACCAACACCGTCGAGCGTCTGCGCGGCGTGCGCCAGGCCCTGGGCATGCCGGTCGAGGAGGCGGCGGCGATGGCGGCGGCCTTCTACCAGATCCAGCGACTACGGCTGCAGAACCAGGTATCCGGCGAATTTCCCGCGGCCGCCAACCGGCTCAATCCGGACCGGTTGCACAAGCTCGACCGGCAGATCCTCAAGGAAGCCTTTCGTCAGGCGCGGACCCTGCAGCAGCGCTTGCGGCTGGATTACCTGAATTAGGGTCCGCTGCGGAGAGACGGTAAATTGGCGTGTCGCCAGCGCCGACTTTTTGTGGTGTGACTTCGCTTCCGATGTGCTTGACTCGTACACCCCGCCGCCCCGGCCTGCAGTGTCAGACTGCCCTCGCTGCCAAAGGTCCGCTGGGACGGTCGCTAAGCCAGCCGCCCGCTTCGCGGACGGCGTCGACCAATAGCTGTCGTTCCCCAACCCCGCTGCGCGGCTGGTTCTTTGCGACAATGTCGCGTCGGTGTCGGGGTATTGGCGTATTGCTGTCGTCGCACATTGCAACCTTTTATGCCATCTTGGGGATTCCGTAGCAACTGGAGCTTGACATGTTGATTCAGAAATTACGCCTTAAACACGGGTGGTCACAACAACAGTTGGCCGATGCCAGCGGTTTGAGTGTCAGAACCATTCAGCGCATTGAAACTGGACAACCGGCCAGTATCGAAACACTCAAGTCGCTTGCTGCGGTGTTCGAAGTGGACTTCTCAACCCTTAAACCGGAGCAAGACATGACATCTACAGAAAATGCCCTAAGCGAAAAGCAGGAAGCAGAAGCGTTTAAGTATGTACGCAGCCTTCGACGCTTCTACATGCACCTTTTTCAATACATAGTTGTCGTTATCGCGTTGCTGGCCATCAACCTGATCGTTTCTCCACAAAGAATGTGGGTCTATTGGGTGATGGGCGGATGGGGATTGGGTATCTTGATGCACGCTTCTCGGGTTTTTAGACCAGCTTGGTTCCTCGGCCCACAGTGGGAACGTCGGCAGGTTGAAAGGCATCTCGGTCGCCCGCTCTAGCGGGGAGCCTTTGATACGCCCCGGACGCCTTGAGAGGCTAATCGGCCAGCAAAAGGGGGTCCGGGTTCGCGACCGGCTGCTTGGGGTCGACGCGACCCCTTGTATTCCTGTCCCCAAAGCGGAAGTAGTTGCTCCGCCACCAGCGGAGGCTTTCATGCCCCGCTGGCCGGATAGCCGGTGATCTCGCGTATCTCCCGGTACAGCGGCTGCAGCCGCTGGTACATGCGGCAATACACCTTGCGGTAGAGCTGTTCGTAGATGCGCACGTGCTGCGGCTCGGGCTGGAACACCTGGCCGACGCGGGTCATTTCGCGCACGGCGGTGGCGAAGTCGGGGTGCAGGCCGAGGCCGACGGCAGTGATGATGGCGGCGCCGAGGCCGCTGGTCTCGTAAAGGTGAGGGCGCTCGGCGGGCAGGTTGAAGATGTTGGCGGTGATCTGCATCGCGGCGTCGCTTTGCGAGCCGCCGCCGGAGACGCGCACGCGTTCGATGCGGGTGCCGCCGCGCCGTTCGATGCGCTCCTTGCCTTCGCGCAAGGCATAGGCGAGGCCTTCGAGGATGGCGCGGTAGAGGTGGGCGCGGGTATGCACGTCGCCGAAGCCGATCACGGCGCCCTTGGCTTCCGGGCCTGGCACCTTGATGCCGGGATTCCAGAAGGGCTGCAGCATCAGGCCCATGGCGCCGGGCGGCACCGCATTGACCAGTTCGTCGAACAGGTTCTCGGGCGCCACGCCGCGGCTCTGCGCTTCGATCTGCTCGTGCAGGCCGAACTGTTCCTTGAACCAGTTGACCATCCAGAAGCCGCGCGTGATCTGGATCTCGGTGTTGTAGTGGCCGGGCACCGCGGCCTGGTAGGGCGGGATGAAGGGCGTGGCCTCCATGTAGCGCGGCGTGCTGGTGTTGATGGTGGCGGCGGTGCCGTAGGAGAGGCAGGCGATCTCGGGCGTCAGGCAGCCGGCGCCGATGACTTCGCAGGCCTTGTCGGCGGCGCCGGCGATCAGCGGCAGGCCTGCGGGAATGCCGGTGTCGCGCGCTGCGTCGGTGCTGATTACGCCGAGCCGGGCACCGGCCGGGACCAACTCGGGCAGCATTTCGCGCCTGACCGGCAGGCACTGCCATTTCCAGTTCCAGGCGCTGGCCCAGCGCCCGCGCCGGTAGTCGAATGGAATGTAGCCGACCTGGCTCGCTACGGAATCGGCGTAACGGCCGGTGCAGCGGTAGTTGAGGTAGCCGGAGAGCAGCAGGTACTTGTCGGTGCGCGCCCAGAGCGCGGGCTGATGCTGGGCAATCCAGTTGGCCTCGGCTTCGCGGGCGAAGAAGCGGATCGTTTCGCGCATGCCGATGGTGCGGAAGGCCAGTTCCCACCACCACGAAAACGTCGGCCGTGTATCGGCGCGCCGTTGGTCGAGCCAGACGATGGCCGGCCGTAGCGGCTGGCCGTGGCGGTCGAGATTGATGACGGTGGCGCGCTGGGTGGTGATGACCACGCCGCGGATCGAGCTCTTCGGCACCCGGGTATTGGCCCAGAGGCGCTGGCAGGCCTGGCACAGGGCGCGCCAGAATTCTTCTGGGTCGATTTCGACCCAGCCCGGCTGCGGCGACTGGTAGCTGGTGATATCGACCTGCGCCTTGTCGACCAGATGACCGCGCAGGTCGAAGATCAAGGCGCGCACGCTTTGCGTGCCGCAGTCGATGGCGAGGAGGTAGTCGTTGCTCATGGCAGCCCCAGATACTACCGCTACCCGCGGCGGTCACCGTGTCGCCAGCGCCGACTCTTGCGCTACCGTGTGGCGATGACGGTCTGTTCCTGCTCGCCGAGGCCCTCGACGCCGAGCTTCACTTTGTCGCCGAGCTGCAGGAAGCGGCCGCGGCCCATGCCGACGCCCTGCGGCGTGCCGGTGCAGATCACGTCGCCGGGCAGCAGGGTCATGAAACGCGAAACATAGCTGACGATCTGGGCGCAGGAAAAGATCATGTCGGACGTGCTCGAATCCTGCATGCGTTCGCCATTGACGTCGAGCCACAGGCGCAAGGCTTGCGGGTCGGCGATTTCATCCTTCGTCACCAGCCAGGGGCCGATCGGGCCGAAGCTGTCGCAGCCCTTGCCCTTGTCCCACTGGCCGCCGCGTTCGAGCTGGAAGGCGCGCTCCGAGACATCGTGGAACACGCAGTAGCCGGCGACGTGGTCGAGCGCCGCGGCTTCGCTGACCTGACGGCTTTCCTTGCCGATGACTAGCCCTAGTTCGACTTCCCAGTCGAGCTTGCTGCTGCCGATCGGCATCAGGATCGGATCGTCGGGGCCGCTGATGCAGGTCGTGGCTTTCATGAACATCACCGGCTCGGCGGGAATCGGCATCCCGGCTTCGAGGGCGTGGGCACGGTAGTTGAGTCCGATGCCGACGATTTTCGAAATCCCGGTGAAGGGCACGCCGAAGCGCGGCTTGCCGCGCACCGCGGGCAGCGTGGCCGGATTCAGTGCGCGCAGGCGCTGCTGGCCGGCGGTGGAGAGCTCGTTCCAGCCGATGTCGGCGACATGGGCGGACAGATCGCGCAGCGTGCCGTCGGCGGCGATCAGGCCGGGTTTTTCGCGGTCCTTGGGGCCGAAGCGGACGAGCTTCATGGCCATGCCTTCCGCAGGGCCGCCCCAAGGGAGGCATGCGCCCCCTTGGGGGGCAGCGAACGAATGTGAGCGTGGGGGTCCATAATTTCTCCTTCTGATTTGATGGGTCAGGGGGCGGTCTTCTGCCGCTTGCCGCGCCAGATGGCATCGGGTTGCTGTTCCAGGGTTTCCGCCAGCAGGCGCAGGGCATCGGCGGCGCGGGCGATTTCCTTGAGCGTGGCATTGACGTTGTCTACCGTCGGCGATTCCTGTTCGGTCAGCTTGCGTACCGAAGCGGCGGCCTTGGCCAGATCCTCGCTGGCCTGGGTCATGCCGGCCACCATGCGCGAGTCGGCGCGCGCCAGATCGGCGACGCGCTCGGCGGCGGTGTCGAGCCTGGCCAGCGCGGCCTGCGCCGCCAGCAGTGCCTTGTGCATCTCGGCCAGGTTGCCGCGCACGTCCTTGAGGATCGGGCCGCCCTGCGCATCGAAGCGTGCGGCGAGCGATTCAAGGTGGCGCAGGGTGGCGTCGAGGCGCCGTGGCAGGTCTTGCGTGGCCTGCGCCGACATCAGCTTGTTCACCGCGCTGCTGATCGCTGCGACGTCGGCGAGGAACTTGTCCATCGGGAAGGCTTCGAGCTTGGTGCTCAGCTCCTGCACGGCAGTACGGATGGTCGGGATTTCGCTGAGCTCGGGATCGAGTGCGGCGAAGGTCGCCGGCTTGTCCGGATGGAAATCGAGATCGACGTAAAGCTGGCCAGTCAGCAGGCTTTGCATCCGCAGCCGTGCGCGCAGGCCGCGCTCGACCAATTGACGGACGGTGTCACGGTCGCGCAGATCGATGTTCTGCCCGCCGTGCGTATGCACGACCTGGGGTTCCACTTCGATGGTTACCGGGACCAGGAAGCGGCGGGTCTGCTGGTCGAGGCCGAGCTGGATCTGCCTCACAGTGCCGACCTTGACGCCGAGAAAGACCACCGGCGCGCCGACCTGCAGGCCCTGGGCCGCACCCTCGAAATACAGCACATGCTGCTTGCGTTCGCCGAACCAGCTGCCGCCGGCCAGCAGCAGCGTGGCGATGATCGCCAGTGCCACCGCGCCGAGCACGAAGGCGCCGATCAGCGTGGGGTTGGCTTTGCGGCTCATTCAACAACTCCGCGACTGAGGAAATGACGGACCTTGGGATGGCCGTTCTTCAAGGCGTCCTGCGGGTGGCCGGTGGCGATCATGGTGCGGCTTTCGGTATCGAGATAGATGGAATTGTTGCCGATGCTGAGAATGCTGGCCAGTTCGTGCGTGATGACGACGATGGTGGTGCCGAGGCTGTCGCGCAGTTCCATGATCAGCTCGTCGAGGCGCCGCGCCGTCAGCGGATCGAGCCCGGACGAAGGCTCGTCGATGACCAGGATGTCCGGATCGAGCGCCATCGCGCGCGCCAGACCTGCACGTTTCTTCATGCCGCCGCTCAACTCGGCAGGGTACAAATCCTCGCAGCCGGCCAGTCCGACCAGGGCCAGCTTGAAGGCGACGATTTCGTCCACGCGGGCCGGGGGCAGGCCTGTGTATTCGGCGATCGGCAGCGCGACATTTTCCGCGAGTGTCAGTGAGCTCCACAGCGCACCGCCCTGGAACAGGATGCCGAGCCGGCGCTTGAGCCTTTGCTGCGCCTCCTCTTCGGCATTCCAGAAGTCTTCGCCGCTGTACAGCACCGCGCCGGCCGCGGGCCGCTGCAGGCCGACCAGGGCGCGCATCAGCGTGGTCTTGCCGCAACCGTTGCCGCCCATGACGACGAAGATGTCGCCCTTGTTCACCGTGAAATCGAGACTGCTCTGCACGATGAAATCGCCATAAGCCATGCTCAGGTCGCGTACCTCGATGTGGGCTGCGCCGTTCATGGCTTCAAATTCCCAACTGGTAGTACACGATGGTCATGATCGAGGCCGCGATCGTGATCAGCAGGATCGCGGTGACCACGGCCGAGGTGGCGGCATGGCCGACCGCTTCGGCGCTGCGTCCGCACTGCATGCCGCGCAGGCAGCCGGCGAAGGCGATCATCGCGCCATACACCGTGCCCTTCGACAGGCCGACCGCGAACTGCTTGAATTCCAGCGCGCGCAGGGTTTCGGTGTAGTACTCAAAAACGCCGATGTCGAAGATCGTGACCGAGACCAGCAAGCCCGCCAGCATGCCGATGAAGCCGGAGTAGAGCGTCAGCAGCGGCACCATCAGCATCAGCGCGAGGATACGCGGCAGCACCAGGAAATCGATGGCCGAGATGCCGAGCGTCTTGAAGGCGTCGATTTCCTCATTGACCTGCATGGTGCCGAGCTGCGCGGCAAAGGCGGCGCCGGTACGGCCGGCGATGATGATGCCGGTCATCAGCGCGCCCACCTCGCGCACCATGCCGATGGCCACCAGGTCGGCGATGAATATCTGCGCCCCGACCAGTTTCAGCTGGTCGGCGCCGAGATAGGCGAGGATCAGCCCGACCAGGAAGCTGATCACCGAGACGATCGGCAGGGCGCGCGGCCCGACTTCCTCGATTTCCAGCCAAAGGTCGCGGGCACGAAAACGGGCACGGCCGGAAAGCAGCCGTAACAGCGACAACGTGACTTCGCCGAGAAAGCCCAGCATCTGCGGCGCACCGTGGATGAACTCCAGGGTCGCGGTACCGACTTTGGCGAAGCTTCCCTGTGGGCCGTTTTCCCGCCCCGCAAGCTTTTGCTCCGGCACCGCCAGCGCCATCGCCAGCAGGCGCTGTGCACCCGATGGCAGTCCGCTGCCATCGACGGCGATGCCACGCTCCGTGCCGTACTTGCTGATTCCGGAAACGAAGCTCAGCAGGCCGGAATCCCACTCGGCGAGTTCGCCCGCGTCGAAACGGATCCGGCGCACCGGCGCCGCCAGTCTGTCATTCAGGGTATCGGCCGTGGGCAGATGCTGGTCGATGCGCCAGCGACCGCCGAGAACGATCACCAAAGTCGCGGGATCGTCGGCGGACGAGAGCACCTCGATTTGCCACGCTGCCTGGCCGTGCATGGCCGATGAGCCTGTGGCTATTTCTTGCCCAAGCCGCCGAGTAGTGCCGCAACGGGTCGCTGCGGGCGCGTCGGTGCGGGCTTTTCGGCACCGACGTCGACCGCGACGGTTTTGCTGACGTAGGGTTTGTTCGGGTCGAAATCGAGCCGCGGCAGGCGCGGATCGAGGCGCGGTACGTGGGCGACGGGGCTGGGCAACTCGCGACCGGCCGGGCGGCTGCCGTCCAGTGTCAACGCGCGATCATGCTCGCGTGCCTTCTCGCGGGCCCGTTCGAGGTGTTCGCGCTTGTGTCCGCGATTGCTCGGTGGCGCGCTTTCACGCACCTGTGCCAGTTCGGCGAAGCCGCTGATCTCGACGCGCTCGATCTTGCGCTTGATCAGCCGTTCGATGTCGGTCAGGCGCTGGGCTTCCTCCGGCGCAAACAGCGAGGTGGCATTGCCGTGCTTGCCGGCGCGCCCCGTTCGACCGATGCGATGGATGTAGTCCTCGGCCGTGTGCGGCAACTCGTAGTTGATGACATGCGGCAGGTCGTCGATGTCGAGTCCGCGCGCGGCGACGTCGGTGGCGACCAGCACGCGGATCTTGCCCGATTTGAAGCCTTCCAGCGCTTCGGTGCGCTGCTGCTGGCTCTTGTCGCCGTGGATGGCATCGGCGGCGATGCCCTGACGTTCGAGATATACGGCAAGGCGGCTGGCGCCGAACTTGGTGCCGACGAACACCAGCACCTGTTTGGCATTTTCCTCGTCGTGCGTCAGCAGATGCACCAGCAGGCTGCGCTTGAGGTCCGAGGCCACCGGGTAGACGCGGTGGGTGACGGTCTCGGTCACCATGTTGCGCCGTGCGACCTCAATCAGCTGCGGCGCCTTGAGCATGCTGTCGGCGAGGTTCTTGATCTCGTTGGAGAAGGTGGCCGAGAACAGCAGGCTCTGGCGTTCCTTCGGCAGCATGGCGAGGATGCGCTTGATGTCGGGGATGAAGCCCATGTCGAGCATGCGGTCGGCTTCGTCGAGCACCAGCACCTCGACGGCGTTGAAGCTGACGCTCTTCTGCTGCACGTGATCGAGCAGCCGCCCTGGTGTGGCGATGATGATTTCGCGGCCCTCGCGCAGCTCGGCGATCTGCGGCCGGATATCGACGCCGCCATAGATGCAGACGGAACGCAGCGGCAGGTGCTTGCTGTAGGTGACCACGCTCTGATGCACCTGCATCGCCAGCTCGCGCGTCGGCGCCAGGATCAGCGCGCGCACCGGATGGCGTGCCGGCGAAGGCGAACTGCTGGCGTGGCGCGCCAGTCGTTGCAACAGCGGCAGGGTGAAGCCGGCGGTCTTGCCGGTGCCGGTCTGGGCGCCGCCCATGACATCCTTGCCGGCCATGATGATCGGGATGGCCTGGATCTGGATCGGCGTCGGTGTCGTGTAGCCGGCGTCCTTGATGGCACGCAGCAGTTCGGGCAGCAGGCCGAGTTGGTCAAAAGTCGGCGCTGGCGCTACGGCGTCGGGCGCGGCGATCAACGCGGCGTCCGGGCTCGGGGCGAATGTGGCGTCGGAATGGGTGATGTCGGATGTGGTCGCGTTCAATTGGACTCCTGAATCGGCCTGCCCCTCGCGGGGAACCGGTTCAGGCGGCGAAGCGCTTGAGGGATATGCGGCGGAATGCCGGACTGGGCGCCAACCGGCAGGGCGCGCATGGCGCGTATTGTATTACAGGCAGGCCCTGCCCGAGCGGGATGCTGTGCTGCACCCGATTCCTGTCCGAATTGCCCTTCCCGGGCGAAGTTCTACTGGCTGCCGCCGCCGGTGGCTTTTGCCAGCCGGTCGATGCTCGCCGCGCTGGTCAACCTGGTCTTGAGGGCGCCGGTCACGACCACTCCCAGTTCTTCCGGACTGATGCCGCCGCGGTCCATGCCGATGTTCTTCAGGGTGATATCCGGCAGAGGAATGCTGATGTTCTTGTTGCCCATGAACGGGGCACTGGCCCACGCCGTGGCATTGCAGATTGTCAACTCTTCGACGATCAGTTTCTTTTCTCCTTGATCGCCCTTGCGCCGCATGATGTTGCGCTGGGCGGCGATGTTGTTCTGGAGTGCATCGAAGTTGGTCGTGGCGTCGCCATGTTCGTAGATCACGTCAGGGCCATTGATGGTGATGACGCGAATGACAACTACATCGCTCGCCAGCGACGCAAGATCGATGTCGACGTCGATGGAACTTGCCTTGAAGGCGTGGGGCGTCCTGAAGCCCGGTGGATTGCTCACCACCAGCATGCCGATCGTGCCCTTGCCGCTGGCCGAGGCGATCTTCACCGTATCGACGCTGACCGTGGCCTTGGTCATGGCGCTGCCGTTTTCGGTAATAGCGTTCTCGACCCGGAAGTCGAGGTTGGTCGCCAGCCAGATGGCGGTGGCGCCGACCAGCGCAAGCAGGATCAGGAACAGGCGGCAGGGCCGGTTCATGCTGCTCTTCCCAACAGGCGCAAGGCGGCATGGAACAAGGGATGGCCGGGGTCGCCCAGCGCCTCGACACTGGCCAGGTGATGGCGGCCGGGCAGGGGCAGGTCCTGCCGAAAGCAATGCGGCCAGGCAGCGCGGATCAGGCCGTTCTGGCGCTGGAATTCTGCGCTCTCGTCGCCGCCGACCGCGGTGATCAGTGGCGTTGCGAGTCTTGGCCGGTAGCGGATCGGGCTGAGGAATTGCGCGGTCGGCTCATCGAGTCCGAGATCCTGCTGCAGGAAAGGCGCGCGCGCCAATGGCTGCAGGTCGTAGAGACCGGAAATGCAGACCGCGCCGCACAGCAGGTCGGCGGGCAGGTCGCGCGCCAGCAGCGGCCAGTCGGCGACCAGCATCATCGCAGCGAGATGCGCCCCTGCGGAATGCCCCGCAACCACGATGCGTCGTGCATCGATACCCAGTTGCGGCGCCGTGCGATGCAGCCAGCCCAGTGCGCGCAGCATCTGCCGCACCATGTCTTCGATGCGGGTGACGGGGGCGAGGCCGTAGTTGGGCATGGCCACGACGACCCCGGCGCTTACGAATGCCGGGGCCAGGAAGGAAAAATCCTGCTTGTCGAGCGAACGCCAATAACCGCCGTGAATGAAAACCAGCAAGGGCGCGTTCGCTGCCGGAACGGGATAAAGGTCGAGGGTTTCGGCCGGCGCAGGGCCGAATTGGCAATCTTGCTCGCAACGCAGTACATCACGCGCGGCACGCGACTGCGCCCGCCATCGTTCGAAGATCGCCGGATGGTCGGGGATTGCGGCGCGGGCGTTGTACTGACGGTCGATCTGATCCGGGGTGAACATCGGCAGGCTGGGCCAGTCAATCTATTTTAAATATCAATACAATAGAATAAACCCATACGCGCTGGACGGGAAGAACTTCATTGAATGCACGGTGCCCGGCGGCAGCCGGCTGAAGTGGTCACGGGCCTGCCCCGGCACCGCGAGGCTGGGGCAGTCGGGTGAGGCTATCGCTGCGTGCGAGGCATCATTCGCGGACCAGGCTCTGCGGCGGATGGAGGCCCTGGATTTGCGTTGCAGCAGCCCGGCGCCACGGGGCGCCGGCAACGAGTCACTTCTTCGCCGCAACCGCTGATGCGCTGGACTTGAGGACGGCCAGCAAGTCATATAACTGGCTGCGCTGTTTTTCATCCATCCCGGCGAACAGATCGACCACCCAGGTTTCATGGGCTTCGGCCATCTTGCGGAAGCTGCGACGGCCTTCGGGCGTCAGTTTGACGATGTAGGCACGGCGGTCCTTGGGGCTGTCCTCGCGCACCACCAAGCCCTCGGCGACCAGTTGATCGGTAATGCCGGTTACATTGCCGCCGGTGACCATCATGCGCTTGGACAGTTCGCCCATTTTGAGGCCTTGCGGCGAGCGCTCGAGCTGGGCCATCAGGTCGAAGCGCGGCAGCGTGATGCCGAACTCGGCGCGCAGGCGCGAGCGGATGTGGTTCTCGATCAGATTGGTGCATGCCAGCGTGCGCAGCCAGAGCCGCAAGTCGGGCGCGTGCTCCGAGGTGGCGCGGGTTTCGGTATCGGATGCGGCGGAAGCGGATTTCTTCGACATGGCGGTAGAAAGCTGGCGGGCGCAGCGTAATTAATATATCGATGCCTAAAATATCAAAAGATGCGTGTTTCCGCAACCGGAATGAAGATTGAATCCGGCTTCGAGTCGCCAATTTCAGGCGAAATCGGGATTGAGCACAGCGCGCAACACGGTTTGTCTCTCGCCGTCGCGCGCGCGGCTGGCAAACCACCAGAGGCCGCCTTTCTTGACCGGCCAGTCGGCTTCCTCGCCGCCCAGCAGCAGGGCGGCGACGCGTCCCAGGGTCGGCTGGTGGCCGATCACCAGCACGGCGCCGCTGCGGTCCGGCCAGCCCGCGGCTTTGAGTACATCCGTCACCGAGGCGCCGATGCCGAGGCGGGGTTCGATCTCGTAGGGCAGTTCGAGCGCATGCGCGGTCTGTTGCGTGCGTTCGGCGGGACTGACGAGGACGATCCGCTTGCGCGGCAGATGCTGGTGCAACCAGCGCGCAACTTTTTTTGCCTGCTTGTCCCCGCGCGCGGTAAGCCGTCGCTTGCTGTCGGGAAGCGTGCCGTCGCCTTCTTCGGCTTCGGCATGACGCCAGAGTATCAGCTCCATCGGTGGTTCTCCATTGCGGATTCAATCATGCTGCATCGTTGTTGCACGCATGTTACCCGGCGGCAAGGCGTGGTAGGCGCAGCCTGGCCAGGCGACCCAGTTCGGGAACGATGCTTTCCAGCAAGCGGGCGTAGCGCGGTCCGTGCCAGCCGCCGATCAGCGTCACCGCCTCGCGCAGCCGGGGATCCTCGCCGGCACAGTCCATCAGCAGGGCGCCGGCGTTGGTCAGGTCGTTGAGCTGGCCGAGGGTGTCCTGAACGCCGGCGAGATGTTTCAGCGGTCCATCCAAGGCGTGCTTCGGCGCCAGCGGCGAGAAGAACTCCAGGGCATAGCGCAGGCGCTTGGTGGCAATGCGCAGGGCGTGCAGGGATGCCGGGTCGTCAATGCTGGCCGTCGCCGCCAGCCAGCGCAATTTTTTGCGCAGGCGCCGCAGACGCTCGCTGGCGAAGCTCCGCAAGGGCAGGGTTACGGCCCCCGTCGCAGGTGCCGGATGCAGCGACTCCAGCGCCGCCAGCAGATTGCGCCCATAGTCGGGCGCGGCGAGCAGGGCAATCGCCTCGGCACGGGCCGCGTAGCGGCGATTGGTGATGTCGCCGGCCAGCGCCGGCAGGCGCGGTTCATTGGGCAGGGCACGCAACACCGGGTTGGCAATTTCGTCGAGCAGCACGTCGAGGTCGCGCGCGCGGCCGAGTTGCGTGGCCAGGGCGACCAGCGGTGTACGTAGCGATGCGATCAGCGGCACCGGCAGCACCGGGGCGAACAAACGCAGCGCGGCACGCATGCGGCGCGCGGCAACGCGCATCTGGTGTATGTATTCGGGGTCGTCGCTGGTCAGCGCACCGTGATGATTTTGCTGCAGGTGCTCGAGGCAGGACATGGCGATGTGGCGGAATGCTTCGAGCGGCGCCATGTCTGCCGCAAGTGCCATGGCGCCGGCTTTTACCGGCGCGGGTGCGACTCCGCGGTGCAGCCGATAGCCGCGCTCGGCCTTCGACAGTACCGATGGCGTCAGACTGATGCGTTGGGCGAGCTGGCTGGCGATGCCGAAAATGGCATGCACCGGCGCGCCGGCAAGCTCCAGTTCGACTTCCGAAATGGCTTCGCGACGCCCGTTGGCGATGATCCAGCCGCGATCCAGGGTCAGCAGAACCGCGCCGGGCGCCGCGGCGAATTTCCAGGTGACGCGGCGAAATCGGGTTTCGCAGACCGGCACGATCCGCGCCAGCAGCATCGGCCGCTGCAGCCACTGGCGCAGGCCGGCATCGTCGATCGATGAGAAGTCGAAATGACCGGCGTAGGGTGTTTCCCACTCGGGGCGACTGCTCAGTCCGGCCGCCGAACTGCCTGCCAGTTTGACCGTTTGCAGCCATTCGCGACCGCGGCGGCGCAGGCGCAGGGCGATGCCGCGACGGTACAGGGCAAGGTTGGCGGTGTCGTAATAAATGTTGTCGAGCGGCTCGACATGACGCGCGACCGCCTGCCGCAGCAGCGGATGGCGCAGGAAGCGGGATTGATGCTCGTCGGCGAGCGCCAGCTTGAGTTCAACTTCTTCAGCCATGGCCAGGTTCGCACCGAAAAGAATGCATTATCCATGATCCCATGCGGATACGACTGACTGCAGCGGCGGGCCGCCTATTCGTAGCGCAGGGCTTCGATGGGCAGCAGGCGCGAGGCCTTCTTGGCCGGGTAATAGCCGAAGAATATGCCGATGGCGCCGGCAAAGCCGGCGGCGAGCACGATCGAGCCGCCCGAGAGTTCGGTGCGCCAGCCGGCGAATTCGGCGATCGCCGTGGCGCCGCCGACCCCGAACAGGATGCCGATGGCGCCGCCGATCAGCGACAGGGTGACCGCCTCGACCAGGAACTGGGTCAGGATGTCACGGCCGCGGGCGCCGACGGCCATGCGCAGGCCGATTTCGCGCGTGCGTTCGGTGACCGAGACCAGCATGATGTTCATGATGCCGATACCGCCGACCAGCAACGAGACCGAGGCCACGGCCGCCAGCAGCATCGACATCACCTTCGACGAGGCTTCCTGGGCCTGGAGGATTTCCGACAGGTTGCGCACGTAGAAATCATCGTCCTGGCCGGTTTGGAGCCGGTGGCGCTGGCGCAGCAGTTCGCGCATGCGCGCTTCCGCTTCCGTCATGTCGGTGCCGTCCTTGATCTTGACCATGATCGAACCGACGCTGCGACTCTTGGCCTGCTGGGTGGACCCGAGTACCCGCTTCCTGGCGGTGCTGATCGGCATCAGGATGATGTCGTCCTGATCCTGGCCCATCATGTTCTGACCCTTGCGGTCGAGCACGCCAATGACAGTGAGCGGAACCTTGCGCACGCGGATGACCTGGTCGATCGGGCTGGCGTCGCCGAACAGGTTCTTCGCCACGGTCTGTCCGAGCAGCGCCACCTTGCCGGCGCCGTTGATTTCCGCCTGCTCGAAGCCGCGGCCTTCGACTACCGTCCATTCCCGCACTTCGAGGTACTCGGGCGTCGTGCCGTAGAACACCGTGGACCAGTTGGCATTGCCCGCCACCACCTGTCCGCTGCCGCGCAGGGACGGCGCGGCGGCCTGGATTTCATCGACTTCGCGGTTCAGCGCGTAGGCGTCGTCCTCGGTGATGGTCGGCTGCGAACCGCTGCCGCCGCGAGCGCCGCCCGAGGTCATCGAGCCGGACAGCACCATGATGATGTTGGAGCCGAGGCTGCGGATCTGGTCCTCGACGCGTGCCTGGGCGCCGTTGCCGACGGCGATCATGACGATCACGGCAGCGACGCCGATGATGATGCCGAGCATGGTCAGCGCCGAGCGCAGCTTGTTGATGCGCAGCGCGAGCAGGGCGATACGCAGGGTGGCGGCGAAGTTCATGGTGCCGCCGCCGCGTCCCTCGGCGCCTGTCTGGCGACATTCGTGCGGTCTTCGACCACCTTGCCGTCGCGGAAGGAAATGATGCGGCCGGCGAAGTCGGCGATGTCGTGTTCATGGGTCACCAGGACGATGGTGATGCCCTCGCGGTTGAGCTGCTGCAGCAGCGCCATGATCTCGACGCTGGTGCCTGAATCCAGCGCGCCGGTGGGCTCGTCGGCGAGCACCAGTTGCGGATCGTTGACCAGGGCGCGGGCGATGGCGACGCGCTGTTGCTGGCCGCCGGACAACTGCGAAGGGTGATGGTCCATGCGCGCCGCCAGGCCGATCTGGCTCAGGCGCCGTTCGGCGCGCAGGCGGCGCTCCCCCGCCGGTACATTGCCATATAGCAGCGGCAATGCGACGTTGTCCAGCGCCGAGGTGCGTGCCAGCAGGTTGAAGTGCTGGAAGACGAAGCCCAGTTTGCGATTGCGCACCGCCGCCAGTTCGTCGCCGGAGAGTGCGGAGACCTCCTGACCGCCGAGCCAATAGCTGCCGCCGCTTGGATGGTCGAGGCAGCCGAGCAGGTTCATGAAGGTCGACTTGCCGGAACCCGAGGGGCCCATGACGGCGACGAATTCTCCGGCCGCGATGTCGAGCGTGACGCCGCGCAGGGCGGGCACCACGTTGCTGCCCATGACGTAATCCTTGGTCAGTTCCTCGACCCGGATCAGCGGCGCATTCACGGCTGCTGGGCCTAGAACAGCCGCGGGCCGGGCATGCCGGAAGCCTTCGTTGCGGCCTGCTGTCCGGCGATGACTTCCTGGCCCTCCTTGATGTCGCCGGACAGGATCTCGGTCATGCTGCCGTCGGTGAGGCCCAGGCGCACCTCGACAGCCTTGGGCCTGCCATCTTCGCCGAGGATCCAGATTCGCCCCGTGCCGCCACCGCCGCCGGCGCGCGCAGTCTGCGCCTCGCTGGCCAGTTCGTCGTAGCGCATCCTCTGTTCCGGGTTGAGCATGGCTGCGGTTTTCTCGCGAATCTCGCTGCGATTGCGTTCCTGTGCTTTGCTCTTTTCCGCCTCGGGCAGATCGCGTGCGGCCCTGAACCTGTCGCGCATGCCGTCGTAGATGGCCTCAAGCTTGGCCTTCTGGTCGGCATCGAGCTTGAGTTCGGCAACCAGACGCTCGCGTTGCTGCGCGAGACCGCCGCTTCCCGCACCGCCACCAGCCGAGGTGGTTGCGGCAGGAGTCGGCGCCGGCGCTACGGCGGCCCCGGTCTTCTTCTCGTCGGCAGCGCCGGCAGGGCGGAAACGCAGCGCCGCGTTCGGCACCTTGAGCACCTTGTCCTTTTGCGCAGTGATGATGCGCACATTGGCCGTCATTCCCGGCAGCAGCGTGAGATCGGGATTGGCCGCCGAAATTACCACGGTGTAGGTCACGACGTTCGACACCACGGTGGCGGCCTTGCGCACCTGCCGCACCTCGCCTTCGAAGTGGCGACCGGCGAAGGCGTCCACCGTGAAGCTGGCTTTCTGCCCGAGGCGGACGCGACCCACATCGGCTTCGTCGATCGAGGTTTCGACCTGCATGTCGGTCAGGTTCTTGGCGATGACGAACAGTTCCGGCGCCTGCAGGCTGGCGGCCACCGTCTGCCCCGGTTCGATGCTGCGCTTGACGACGATGCCGTCCACCGGCGCCTTGATCGAGGTGCGTTCCAGATCGACGCGGGCGGCGGCGAGTTGGGCTTCACGCTGGCGGACCACGGCCTCGCCGTTCTTCACCTGCGCCTCGGCCGAGGCGAGGGCCGCGCGTGCCGCATCGAGGGTGTTCTGCGCGGTGTCGCGCTCGGCCGGGGAAATGAAATTCTTCTCCACCAGGGTTTTCTTGCGCTCGTAGTCGCGCTGGGCGTTGGACAGATTGGCGCGGGCGCGGGACACTTCCGCCTGCTGCACGCCCTGGCCGGCGCGCGCCGCGTCAACGTCCGCCTGGGCCTGGCGTACGCGGTGCTCGTAGGTTTCCGGGTCCAGTCGGGCGATCAACTGGCCGGATTTCACCGGCGAATTGAAGTCGACCAGGATCTCCTTGATCTGTCCCGAGACCTGAGAACCGACTTGTACCGAGACCACTGGGTTCAGGGTACCGGTGGCGGAGACCGCGGCCGTGAGCGGACCGGCTTCGGCCTTGGCCAGTTTGTATTTTGGCGCATCGCCGCCGCGGTCCCATGTCCGCCATGCGGCATAGCCGCCGACGCCCAGTATCAGGACACCTGCCAGAAGAACGATGACGGTACGTTTATTCATCCGGCGATTCTAGCCGACGTCGCCAGAGCTTCGAGAAAAGCCTGTGCAAGGAAATGTTACCGCTTGCCATGCGGGCCTTGTCCAGGGATCGCCCGCAAGATCATGCCCTGCGTCAATAGCGATGTTCCAATCAGGGTTGTGGGAAGCCGGCAAGGAGAGTAAATTTATTCAGGCGTCAAATATTTCGGTGTGCACAAAACTATTATCTACGGAGGAGAAGACATGAACAGAATGACAAGCGTCTTGGCAACTGTACTGGCGGCAGCTTCCCTGCTTTTAGGCGGATGCGCGACGAACCTGGCCGCGAGCGGTCATCCCGACAAGGTGGTTTATCACGTGAACGATTCGGCGAATGCCACGGCCGCCCTGCGCAACATCGGCAATCATCTCGAAGTCAATCCGCAGGCGCAGATCGTGGTCGTCACGCATGCCCTCGGTGTGGATTTCCTGATGGAAGGCGCCAAGGACAAGAACGGCAACCCGTACAACGTCCAGGTCGAGACGCTCGCCCAACAGGGCGTGAGCTTCGACGTCTGCGAGATCACCCTGAGGAACCGCAAGCTGGATCGCAAGCAGTTCATCCCCGAATCGGTGTTCGTGCCCTCGGGCGTCGCCGAAATCGCCAAACTGCAGGCGCGCGGCGGTTACGCCTACATCAAGCCCTGAGCGAAGCTGCGCCCGCTGCGGCGGGCCAGCCTCCTGCTATGCGCCGGCGTGACCCGGATTGCCCTTCATGCCCAATAGTTTCGGCTGGTTGAGCCGGCGCGGGGCGATGGTCTTCCTGTCGCGCAGATAGCGTGCGACGACGTCCCATACCGGCTCGCCCTTGGCGCCTTCAGCCACGGGCGCCCAGCCGGCCACCTTGTATTTCTTGTCGGCTTCGACGGGTTTGTCCTTGAGGCGCATGTCGGTGATGCGGCTGCCCATCTTCGCGTTCGGCGCGCAGGTGTATTGCAGGCCGCCGACACGAACCATGTCGCCGCCCTGCTGGTAGTAGGGGTCGGGATTGAACAGGTTGTCGCCGACGTCTTCAAGGATGGTCTTGATCTGCTCGCCGCTCATCTCGGTCAGCGTCGCGTTCGGGTAGGTGATCGCGGTCTGGTCCATCAGGTGTTCGAAAGTGATTGCCTGGCCGGGCAGGATCGTGGTGCCCCAGCGGAAGCCCGGCGAGAAGCCGATGTCGGCGCCCTGTACTTCCATGATGGCGTCGAGTATCAACTGGTCCCAGCTGCCGTTGAAGTTGCCGCGCCGGTAGAGCAGGCCTTCCGAGACCGCCAGCTTTTCTTCGAGCTTGGACTTGTGCGGTGCGCGTACCTTGTCGATATGCGCCGCCATTTCGGCGTCGGCTGGCAGCAGATTGGAAAAAACCGGCAGCAGTTTGTAGCGGAAGTCCTGGATCTTGCCGCCACGCACGTCGAAATCCAGTACGCCGAGGAACTTGCCGTTCGATCCGGCGTTGGTCACCAGGGTCTGGCCACCGGCATTCTTCACTATCACTGGCTGCGGTACGCCATCGTGGGTATGGCCGCCGAGTATCGCGTCAATGCCGGTGACGCGGGTGGCCATCTTGAGGTCGACGTCCATGCCGTTGTGCGAGAGCAGGACGACGACCTGCGCGCCCTTGGCGCGGGCCTCGTCGACGGTCTTCTGCATGTTGTCGTCCTGGATGCCGAAGGTCCAATCCGGCACCATCCAGCGCGGGTTGGCGATCGGCGTGTAGGGGAAGGCCTGGCCGATTACGGCAAGCTTGACCCCGTTCATCTCGCGCAGGCTGTAGGGTTCGAAGACCTTGTCGCCGAAATCGCTGGTCTTGATGTTCTGCGCGAGGAAATCGATTTTTCCCTTGAAATCCGTCTCGACGATTTCCAGCACGCGCTTGTCGCCCAGCGTGAATTCCCAGTGGCCGGCCATGATGTTCACGCCGAGCAGCTTGCAGGCATCGACCATGTCCTGGCCATTGCTCCACAAGGCCGTGGCCGAGCCCTGCCAGGTATCGCCGCCATCCAGCAGCAGGGCGCCAGGACGCTCGGCGCGCAGGCGCTTGACCAGCGTTGCGAGGTGAGCGAAGCCGCCGATCTTGCCGTAGGTTCTTGCCGCCTGGGCGAAATCGAGATAGGTGAAGGCGTGCGCCTCGCGGCTGCCGGGCTTGATGCCGTAGGCCTTCAGCAAATGCTCGCCGACCAGGTGCGGCGCCTTGCCCAGCGCGGCGCCGATGCCGAGGTTGACGCTCGGCTCGCGAAACCAGATCGGCATCAGTTGCGCGTGGCAATCGGTGAAGTGCAGGAAATGCACGTTGCCGAATTTCTGCACGTCGTAGAGCGCGTCGGCATTGCCGGCCGCCAGCAGCGGGCGGGACTCCAGGGCGGCGCCGGCCACGGAGGCGGCGGCGAGGATTTGCAGAAATTCACGGCGATTCATTGAGGACATGGTGTCACCTCTTGTTCAGCATATCCCGCCAAGGGATGTCGTTTTCGCTTGGAGCGGGGACATAATCCCCGAGGGAATACCGCCCCCGCTTTCAGCGGAGACATAAAAAGGGCCTGACCGCAGTCAGGCCCTGGGTACCTGCACTAGCCTTATTTGTTGACCGGCGACTCGGGATCGAGCAGCAGGGCCACCAGATCCTTGATCTGCTGTTCTTTCAGCGCTCCGACATGACCGAAGCGTGGCATTTCCGAACACAGGTTGTGCGCCTTGGCGTTGTAGATCTTCGAATACGCGTACTTCTGGATCTCCGGCGTGTTGCCGCGCAGCTTGCCGAACTGGTAGAGGCTCGGCCCGATGGTGCCGAAAGAGGTTTCCTTCGGGGCGATCTGGTGGCAGTTGTAGCAGTTGCCGCCCACCGGCAGGCCGGGGTTGTCGCTCCAGGTAAAGCCGCGGCCGCTCTGGGCCAGCTTTTCGCCCGACTTCCAGTCGCCGAGCAGTTTGCCGTCGGCTGGATACTTGACATTGGCCAGCTGGTCGGCTTCGAGCCGTTTGGCGATATATTCGGGCGGCTTGTTTTCGGTGCGATTGCAGATGGTTTGCAGGCCGTCTTCCGCCAGCCGGTCGAGCGACGCCTGGCCCCTTGGCTGAAAGTCCTTCTTCAGCACGGTGATGGCTTTGGCGCGATAGTCGGCATCGGCTGCGGCGGGCACAGCGGCAGTGAGGAGAGGTAGGGCCACGGCAGCGGCCAGAAAAATGGTCTTGGTCATGTCTGTCTCCCTGTTAGCGCTTGATGCCCGGGCCTTTGTAGACCTGGCCGTTGGCGTTGCCGATCATGTAAGTCAGCAGGTTTGTGATTGCATCCGAAGCGTATTTTGGCTGCGGAAAACGCTGCTGGCGGAAGCAGTCGCCCATGCGCCACTGGTGGGTCAGCATCACGCCGCCGGTCATGCGATAGCCGGGCCAGCCCTGCACGCCCTTCATTGCACCGGCAGGTGTACTGAGATTGGGCAGGTTCTGCATGCGGATGCGCTTGCCATCCGATCCATGGCAGGTATTACAGGAGAAATCGTAGGGGCCGGCACGGTAGGCGGCGATCTCCTTGCCGATCCGGTAGGCTTCCTGCACCTTGGGGTCCTTGAGCGGCACGGCGACCTTCATGTTGCGCGAATGTCCGGCGACATAGGTGACCAGATTGGTGATGTCGGGCGTGAAATTGGCATTGGCGAAGGGCTTGGCTGCAATCTCGTCGAACTTGTAACCCTGCTTCTCGACCATGCACCAGACGATGCGCCGTTCGGCGTCCATTACGGCGTCGGCGTCAGCGAAGTAACGCGGCATCTTCACATAGGCGCCGTCGACCTTGCCGATGCCCTGGCCGAGATCGCAGCTTTCAGCCAGCGAAACATTCTTCGGGCCGCGCTTGCTCTTCCACTGCTCCTGACCCTTCATTTCGAAGAGTTCGGCCGGGTTGCTGTCTTCCATTTCGGCGCGAAATTTCTCGAACTCCAGGGTTGCGGCATCTTTTACTTCGGCGGCGGCTTTCGCGGCGGGTTTGACCGCCGGCTTCTTGGGAGCCTGGGCAAAGGCGCTCCCCATCAACGCCATGGCGCAAAGCGCGCCAATGATGTTCTGCTTCATGGTCTCCTCCAGTCAAGGAATGGGGCGGGTGCGTCCCGCCCGGGTTTTTATTGGCAGATCAAGCTATCAGGCTACGGCGGCTTCGTCGCTTCTCTTGTCACCCTTGTTATCCACCCAGTTGACGACAACCTTGTCACCAACCTTTGCACCCTTGACCTTGAAGCCAAAGACCGGGTTGCGCGACACCGAGGTGCCGATCTGTCCGTCGACGACGCGTTTGCCGCCTACATCGACCGTCATCGACTGGATGAAATGAGGCGGAACGGTGGCGCCGGCAGCGTCCTTGCGCTGGCCGGTTTCCATTGCGTGGCCCATCAGAATGCGAACTTCTGCGACATCGCCCTTCAATTGGGCGCGAATTTTCATCGGATCTGCCATGGTGTCTTCCTTTATCCCTTGAGTTTGCTCAGCCGCCGCAGCCGCCGACGGTGACCTTGACTTCCTTTTGAGCCGTATAGAACTTGCCGTCGGCCTTGGCTATCGCCTTGACCAGGGAGGTCTGGCCCATCTTCAGGCGCGCTGAAGCTTCGGCCAATGCGCCGTTGGAAAACTCGAACTGGGCGCAAAGCGGTTGCGGATTCTTCTCGACCAGGATCGCAATCGAAGTGGTTTTCGGAATATTGCTGACCACATCCACCGGCACCACGGCGCCATTCTCGGCGATGTCCGGCACCTTGAGTATCAGGTCCTTGCTGTCGGCGGTTGCTCCGGCACCGATACCCTTGAGCGCACCGGCCGTGTCCTTGGCTTCGAAGGCGGCCTTGTTCCATTCCGCAGCATAAGCCGCGGTTGGCTTGAGTACGCCGGCCATGACCAGTGCAGAAAGCGCTCCCAGGCTTCCTGCGCCGCGAAGCACGGTCCTCCGTGTGACGTTCATTTCCATTGCTTTGATCTCCTCCGTAACATCAAATGTTTATCTGCTTCCTTGGCAAGCCTATCACTAAATAAATAGGGAATAGAGAGCCTTGGTGTATGGCGAGCGGTTTAATGAGCGTCGTAGTCTTGCACACTAATTCCGCAAGGTAAATGGAAAATAGTTGTTCGGGCAATCGCGTAAACTAATGGAATAAACCGGCTCGGATATCCGTCTGCTTGTCTGCTGCAATGCATCAAGCGCTGGCGTTGTCAGAGTTCGACCTGTGTCCCGAGTTCCACCACCCGATTGGTCGGCAGCTTGAAGAAGTCGGTCGCCGTTCCGGCGTTGCGGAACATCCACATGAACAGAACCTGCCGCCACAGCGTCATGCTTGGCACGCGGTTGGGGACGATGGTTTCGCGGCCGAGAAAGAAGGATGTCTCCATCATCTCAACCGGTGCCATTCCATGCTCACCGCATAATTCAAGCGCCAGGGGGACGTTGGGATCGTCCTTGAAGCCATAGTTCAGGATGATGCGATAGAAGCCGTCGCTGAGCTCTTCGACCAGAACGCGATCCGTTTGGTCGACGTGGGGAATGTCCTGCATATTGACGTTGAGCAGAATGACGCGCTCGTGCAGCACCTTGTTGTGCAGCATATTGTGCAGCATTGCGCGCGGCACGCCGTCGGGGCGGGTGGTCATGAAAATGCCGGTGCCGGCGACGCGATGCGGGCCTCCGTACTTAAGGCTGGAGAGGAAGGCGTCAAGCGGTATCGAATCCTGCTGCAGTCGTTCATAGAGCAGGGCGCGTCCGCGCTTCCAGGTGGCAAACAGGGTGAAAATGCCGAGACCGAGCACCAACGGGAACCAGCCGCCATCGACTACCTTGATCAGGTTGGCGGAAAAGAACGCGAAGTCGACCACGATGAACAGTGCCAGGAAGAGCCCCGCCTGCAGCCAGTTCCAGTTCCAAAGCGCGCGCACCACGACAAACGCCAGCAGGGTGTCGATCATCATGGTCAGGGTCACGGCGATGCCGTAGGCCGACGCCAGGTTCGAGGACGATTTGAAGCCGAGCACCAAGATGATTACGGTCAACAGCAGCAGCCAGTTGATGTTGGGAATATAGATCTGTCCCATTTCGCGCTCCGAGGTAAACTTGACCTGGAGCCGCGGGCAATAGCCAAGCTGCATGGCCTGGCTGGTCAGCGAAAACGCGCCCGAGATTACCGCTTGCGAGGCTATGACGGCCGCTGCGGTGGCCAGGCCGACCATCGGATACAACAGTTCGTCTGGCACCAGCATGAAGAAGGGGTTCTTCACCGCGGCCGGGTTGTCCAGGATCAAAGCGCCCTGCCCGAGGTAGTTCAGATAAAGACAGGGAAACACGTAGCCCAGCCATGCCCATTTGATCGATCGCCGGCCGAAATGTCCCATGTCGGCATACAGCGCCTCGCCGCCGGTGATCGCCAGCACTACCGCGCCCAGGGCGAGATAGGCGTGGGAGCGGTTCTCGAGGAAGAAGTGCACCGCGTACCACGGGTTGACTGCAGCAATTACTGCGGGGTGTTTGAGGATGTTCAAGATGCCCAGCACGCCGAGCGTGCCGAACCAGAACAGCATCACCGGTCCGAACAGGGCGCCGACGCTCGCCGTGCCGCGCGGTTGGAACAGGAACAAGCCGCAGAGGACCAGTATGGTGATGGGAACGATATAGGGCTTGAACATCGGTGTCGCGACTTCGAGACCCTCGACGGCAGAGAGCACCGACATCGCCGGAGTGATCACGGCATCGCCATAGAACAGCCCGGCGCCGAAGATGCCCAATCCGGACAGCAGCCACATCATCTGCGGTCCGCTGCCGCGGGTGCGCAGCGCGAGCGAGGTCAGGGCCATGATGCCGCCCTCGCCGCGGTTGTCGGCACGGGTGATGAACATCACATATTTGAGCGATACCGTGATGGTCAGCGCCCAGAAGATCAGCGAGAGGATTCCCAGCAGGTTGTCCGGGGTGACGGCTACTGCATGCGGGCCAGTGAAGACTTCCTTCATGGTGTATAGCGGGCTGGTGCCGATGTCGCCATAGACCACGCCCATGGCAGCCACCGAGACGGCCGCGAGGCGGGGTTTGGCTGTGTCCGGGTTCATGCTGCTCTGCACCATGCCTGGATTATAGGCGTATCGGATGGCCTGGGTCATGCCTCGCAAACGCCCGCGCCGCGCTTCAGGCAACGCATCAGCGCAGGTCGGAAACGGGGCAAGCCCACAATGTCCTGCAGTACATTGTCGATCGGGCAAGATTGTCGGATAATGCGCGCCTCGCGCAGCCTCAGCTTCAGCGCTGCGACATCCCGGGCCGGGGTGACGGAATCGGTAGACGTAGCGGTCTCAAACACCGCCGCCGCAAGGCATGGGGATTCGACTTCCCCCCCCGGCACCAGAGCGCCCACAGCGCTCCACGCATCGCAAGCACATCGGATATCGGGCTGGGGGAAGGCGGTATTCCGGATTACACTTGATTCCGGGTACTGATTCTTGTTTTCTGCGGGGGTAAGGTGGAATGTCGTCGAATGCTCGAGTGTCATTGACCATATTGCGGGCGCTGCCGATCTTCGAGACGCTCGACGACGACTGCCTCCAGCCGCTGACGCACGTCGCCATGCTGCGACCGATTCCGCGGCACACCGTGGTGCTGCATGCCGGCGATCGAACCGACAACATCTACTTCGTCCTCTCCGGCGCCCTGAAGGTGCAAGTCAGCGACGAAGAAGGGCGCGAGGTGATTCTGTCCATGCTTGGCCCCGGGGAATTGTTCGGCGAGATGGGCGTGCTCGACGACCATCCGCGTTCGGCAACCGTGCTGGCGGTCGAGCCGAGCGAAGTGGTGGTCATCGGCAAGGACGACTTCAAGCGCTGCCTGGTCGAGAATCCCGACGTTTCGCTGTTCATCATGCGCAATCTGGTCAAGCGCCTGCGCCTGGCCGACCGGAATATCGAGAGTCTGGCGCTGCTCGATGTCTATGGGCGTGTGGCGCGCCTGCTGCTGGAATCGGCCGACCTCGTGGAAGGGCGCAAGGTCGTAACGCACAAACTGACCAAGCAGGATATAGCGAAAATGATCGGGGCATCGCGCGAGATGGTCAGCCGCGTGATGCGCGACCTGACGGCCCAGGGACTGATCCAGGAGCATGAGGGTCAGCTGATTCTGGTCGATCTGGCGGCGTTCAGGCGGCATGGCGATATCGACACGGACAGTTGAGCCGCCGCGCACCGAATGTCGTGCCCGCTGATTCTGGCGGAGCCGCGATAGCGCTCTGGTACTATTCGCGCCGGCCGCCGTCAAGCGACGGGCGGCCGAGTCCGGCCTTACCCGCGCCAGTCCACCGGCTGCCCCGCCTGCAGGCGCTCCCCCGATGCCTTTGACACTCGCCGATTTCGACTACGCGCTACCGCCCAATCTGATCGCCCAGGCACCCTTGCCGCAGCGTTCCGCGAGCCGCCTGCTGGTTCTGGAAGGCGCGCGCTGCACGGACGCCCGGTTTGTCGATCTGCCGCAGTGGCTGCGCGCGGGCGACCTGTTGGTGCTGAACGACAGCCGTGTCCTGCATGCCCGTCTGCTGGGACGCAAGGCCAGTGGCGGGCAGGTGGAGGTCCTGGTCGAACGCCTGCTCGACCACTGCACCGTATTGGCCCAAGTGCGGGCCAGCAAGTCGCCGCAGCCCGGCAGCCGACTGCGGCTAGAAGACGCGCTTGATGTCGAGGTACTGGGGCGTGATGGCGAATTCTATCGGCTGCAATTTTCGGGCGAGGCCGCCGAACTGATCGAACGTCACGGCCGGTTGCCACTGCCGCCTTATATCGAGCGCGCGGCGGGGACCCCGGACGAGGAACGCTATCAGACCGTGTATGCCCGCGACAAGGGTTCGGTGGCGGCGCCCACCGCCGGACTGCATTTTGACGAGGCCGTCCTGGCGCGGCTGCGTGACATGGGCGTCGGCACGGCCTATGTCACCCTGCACGTCGGCGCCGGAACCTTTCAGCCGGTGCGCGTGAGCAATCTCGCCGAGCATCGCATGCATACCGAACGTTATGTGTTGCCGCAAGCCACGGCCGACGCCATCGCCGCGACCCGGGCGCGCGGCGGACGCATCGTGGCGGTCGGCACCACGTCGCTGCGCGCACTGGAATCGGCGGCACTGTCGGGCGGGCTGAAAGTCGGCGCTGGCGAGACGGCGCTGTTCGTCACTCCCGGATTCTGCTTTCAAATAGCGGACCTGCTGGTCACCAACTTCCACTTGCCGAAGTCCACGCTGTTGATGCTGGTCTCGGCATTTGGCGGTTCCGAGGAATTGCGCTCTGCCTACCAGCATGCGATCGCCGCCCGCTATCGTTTTTTCAGTTATGGGGATGCCATGTTGCTGCATCGCAAGCCGGTATGAACTTCGAACTGCTCGCCTCCGACGGTGCCGCCCGGCGCGGCACGCTGACGCTGACGCACGGCGTAGCGCCAACGCCGACTTTCATGCCGGTGGGCACCTATGGCACGGTCAAGGCCATGTCCCCGGACGAACTGGTCGGCATCGGCGCCTCCATCGTGCTCGGCAACACCTTCCATCTCTGGCTGCGTCCGGGACTGGAGGTGATTGCGGCGCATGGCGGCCTGCACCGCTTCATGGGCTGGAACGGTCCGATCCTGACCGACTCGGGTGGCTTCCAGGTATTTTCCCTGGGCGATCTGCGCAAGATCAGCGAGGAGGGCGTCAAGTTCGCGTCGCCGATCAACGGCGACCGGCTGTTCCTGACGCCGGAACAATCGATGCGCATCCAGCATGTGCTGAATTCCGACATCGCGATGATTTTCGACGAATGCACGCCGTATCCGGCCGACCTGTCCACCGCAGCCGCATCGATGCGGCTGAGCCTGCGCTGGGCGCAACGCTCGCGCGACGAGCACGATAGGTTGCAGAATACCAATGCCCTGTTCGGCATCGTCCAGGGTGGCATGCATGAAGACTTGCGCGACGAATCCCTGGCGGCGCTGGTCGACATCGGTTTCGACGGCTTCGCCATCGGCGGCCTCTCGGTCGGCGAGCCCAAGGAGGAAATGGCGCGCATCCTGGCCCACACGGCGCCGCGCCTGCCGGCGGACAAGCCGCGCTATCTGATGGGCGTCGGCACGCCGGAAGACCTGGTATATGCCGTGGGGCAGGGCATCGACATGTTCGATTGCGTGATGCCGACGCGTAACGCCCGGAATGGCTGGCTATTCACCCGCTGGGGCGACGTCAAGATCAAGAACGCCAGCCACAAGAACGATATCCGTCCGCTGGACGAGACCTGCGGTTGCTATACCTGCCGCAATTTCACGCGCGCCTATCTGCACCATCTGCACCGTATCGGCGAGATTCTCGGGGCGCGGCTCAACACCATTCACAATCTCTATTATTACCAAACCCTGATGGCAGAGATGCGTGCCGCCATCGAGCAGGGCGACTTCACCGGTTTCCGCCTCGGCTTCGAACGGGGAAGGGCCGGGGAGCAGGTATAATTCGCCGGTTTTATCCCGACATTTCTGGAGAGTCATAGTGCTGATTTCCAATGCTTACGCGCAGGCGGCCGGTGCCGCCGCCGATCCGACGGGCGGCCTGATGGGCATGCTGCCGATCCTGCTGATGTTCATCGTGCTCTGGTTCGTCATGATCCGGCCACAAATGAAGAAGGCCAAGGAGCAACAGAAAATGGTCAGCGAACTGGCCAAGGGCGATGAAGTGGTCACCCAGGGAGGTATCACCGGCCGCATTGCCAAGGTGGGTGAAAACTACCTGAGCCTCGAAGTGGCCGAAGGCAAGGACGGCCCGGTGGTGATTACCGTGCAGAAGAACGCCGTGGGCGCGCTGCTGCCCAAGGGTACGCTGAAGAACCTGTAATTTTTATGGGCCGGCCGCGTCAATGCGGGCCGGCCACCACGCCATGAATCGCTATCCCCTCTGGAAAAACGCCACGGTGCTGATTGCCCTGGTGCTTGGCCTGCTCTACACCCTGCCCAACTTTTTTGGCGAGGCGCCGGCTGTGCAGGTGGCCAGCGTCAAATCGACGCACAAGGTTGACGCCAGACTTCTGGCTCAGGTCGAGGCTGCACTCAAGGCCGCCGCAGTCGTCCCGCAAGGAATCGTGCTCGACGTGAACAGCGTGCGCGTCCGCCTGGCCGACACCGATACCCAGCTCAAGGCCAAAGACGTCATCGAGAAGGCCGTGAATCCCGTGGCGGCGGATGCGACCTACAGCGTGGCACTGAACCTGGTCTCGGATTCTCCCAACTGGTTGACCGGCATTCATGCCTTGCCGATGTATCTCGGCCTCGATCTGCGCGGTGGCGTGCATTTCCTGCTCCAGGTGGATATGAAGGGTGCGCTGACCAAGCGCCTCGATTCAATCGGTGCCGACTTGCGTGGTCTGCTGCGCGACAAGAACATCCGCCATGGCGGCATCAGCCGCGAAGGACAGACGGTGGCAATTCGCTTCCGCGACGCGGAAACCCGCGACAAGGCGCGCGCCATCCTGACCGACAATCAGCCCGACCTGGAACTGGCCGATGCCCAGGACGGCGCTGATCTCAAACTGGTGGCGACGCTCAAGCTGGTGGCGCAAAAGCGCATCCAGGAATTTGCCGTCAAGCAGAACATCACCACCCTGCACAATCGCATCAACGAACTCGGCGTTGCCGAACCGGTGATCCAGCAGCAGGGCGCGGACCGGATCGTGGTCCAGTTGCCGGGGGTGCAGGACACCGCCAAGGCCAAGGACATTCTCGGCCGCACGGCAACGCTGGAAGTGCGCATGGTGGATGACGAAGCCAGCGCCAATCCGAGCGTCATGGAGCAGGCCGCCCGCGGGCAGCCGCCTCCCGGCACCGAGTACTACGTCGAGCGCGGCGGCCGCGGCCTGCTGGTTAAGAAGCAGGTGGTGCTGACCGGCGAGCGGCTGACCGATGCCCAGCCGGGATTCGACAACCAGACCCAGGAACCCGCAGTACACCTGTCGCTCGATTCGTCCGGCGCCCGCATCTTCAAGGACGTGACGCGCGAGAGCGTGGGCAAGCGCATGGCCATCCTGCTGATCGAGAAGGGCAAGGGCGAGGTGGTTACGGCGCCGGTGATCCGCACCGAGATCGGCGGCGGCCGGGTGCAGATTTCAGGCCGCATGAGCACAGTGGAAGCGCACGATGTGGCCCTGCTGCTGCGCGCCGGCTCGCTGGCGGCGCCGATGGAAATCATCGAGGAGCGGACCGTCGGTCCCAGCCTGGGTGCCGAAAATATCGCCAAGGGCTTCAACTCGACGATGTGGGGCTTCATTGCCATCGCGATATTCATGATCGCCTACTACCTGCTGTTCGGTGCCGTGTCGGTGTTCGCGCTGTCGGCCAACCTGTTGTTCCTGGTGGCGCTGCTGTCGCTGCTGCAGGCGACGCTGACCCTGCCGGGTATTGCGGCCATCGCGCTGACCCTGGGCATGGCGATCGACGCCAATGTGCTGATCAATGAGCGGGTGCGCGAGGAACTGCGCGGCGGAAACTCGCCGCAGGCAGCGATCACGGCCGGCTACGAGCGCGCCTGGGCGACCATTCTCGACTCGAACATTACCACCCTGATCGCCGGCGTCGCGCTGCTGATTTTCGGCTCCGGCCCGGTGCGCGGCTTTGCGGTGGTGCATTGCCTGGGCATCCTGACCTCGATCTTCAGTTCGGTCGTGGTGTCGCGTGCCCTCATCAACTGGATCTACGGCCACCGGCGCAAGCTGGAATCGGTGAGCATCGGACAGATCTGGAAGCCGGGAGTCTGACATGGAATTTTTCCGCATACGCAAAGACATTCCCTTCATGCGCCATGCCCTGGTGTTCAACATCATTTCGTTGATCACCTTTTTGCTGGCGGTGTTCTTTCTGGCCACCCGGGGTCTGCACTTTTCCGTCGAGTTCACCGGGGGCACGCTGATGGAAGTCAGCTATGCCCAGGCGCCTGACCTAACGCAGATTCGCAAGCAACTGGAAGCTGACGGCTTTGTCGATCCGCAGGTGCAGAACTTCGGTTCCTCGCGCGAGGTGCTGATTCGCGTTCCGCTGACGAAGGGCACTGAAAGCTCGAAGGTCGGTGAGCAGGTCATGGCTTCGCTGATGAAAGTTATGCGTAGCGGTATCCCCGGGGACGGCGCTGGCGGTGCGGCGCCCGTGATGACACCTGAACTCAAACGGGTCGAATTCGTCGGGCCGCAGGTGGGCAAGGAACTCGCCGAAGATGGCGCCCTGGCCCTGCTGCTGGTGGTAGTGGGCATCATGCTGTATCTGGCCTTCCGCTTCGAATGGCGCTTCGCGCTGTCTGCCATCATCGCCAACATGCACGACGTGGTGATCATCCTCGGCTTCTTTTCCTTCTTTCAGTGGGAATTCTCCTTGCCGGTGCTGGCGGCGGTGCTGGCGGTATTGGGCTACTCGGTGAATGAATCCGTGGTGGTGTTCGACCGGGTCCGCGAAACCTTCAAGAAGAAGCGCGGCATGACCACGCCGCAGGTGCTGGACCACGCCATTACCAGCACCATCTCGCGCACCATAATCACCCATGGCTCGACGCAGATGATGGTCACTTCGATGCTGGTGTTCGGTGGCGCGGCGTTGCACTACTTCGCCCTGGCACTGACCATCGGCATCCTGTTCGGCATCTATTCGTCGGTGCTGGTGGCCAGCCCCCTGGTGATGTGGCTCGGCGTCTCGCGCGAACAATTCGTCAAGCCCAAGGTAGAGAAGCAGGAAGCCGTGGTCTGATGCAGCGCATCCGCGTCTGGGATCTGCCGACCCGGGTGTTTCACTGGGTTTTGGCGCTCTGCGTGGTCGGATCCTTCGTCACGGTAAAGATCGGCGGCAATGCCATGGTCTGGCATGGCCGCATCGGCGTGACCGTGGTCGGCCTGCTGGCATTTCGCCTGGTTTGGGGTTTTGTCGGTTCGACTTACGCGCGCTTCACCCAGTTCGTGCGCGGGCCACATGCCATCCGGGACTATCTGCGCGGGCAGTGGCAGGGCGAAGGACACAATCCGCTCGGCGCCCTGTCGGTGCTGGCGATGCTGGCCACGCTGGCGTTGCTGGTGGCGACCGGATTGTTCGCCAACGATGACATCGCCTTCGAAGGGCCGCTCTACGCGCTGGTGGGCAAGGAATTCTCGGATCGGATGGCGGGCATCCATCGCCTGATCGAGCCGCTGACGATACTGCTGGTGCTTGCGCACCTGTGCGCCATCGCTTATTACGTCCGCTTCAGGAAGCAAACCCTGATCATGCCCATGGTCACCGGCTGGAAGGACGGCGCTGGCGAGACGGCGAAGGGTGGCGGAGCGCTGGCCTTCTGCGTCGCGCTGGCGATTGCCCTGGGCGCCGCCTACGGCGCCAGCGGCGCCTGGATTGCGTTACCCCCGCCTGTTGCGGCGCCTACCGCCGCACCGAACTGGTAAAACAAAACGGCCACCTTCGGGTGGCCGTTTTGTTTTGTGCCGTTCTCTTGCGCTGCCTGCGATTTACTTCTTCTCTTCCTTGCGGAACTCGTCATGGCAACCCTTGCAGGCCTTGCCCAGATTGCCGAACTGGGCCTTGACCGCGGCAACGTCTCCGCCAGCGGCAACTTTGGCCATTTCGTTGGCTTCCTTGTTGTAAGCCATGCCGACTTCCCGCAATTTGGCGGCATTGGTGAACAGTTCCGGCTTTACATTGGTGTCGCGCCAGCCCTTGCCGGTATCGGTTCCCGGCTGGAACAACCCGCCTGATCCCGAGTTGGCCAGCGCCTGAATGGTGTTCGCGGCCTGGATCACCTGATCCTTGTTGTAGCTGCCTTCGATGTTGGCCTTGATGCGGCCCATGCTCCAGCCCAGAGTCTGCATCACCGACTGGCGCCAGCGGATCTGGTCTTCGGCCTTGCCGATGTTTTGTGCCAGAGTTGGGCCGGAGAGGCCAATAGCGAGAGCTGCGACGGCGATCTTGTTGAATTTCATATGAACTCCTTTTTCTGTCGAGGGGAAGGCCAGCAGGTACCGGCATCCGGTATACGACCGGCGTCCGGAAATTATTCCATGCGTCTGGCAATTGATTTGTGACTTGGGTTACAGACCCGTGTAGTGGCGGGCGCCGCGGCCGACCGGAAGACGTTGGCTAGTCGATTCCGGTGGCGAAGACGTGCTTGACGCGCAGCAGTTGCTTGCCATCGGCCACCAGTTCCAGCAGACGGTCGATATTGGGATGTTTGCCGGGATTCTGGCGGGCGTCGTCGGTATGCTCGGCATACAGTTCCAGCCCCTTTTTGGCAGCTTCCGCGGTGATCGCACCGTAGATTTGACCCAAATGGTTGTAGATAGAAAGCGAGCCTGCTTGCCCGGGCTTGTTTTCTATAGTCGCGGCAACAATGCCATCACGATCCAGCAACTGAATTGCTGCCAGATGCGAGACGCGGGGCAGTTGTTTGAGATTGTCGGCAAACGCCATGTCAGATCCGCCTGGCCAGTTCCGCCGCCTTGCCAATGTACGAGGCAGGGGTCATCTCCAGCAGGCGTTGGCGGTCTACCTCAGGTAGTGGCAGTTTGGCGATGAAGTCGCGCAGGGCCTGCTGCTCGATGCCTTTGCCGCGCGTGAGTTCCTTGAGCTGTTCATAGGGGTTGGGCACGCCGAAGCGGCGCATGACAGTCTGGACCGGCTCGGCCAGCACTTCCCAGGCATCGCCGAGATCTTCGGCCAGGCGCTGCGGGTTGGCTTCAAGCTTGTTCAGCCCGCGCAGGGTTGAATCGAATGCCAGCAGCGTGTAGCCGAAGGCCACACCCATGTTGCGCAGCACGGTCGAATCGGTCAGGTCGCGCTGCAGGCGCGAGATGGGAAGTTTTTCCGCCAGGTGGCGGAGTACTGCGTTGGCCAGACCCAGATTGCCTTCGGAGTTTTCGAAGTCGATTGGATTGACCTTGTGCGGCATGGTCGAGGAACCGATCTCGCCTTCCTTGAGTTTCTGCTTGAAGTAGCCCAGCGAAATGTACTGCCAGATGTCACGGTCGGCGTCGATCAGGATGGTGTTGGCACGTGCCATGGCGTCAAACAGTTCGGCCATCGCATCGTGAGGTTCGATCTGGATGGTGTAGGGATTGAATTCGAGCCCGAGCGATTCGACGAAACGGCGGTTGAAGTTTTCCCAGTCGGTGTCCGGATACGCCGCCAGATGCGCGTTGTAGTTGCCGACGGCACCGTTGAACTTGGCGTTCAGGGACACTGCGGCAATCTGCTTGCGGCTGCGGATCAGGCGCGCTGCGATGTTGGCCATTTCCTTGCCCAGCGTGGTTGGCGTTGCCGGCTGGCCGTGGGTACGGGCCAGCATCGGCAACTCGGCCAGCTGGTGCGCAAGTTCGCGCAGACGGGCAATGACGCGGTCGAGCTCGGGCAGAAGGTTTCCGGTGACGGCATCCTTCAGCATCAGCGCATGTGAGACGTTGTTGATGTCTTCCGAAGTACACCCGAAGTGGATGAACTCGCTGACCCGCATGACCTCGGGATTGCGCGCCAGGCGTTCCTTCAGCCAGTATTCCATGGCCTTTACGTCATGGTTGGTGCGGGCTTCGATGGTCTTGATGACTTCCGCATCGGCAACCGAGAAATCGGCCATGACCGTGTCGAGCTCGGCTATCGTCGCTGCCGAAAATGCCGGACATTCGATGATTTCCCCCGCTGCGGCAAGTGCCTTGAGCCATTCGACTTCGACCCGGACCCGATTGCGGATCAGGCCGTACTCGGAGAAATGCAGACGCAGGCGATCGACTTTCGCGGCGTAGCGTCCGTCGAGCGGCGAAAGTGCAGTGAGTGCGGTCAGGGTCATGTATTTGGCGAGAAGATTGGCGATGCGCAGTGCGCGGAATTTTAACATGCAGGTTTCGCCTGCCAGACGACCACTGCTGTCGCTTCCTCCACCATGCTATAGTTTCCCGGCCCCGCAAAACGAGTTCGCCAAATGAAACTGATAGGCTCCCTGACCAGTCCCTATGTCCGCAAGATTCGTATCGTGCTGGCAGAGAAGAAGATCGATTACGATTTTGTGCTCGATTCGCCCTGGGAAGCTGGCAATCAGGTGGCCGCGCTCAATCCCCTGGGCAAGGTACCGGTGCTCATTCTCGACGACGACAGCACCTTGTACGACTCCCGTGTCATTGCCGAATATCTTGATGCCGTCGCCCCGAATAACCGTCTGATTCCCGCCTCAGGCCGGGAGCGCATCAGCGTCAAGCGTTGGGAGGCGTTGGCGGATGGAGTACTTGATGCAGCGGTTGCGGCATTCCTCGAGTCGCGGCGTCCGGATGGCGAGCGGAGTCTGTCCTGGATAGAGCGCCAGCGCGGCAAGGTGCTCCAGGCCTTGCAGGCCATGTCCGACGAATTGGGCGAGCAGCCTTGGTGCCACGGCAACAGCCTTTCGCTGGCGGATATTGCCGTCGGCTGTGCGCTGGCCTATGTTTCCTTCCGGCTCGGCGACATCAAGTGGGCCGAGCAGTTCCCCAAGCTTGCGGTGTTGCACGAAAAACTCATGCAACGCGCAGCGTTTTCGGAAACCCTGCCGCCAGCCTAATCGGTCTTCTCTGGCCCGGATTCGGCTGCTGCGGTGCCATCCAGCCGGGCTATCAGGCGCGGGAGCAGGTTCTTTTCGGCCTGATGGGTGAGTTCTCCCATTAGTTGGTCCGCCAGGCCGTCCGTGACCTTCAGCACGGCATGCGGCAGTTCCTGATCCAGCCAGCGCGAAAGTTCCTCGCGTAGTGCATCGAGATGCTGTTGCAGGTGAGGTGGTGCCGTGGCAAGGGCTGCCTCCTGTGCAGTGACGATCTCGGTAAGGACCGGCAAATCGTCGTCGGTCGGAAGGTTCGGCGTCGATACCGGCGGCGATCCGGCGACATAGGTCCGATTGCGGCGAATCAGCGCATCGGCCTTGAGCAGGAGATCATCGGTGTTGTCATCAGCCATTTATCCGAGGCCTCCGGATATGTCCCGGGCTTCCAGGGGGTAACCGCGTTCGCGATAGAAGCGGAAGCGCTCGCGCCCGGGCAGTCTGACGCTTTCTTCGGCGCTGACGACTTCGACCAATTGCTGGAAGCGGCTGAAGCCGGGCGGAATCTCATCCGACAGGTTCAACAGGCATTCATCGTGCAATGGCTGTTCGATCGCGGCGGCAAGGACGATAGGCGTTTCGGCGGCCAGTCTGTCGTTGGCGAGGCAGTGCGGTATGAAACCGTTGGCCGGGTGCATCCAGAGCAGACGGCTCAATTGCTCGCTCCGTTCGCCAGTCGGCGCATATACCAGCACCCGTCTACCCTGGCTGCTGGCAATGCCTAGCCACTGGGCAATCACCTGCAGCCGATCGTGTGCACCGTGGAGAAAACTGATTTGTGTCATCCGCGCTTGCGCTTGCCCGTCGGCTTCGCGACCCTGGCTGCTCGATCCATCAGAAACTGGCTGAGCAAGGGAACCGGTCGCCCGGTCGCCCCTTTCTCCTTGCCGGAGCGCCAGGCGGTACCCGCGATATCGAGATGAGCCCAATGGTACTTGTCGGCAAACCTGGAGAGAAAGCATGCGGCGGTGATGGTGCCGGCCGGACGACCACCGATATTCGCCATATCGGCGAAGTTGCTCTTCAACTGTTCCTGATAGTCATCCCACAGCGGCAACTGCCAGGCCCGGTCGTAGGAATCGTGACCGGCATCGAGAAGTTCCCTTGCAAGTCCGTCATTGTTGGCCAGCAGACCGGTGGTGACGTGACCCAGCGCAATGACGCAGGCTCCGGTGAGGGTTGCAATGTCCACCACGCACTCGGGGTCGAAGCGTTCGACATAAGTCAGGGCGTCGCACAGTATCAGGCGACCTTCGGCGTCGGTGTTGAGGATTTCAACAGTCTGGCCCGACATCGACGTGATTACATCGCCCGGTTTGGTGGCCGCACCGCCGGGCATGTTTTCCGTCGACGGGATGACGCCGATGACATTGAGCGGCAACTTCATCAGGGCAACTGCCTTGAGCGTGCCGAGTACGCTGGCAGCGCCGCACATGTCGTACTTCATTTCATCCATTTCCTGCCCTGGCTTGAGCGAAATACCTCCCGAGTCGAAGGTAATGCCCTTGCCGACCAGTACCACGGGCTTTGATCCGGACGCGCCTCCGGAATGGCGCAGGACGATGAATTTGGGCGGCTCGTGCGACCCTCTGGCGACCGACAGCAAGGTGTTCATGCCGAGCTTTTCCATGTCGCCGCGGTCGAGGACGTCGACATTCAGCCCGTGCGACTTCCCGAGCTGCCTGGCCTGGTCGGCAAGATAGCTTGGCGTGCAGATGTTGCCGGGCAGATTGCCGAGATCCTTGGCGAGCCCCATTCCGGCCGCGATTGCCAGTCCTTCGGCGAGGGCGGCTTCGGCGATGGCCAGTTCGTTGCGGCGAGTGACGCAGAACGTCAGTTTTCGCAGCGGCCGGCGCACTTCTTCCTTCTTCGACTTCAGGCGGTCGAATCGGTACAGGGTTTCCTGCACCACAAGCGCTGCCTGCCGGACCTTCCAGGCGACATCGCGTTTCTTTACCGAGAGTTCGGTCAGGTAGAGCGTCCCGTCGAAGCCGCCGGTTTCGTTCAACTGTCGCACCGCGGTCGCCATGGCTGCCCGGTATTCCTTTTCGCGGAATTCCTTTTCCTTTCCCAGCCCCACAAGCAGGACACGATCTGCTTCGACACCTGGAACGCCATGCAGTAGCAGACTGGTACCTGGCTTGCCCTCCATGTCGCCGCGACGCAGAATGTCGCTCAGAAACTGCTTTGCGGCGTGGTCTACAATTTCCGCTGCCGCAGACAGCTTTCTTGGTTCGAAGACGCCGACTACGACGCAGGCGCTGCGCTGCTTTTCCGGGCTTCCGCTTTTTATGCTAAATTCCAAAATTGTCACCTTTCGACGCATGGAGAATGAAGAAATCGTTCTATTTTGAGTCACTTTCTCCTATGTTGTCATTATTCTCCAAGTTTTCCCCAAAAGTCAAAAGCCGTACTGCGGTCATAAGATGATCTTTCAGCGCGCCGCAATTCGCGAGTTCACCCATACCGCGGCTGCGGTCTTTGTTGCACTCTTTGCGATCCTGATGACTACCCAGTTGATTCGTCTGCTGGGCGACGCAGCAGGAGGCAGGCTGGCCTCTGAAGCGGTCGTTGCGCTACTCGGCTTTCGGGCAATAGGCTACCTTCCGGTGTTGCTTTCCCTGACGCTCTTTGTCGCCATATTGATGACCTTGTCGCGTTGGTATCGCGACTCGGAAATGGTGGTCTGGCTGGCATCGGGCATACCTTTGACGGCTTGGATCAAGCCGGTGTTGAAGTTTGTCGGGCCGCCGATAATTGTCATAGCGCTGCTCTCACTGTTGCTGGCTCCATGGGCAAACCAAAAAGCCGAGGCGTTTCGTCAAAATATGGACCAGCGGGACGATGTGGCCCGGGTGTCGCCAGGTTCGTTCAACGAGTCGGCGGCGGCGGACCGGGTATTTTTCGTCGAAGGTGTGGCCGGTGAAGATGGACAGGTGAAGAATGTTTTCATCAGTTCGATTCAGCAGGGACGTCTTGGAGTGATGGCGACGGCTCATGGCCATACCGAAACCATGCCGAATGGTGATCGCTTTCTCGTGCTCGACAAGGGACGTCGTCACGAAGGCACCGCTGGAACTGCGGAGTATCGGGTGATGGAGTTCGAACGCTATGCCTTGCGCATCGAGACCAAGGAGGCACGTGGCTTCGAGGATTCGCCCCGTACCAAACCATTGTGGGAACTGATACGGGATCCGCAGCCAACATATCTGGCCGAGTTGCTGTGGCGTCTGGGGCTGCCCTTGGCGGCGTTGAATCTGGCCGTGCTGGCAATACCCCTGGCCTTCGTCAATCCGCGCGCCGGACGAACCAATAACCTGGTTTTTGCGCTGCTCACCTATATGGTTTATAGCAATTTGTTGAGCGTCAGCCAGGCATGGGTCGCACAGGGGAAGCTGCGGTTCGAGATTGGCGTTTGGGCCGTGCACGTCGGCATGTTCCTGCTCCTGGTAATTCTCTTCTATCGCCGGCAGAATCCTCTAGCCTGGGGCAAGCTTCGGTGGCGTTAAAGCTATACGAACGCCACCTGGCGCGTGAAATCTATGCGGCTACCGGATTGGTATTGGTGGCCTTTCTGATGCTTTTTGCATTCTTCGACTTGATCCATCAGCTTGAAAGCATCGGCAAAGGCGGCTACCAGATTCAGCATGCGCTGGGCTACGTGGCCCTGACCCTGCCGGGGCGGCTCTACGAACTGTTCCCGATCGGCGTACTGATAGGCACGCTGTATGCCCTGACAGTTCTTGCGCGGCATTCCGAGATCACCGTGCTGCGTGCGGCCGGATTGTCAACGAGAGATTTGCTGTTTACCTTGGCCAAGATCGGCATGGTGTTCGTCGTCTTGACGCTGCTGATGGGCGAACTGGTCGCCCCACCCGCCGAGCGTGCGGCCCAGCAACTCAGACTCAGGGCCATGGGTTCGATGGTGGCGCAGGAGTTTCGCTCCGGCCTGTGGGTCAAGGACGAGCGCTCGTTCGTAAATGTGCGCGAGGTGCTTCCGGACGCGTCATTGCAAAATGTTCGGATTTTTGAGTTCGATGACAGGTTTCAACTGCTTTCGATCAGTCAGGCGGAGCGAGGTAGCTACATCAGGGATGGAAACTGGCTATTGGATGGAGTTGTCCGCACCGTGTTTTCGGGGGATGCGGCCCATGTCGAAAGATTCCGCGAACTGAACTGGAAGTCTGGACTGAGTCCCGATTTGCTGGCAGTGCTCCTGGTGGTTCCGGAGCGCATGTCGCTGGTGAATCTATATCTCTTTGTGCGTCACTTGAGCGGAAATCAGCAAAAGACCGATCGCTACGATATCGCGATGTGGAAAAAACTGATCTATCCTCTGGCCGCACTGGTGATGATGGCACTGGCACTGCCATTCGCGTACATGCAGGATCGGATGGGGGCCGTCAGCATTCGGGTATTTGCCGGGATCATGCTCGGGATTGGTTTCCACATGCTGAATGGACTGTTCTCCAGTCTTGGCGTAATCAACAGCTGGCCGCCGTTTTTTTCTGCGATAACACCAAGCGTGCTTTTCCTGCTTACTGCCGCCGGTATGCTCTGGTGGGTCGAGCGACGCTGATTTGAACTAGTTTTGTTTGAATATCAATCGCGTACCGGCCAGTCGGTCATGCAGGAATTGGCTATCCGGGTCGACAAGTGCCCAGAGCAGTCCCACGCCCAGGGCGAGGAGACTGAGCCAGGAAAGCACGTAGCGCAGGATCAGTTGCGCCAGGGAGGGTTTCGCTCCGCTCGGCGTTGAAATCTGCACTTTCCAAGTCTGCATCGCCAGGGTCTGCCCGCCATGCTGCCAATACCAGACGAAATAGCCGCCGAGCAGGATGAAGACATGGACGATCAGCATCCAACCGGGCAATGCGATGTTGAAGCCAATACCCAAGACAACGTGCGGCAATAGAAAGAATACCGAAAGCACTCCAAGCAGAAGCAGGCTCTCGTAAGCCATGCTCGCTATGCGCCGACCGAGGCTCGGCAGTTGAATCCCGGGAGCTGCCATTCTGCAGATCAGCGAACCGCGGCTGGGCCCTCCGGGGCCACCGGTCGCAGGGAGTTTGCAGCGGGAGGCGCTTGCGGAGCAACGGCGGCCTTGGAGGGTGCGGGGCGGGGCGTTGGCTTTCGCGCGGCTTCGGCTTTGAGGCGGGCCTTTTCACTCTCGGGAAGAACTTTGTATTCCTCCCATTTCTGCTTCACTGCTTCCTTCTTTTCCGGAGGAGCTTTCTGCAGGGACTTGTAGCGGTCGCGGGCGCTCTTGCGCTCATCCGGCGTGAGTTTGGCCCAGGCCGTCATTCGGCGCTGCATGCGGGCCTGCTCGTCCGGTGAAAGGGATTGGTAGCGCTGGGCAATACCCAGCCACTTCTTGCGACGGAACCCATCCATTTTGTCCCACTCGCCCGAAAGCGGAGCCAGAACACGCTTTTGCTCCGCGCTTAGTTCACTCCATGATGGCTGTGAAAGCGGGGGTGCAATGACTGCATGGCTGAACGGGGCAGCCAGCCAAAGCGCTACTGCGAGGGCGAGTCCGAAGCGCGCTCTAGCCATGCGTGGAAGCCGCGATCAAGATATGCTGAAGGGGGCAGTTCGTCGGCAAGTAGGGCGCTGTCGATTTCCTCGAATTCCTGAGCCTGTTCAAAAGCATTCCAGTAATGAGTTCCCGTGGCGCCAATGACCAACGCGATCACGGCGAGGACGCTACGGGCATACGGGAAAATTCTGGACTCGACACTGTATCCAATGCCTGCGAGCCGAAGCCCGCGTACTGCCACTCGCTGACTGTTCAGGGCCGCTTGGCGAGCCTCACTCAGGCGAGCAAGAACCTTCCCGTCCAGGCTGTCCACCCCGTGATTGAGAATCTGCCTTGCCTTGTAGCCGAATTCGGTATCCTGCTTCATAGTTCTATGCCCTTCGCCTTAAGTGCCGTTGCAAGAGTGTGAGTGGCGCGCGAACAGTGCGTTTTTACGCTCCCTTCGGTGCATCCCATCGCGGCGGCAGTTTCGGCAATATCCATTTCCTCCCAGTAACGCATGAGGAAGGCTTCACGTTGACGTGGCGGCAGCTTTCCTATCTCTTTTTCAATAACACCAAGGAGTTGCACGCGCTCCAGTTGACGGTGTGGTGTTGCAAGTCCATCTGACTCGTTGTCTGCGGTGAAAGTTTCAAGCGGATCCGTCTCGTCTTCATCGTTGGCAGAAAGCGAGGACAGCAGAGTCGTCCACAGCGATCGTACCTTGGAACGCCGGTAACTGTCGCGTATCGCATTTTGCAGGATTCGCTGAAACAGCATTGGCCATTCGGTGGCCGGCCGATCGCCGTATTTTTCTGCAAGCCGCATCATGGCATCCTGAACGATGTCGAGCGCCGTCTCCTCGTTTCGAATGGCAAACATGGCCTGCTTGAAGGCGCGCCGTTCTATGCTGGCAAGGAAATTCGATAGTTCAGTTCGGGAACTCAGGGGAGACTCCGGCCACCGTCCAGCAGTTTTTCATTTGGAACGATAGACTAAAAATCTTGACCATTCGCGGACGAGTCAGTAAGGTTACATGTTTCACTCGAAAAGTGTAACAGGTGTAACCAATGCAGCTAACAGGCGCAGAAATTGTAATCAGGTGCTTGCAGGAGGAAAAAGTCGAGTACGTATTCGGCTACCCCGGCGGCTCGGTCCTTTATATTTATGACGAACTCTTCAAACAGGACAAGTTCAAGCATGTCCTGGTTCGTCATGAGCAGGCTGCTGTGCATGCTGCGGATGCCTATTCACGCTCGTCCAACAAGATCGGCGTATGTCTGGTCACCTCCGGGCCTGGCGTGACCAATGCCGTCACAGGGATTGCCACGGCACATATGGATTCCATCCCGATGGTAATCATCAGCGGGCAGGTGCCTACGGCCTACATCGGGCAGGATGCCTTCCAGGAATGCGACACCGTGGGGATTACGCGGCCCTGCGTCAAGCATAATTTCCTGGTCAAGGACGTCAGGGATCTGGCGCTAACTCTGAAAAAGGCCTTCTACATCGCCAAGACAGGTCGTCCGGGTCCGGTTCTGGTGGATATCCCGAAGGACATCACCAACCAGAAATGCGAATTCGAATATCCCAAGACCATTGCAATGCGGTCTTATAACCCCGTGGTCAAGGGCCACAGCGGGCAGATCAAGAAGGCGGTGCAGATGCTGCTGGAGGCCAAGCGGCCGATGATCTACGCCGGCGGCGGGGTAATCCTCTCCGATGCCGCCGAAAAGCTGGTAAAGCTTGCCCGTACCCTGGGTTACCCGGTTACCAACACCCTGATGGGCCTGGGCGGCTATCCCGCCACCGACAAGCAGTCCCTTGGCATGTTGGGCATGCACGGTACTTATGAGGCCAATATGGCCATGCAGAATTGTGATGTCCTGATTGCCGTCGGCGCTCGTTTCGATGATCGCGTGATCGGCAATCCGGTGCATTTTGCAGAGGTCTCGCGCAAGATCATTCACATCGACATAGATCCTTCCTCGATTTCAAAGCGCGTCAAGGTTGATGTACCCATCGTCGGCAATCTGCCGGATGTACTGGACGAATTGCAGAAACTGCTCGAAGCCTCAGCCGGTGTGCCCGATCCGAAGGCACTGGCGGCTTGGTGGAAGCAGATCGAGGATTGGCGTGGAAAAAAATCGCTCAGGTACAAACAGGGCAAGGAAATCATCATGCCCCAGTACGTAGTGGAGAAGCTCTACGAGGTTACGGGTGGTGACGCCTTCATTACCTCGGATGTAGGCCAGCACCAGATGTGGGCGGCGCAGTATTACAAATTCGACAAGCCGCGCCGCTGGATCAACTCCGGAGGGCTGGGCACCATGGGTGTCGGTTTGCCTTACGCGATGGGCGTGCGCTTTGCGAATCCAAAAGCCACGGTCGCTTGCGTTACGGGAGAGGCCTCGATCCAGATGAATATTCAGGAGTTGTCGACCGCCAAACAGTTCCGCCTGCCGATCAAGATCATCAATCTCAACAATCGCTACCTCGGCATGGTGCGTCAGTGGCAGCAGATGTTCCACGGCAACCGCTATGCCGAATCCTATGTCGATGCCTTGCCGGATTTTGTCAAACTGGCCGAGTCCTATGGGCATGTAGGCATGAAGATCGAGCGTCCGGCCGATGTCGAGCCGGCCTTGCGCGAAGCCTTCACCAAGCACAAGAACGATCTTGTCTTCATGGACTTCCTCACCGATCAGACGGCCAACGTGTATCCGATGGTGGCGGCCGGCAAGGGCTTGTCAGAAATGATCCTGGCCGAGGAACTGTAAGCATGCGACACATAATTTCCATTCTCATCGAAAACGAGGCGGGTGCCCTTTCCCGTGTTTCCGGACTGTTCTCCGCCCGTGCTTTCAACATCGAGTCGCTGACTGTGGCGCCAACGGAAGATGCTTCGCTGTCCCGAATGACAATCGTCAGTACGGGGTCCGACGACGTTATCGAGCAGATCACCAAGCAACTCAACAAGCTGATAGATGTCGTCAAGGTAGTGGATCTGTCGGAAGCGGCGCATATCGAGCGCGAACTGATGCTGGTCAAGGTACGTGCTGCGGGCAAGGATCGTGAGGAGATGAAGCGCATCGCCGATATATTCCGCGGCCGCATCATCGACGTCACCGATTCGACCTACGTCATCGAACTTACAGGCAATGGTTCCAAGCTGGATGCCTTCCTCGAAGCCATTGATCGCTCCCTGATTCTCGAAACGGTTCGTACCGGCGTTTCGGGCATCGGACGCGGCGATCGCATACTCAAAGTCTGAAATCTGAACTCAAGGAAAATCAATGAAAGTTTATTACGACAAGGATGCCGATCTCTCCCTCATCAAGGGCAGGAAGGTGACGATCGTCGGCTATGGTTCGCAGGGCCATGCCCATGCCCAGAATCTCAAGGATTCCGGAGTCAAGGTAACCGTTGGCCTGCGCAAGGGCGGCGCGTCCTGGGACAAGGCAAAAAAGGCCGGCCTCAAGGTTGAGGAAGTGGCCAAGGCGGTCAAGGATGCCGACGTCGTGATGATGTTGCTGCCCGACGAGACGATTCCTGCTGTCTATTATGGCGAGGTCGAAGCCAACATGAAAAAAGGCGCGGCACTGGCCTTCGCGCATGGCTTCAATGTTCACTACAACCAGGTGATTCCCCGTGCCGACGTGGATGTGATCATGGTCGCACCGAAGGGCCCCGGTCATACCGTGCGTTCCGAATATCTGCGTGGCGGCGGCGTGCCCTCTCTGATTGCCATTCATCAGGACAAGTCGGGCAAGGCCAAGGATATTGCCTTGTCCTATGCCGCTGCCAACGGCGGCACCAAGGGCGGTGTGATCGAGACCAATTTCCGCGAGGAAACCGAGACCGATCTGTTCGGCGAGCAGGCAGTGCTTTGCGGCGGCCTGGTGGAATTGATCAAGGCCGGGTATGAAACCCTTACCGATGCGGGTTACGCGCCGGAAATGGCCTATTTCGAATGTCTGCACGAGGTGAAGCTGATCGTCGATCTGATCTTCGAAGGCGGCATCGCCAACATGAACTACTCGATTTCAAATAACGCGGAGTACGGCGAGTACGTGACCGGTCCCAAGGTGATTGGAGCCGAAGCCCGTGCCGCCATGAAGGATGCCCTGAAGGCGATTCAGGAAGGCGAGTACGCCAAGAAGTTCATTCTTGAAGGACGTACGAATTATCCGGAAATGACGGCCCGTCGGCGTCTGACCGCTGCGCATCCGATCGAACTTGTCGGCGAGCAGTTGCGGGCAATGATGCCGTGGATCAAGAAGAACAAGCTGGTCGATCAGTCCAAGAACTGATTGCAGGCAGTCATGACAAAGGGCACGGCAGCGCCGTGCCCTTTGTCCATTCAGGCGGCTAGTTTGCAGCAATACCCTTCCCAGTCGAGTTTGCCGCACCTGTTATGACGGTAGTCGCGCGGCCGGATTGAGCCGTTAGAATAGGGCCAGTTCCTTTTTCGATCTCACCATGCCGGCAATTCCACCCCGCAAGGCACTGATGAATCCCGAGCTGCGTCGGCGCGGTATTTATTTGCTGCCCAACCTGCTGACTACGGCTGCCCTGTTCTCCGGCTTCTATGCCATCGTCCAGGCGATGACAGGGCGCTTCGAGCATGCGGCAGTGGCGATATTCATTGCCATGGTATTCGACGGTCTCGACGGTCGGGTGGCACGCATGACGCGGACCCAGAGTGCTTTCGGCGCCGAATATGATTCCCTGTCGGACATGGTGTCCTTTGGCGCGGCCCCGGCCCTGATCGCTTTCGAGTGGGCGATGAAGGGCATGGGCAAGTGGGGATGGATCGCGGCCTTCGTCTATTGCGCGGGGGCAGCGCTGCGCCTCGCCCGCTTCAATACCAATATCGGCATAGTCGACAAGCGCTATTTCCAGGGACTGCCCAGCCCAGCGGCGGCGGCGCTGGTCGCTGGTTTTGTCTGGATCATCAATGACCTCAACATACCGGGTGACGAGGTCCGCTGGTATGCGTTCGCGCTCACACTGTTTGCCGGCATTACCATGGTCAGCACCCTGCGCTACTGGAGTGGCAAGGACATCAATTTGCGGCGCAGCGTGCCGTTCATGGTGCTTCCCATTATCGTCCTGGGTTACGTGCTGGTTTCGTCGTATCCACCCGGAGTTTTGTTCGCCTTGTTCCTCGCCTACGCGCTGTCGGGCTATGTAATGGCGGTATGGAATTGGCGAGGAAAGCGAAAGCAGGGTGTCGGCGGAGACTAGCTCACGCTTCTCTCAAGGCAGGCAATAAGCGGTAACAAAACTTGTTGCACGTCTGGATTAAAATCTTTATAGTCATTGCCATGAGTTCGACATTCGGCTTTGCCGTTCTATTCTTTGTCCTCTCGGGCGCGCTGATTGCGCGCCTGACGCTGCGCGCCAAGCTGCTGCGCCGCGCGCGCTAACTACACCCCCCCCCACAATCCGGTTTTTGATAGTGCCCGCCCTGCGAGGGGCGGTATAACGCTTTGATTTTGGTGTTGGTTTCGGCCGCTTCACAACCCATTACTGCCGCCGGAAGCTACCGCCTAAGTTTGATTTTCCCCAGGAGATAGCCATGTCCAAGGAACACTTGATCATTTTCGATACAACACTCCGCGACGGAGAGCAAAGCCCCGGAGCCTCGATGACCAAGGAGGAGAAGCTGCGGATTGCCCGTCAGCTTGAACGGATGCGTGTGGACGTGATCGAAGCGGGATTCCCGGCGGCGTCCAACGGCGACTTCGAGGCAGTCAAGGCGGTTGCCGAAGCGATCAAGGATTCGACGGTCGCCGGACTTTGTCGCGCCTTTGACAAGGACATCTCGCGGGCGCTTGATGCCGTGCGGCCGGCGAAATCCGGGCGCATCCATACCTTCATCGCGACCAGCCCGATCCATATGGAAAAGAAGCTGCGCATGTTGCCCGATGACGTGCTTGTCGCGGCACAGCACGCGGTTCGCTTTGCGCGCAACGGGATCGATGATGTCGAGTTTTCGTGTGAAGACGCGGGACGATCCGATCTGGATTTCCTGTGCCGCATCATCGAGGCGGTGATCAAGGAAGGTGCGTCCACCATCAATATTCCGGACACCGTCGGCTATAACGTTCCCGAGCAGTACGCCGAACGTATCCGGCAGTTGCGCGAGCGCATTCCCAACTCGGACAAGGTGATCTGGTCGGTGCATTGCCACAACGACCTGGGATTGGCAGTGGCGAACAGCCTTGCGGCCGTGATGGCCGGGGCGCGGCAGATCGAGTGCACCATCAACGGTCTCGGTGAACGTGCCGGAAATGCAGCGCTGGAGGAAATCGTCATGGCGGTGCATACCAGGCAGGACGTATTCCCCTGCATCACGCGAATCGATACCACGCAGATCGTCGCCGCGTCGAAAATGGTGTCCAGCATTACCGGTTTTCCGGTGCAGCCCAACAAGGCGATCGTCGGCGCCAATGCCTTCGCGCATGAATCAGGCATACATCAGGATGGCGTCCTCAAGCACCGCGAGACCTACGAGATCATGCGTGCCGAGGACGTGGGCTGGAACGCGAACAAGCTGGTCCTTGGCAAACACTCCGGGCGCACGGCGTTCAAGGCGCGCCTGAAGGAACTCGGCATCGAGGTGGAAAGCGAGCAGGTACTCAACGCGGCGTTTGCGCACTTCAAGGAACTGGCCGACAAGAAGCACGAGATTTTCGACGAGGACCTGCATGCGCTGATGAGCGACGAAATGGTGCTCACCGATGATGAGCACTACAAACTGGTTTCATCGATGTTCCATTCCGAAACCGGGGAGGTTCCACAAGCTCGATTGACGCTTTCTGCGGGTGGCATCGAGCAACACGCGGAATCGAGCGGCAGTGGTCCCGTCGATGCGACCTTCAAGGCCCTCGAAAGCGTTGCCGCCAGCGGTTCCGAACTGCTGCTCTACTCGGTGAATGCCATTACGACCGGAACCGATGCGCAGGGCGAAGTGACGGTACGTTTGTCGAAAGACGGGCGCATCGTCAATGGCCAGGGCGCCGATACGGATATCGTGGTGGCTTCGGCCAAGGCCTACATCAACGCTCTCAACAAGCTGCGTTCCGGGCAGGAAAAGCTCAATCCCCAGCTTTGACTATCCGCGAGGGAGCGCTCACGCGCGCATGGCCGAGGCAACCGGCGAACAGCAGTATCGCCAGGATTGTTTCGCCCAGCGCCAGCCATTGGCTCATGCCCTGGTCGGACATCGTACGCACCAGGCCTTCGGTGACATAGGCCAGGGCCAGCATCGAGGTCCATTGATGCGTGTAGCGCTTGCCGCGGAGAATGCCGAACAGGGGCAGCAGCAGGGGCAGGGCCTTCAGGGCCAGCATTGAACCGCCGGGACGCAGCGGCGCCAGCCAGAGTTCCCAGGCAAGACAGAGAAACAGCAAGCCGATCAGGCTGGCCGATGACAAACGGTTGAACCAGGGATTCATCGAGCGAGCTTCGCGGCGGTTTCCGCCAGCCGGCGTCCGAGGGCGACGGCCAGCAGCCTCTCATGCTCGCTGGCAAGCGTAGCGCCGTCATTGCCGCTGACGTGGCTCGCGCCATAGGGCGTACCGCCGTCGCGCGTGGTCGAGAGCGCCGCTTCAGTGTAGGGAATACCGAGGATCAACATGCCATGATGCAGAAGAGGCAGCATCATCGACAGCAGGGTGGACTCCTGGCCGCCGTGCATTGTTGTCGTGGAGGTGAACACCGCTGCCGGTTTTCCTGCCAATGTGCCTTTGAGCCAGGCGCCGCTGGTCGAGTCCAGGAAATATTTCAGGGGTGCGGCCATGTTGCCGAAACGGGTCGGGCTGCCCATGGCCAAGCCGATGCATTCCTCCAGATCGCGGGCTTCGACATAGGGGGCACCGTCATCGGGGATGGCCGCTTCGGTCGCTTCGCAAACCGTCGAAACCCTGGGTACGGTTCGCAGACGCGCAGAAATGCCAGGGGCCTGCTCGATACCGCGGGCGATGTGGCGCGCCAGATCGCGGACCGAGCCGTGGTGGCTGTAGTAAAGAACAAGAATCTCCCGGGTTGCGCCAGTCTTCTGCATTTATCTGCCTCCAGTAGAATCCGATTATATGTGGCTCCTGGCACCCTTCCGGCTGATCTTCCGCACCGCGCATCGATTCAGGAGCGAACATTGCGTACAGATTGCAGCTGCGCTTTCATTTGCGACCTTGATTGGTCTGGTGCCCATGATTGCGACGGCGTTCGCGCTGATTTCACACCTGCCGATCGGCGCCGGACTTGGTTCGGCACTCGAAAAGTTCCTCCTGGCCAACCTGCTGCCTGACAAGGCCGGCATCATCATTGCCAAGTACATCGGGCAATTCGCGTCGCGCGCCGGACGCGTGACCTTTTTTGGCGTCATGGTGCTCGGGGCGACGGCCCTGATCCAGATGCTGACCATAGAGCGGGCCTTCAATCAGATCTGGCGGATCAAGGCCGGTCGTCCGCTGTTGCGACGCCTGGCTATTCATGTCCTTGCACTGCTCCTGGGGCCGCTGGTGTTCGGGGCGAGCCTGGCGGGGATATCCTTTGTGGCGGGCATATCGCTTGGCTTGCTGGACGAACCCGCCTGGGTGAGCACCCTCGTAATCCGCGGCCTGTTGCCGTTCGCGTTCATGAGCGCCTTGTTTGGCCTGCTTTACTGGGGGGTGCCAAACAAGCAGGTACGGGTTTGGCATGCCGGCTTCGGTGGCGTGATTGCAGCACTGGGCTTTCTCGGCCTGCAGAAGCTTTTCACGCTGTATATCGCTACCGGGTTTACCGTAAATGCCGTGGTCTATGGTGCATTCTCGGTTGTCCCGGTATTTCTGGTTTGGCTTTATGCCTCGTGGAGCGTGATTCTGATCGGCGCGCTGCTGGTTGCCGAGTTGCCCCAATCGACGCGGGCCTAATGTGCGGCCGAGTTGCGGATGAACTCGAAGACTTCGATGCTTGATGTTTCGATCAGGCTCCGGTGCGGCATGCATTCGGCGACCTGCAAGTGGGCCTCGTGTTCCTGCAGCAATGTAAAGGGACGGACGTTGTAGTCGCCGCGCCCGGCGAGTATCGCTTCATTGCGGTTGATGTTCGGCATTGCCGGCAGCAGCAGCGCCGGCACCGGTGGCTCGGGATTCCGGCTGCTCAACGCCTGGATCCGTACCGGCTTTGCCGACGGCGAGAGTACTTCGAGCCCCAGTTCGACATGAGTGCTGCTCCGGCTGCGGGCCCAGCGTACGAGGCAAATCTGCCAGGCGGCACCGGCACCGGTGCGCAAACCTACCGCACATCCCGGCACTATGCCGGTGACGGCACCGACCACATGCACGATCGCATAGCCGGACGGACCTTCGTTGAGCACCGTCCAATCGCTGTAGGTCAGCTCGCAGACCGCGGAATCGGGTTCCTGCACGGCGTCATTCTGCAGGGCTGTCCACAAGGAGCTCAATTGTGTGCAGACTTCCACTGGCAGCGATTGCGGGCGGCGGTTGAAGTTGCGCCGCCGCGGAGTCGCCCAGCATTGACGGGCGCGTTCAAGCGCATTGCGGTAGTCCGCGCCAGCCGCCTGCATGGGCAGCCCGAGTGACTTGGGAGGCACTCCGTCGTTGAGCTTGTCCAGATGCTGGGCTGCAAGCGCGGCCAGTTCGCCCAGGCGGACGTACAGACAGCGTCCACCGTCGGGCTTGATGCGCTCAAGCGATACCGGCGGCTGGTCGAGATTGGCGTCCAGCCAGAGCCAGTCGCCGGCGGCTTCGGGCGGAATCGCGTCAATTCTGGTGAGTACGCCGTGGGTCTCGAGATATTCGGCAAGAAAAACTATTTCGCGTGGCGTCAGCCCCTCGGGTTGGGCTGCAGTGAGCGCCAGCATGGCCTTGAAGCGGGCGTCGATCGCACCGATTTCCGCGGGGAGCGTCGATGTCGGGTCGACCGAGTCATGGGCGCGGTGATAGAGCGCCTGGGCGTTGCGCCAAAAGTACATCGGCGTGGGAGTCGCGGTCAGCAGAATGACCAGGAACTGGCGTGACAGATTGTTGATTCCCTGCAGGCAAATCTGGGCCTTGCTGCGATGAACGCGGGCGAGTTCTTCCGGGTCGGCGTCGCCGGCAACCGCCTGCCATGTGTCCCCAAGCTCCGCCCGCAAGCCGATCAGCCCCTGGGCGATCGTGCCGAGTGACATCGGCAAGGGTAGCTTGACGTCGAGCAGCATCGGAACCAGCGCGTCATCGATGCGTTCGGCGCGTTGCTGCAGCAGTTCGTCTATCTTGAGCCGATGCAATGCCGGTAGTGCCAGTGAGCCGACGGCCGCAATGTGCTTGCGCAAGGGCACCAGATCAAGCAGCGGATCTTCCTGCGGCGGTTCGGCGAGCCAGTCGAGCGCTTCCTGAAGCTGGACGGGTGGATGCGGAGATGTTTTGTTGCGGCGCATGGTAGGCGAGACGGCCGGGAACCAGACCCGATTCTAGTAGAATCCGGGCGCATTGTTTTGTCGCAAGGATTCCACCCATGTCTGATCTGCTTTCTGCCAAGGCCATCGATCCCAGGGATCGCCTGATCGTAGCCCTCGATCTTCCGGATGCGGCCGCAGCGCGCGCCCTCGTAACCGAACTGGGTGACGCCGTGGTGTTCTACAAGATCGGGCTGGAGCTGTTCATGACCGGCGGCTATTTTGAACTGTTGCACTGGCTCGTCGGCCAGGGCAAGAAGGTCTTTGTCGATCTGAAATTTTTCGACGTCCCGGAAACGGTGCGTTCCGCGGTTCGCGCCCTGGCCGGCAGCGGCGCCACGTTTGCCACCATCCACGGCAACCAGGCCATCATGGAAGCGGCGGTCAAGGACAAGGGTGATCTCAAGATTCTTGCGGTTACCGTGCTGACCAGCCTGGATCGAGGCGATCTCGACGATCTTGGGTTCTCCTGCGAGGTGGACAAGCTTGTACTTTCGCGCGCGCGCCGCGCGCTGGCGGCCGGCGTGGACGGGATAGTTTCTTCGGGTCTCGAGGCGCCCATGATCAGGCGCGAACTGGGCGAAAAGCTGATGGTGGTGACCCCCGGCATTCGACCGGTCGAGAACAAACCCGCGGATGACCAGAAGCGTACCGTCGATGTGGCGCAGGCGTTCCGGAACGGTGCCGACTACATCGTGGTCGGACGGCCCATTCGCCAGGCCGAGAATCCGCGCCAGGCCGCGATCGGCATCCAGCAGACCATTCGTGAGGTGTTCGGGCAGGCCCGGAGCTGACCAGGCCGCCTGGCCGGCGACGCCACGGTAGCCAAAAGGGGTGAGGCTATGCCTTGTTTTATCCGGGTTTTTGCAATAAAATCGCCGGCTTTCCGGCTTTTCAAGAGAACATCATGGTTGTAATTCGTCTTGCCCGTAGCGGTGCCAAGAAGCGCCCCTTCTTCAACATGGTGGTGGCCGATTCGCGCAACCGCCGCGATGGCCGCTTCATCGAGCGCATCGGTTACTACAATCCCGTCGCCGCCGCAAGCGAGCAGGGCCTGGTGATCAACACCGAGCGCCTGGCTTACTGGCAGGGTCATGGCGCGCAGCTGTCGCCGACTGCCGCGCGTCTGGTCAAGCAGGCCGCGACCAAGGCTGCCTGAATCGCATGATCGTGTTGGGGCGCATCGTCGCCCCGTTCGGGGTTCAGGGCTGGTTGCGGGTGCATCCGTTTGGTGATGACCCCGAGGCCTGGCGCAAGATGCCGCAGTGGTGGCTTGCAACCGATGCCGAGGCCCCCGCCGCAAGCTGGAAGGCGCATCAACTGGAAGCGGTCAAGCTGCACGGTGACGGTGTCGTCGCCAAGCTGGCCGGCATCGACAACAGGGATGCGTCGGAAGCCTTGGGCAATTGCTTTATCGGCGCACCGCGCGAGGCATTGCCGGTGCCGGAGCAGGACGAGTACTACTGGGCGGATCTGATCGGCCTGGAGGTGGTGAACATGCAGGAGCAGCCCCTGGGTCGGGTCAAGTCTCTGATCGAGACCGGCGCGAACCAGGTGCTGGTGGTCGCAGAAGCCGAGCGCGAGAGATTGCTGCCCTTCGTCGGCCATGTGGTCAAGGTAGTGGATGTTGCGGGAGGGCTGATCCGCGTCGATTGGGACAGTGACTGGTGAGCTTGCGCTTCGACGTCATTACGTTGTTTCCCGAGATGTTCGCGGCACTCACGGCATCGGGAATTACCCGGCGTGCGCTGGAGCGGGGCTTGTGGCAGATCGAGTGCTGGAACCCGCGGCAATGGACGCAGGATGTGCATCGAACGGTGGATGACCGGCCCTACGGTGGCGGCCCCGGCATGGTGATGATGGCCTTGCCGCTGGAGCAGGCGATCAGTGCCGCAAAAGCGGCGGCAAAGGCGGCTGCAGGAGTCGGCGCTGGCGGTACGGCGAAAGTGATTTATCTTTCCCCGCAGGGGGCGCCAATCCGGCAGCAGCGGGTAGTGGAACTGGCTTCAGGCTCCGGAGCGATTTTGCTCTGCGGGCGGTACGAAGGAATCGACGAGCGGCTGATCGAGCGCTGCGTGGATGAAGAGTTGTCGCTGGGCGATTTCGTGTTGTCCGGCGGCGAACTGGCGGCGATGGCCTTGATGGACGCGTGCATCAGGCAGTTGCCGGGCGCATTGAATGATGAAGCTTCGGCGGTGGAGGATTCATTTGCCGCAGGCTTGCTGGACTGTCCGCACTACACGCGGCCGGAAGTGTACGAAGGATCAACGGTGCCGGAGGTTTTGTTGTCCGGCAACCACGAAAAGATCCGCCGCTGGCGCCTGAAGCAGGCGCTGGGACGGACCTGGCAACGGCGCCCGGATCTCCTTGAGACGAGGGTGTTGAGTAGTGAAGAGGCCGAACTGCTGGCGGAATTCCGGCGGGAAGGCACAGAAACGGCGGGCACCAGAACGGAAAGCTAGTTCTGCTCTGCACGCAAGGTTGGCGGGCATTTCCGCAGCCATAACTGAAGGAGTAAAGCAATGAACCTGATTCAGCAGCTCGAAAACGAAGAAATCGAACGCCTGGGCAAGACCGTGCCCGCGTTCGCCCCCGGCGACACGGTGATCGTCAACGTGAATGTGGTCGAAGGCGATCGCAAGCGCGTCCAGGCTTTCGAAGGCGTGGTCATCGCCAAGCGCAACCGCGGCCTCAATTCCAACTTCATCGTGCGCAAGATTTCGTCCGGCGAGGGCGTCGAGCGTACTTTCCAGACCTATTCGCCGCTGATTGCCAGCATCGAGGTCAAGCGCCGCGGCGATGTGCGCCGCGCCAAGCTCTACTACCTGCGCGACCGTTCCGGCAAGTCGGCGCGGATCAAGGAAAAACTTACGCGAAGAGCGTAAGTTTTCAGAGAAGGCTAATGCCTGCGCCAGCAGGCGTTATGCCGGAGCTAGAAGCTGACGCGCCGCGCGTAATCTGCGCCGCGCAGTCGCAAAACAAACGGGCCGCCCAGTTTTCTGGGCGGCCCGTTTGTATATGTCCCGACCGGGACGGCGGGACGGTATCCCGGGATTGGTCAATCGGGTTTCAGTAGCGCTTCTTGTCGCACTCGATCAGCGCGTAGGCCGAGTGGTTGTGGATGGATTCGAAGTTCTCGCTTTCGACCACGTAGGCATCGATGCGGACGTCGGCATTGAGCGCACCGGCAACGTCGCGGACCAGATCCTCGACGAACTTCGGGTTGTCGTAGGCCCGTTCCGTCACGTATTTCTCGTCGGGGCGCTTCAGCAAGCCATACAACTCGCAGGAGGCCTGGCTTTCGGCCATGCGCACGATATCCTCGATCCACACCAGCTGATTGGTGGTGGCGCTGATCGTGACGTGGGAACGCTGGTTGTGGGCGCCGCGCTCGGAAATCTTCTTCGAGCAGGGGCAGAGGCTGGTGACCGGCACCACCACCTTGATGGTCTGCCGGTAGCGTCCACCCTCGATGATCTCGCCGATGAAAGTCACTTCGTAATCCATCAGGCTCTTGACGCCCGACACCGGCGCGGTCTTGTTGATGAAATACGGGAAATTCATTTCCAGGTGGCCGGTTTCCGCTTCGAGACGGACCACCATCTCGCGCAGCATGGTCTCGAAGCTCTCGACCGAAATCTCTTCCTCGTGCGAGTTGAGAATCTCGACGAAACGCGACATGTGGGTGCCCTTGAAGTTGTGCGGCAGCCCGACATACATGTTGAAGGTCGCGATGGTATGGCGTACGCCGCCGCTCTTGTCCAGCACCTTGAAGGGATGCCGGATGTCCTTGATGCCGACCTTGTTGATCGGCAACTGGCGCGAATCCGCGCTGCTCTGGACGTCTGCTATGGGAGATTGCTGGGGTGGAGCCATGGGATTCCTGCAGTTCATATTGCGTGTGGGTTGGTGTGTGAAGTCGACGGTAGCACTATATCAGTATCCGACGAATTTACTCAACTATTAATTGCTGCAGCAAGTCGCGCCGTCACGCTACGCACGATGCCGGCATCGTCGAGGCCGACTTCAGCCAGCAGCAAGGCCGAGTCGCCATGGTCGATGAACCGGTCGGGCAGGCCCAGTCGCAGCAGGGAAGTGCGCAGTCCGGCCGCTTCCAGGGCGCGCGCAACCTCCGCACCGGCGCCGCCGATCAAGGCGTTTTCCTCGATCGTGACCAGCAGTTCATGGCTTGCCGCGAGCTGTTGCACCAGTTCGGTGTCCAGCGGCTTGACGAAACGCATGTTGGCGACCGTGGCGTCCAGCGATTCGGCCGCCTTCAGCGCCGGAGCCAGCATCGCGCCGAACGCAAGGATAGCCACACGGCGGCCCTGGCGCCGCACTTCCCCCTTGCCGATGGGCAGGGTAGCAAGCCCCGGCTCCATGGCTGCCCCGGGCCCGCTGCCGCGCGGGTAGCGCACCGCGCTCGGGCCGTCGATGGTCAGCGCGGTGGACAGCATCTTGCGACATTCGTTTTCATCGCTGGGCGTCATCACCACCATGTTGGGAATGCAGGTCAAATAGGACAGGTCGAAGGCGCCATTGTGGGTCGCGCCGTCGGCGCCGACCAGGCCGCCGCGGTCGATGGCGAACACCACCGGCAGGTTCTGCAGGGCGATGTCGTGGATCAGCTGATCGTAGGCGCGCTGCAGGAAGGTCGAATAGATGGCGACCACCGGTTTCATGCCTTCGCAGGCCAGGCCGCCGGCGAAGGTCACCGCGTGCTGTTCGGCGATGCCGACATCGAAGAAGCGCTGCGGAAATTCCTGGGCGAAGCGCACCATGCCCGAGCCCTCGCGCATGGCCGGAGTGATGCCGATCACCCGCTGGTCGGCCTGGGCCTGGTCGCACAGCCAGTCACCGAAGATCTGGGTGTAGGTCGGCCGGCCCGGTGCCTTGGCCTGCTGGATGCCGTTGGCGGCGTCGAATTTGCTGACGCCGTGATAGAGGATCGGGTCGGCCTCGGCCAGCTTGTAGCCTTGGCCCTTGCGCGTGATGACGTGGAGGAATTGCGGTCCCTTCAGCTTGCGCAGGTTCTGCAGGGTCGGAATCAGCGCATCGAGGTCATGGCCGTCGATGGGGCCGATGTAATTGAAGCCGAGTTCCTCGAACAGGGTGCCGGGCGAGATCATGCCCTTGACGTGCTCCTCGACGCGGTTGGCGAATTCGAGGACGTTGGGGATCACGGCCAGCATCTTCTCGCCGGCGCGGCGCGCGGCATTGAAGGTGCCGCCCGACAGCAGCCGTGCCAGGTACTTGTTGAGCGCGCCCACCGGCGGCGAGATCGACATGTCGTTGTCGTTGAGGATGACCAGCAGGTTGGCGTCGATCACGCCGGCGTTGTTGAGCGCCTCGAAGGCCTGACCGGCGGACATCGCGCCGTCGCCGATGATGGCCACGACGCGGCGCTCCTCGCCCTTGTTGCGTGCGGCGACGGCCATGCCCAGCGCCGCCGAGATCGAGGTGGACGAATGGCCGACGCCGAAGGTGTCGTACTCGCTCTCGGTGCGGCGCGGAAAGCCCGAAACCCCGTCCTTCATGCGCAGGCGTTCCATGCCGGCACGCCGTCCGGTCAGCGCCTTGTGCGGATAGGTTTGGTGGCCCACGTCCCACACCAGGCGATCCTCGGGCGTGTCGAACACGTAATGCAGGGCCACGGTCAGTTCGACGGTGCCCAGATTGGACGACAGGTGCCCGCCGGTCTTCGATACCGACTCGAGCAGGAAGGCCCGCAGCTCATCCGCCACCAGGGGCAGCTGGTCGCGCTCCAGGGCACGAAGATCGGCCGGAGCATTGATTCGATCGAGCAAGGGGTAGGTCATCAGAAAGTCCGCTCGACGATGAAGTCGGCAAGTTCGTGCAGACGCAGGGCCGATGCGCCGAAGGGCGCCAGCACGTCGTGCGCGTCCTGTCTCAATTTGCTTGCCATGGCTTTCGCTTCTCTCGCACCGAGGATGTTGACATAGGTAGGTTTGTTCTGTGCCGCGTCCTTGCCGGCCGTCTTGCCCAGCGTGGCGGTACTGGCTTCGGCGTCGAGGATATCGTCAACCACCTGGAACAGCAGGCCGATCCGGTTGGCGTAGTGCCCCAGATGCTCCAAAGCATCCGGCGCCGCTTCGCCGCAATGGGCGCCGAGCAGCACCGCGGAACGGATCAGCGCACCGGTCTTGTGGATATGCATGAACTCCAGTTCGCCGATGTCCAGTTGCTGGCCGACCGCGGCGAGGTCGATGGCCTGGCCGCCGGCCATGCCGCGCGATCCGGAGGCGACCGCCAGCAGATGCAGCATGTCTAGCTGCCGCGCCGCCGCAATGCCGGCCAGCCGGTTCGACAGCGTCTGGAATGCCAGGGTTTGCAGGGCGTCGCCGACCAGCAGCGCCGTCGCTTCGTCATACTGGACATGGCAACTGGGCTTGCCGCGGCGCAAGTCGTCGTCGTCCATGCAGGGCAGGTCGTCGTGCACCAGGGAATAGGCATGGATCAGTTCAACGGCAATGGCGGGCGCATCGAGCACGCTGCCGGCGATATTGAAGATCGAGCCTGCGGCGTGGCACAGCAGTGGACGCACGCGCTTGCCGCCTCCCAGCACGGCATAGCGCATGGCCTCGTGGAGGTTTGCGGGCGCAAGCGTGGGGGCGGGCAGGGCGGCTTCCAGGGCCGATTCGGTGCGTTGCTGGATGCCGGACATCCAGGTCGAAAAATCCATCAGTGGTTCAGCTTTCCTGTTTGCCGTCGGTCTCTGGATTGAAATCGCGCAATCCGTTCGCGTCAAGGACGCGTATCTTTTGCTCCGCTGCGGTCAACGTGTCCTGACACCGGCGCAACAGCGCCATGCCCCGCTTGTATGCGTCCAGCGCCTCCTGCAGCGGCATTTGACCGGCTTCCATCGCAGCGACGATGGCCTCCAGTTCAGTGAGGGCGCTTTCAAACGACGGGGTCGAGGCGCTTGCTGAATCGGTGTCCGGAGCGGTGTCTGGGAGTATGGCCATGGGTGCAGCCTTGGCCGAAAACGGTGACCAGCGGCATGGAAAACCGTAAAAATAGCCTAAGCTGCGCCCTCTGGTCAAATTGGCTACAATTGCGCCGCCGGTTTTATACCGCCAATCGTCTCTCCTGACGGGCGTTTCCGTCCGTTTCCGGTTTCCGGGTAAACCCTCTTGGAGGTTGGGAATCATGTCCGAAGTTGGCTCGCGAGCGCTCCTCTCACCCGGAGCTTCGCAGTTTCCGGTTGCGTGGTATTTCGATGAAAAGCTGTTCGAGCAGGAGAAAAAGCTGATCTTCGATGCCGGCCCGGGCTATGTCGGCCACGAGTTGATGATTCCCGAAGTGCATGACTATCGTTCCCAGGAATGGCACGACCATGCGCGACTGCTGGTGCGCCAGCCCGACGCTTGCTACGAGATGTCCAACGTCTGTCGCCATCGCCAGGCGATCATGCTGCAGGGCGCCGGCAATGCGAAGAACATCGTCTGCCCGATCCATCGCTGGACCTATGACACCGGCGGCGAACTGATCGGCGCGCCGCATTTTCCGGCCAATCCCTGTCTCAACCTGGCCAAGCAGAAGCTGGAAAGCTGGCAGGGGCTCTTGTTCCGCGGTCCGCGCTCGGCCAATGCCGACCTGGCTGGCATGAAAGTCGGCAGCGAGCTCAAGTTCGACGGCTACAAGCTCGACCACGTCGAACTGCACCAGTGCAATTACAACTGGAAGACCTTCATCGAGGTCTATCTCGAGGACTATCACGTCGTGCCCTATCACCCGGGCCTCGGCGGCTTCGTCACCTGCGACGACCTGACCTGGCAGTTCGGCGACTGGTATTCGGTGCAGCGAGTCGGTGTCACCTCGCTGGCCAAGCCGGGCTCGGCCACCTACCAGCGCTGGCACAAGGCGGTGCTCGACTACTACAACGGCGAACTGCCGAAGCACGGCGCGATCTGGCTCACCTACTATCCGAACATCATGGTCGAGTGGTATCCGCATGTGCTGGTGGTATCGACCCTGATTCCGCAGGATGTGGACCGGACGCTGAACGTGGTCGAGTTCTACTATCCCGAAGACATCGCGCTGTTCGAGCCCGAGTTCATCAAGGCCGAGCAGGCCGCCTACATGGAAACGGCGATCGAGGACGACGACATCGGCGAGCGCATGGACCGCGGCCGCCGCGCCTTGCTCAAGCAGGGACGCAGCGAAGTCGGCCCTTACCAGTCGCCGATGGAAGACGGCATGCAGCACTTCCATGAGTTTTACCGACGCGTGATGGCCGAACACATCTGAACCAGGAGTCCCGACACGGGCGCCGGTCAGCCGCCGGCGCCCGTTTCATTTAACGGCAAACAACGAGATGGGTCGCTGGTGCTATCGAGCGAAACGAGCCATTTGGTAACCCCCCGCGAGGGGGGAAGGGGGGCGGGCCAAATTTGCTCGCCCATGGCCGCGCAAGGGCGCGGGCGTTTCATGATTCGAGGGTGGCTGTCGAAGCCATGGGCGTTGATGCAGTCACTCTGGATGGTCGCCGCAAGCCTGCTGTTTGCCTGCATGGGCGTTTGCGTCAAGCTTGGCGCGGCGCAGTTCGCTGCCGCCGAACTGGTGTTCTGGCGCGGCTTCATCGCCACGCTGCTGATCGGTTCCTATGTGCTGCTGCGCCGGCTGCCGCTGGCGACGCCGCATGCGCGGACCCATGTGGTGCGCGGCCTGGCGGGCTTCGTTTCGCTGGTGATGTACTTCTACGCGATCAGCATGATCCCGCTGGCGGCCGCGGTGACGCTGAACTTCACATCGCCGCTGTTCCTCGCACTGCTGCTGGTGCTGTGGCTCAAGGAACCGGTACGCCGCGGCTTTTACGCGGTCCTCGCCGCCGGTTTCGTCGGCGTCATCTTCCTGCTGCAGCCGACGCTGGCCCGCGAGCAATGGCTGGGCGCGGCCTTCGGTCTCGGCTCCGGGATCATTTCCAGCATCGCCTACCTCAACGTGCGCCGGCTCGGCGAACTGGGCGAGCCGGAATGGCGCACGGTGTTCTATTTCTCGGCCCTGTCGGCGCTGGGCGGCCTGCCCTGGCTGCTGCTGGCCAATCCTTTCCATGCCATCGACCTGCGCGGCTGGCTGCTGCTGCTCGGCGTCGGCGGCTTCGGCGTGCTGGCGCAGCTGTGCATGACCGCCGCCTACAAGCGCGGCAAGACGCTGGTCTCGGCCGGCCTGGCCTACAGCACGGTGGTGTTTTCCAGCGCCTTCGGCATGCTGCTGTGGGGCGAAAGCCTGCCCTGGTCAGGCTGGCTTGGGGTGATCCTGATCGTGGCCAGCGGTGTGCTCGCCACGGCATTGTCGCGCCGGACCGACACCGCGGCCGTCACTGATTGAATTGCCTGCGTCAGCCGGTGATCTTGCGCCTGACGGCGCGGGTCACCATGCGCAGGCGCTGGGCCAGCGGGAAGCGCTTGAAGTTGGTTTTGACGGCGCCGGTGGTGAAGGCCGTGCGCTTCGAATAGTCCATGATCAGATCGACGATCACCGGCCGGTTGCCGGCGGCCAGTTCGCGGGCCCGGGCGATCGCCTGCACCACCCATTCGTTCGATTCCACACGGATGTACTCGGCGCCGGTGGCGATCGCCACGCCGCTGAAGTCGATCGCACCTAGCGCGGTGCAGGGCTTGCGGTTGAAGGGAATCTCCTGCGCCTGCGCGATTTGCGACAGCTCGCCGTCGTGGAACACGTAATAGACGAGGCCGAGCCCCAGCCGCGTGGCCGAAACGATTTCCATGCAGGTCATGGTGAAGGCGCCGTCGCCGACGATGGCGAACACTTCGCGCTCGGGGTTGGCCAGCTTGGCGCCGATCGCGGCCGGCACCGCGTAGCCCATGCTGTTGAAATCGGTCGGCACGATCAGCGCCTTGGGCTGCCGCACCGGGAACAGTTCGGCGGTCAGGTAGGTGTGGTTGCCGTCGTCCACCACGGCGATCGCGTCGTCGGGCACCGCTGCGCGCAGTGCATTGAAGAACGCCGCCGGATTGACCTTGCCGCCGCTGTCGTGGCGCAGCCATTCCTCGTTGTATGCAGCCTTGTCGCGCTGGATGCGCGCCTGCAGTTCGGTATTCGCCGTGCGCCGGGCGCCGACTCTTTGCAGTTCCTCCAGCAACAGGCCGAGCACGGCCCGGGCATCGCCTTCGAGGCTCACCTTGGCCGGATAGTTGGCGCTGAATACCGCCGGGTTGATGTCGGCGTGGATCAGGTTGGCGGGCACCATGACGCCGAAGCTGCCGGTGGCGATTTCGGCGAAGCGGGTGCCGACCGCCAGCAGGCAGTCGCAGTCGGCGAAGGCGTTGCGTGCGGCGGGTACGGCCGAGGCGCCGAAGCCGAAGCCGGTATGCAGCGGATGGGCCGCGGAAAACACCGACAGGCCCTGTAGCGTGGTGGCCACCGGGGCCTGGAGGAATTCGGCGATGGCACGGGTTTCATGCTCGGCGTCGCGCGCGCCCCAGCCGACGAACAGGGCCGGGTGCTGCGCCGCCAGCAGCAGTTCGGCGGCGCGCCGGATGTCCGCCGGCGTGGTCTTCTGCGTCCGCGCGATGACCGGCGGCAGCGGGATCTCGGGGGCCTCGCCGGGAAACATCTGCAGGTTCACCGGGATCTCGACGAAGACCGGGCCCGGCTCGCCGGAATGGGCGATTTCCCAGGCCTTGAACAGCGTCGGCACGATCTCGGCGTGCGTCGTGACCAGAAAGGTCGCCTTGGTCAGCGGTTTGAGGAAGGCGTGCTGATCGAGTTCGTGCAACTGGTATTTCTTGTCGAGGTCGGTGCGGATGCCGCCGCAGATCACCAGCATTGGAATGCCGTCGAGGAAGGCCTCGCCGATGCCGCTGGCGGCGTGCGTGGCGCCCGCGGCGGGGACGATGACCAACGTGCCGGTCAGGTCCGAGGTGCGGCTCATGCCGTCGGCCATGAAGGATGCGCCGCCCTCGTGGGTCACCAGCACCGGGGTGATCTGCGCCGAGCTGTTGAGCTCGTCGTAAAGCTCGGTGTTGTGCACCCCGGGGATGCCGAAGGTGTATTTGATGCCGAGGGCTTCGAGGGCTCGTACCGCCATCCAGGCGCCGGTTCGTTTCATGCGGAGGTCTCCCTGTATCGGTGTTCAGCTTCGCGAATGTCTGCGCCTCGCAGGGCCGACTTCAGTCGGCCCGATGGATGGATATGTAGGGCCGACTTCAGTCGGCCGGATGGATGGCGGACTGAAGTCCGCCCTTGTATTATTTTTCCATGAAGAATTCGACGTATGGCGTGATGTTGCGCAGCAGGTTGCGTAAGGAGCGCGTAGCGCGACTGAAGCAAGCTGCTGC
>JALHPU010000016.1:96656-101674 GCA_022842325.1 Sulfuritalea sp. | reverse complement strand
CGTGTTGGGGCGCGTGGTGCCGGTAGTGGTGACGCCGACGGTCGTCGTACCGGTCGTGCCCGGTCCGGCACCGGTACCGGTGCCGGTGGTCGTGGGACGCGTCGTGCCGTTGGTGGTAAGACCCGCCGTCGTCGTGCCCGTGGTGCCCGGCCCGACGCCGGTACCCGTGGTAGTCGGTTTGGTCGGACTGGTGCCGGTGGTGACGGCGCCGGTTGGATCGGTGCCAGTGGTGGTGGGACGCGTGGTGCCGTTGGTGGTGAGACCCGTCGTCGTGCCCGTGGTGGTCGGCTTCGTCGGGCTGGTGCCGGTGGTAACGGTGCCGGTGGGGTTCGTCCCCGTCGTGCTGGGTCGGGTCGTGCCGGTGGTGGTGACGCCGACGGTCGTCGTGCCGGTCGTCCCCGGCCCGACGCCGGTGCCCGTGGTGGTGGGCTTGGTCGGGCTGGTGCCGGTGGTAACGGCGCCGGTTGGATCGGTGCCAGTGGTCGTGGGACGCGTGGTGCCGTTGGTGGTGAGACCCATCGTCGTCGTGCCAGTGGTGCCCGGCCCCACACCCGTTCCAGTAGGTGCATGTCCTGTCGTCGCGCCGGTGGCCCCGGTGGTTCCGCTGGTACCGGTAGTACCCGTAGTACCCGTAGTACCCGTAGTGCCCGTAGTGCCCGTAGTGCCTGAACCCGTCATCCCGGTTCCAACTACGCCGGTACCCGTGGTGCCTGCATTGGGCGAGCCAAGCGCCGTGTCGTAGGTGTAACTTATCGTGCCGTCATCGTTGCGCCTCAACATGCCGACGATGCTGCGCTTTCCACCAACGGTGATTGATTGAACACGCTGGCCGACGATCGTAAGCTCGTACTGCCCCGGCGACAGTCCGGTGAATCTATAAACCCCATCCTTGTTGGTTACGGTTGCCAATTCGACGCCACCTGCCTGGCTCTTCACGGCAACTTTGACGTTGGGAAGGGGCTCGCTTGCCGCAAGGGCGGCCGCGCCCCAACACGTCATGCCCAGGCCGGCGATAAGCGTGAGCATCAGACGCGACACGGGTTCTCTTCTTGCTTCCGGGCTTGCCGAGTCGCCATCTTGATGGTCCATTCCGCTGTTCCTTGTAGGTTCGGTTAGGCATTGCTGAACTTCTCGACACTCCTGGACGGAATGTCATATCCCAAACCGATCGGCGGTGAGCAGCGTTTGCGGTTAGCGTAAATGCCTGGGCTATAAGGCTCCTCCCGCTCCTCCAGCTCCCCCCGCTCCGCCGGACCCGCCGGACCCGATTGCAGGATTAAGCGCAGGATTGGACGAGAACGGGCCGGAGCCGGGGGTTTGCGAATTGAAGCCGCCGCCGAAGCTCTGGCCGCCGGCGCCGCTGGTCGGAGCACCGAAACCCCCGCCTATGCTGCTGGCGCTGCCGACGCTGCCGCCCGGGCCCATGCCGCTACCGCTGCCGAAGCCGATAGCCGCAGCGGGTGCCGGCTGACCACTCGATGACGGGACGCCTCCTGCCGGATTGGGTTCAGGCTGATCCGCGGCTGCGGCCGCGCCCATCGCGAGGAAGGTGTATGCCAATACAAGAGCTGCAGAATTGATCTTCATTTGAATACCCATTGGCTGGTTTGCGCCACTATTGCAGGAGGCATTGCCCGCTAATGCCTTGAGATACGGCAGGTGTGGATCGGGATTAATAGCTGAAGCTCACGCCAAGCGACAGAACCTGGTTGGTGTAAGCCGTTCCGGCAAAGTTGGAATCGTTCTTCATGTAGGCGTAGCCACCGTTCAGGTACCAGTTCTTCGACATCCGCTCCGTCACCTCGACGAACAGGGTTTGGGTGGTGGCATTGAATGGCAGAGTGCTCTTGAATTCACGTCTGGCGTGGCTGTAGCCCAGATTGACGAAGGTATCCGTACGCGGCAGGTATCCCAGATTCAGGCCGTAGGTCTCGCCGGTATAGCTGAAGGAACCGAGATTGGCCTTGCTGTCCTCATAGTCGGCAACTCCCTTGAGCCACAAGGTCTGGTTCAATTGCTTCTTGATTTCCAGGGTTGCGCCGACACCATTGGAATCGCGTTCGTTTTGCCGGGTGTCGCGACGGAAACCCCGGCCCATGACCTGGCCAGACCAGGTCGGGGACAACTGCCGGTAGTTCCCTGCACTCGCCACCAGCATCGAACTGTTGAGGTTCTTGAACTTGTTGTAGTTGGAGGCCTGCATGCCAATCTGAGCGATGAAATAGTTGGTTTGCTCATCGTTCAACGGCTTGAAATACACGGCTGAACCACTCAGCGAAAGGAAGTTGTCGCTGAGCTGGTTCGCCTTGGACGGCGTATCCGGCGAACCATTGACATTGTTGTCATGCGAGAGCCTGGCCCCGGCATTCAGGTTGACTTCGGCCTGGGCAAGGCCGGTCAGCGCGGCTAGCATTCCAGCCAGGAGCGCGGCTGGAATGGCGGGATGTAGGCTGAATCGCATCGGTATGTCCTTGTCGTTTTATCATGGATCGGAGCCACCGGCAGATTCAGGCGTGAAGTGCCAGTGCCCATACCGGGCTGGAACCGCAAACAGGAAATTCAACGTCCCATTGCGCCAAGCTGGGCGGGACGAGGATCAGGCAGGAGTTCCGACCATACACTCTTCCGCTGCTGTTTAGGCGTTCTTTTCGCCGATCGCCTCGCGCCAATGCTATCCGGCGCGGGCAATTTGTCTGTGCGTTACCTAACACTGGGGAACGCAGGCCGGCAGTGAGTTGCGCGCGCATCGCACGGGGCTTTCCCTCAGGCCAGTTGCAGCCTCAGATTTGCCAGATAACTCAGGCCGGCGATCGCGCGGCTGCCGTACCAGGAGACCATTTCGCCGTCGATGCGGGTGACCGGGCCTGTCGCGAGTGCGGCGACTTCCGCCTCGTCGCGCGCGGTGAAGGCATAGGGCTCCGAGGGCAGCAGCACACGCCGAACGTCGTGCAGCCACGGCGCATCCCAGGCGAATTGCGGGAAACGCAGCTCGGCATCGGCCGGCAGCGTGTCCCAGCCCGCGGCGGCGAGCATGGAAGAAATATAGGTGTCGCGGCGGACCGTCATCCAGGGCTCGCGCCAGATCGGATAGAGCACTGCCTCGCGCGGCAACGCGGCACTCACGGCGGCGAGTTCCCGGCGCGCAGCGGAGAACCCGGCAGCGAGCCGCGCGACTTCGGCGTGGCGGCCGAAGATGCCGCCGAGCAGCGCATACAGGCCGAGGTTGTCGTCCACGGTCCGCGGATGGACGACCACGACCTGCGACACGAATTCCATGATGGCTTCCACCGCATCGCGCCGGTTTTCGTCGATGTCGGCGATGACGTGGGTGGGAGCCAGTTGCCGCAGCACATCGAGCTTGACGTCCTTGGTGCCGCCGACCTTGGGCACCCGGCGCAGCACCTCGCGCGGATGCACGCAGAAACCGGTGCGGCCGACCAGGCAGTCGGCGAGCCCAAGGTCGCAGATCAGTTCGGTCAGGCTCGGCACCAGGCTGACGATGCGCGGCACGCCGTCGAAGGCCGCGTGCTCGCGTCCCAGCGCGTCGACCGGCGGCATTACAGGTCGAGTCCGCGCGGCTTCCTGCCGGCGCGGGCGAACAAGGCATCGAACACCGGGTTGGGCAGCAGGCGCAGCAATTTGGCCACCACACCCATCTGCCAGGGAATCACCGCATAGCTGGTGCCGCGCTCGATGGCGACGGCGAAGCGGCGCGCAGCTTCATCGGCCGGCAGCAGGAAGGGCATCGGGTAGGTATTCACCGCCGTCATCGGCGTCGCGATATAGCCCGGTGCGATGGTAACTACCTTGACGCCGCTGCCGCGCAGCTCGATGCGCAGCGCCTCGAGGTAGGCGATGGTCGCCGCCTTCGAGGCCGAGTAGGCGCCGGCGCCCGGCAGGCCGCGGATGCCGGCCACCGAGGCGATGCCGACCAGGCGGCCGCTGCCGCGCGCCTTCATCGCGGCGACGAAGGGCTGCAGGGTCTGCGCCATGCCGACGACATTGGTGCGGAACACACGATCGAGCACCGCCAGGTCGTTTGCATCGTCGCCCACGGTGCCGACCGAAACGCCGGCATTGGCAATCACGATGTCGGGGCAGCCGTGGCGCGCGATGAAATCGGCCGCCGCCGCTTGCAACGCCGCCCCATCGGCGACATCCAGGGCGTAGCAGGTGTGGCTGCCGGGAAGCTGCGCGGCCAGTTCCAGGAGTCGGCGCTGGCGCCGCGCCGCCAGGCCCAGCGTGGCGCCCGTCGCGGCGTAATGGCGCGCCAGCGCTGCGCCGATGCCGCTCGATGCGCCGGTCAGGAAACAACGTGTTTTCGTTTCAGTGGAGGGTAACGCCGGCATTTTCGGCGTTAAGCGCAGCGGCCGTAACTAAAGACCCGCACCGGCGGACTACTTGCGGCCGGTTTCGCCGCGCACGCGAGCGACCGGCGCAATCTGTTCGCCGCAGCTGCCCGGCGTAATCGCCTGATAGCGGCCACGCACCGCCGCCGCAGATCCGCGCCATGGACTCATTGCTATTCCTTCTGCTTGATGACGGTGCCCTGCACGCCGCTTTGCGACAACAGCGCACGTGCCCGGTTCATTTCATCGGGGCCGCGGAAGGGACCGACACGCACGCGATGCATGGTGCCTTTTTCGGGAATATTGACTTCCTGTACGGTCGCATCGAGGCCGGTCAGCGCCAGCTTGGCCTTCAGGTTGTCGGCATCCGCGGCTTTCTGGAAGGAGCCGACCTGGAGGAAAAAGACTTCCACCGGTGCCGGCTTGGCCTCGGCGGCCGGCGCCGGCGGTGCCGATGTCGCCGGTGTCGGCGTCGTCGCGGGCGCCGCCGGCTGCTTGCCTTCGAGAATGTTGTAGAAGTCGAAACGCTGGCGCTCGACCGGCTTGTCGCCGGGCTTGCCGGGCAGTGCGGCCGGCGACTGCGGCGTGGCGGCGGCGCCGCCGGGGGGTGGCGCATGTTCGGTTGGCGCGCCGGCGGCTGTGTTGTGGAAGGGCCCCGGCGCGGTGGTT